>NZ_JBEXZT010000004.1:0-559563 GCF_040631275.1 Streptosporangium sp. NPDC020145 | reverse complement strand
AAAGCTATGAAGCCGGGCTCTATCTCCGAGGCTCGGTCATGTGGTTGAAGCTCCTCACTTCAACCACATGATCCGAACTCTAAACAGCTCCTAGCGCTGGGCCTCGATCATCCAGTGCTGTTCCTCCAGTTTCTGGGTGATCTCGATGAAGATGTCCTGGGTCACCGGATCGGCCTTCTCGGTCGCCTCGACGCGCTCACGCATCCTGCGGATGATCGATCCGAGGATGTCCGTCATCGCGGCGACGACCTTGCCGTCGTTGATGTAACCGGCCTCCAGTTCCGGCAGCTCGCTGGTCTTGGCGAGCGTCGAGGCGCGCCCGTCGGGGTTGCCCCCGAGAGCGACCGCCCGTTCGGCGACGGTGTCGGCGTACTCCCTGGCCGAGGCGACGATCTCGTCGAGCTGCAGGTGCAGCGAGCGGAAATGGTGGCCGATCACGTTCCAGTGGGCCTGCTTGCCCAGCAGCGACAGCTCCAGAAGATCCACGAGCGCGCCCTGGAGCGCGGTGATGACGACCTTCTTGTCCTCGCCCTTGAGCGAACTGGTGATCGCGGACATGTGGTGTCCTCCCCCTGCTTGCAGGATCGGTTTCCGTTTTGTACGGAAACGTCCCTACCCATCAATATGGCCCTTATGTTGACACTGTCATTGTGACAGTGTCACTATCGTCATATGGAATGGACCATCGGTGAGCTGGCGGAGCGGGCCTCCGCCGCGTTGTCCCCGACCGCCCAGCTCAACGGGCGGGTCAGGGACGTGCCCAACGAACGCCTCATCCGGTGGTACGCCACGATCGGCCTGCTCGACCCGCCCGCGTCCCGTCGGGGCCGCGTGGCCCTGTACGGCAGGCGTCACCTGCTCCAGCTCGTCGCCGTCAAACGCCGCCAGGCCGAGGGGCTGACCATCGCCGAGATCCAGGCCGAGCTGGCCGGGGCGAGCGACCAGACCCTTGAGGCCGTCGCCGACCTCCCCTCGCCGGCCTCTCCGAGCTCTCCGGGCCCTCCTGCGGGCCCTGCGGGCGGCGGAGGCGCGCGCCCGAGGTTCTGGGCCGAACCACCCAGGACATCCGCCCCCCGGCCGCGGGCGCGGCCCGTCCCCGCCCAGGTCAACGGCGTACGGCTGGCCGCCGGGGTGACGCTGCTGCTCGACGGCGGACATCCCCTCTCCCCCGGCGTGCTCGCCGACATCGGCGCCGCCGCGGAGACGCTCCTGGCGGTGCTGCGCGAGCACGGCCTTGTCCCCGGCGTCCCCGGCGTCCCCGGCGTCCCCGGCAAACCCGACAACCCCGATCACGGAGGGAACCAACCATGATCACCGAGATCACGGCGCTACGCCCCGAGGAGTGCGAGCCGGTCCCCGGCGCCGGTCTCGGGGCCCTCGTCACCGACCGGGGCAATCTGCCGCTGGAGAGCGTCGAGGTGACCGCGGGCGTCTGCGGCCTCGCCGCGGGGGTCGAGGTCGTCCAGACCTTCCGCAACCCGCACGAGGTGGCGCTTGAGGCGACCTACGTCTTCCCGCTGCCCGACCGCGCCGCCGTCACCTCCTTCACGATGGAGGCCGACGGCCGGGTCGTCGAGGGCGTCCTGAAGGAGCGCGGCCAGGCCAGGGCCGACTACGACCAGGCCGTCGCCGAGGGCAGGCGGGCCGCGATCGCCGAGGAGGACCGGCCCGACGTCTTCACCATCAGGGTCGGCAACATCGTGCCCGGCGAGCGGGTCACCGTACGCCTCGGGCTCGACCAGCCGCTCCCCTACGAGGACGGCGCGGCGACCTTCCGCTTCCCGCTGGTCGTCGCTCCCCGTTACGTCCCCGGCGCCCCGCTGGACGGTGAACGGGCGGGTGACGGCTGGGCGTGCGACACCGACGCGGTGCCCGACGCCTCCCGGATCACACCCCCGGTGCTGCTGCCCGGATTCCCCGACCCGGTCCGCCTGTCGCTGGCCGTCTCCATCGACCCCGCCGGTCTCGACCTGCGCGAGATCCGCTCCAGCCTGCACGTGGTCCAGGAGGAGGGGAACACCGTACGGCTGCGCCCCGGCGAGCGTCTCGACCGCGACTTCGTCCTGCGCCTGGCCTTCGACGCCTCGACCTCGCTGGCCCTGGTCCCCGACCCCGGGAAAGACCCCGAGGACGGTTCCGGAGAGGGCACGTTCACCCTGACCGTCGTGCCGGGCCCGGCCCAGGTCACGGACAGGGCGAAGGACGTCGTGCTGGTGCTGGACCGCTCGGGCAGCATGACCGGCTGGAAGATGGTCGCGGCCCGGCGCGCGGCGGCCCGCATCGTCGACACGCTCACCACCGGTGACCGGTTCGCGGTGCTGTCCTTCGACACCGTCGTCGAGGGTCCCGAGGGACTCGGCGAGGGATTGTCCGAGGCGAGCGACCGCAACCGCTACCGCGCGGTCGAGCACCTGGCGCGTCTTGAGGCGCGGGGCGGCACCGAGATGCTGGCCCCTCTCGAACGGGCGGCCGGTCTGCTCGCCTCCGGCGGGAGAGGCGGGAGAGACCGTGTCCTGGTGCTCGTCACCGACGGCCAGGTCGGCAACGAGGACCAGATCCTGGAACGGCTCGCCCCCCGCCTGGCCGGGACGCGGGTGCACACGGTCGGCATCGACAGAGCGGTCAACGCCGGGTTCCTCAGCAGGCTGGCCGGGATCGGCGCGGGCCGGTGCGAGCTGGTCGAGTCGGAGGACAGGCTCGACGAGGCCATGGAGCACATCCACCGCAGGATCGGCTCTCCTGTGGTCACCGGCCTGTCCCTGGAGGCCGACGGGCTCGGCCTGCTCCCGGACGGCGTCAGCCGTCTCGACTCGCTCTACCCGGGGGTCCCGCTCGTCGTCAGGGGACGTTACCGGGGCGCCGCCGAGGGCTCGCTGGCCGTACGGGGGACCGACGCCGCCGGGAACGCCTGGCGGCGTCGGGTCGCGGGGAGCGTGGCGGACGGCCCGGCCACCGGGGCGACCCGGGCGATCTGGGCGCGGGAGCGCCTGCGGGCGCTTGAGGACCGCTACGCCGCCGGGGACCACTCCCTGGAGGAGGAGATCGTCGCGGTCTCCCTGAGGTACGGCGTGCTCTGCCGGTTCACCGCGTTCGTCGCGGTCGACAGCCGGGTGGTGGCCGAGGGCGGCCCCGGGCACCGGGTGATCCAGCCGGTCGAGCCGCCCAGCGGGTGGGAGCGGCCGCTTCCCCCGGCGGCGGCGCCGATGTCGCTGACCGGGATGGCCGCCCCCATGAGCGCCGCGCCCGGGTTCGCGGCGGCGAGCTTCGGGGGCGCCCCCGTCCCGCCTCCCGCGCCGGGCGCCGCCGCTCCGCGCTCCGTTGCTCCACGTGTCGCCGCACCCGGCCCCCGCCCCCGGCTCGCCGGCCCCGCCCCGGTGGCTCCTCCCGCGCCCGCGCCGCTCGGTGAGCTGCTCGCCGGGGAGCTGCGCGGGCTGCGGGAGGCGGCGTCCCTGCCCGCCGCCGACCGGCTGCGTCATCTGGAGGACCTGGCGGGCAGGCTCGCCGCCCTGGCGGTCTCCCTGGGCGGTCACGCCGGGCTTGAGGCCCTGGTCGCACGGCTCCGGGCGGGCGGGGACGTGGAGGACCTGTGGCGCGAGACCCTCGAAGGGCTGGAGGAGCTGGGCCGTACCGGAAAACGCCGCTCTTTCTGGAGGCGATAACGGCCATTTCTTAGGAGATATAACCTATTTCATATGGAGGGTATAACGCGCCGCCACCACAGGGGATAGCTTCCTCTTATAAGGGTCAGGACGTTATGCGACAGGCGATTAGCCGCAGGTCAGGTTGGTTAAAGTTCCCGCGTGACCAGTCCCATTTTCTCTCTTTGTGATGAATATGTTTCGCGTTCGGCGGCGCTCGACCCGGTCGCCGCCGGAGCGGCGGGCATCGCCGTCGAGTTCGCCGCCGCGTCGGACTACGGCCCGGACGGCCACGCCGCGCGGGCCGCCCTGATCAGCGAGACATTGACCAGGCTCGCCACCCTGCGCCCCCAGGGTGAGGCGGATGTGCGGGCGGCCGCCCATCTGCGGGAACGTCTTGAGGCCGAACGCGCCTGGCACGAACTCGGCGAGCCGCTGCGCGCGGTGCAGGCGCCTTTCGGGCTCGTCAACGACCTGCGTGACAGCGTGGACCTCCTGCCGAACGGCACCGACGACGAGTGGCGTGACGTGGCGGCCAGGCTGGCGGCGATGCCCGAGATGCTGGACGGCTGGCGGACGAGCCTGGAGACCGGCCTGTCCAGGGGACTGCGGGCGGCCCGCCGCCAGGCGCTGGAGTCGGCGACCCAGGCCCGGCTGCTGGCCGACGGCGGCACCCACAATCCGTTGCTCGCCCGGTACGGCGACGGGCCGGTGCGGCAGGATCTGGCCAGGGGGGTCGCCGCCGCCCACGCCGCCTACGCCCGGATCGCCCGCTACCTGCGTGACGACTACGCGCCCATGGCCGAGGAGGCCGACGCGGTGGGCGCCGAGCGCTACGCGGCGGCCGCGAGGATCAGCCTGGGCGCCGACATCGACCTGGTGGACGCCTACGAGTGGGGCTGGGCCGAGCTCGAACGCATCGAGACCGAGCTCGCCGTCGAGGCCGACCGGGTCAAGGCGGGCGCCTCGGTCGAGGAGGCGACGGAGATCCTCAACGACACCCAGTACGTCGTGGGCCGCGACGCCTACCGTGACTGGCTTCAGGAACGTCACGACAGGGCGGTCGAGAGGCTGCACGGCACCCACTTCGACATCGCCGAGCCGCTGCGCCGGGTGGACGTCACGCTGGCCGTCGGCTCCTCCTCCGGGGCGCCCTACTACACCTCGCCGAGTGAGGACCTGTCGCGGCCGGGCCGTACGTGGTGGCCGGTCAGTGAGGACAGGAACCGGTTCGAGACCTGGCCGGAGCTGACCACGGTCTTCCACGAGGGCGTTCCCGGGCACCATCTGCAGTTCGGCGCGACCAAGGTGGCCGGGGAGAGCCTGTCCCGCTTCGGCAGGAACTCCTGGGTGAGCGGGCACGGGGAGGGCTGGGCGCTGTACGCCGAACGGCTGGCCGACGAGCTGGGCTGGTTCACCGAGCCGGGCACCCGCCTCGGCATGCTCGCCGGGTCGGCGCTCCGGGCGGCCAGGGTCGTCGTGGACATCGGCGTCCACCTGGACCTGCCGCTGCCCGACGGGTCGCGGTGGACCTTCGCCAAGGCCTGCGAGGTGCTGGGCGAGCGGGGCAGGTGTGAACCGCACCGCATCCACGCCGAGATCGTCCGCTACTTCGGCTGGCCCGGCCAGGCGATCTCCTACAAGCTCGGGGAGCGGGCCTGGCTGGCCGCCAGGCAGGAGGCCAGGACGCGCCTGGGCGCCGCCTTCGACCTGCGCCGCTGGCACACCTCCGCCCTTGAACTCGGCCCGGTCGGCCTGTCCAGCCTGGCCGAGGCCCTGCGCCGGATCGGCTGAGCGCCGGGTGGCCGGGGAGGGGGCGTCCTCCCCGGCCACCCGTTACACCCATAAAGTGATGGAATGACGGTTCTCGACGGTGGGCTGGCCACACATCTCGAAGCGCTCGGCGCGGACCTGCGCGACGAGCTCTGGTCGGCGAAGCTCCTGATCGAGAACCCCTCGGTGATCCGTCAGGCGCACCTCGACTACTTCGCCGCCGGGGCCGACGTCGCCACCACCGCCAGTTACCAGGCGAGCGTCCCCGCCTTCGTCCGGCGCGGGCTGAGCGCCGTCCAGGCCGAGCGGCTGATCCTGCTCTCGGTACGGCTCGCGACCGAGGCCAGGGACGCGACCGGCCGGGGCGCGGTCGCCGCCAGCGTCGGCCCCTACGGCGCGGCCCTGGCCAACGGCGCCGAGTACACCGGCGACTACGACCTCGACGAGGACGGCCTGTTCGCCTGGCACCGGGACCGCTGGCACATCCTGGCGGGCTCCGGGGCGGACCTGCTGGCCTGCGAGACCATCCCGTCCCTGGCCGAGGCACGGGCGCTGCGGCGGCTGCTCGACGAGACGCCGCAGACCCGGGTGTGGGTGAGCTTCTCCTGCCGCGACGGCGGTCACATCAGTGACGGCACCCCGCTGCGCCAGGCCGCCGCGCTGTTCGCCGGTCACCCGGGGGTGGTCGCGGTCGGCGTCAACTGTGTCGCGCCGAGCCACGTCCCCTCCCTCATCAAGGAGGTCACGGACGTGCCCGTGGTGGTCTACCCCAACTCCGGTGAGACCTGGAACGCCGCGGAGCACCGCTGGGAGGGCCTGGCCGACCCCGCCGAGTACGGCGCCGCCGCCGCGGAGTGGCACGCGGCCGGTGCCTCCTTCGTGGGGGGCTGCTGCCGTACGACGCCCGAGCACATCCGCCGGATCCGTGAGCGTCTGCCTGACTGAGCGGCGCTCAGCCCCGGCCTCCCTTGGCCGCCTCCCTGGCGGCACGGGCGGCCTCGACCTTGGCGCTCGCGGCGTACTTGTCGACGTACTCCTGGCCGGACAGCTCCATCAGGGCGTACATGATCTCGTCGGTGACGGCGCGCAGGACCAGGCGGTCCTCCTCCATCCCGTAGTAACGGGAGAAGTCGAGCGGCTTGCCGAACTTCACGCCGGGGCGGATGCCGAGCCTGGGCAGGGGACGCCCCGGCGGCATCATCTCGAAGGTGTTGACCATCGCCCACGGGATGACCGGGACACGCGACTCAAGCGCCAGCCTGGCCACGCCGGTCTTGCCCTTGTAGAGGCGCCCGTCGTGCGAGCGGGTCCCCTCGGGGTAGATGGCCAGGACCTGCCCCTCGGTCAGGATGCGCTTGCCGGTGCGCAGCGCCGCCTCACTGGCCTTCCCGCCGGAGCGGTCGATCGGGACGGTGCCGACGCCGCTGAAGAAGGCCCGGCTGAGCACGCCCTTGATCCCACGTCCGGTGAAGTAGTCGGACTTGCCGAGGGAGATGACCTTTCTGGGCAGGAACAGCGCCCCGAAGAAGTGGTCGGCGAACGACAGGTGGTTGCCGGCCAGGATCACCGGGCCCTCTCTCGGCACGTTGTCCACCCCCTCCGCCCACGGGCGGAAGATGAAATGGAGGAAGGGCCAGAGGATGGCCTTCACCACCCAGTAGAACACGCGAGGCTCCTTCGGTCGGCATGTGGGACCTGGAGCAATCCTCCCACCTCCCGGACGGACCACCTACATCGCCAAACCACACATATCGACCTCTCGCAAAACACGCCCCAGTCGTGCGACGATCGGGCGAACCTTACAAGGAGCTGCGATGCCAGTCATGCCCGGCGCGGAGCCGTACCACCACAGAGGGGGACGGGTCGGGGTTCTGCTCTGTCACGGATTCACCGGGTCGCCGCAGTCGCTGCGTCCCTGGGCGGAGCACCTGGCCGCCGCGGGCCTGAGCGTCGAGCTTCCCCGGCTGCCCGGCCACGGCACCACCTGGCAGGAGATGAGCCACACCCGCTGGGAAGACTGGTACGCCGAGCTGGACAGGGCGCTGGCGGGCCTGCGCGGCCACTGTGACGAGGTCTTCACCGCCGGGCTCTCCCTGGGCGGCTGCATGGCGCTGCGGCTGGCCGAGGTGCACGGCACGGGCATCAGGGGGGTCGTGGTCGTCAACCCGTCGATCGCCAACGACGTCCCCATGCTCGCCCTGGCGCCGCTGCTCGGGCTGTTCGTCTCCTCGGTGCGGGGCGTGGCCGGGGACATCAAGAAGGAGGGGGCGAGGGAACTGGGCTACAGCCGTACCCCGGTCAAGGCCGCCGCCACCCTCCCCCGGCTGTGGGCGCTGACCCAGTCGGAACTGCACAAGGTCACCCAACCGGTACTGGCTTTTCACAGCCCGCAGGACCATGTGGTGAAACCAACTAGTTTGCGCATTTTGCGTGAAAAGCTAACCGGGGGGAACCTTGATGTTGTGGAACTCAACGACAGTTACCACGTCGCCACCCTCGACAACGACGCGGACCGGATCTTTGCGGGGAGCCTGGAGTTCATCAACGCGAACGCCTCTGTACCCTTGCAGGGAGAGTGAAGGCAGGCGGGGCATGCGTGGTCTCCGGGAGGGACGGGCCAGCTAAGTGACACCCCAGAGCGATGAGGACGAGGTCTGGCGTCAGATCGTCGCCTCCTTCAACGACACCTCCGAGCTGGACTCGGCCGATCAGCCGTGGCCGGACAGCGAGAACCTCCCCGCCGGCCCTCCCAGGAGGGTCGTCAAACCGCCGGAGGAGGCGCGCCAGCCGCTGCCCGAGGAGTTCGCGGGCCTCGGCCGGGGCGGCGAGGCGGAGACCGAGGACGACGAGGGGCACTACGTCCCTCCGCCACCGCCTCCGCTGCCCAAGACCGACACCGCGACCAAGCTCGCGTGGCTGGCCCTGTTCGGCGGCCCCGCCTACCTGCTGCTGAGCGCGGCGCTGAGCTGGCGGCTGCAGGGGTGGATGCTGTTCACCGCCGTGGCGGCCTTCATCGGCGGCTTCGTGGCGCTGGTCGTGCGGATGGGCGACGGCCCGCCGACCGACGGCTGGGACGACGGCGCCGTCGTCTGAGGGCGGGCCGCAACGGCCCGGCTCCGATCCCGCGCGCCCGGGAGCCGGAGCGGGCCTCAGGGCTCGACCGGCCGCCCGGCCGCGCCGAACCGCTCGACCACGTCTGTGTAGCGGCCCGAGGCGTCGACCACGTGGCCGACGGTCCACACCGTCCCGGTGGCCGTCAGGTAGGTCACCGACTGCAGCCTGATCGTCCTGGGGGCCGCGCCGTCCGCGCCGCGCACCGTCTTGACCCTGTGACCGTCGTAGGTGAGCAGGAACGCCTCTCCCGGGCGCTCCATGTCCACACCGGAGATCCAGAAACGGCCCTTCCTGTCGCCGGTCACGCCGTACAGGCGCACGTCGTCGCCGGGGGCCTTCACCCTCGACCAGCGTTTGCCGTTCCACGACAGGATCAGCGGGCCGACCCCGCCCGACCTCAGGTAGACGCCGCCGACGGCCAGCGCCCGCTTCGGCGAGTCGAAGTAGACATCCCGCAGGTAGCCGCCGGGCACCGCCGGGACGGAGACCTGCCTCCAGCGGTTCCCCGACAGCCGGACGACCAGCGGCCCCGTGCCGGTGTCGCCGACCGCCAGCCCGTCGCCCTTGCCGGACAGCGCGACGCCGTACAGGGTGCCCCTGCCCTTGATCTGGGTGAGCTTCCACTTCGTGCCGGTCTGGGTGAGGACCAGCGGCTGCTCGCCCCGGCGGCCGACCGCGGCCATCCGTCCGGGGAGCGCGGCGACCCCGGCGAGCCAGTCGCCGACGTGCAGCTTGTCGACGACCACCCGGTCGAAGGTGGTCCCGCTGCCCGAGGCGAGGTACGGCAGGCCGTCGTGGCCCTCACCGACCGCCCACACCTGGCCGGGCGCGGCGGCCACCGAACGCAACAGTCCCGCGCCCGTCGGATCGTTGCGGATGCCGACCTCGGTCCAGGTGCTGCCGTTCCAGTGGGTGAGCGCGCCGCGGCTCTGCCAGATGTCCCACACGCTCTCCTGGCCGACCGCCCAGATGTCGGAGGCCGAGACGCCCGCGACGTCGGACAGCGATCCGTCGCTGCTCAGCCGCGCGCTCGTCGGCGCCTGCCACGCCTCCGCGACGGAGGCGGGACGGGGGTCGGCGTGGGCGGGCGGCGACAGAGAGGCCGTCAGGAGCAGTCCTCCCGCGCACAGCGCCAGCGCACGCCGCGGAAGGCGACGGGTCATGCCCCAAATGGTACGGCGCCCGGCACGGCCCGTGTGCGTGCCCGCTGTAGTTGCCCTCCCGACGGGGATCTCGGGGAGAGGCCCCGGCCCCGTCCTTTCCCGATCTCGGCGCCCCCGTCGCGCCCCTCAGCCGAGCCTCTCGCCGGAGAACGACAGCTCCGCGAGCACCGGCAGGTGGTCGGTCGCCAGCCGCAGGTCACCGGGATCGGCCCCGGCCACACCGCAGGAGATCACCCGCGCCCCGGGCGCCGCGAAGACCGCGTCGATGCGCACGCGCGGCGCCCGCGAGGGGAAGGTGAGGCCGTCGCCGCGCGGCGCGAGCGGGTAACAGTCGGTCAGCCGTTCCGTGATGAGCCGCCAGGCCGGCTCCCCCGCCTCCTCGTTGACGTCCCCGGCCAGCACGGGCAGCGCGCCGAAGCGCTCGGCGACCTCCCCGAGCATGGAGAGCGCCTGGCCCGCGTGGTGGGCCCTCGCGGCCGGGTCGAGGTCGAGGTGGACCGAGCCGACCGCGACCCGGTGCCCGCCGTACTCCACGACGGCCATCGCGATCGCGCGCTGTTCGAGGCCGGGAAAGAACCGCAGCAGCCGCCCCCGCCCGTGCAGCGGCCGTACGGCGGGGCCCGTCAGCACCGCCACCCCGCCCAGGCGGCGGCCCGCGACCACGGACATGCCTCCCGAGGCGGCCAGCCGCCCACGTCTGCGGCGCCAGCGCCAGAACCTCGGCGCCTCCTGCACGCACAGCACGTCGGCGCGCAGGGCGGTGATCACCCGCCCGAGCGCGGCCTGGTCGTCCTTCATCGAACGGACGTTGTAGGTGGCGATCCTGAGCGGCGCCGTCGGCGGCTCCCTCAGCGGATCCTGGCCAGGTCCGCGGCTCCGACCAGTCCGGCGGAGGCGCCGAGCTCCGCCAGGCGGATCTCGGCGATCGGGCGGTGCCCCCGGCCGGTCACGTTGGCGGCGAACGCCTCCCTGACCCGGTCGATCCACAGGTCGGCGGCGGTCGAGACGCCCCCGCCCAGGACGAAGCAGCCGGGGTCGAGGATCGCGGTCAGGTCGCACAATCCCTGGGCCAGCCAGTCGGCCATCGAGGAGAAGGCGGCGAGCGCGGCGTCGTCGCCCCTCCTGGCCGCCTCGGTCACGAACCTGCCCTCGATCAGCTCCGGCGTCCCGCCCGCGAGTTCGAGCAGCGTGGCGGCGCGGCCGGGATCGGCGCCGGCGATCAGCCTGGCCTCGGCGACCAGGGCGTTGCCGCTGGCGTACTGCTCCCAGCAGCCGAGGTTGCCGCAGCCGCACAGACGGCCCTCGGGGACGACCTGCATGTGGCCCAGTTCGGCTCCCATGCCCCAGCGGCCGCGGAAGAGCGCGCCGTCGAAGACGATGCCGCCGCCGATGCCGGTGCCGACCGTGACGCACACCAGATGGCTCTCGCCGCGTCCCGCGCCGAACCTCGCCTCGCCCCACGCCATGGCGTTGGCGTCGTTCTCCACCACGACGGGCAGGCCGACCAGGGCGGAGACCTTCTTCTGCAGCGGCTCCTCGCGCCAGGCCAGGTTGGGCGCGAAACGCACCAGGGAGCGCGTCTCGTCGACGAAACCCGCGGCGCCGAGCCCGACGGCCTCGACCTCCCGGCCCTCGGCCAGCTCCCCGACCACCTCGGCGATGCTCTCCGCGACCCGTTCGGGGTCGGTGGCCGGGGTCGGCCGCAGGAGATGCTCGACGATGCGGCCGTCCTCGTCCACGACGCCCGCCGCGATCTTGGTGCCGCCGATGTCAACGCCGATGGTCAGCGCCATTACCCGTCCTCTCTCCCCGGACTCATCCCAGGTCGATGTGCTCCACAGGGGTCTCCCGCTCACGCGCCCGCTGCCCCGGCGAGGGCCGGTTAAGCCCGTCGACGGCCGACCTGAACGCGGCGAAGAGCTCACTGCCCGCCTGCGTCAGGTGATCGACGACCGCGCCGCCCGCCTCGCGCTGCGCGGCCATCGCCCGGCAGACGGGGCAGGCCCGGCAGATGTACTCGTCGTGCTCGGAGACCGCCTCCTCCCACACGTCCCGGCTTCTCCCGCCACCGGTGAAACCACCGGTGAAGGCGCCGCCGAGCCCGCCGATCGTGCCCTTGACCAGGCCCTTCCGCAACTCTTTGGCCGCCTTCTGCTGGATCGTCTCGAAGAGTTTGAACGCCTCCTCGGCCGCGTTGCCCAGCGGGTCCCTGCCGTCGCCCGTGGCGCCGGTTCCCGTCGTCGTGTTCTCGGTCTTCTCAGTCATCAGGCCCTCCCGTCTCGAACCGTACCCGGAGAAGGCCGTCGCGGAGCACCGCCTCCCGTACGGCTCTGCGTGCCAGGGCCGCGGGCAGCGCCAGAACCCTGCGGTGGAAGCCCGCGTCGACGATCAGTTCGTCGCCCTTACGCGCCACGTTCACCTGGCTCCTGTCGGCCAGCGGCAGCGCCAGGACGAGCTCTCCCTCCGGGGTGATCCGCAGCGGCGGATCGCCCTGCGGCGGGGCGAACGGATCGGCCTGGCCGTACATGGCCTCGGCGACCCGGGCCAGGGCCGCGGGGCCGACGGGCTCGGCCTCAAGGTAGGGGACCGTGTGCACGGGCAGCGGGGCGAAGGACTCTGCGACCTCGGCCAGCCGCGCCGCCTGGGCCCGCACCCACCCGCTGCGCCACGGGTCGGCGCCCTCACCCGGGAAGACCCGGTTGGCGATCACCGCGTCCACGCGGTAGCCGTACAGACTGAGGGAGGTGAGCGTACGGCGGGCCTCGGCGAGCACAACCGCCTCGGGGGTGAGCACGAGCCGGACGCTGGCCGAGGGGCCGGTGAGCAGCTCGCGGACCTCCAGCAGGCCGCGGTGGAACCGTTCCCCCGCTCCGATCACCTGGTCGTCGGGGACGCTGACCTGGGCCACCCTGCGCACCAGCGGCGCGACCGCGCGCAGCAGCCGCCTGCCCGCGGGCAGCAGCCGGTTGACGTGCCAGTCGAGGGCCTCGGGCAGGGCCAGCAGCCTGAGCGTCTCGGCGGTCGGCGCGCAGTCGACGACGACCACGTCCCACGCCCCGGCGCGGGCGTGCTCACGCAGCTGCAGCAGGGCGAGGACCTCCTCGGCGCCGGGCAGCACCGTGATCTCCTCGGCGGTGATCTCGTCGAGGCCGAGTTCGGCGAACAGTCCCCTGGCGTAGTCGCGCAGCTCGCCCCACTGGCGTTCGAGCGCCCGCTGGGTGTCCACCTGGTGCAGGTAGAGCCCGGGGACGACCTCGGCCGGCTCACCCTTGGCGTCGACGCCGAGCGCGTCGGCGAGCGAGTGGGCGGTGTCGGTCGAGACCACGATCGTCTTCAGACCCTCCCCTGCCGCCCGTACGGCGGTCGCCGCCGCCGCGGTCGTCTTGCCGACACCACCCTTGCCGGTGAACAGCAGGATCCTGGTCACGAACCCTCCCCCTGGGTCAGGAACCCTCGACGCGCTTCTTCAACCCTCTCAGGGCGGTGTCGATGATGACCTTCTCCGCCTTACGCCTGACCATGCCGATCATCGGAACCTTGAGATCGACCGCCAGCTCGTAGGTCACCTCGGTACCGCCACGCGTCTCGGTCAGGCGGTAACTCCCGGTGAGCCCAGAGATCATCCTGCCCGTCTCGGTGACACTCCAATCGACGGATTCGTCCCCGTGCCAGACGTAACCGAGGGTGTACTCGTCGCTGATCACCCCGGCGTCCAGGGAGAACCTGACGGTCTCCGGCAGGCCGTCGGACCCGGTGGACAGGACGCGCGCCGTCCTCACCTGTCCCGCCCACTCGGGATACGCCGGGAAGTCGGCGATCACCTTCATGACAGTGGGCCGGTCTGCGGCGATGACGATGTTCGAGGTGGTGCGGTCAGCCATGGGTTCACCGTACTCTTTCGACCGTTCCGCGACGATCTCCGGCTCACCACTCAAGCGCGAAGGGCACTCCCCTGCCACGGAAGTGCCCGACGTTGAGGCACTCGGTCCTGCCGACGCGGGTGCGGGCGGCCAGCGGCTGGTGGACGTGGCCGAAGAGCGCGTAGCGCGGCTGGGTGCGCCTGATCGCCTCAAGGGTGGCCTCGCTGCCCCGCTCGAAGCGCCGGGCGACCACGTCGTAGAGCAGTTCGGGGATGGCCGGGGGGATGTGGCAGCACAGCACGTCCACCTCGCCGACCGCCTCGACCTTGCGCGCGAACTCCTCGTCGTCGATCTCGTTCGGCGTCCGGTACCGCGTGCGCAGCCCACCGCCGACGAAGCCGAAGCGCAGGCCGCCGATCTCGACACTCTGCCCGTCGAGCACGTGGTGCCCGTGCCGGACGTAGTCCGGCCAGTAACGCGGCACGTCCACGTTGCCGTGGGTGATGTAGGCGGGCGTCGGCATCGCGGCGAAGATCTCGGCGTACTGCCCGCGCACCAGGCGCTCGATGTGGTCGGCGGGATCACCGTCGAGCGAGGCCCACAGCTCGGCCGTCATCCGCCTGGCCTCGTCGAAGCGGCGGGCCGTCCGCAGCCCGACGAGCCTCGTCGCCGCCTCGGCACCGAACAGCTCGGGGAAGATGCCCTGGGAGTGGTCGGCGTAGTCGACGAACAGGATCAGGTCTCCCAGGCAGACCAGCGCGTCGGCGCCGTCCGCCGCGCGGGCCAGGGCGTCCGCTCTTCCGTGTACATCGCTGACGACGTGGACCCGCATTCCGCCATCCTAGGTCGCCCGCGCCCCGCCGTCCCGGATGCCGTCTCGGGCGCCGCGACACGGACGGCCGGACATCGATCAGGAGGTCACGCCCGGCGGGGCTGATACCGTGAGACCGCCCCCGGGAACGCCTGGTGAGGAATCCGCCGTGACGACCTCCAGGCGTCCGCCGACCGCGCGTCCTCTGGAGTCACCCGTGCGTGAGTACAGCGTCCCCGTGCTCGTGGATGTCCCCCTCTCCTCCAGCCTGACCGACACGGTCTTCCTGCGCGGCGAACGGGAGCCCGGCAGGGTCTCGCTGCGCCGCAAGTCCGGCGACGACTGGGTCGCCGTGACCGCGGGCGAGTTCCGCGATCAGGTCCTCGCGGTGGCCAGGGGGCTGGTGGCGGCCGGGGTCGAGGCAGGTGACCGGGTGGCCCTGATGTCGCGGACCCGCTACGAGTGGACCGTGATCGACTACGCGATCTGGACGGCGGGGGCCGTCGGCGTGCCGATCTACGAGAGCTCCTCGGCCGACCAGGTCAGGTGGATCCTCTCCGACAGCGGCGCGCGGGCGGTCTTCGTCGAGCTGGACGCGCACGAGGAGACGGTGCGCGAGGCCACGGCCGACCTTCCCGGGCTCGGCCACGTGTGGAACATCGAGGGCGGGGCCCTGGCCAAACTGGCCGAGGACGGCGCCGGGGTGGACGAGCGGACGGTCGAGGAGCGCAGGAGCGGGCGCGGCGGGAACGACCTGGCGACCATCGTCTACACCTCGGGCACGACGGGCCGCCCGAAGGGCTGCGCGCTGACCCACGACAACCTGCTGTTCACCGCGAGGAACGTCGCGGCGGGCCCGCTCGAACCGCTGTTCAGCGCCGACAGCGCGGCGTTGCTCTTCCTGCCGCTCGCGCACGTCTTCGCCCGCATGATCCAGCTCGTGCTGCTGGAGACGGGCACGGTCCTGGCCCACTCCCCCAACATGAAGAACGTCGCCCCCGACCTGCGGGGCTTCAGGCCGACGTTCCTGCTGGGCGTGCCCAGGGTGTTCGAGAAGGTCTACAACGCCGCCGAGCTGAAGGCCACCGTGGAGGGCAAGGGGAAGATCTTCCACGCCGCCGCCACGACGGCCATCGCCTGGAGCCGCGCCGAGTCGGCGGGCGGCGCCGGGTTCGGGCTCAACCTCAGACGCGCCCTGTTCGACAGGCTGGTGTACGGCAAGCTCCGCGCGGCCACCGGCGGCAGGCTCTCCGCGGCCGTCTCCGGCGGTTCGGCGCTGGGTGAGCGGCTCTCGCACTTCTTCAGGGGCGTCGGCATCGAGGTCTACGAGGGCTGGGGCCTGACCGAGACCTCGGCGCCCTCCGCCGTCAACCAGCCGGGCGCCAACAAGATCGGAACCGTCGGCAAGCCGTTCCCCGGCGTCACGATCGGCATCGCCGACGACGGTGAGGTGCTGGTCAAGGGCCGCCACGTCTTCAACGGCTACTGGAACGACGAGAAGGCGACCGCCGAGGTCGTCGACACCGACGGCTGGTTCCACACCGGCGATGTCGGCGAGCTCGACCGGGACGGCTACCTGCGCATCACCGGGCGCAAGAAGGAGATCATCGTCACCGCCGCGGGCAAGAACGTCTCCCCCGGGCCGATGGAGGACCGCATCCGCGCCCACCCCCTGGTCAGCCAGGCGATGGTGGTCGGCGACGGCAGGCCGTTCGTCGCGGCGCTGGTGACGCTCGACCCGGAGGCGCTCGACCGGTGGAAGACGGCCAACGGCAGGGCGGGGGCGAGCGTCGCCGACCTCAGCCACGACCCGGCGATCCACGCCGAGGTGCAGAAGGCCGTCGACGAGGCCAACAGGGCGGTCTCGAAGGCCGAGCAGATCAAGAAGTTCACCGTGCTCGACATCGACCTCACCGAGGAGAGCGGGCACGTCACCCCCTCGATGAAGATCAAGCGCGCCGTGGTCGCCCGTGACTTCGCCGACCGGATCGACGCCCTGTACGGCGGCGCCGTGCACACCCCCTGACCTCTCCTCTCTCCGCCGCGGTGACCGGCCAGGTCACCGCGGCTTTCACATTCCCGCACCCCGAGCGTCGCGGATGCGGCACCAGGACACCCTCTGATCACGCGCCTGCGAGGGAGCCCGGCTCTTGCGCCTGGAATATGCGAAGGTATGGTGATTGTTCGTGACGACGTTTCGGATCAGCGAAGCCGCCACGCTGCTCGGGGTCAGCCCCGACACCGTCCGCAGGTGGATCGACGCCAGCAGGCTCGCCGCCCGCCGGGACGGCAACGGCCACCGGACGGTCGAGGGGGCCGACCTGGCCGCCTTCGCCCGCTCGCAGATCGAGACGGGCGGCGGCTCCGGGCGCTCCTCGGCGCGCAACCGCCTGCGCGGGATCGTGACCGAGGTGATCAAGGACTCGGTGATGGCCCAGGTGGAGATCGCCGCCGGGCCGTACCGGGTGGTTTCGCTGATGAGCCGCCAGGCCGCCGACGAACTCGGCCTGGAGGCGGGAGTGGTGGCGGTCGCCGTGATCAAGTCCACCAACGTCGTCGTGGAGATCGCCGATCCCGCTCGCACGGTGGGTCAGTAAGGAGACCTCGTTGCCCATGCGGCCGACCACGTTCCGCCCCGTCCTCGCCCTCGCCCTCGTGCTCACGACGGCCCTGTCCGGCTGCGGCTCCCGGGACGCCTCCTCCGGCGGGGCGACGACGCTGACCGTGTTCGCCGCGGCGTCGCTGACCGGAACGTTCACCGAGCTGGGCAGGGTCTTCGAGGCCGAGAACCCGGGCACCACGGTGCGGTTCAACTTCGGCTCAAGCGCCACGCTGGCCCAGCAGATCGTCCAGGGCGCCCCCGCCGACGTCTTCGCCGCCGCCAGTCCCGCCACGATGAGGACCGTCACCGACGCCTCCCTGGCCGCGGCCCCGGTCACGTTCGTGCGCAACACGCTGCAGATCGCCGTGCCCGTGGACAACCCCGCCAAGGTCGACGGCCTGAAGGACCTCACCGGCCCCGGGGTCAAGGTCGCCCTGTGCGCCGTTCAGGTGCCGTGCGGCGCCGCGGCCGCCAAGGCACTCGACGCCGCGGGCCTCAAGGTCACCCCGGTCACCCTGGAGCAGGACGTCAAGGCGACCCTGACCAAGGTCGAGCTCGGCGAGGTGGACGCCGCCCTGGTCTACAGGACCGACGTGATCGCCTCCGGGGGCGGGGTCAGGGGCATCGGCTTCCCCGAGGCGGGCAAGGCGATCAACGACTACCCCGTCGCGACGCTGACCAAGGCACCCGCCCCCGGCCTCGCCAGGAGGTTCGTCGACCTGGTGCTGTCGCCCCGGGGCAGGGACGTGCTGACCAGGGCGGGCTTCGAGGCCCCCTGATCCCGTGACACGCTCCCGGAGCAGAACATACGGGAGCCGGGGCCGCCCGCCCTGGCTTCTGCTGCTGCCCGCCCTCCTGGGTGTCGTCTTCCTGGTCCTGCCGCCGGCCGGGCTGCTGCTGCGCGCGCCCTGGCCGACCATGGCCGCGCGGCTGGCCGAGCCCCAGGTACTGCAGGCGCTGCGTCTGTCGCTGGTGACCGCGACCCTGGCCACGCTCGCCTGCCTGCTGCTCGGCGTGCCGCTGGCCTGGCTGCTGGCCCGGGTCTCCTTCCCCGGGCGGCGCCTGCTGCGCGCCCTGATCACCGTCCCCCTGGTGCTGCCCCCGGTGGTCGGCGGGGTCGCGCTGCTGCTGGTGCTGGGACGGCGCGGCCTGGTCGGCCGGTGGCTCGACGAGACCCTCGGCGTCAGCCTGCCCTTCACCACCGCCGGGGTCGTGGTCGCCGAGGCCTTCGTCGCCATGCCGTTCCTGGTCATCAGCGTCGAGGGGGCGCTGCGCGCCGCCGACACGCGTCTTGAGGAGGCCGCGGCCACGCTGGGCGCCTCCCGGCTGACCGTCTTCCGCCGGGTGACCCTGCCGCTGGTCGCCCCCGGCGTGCTGGCCGGGGCCGTACTGTGCTGGGCCCGCGCGCTCGGCGAGTTCGGCGCGACCATCACCTTCGCCGGGAACTTCCCCGGCAGGACCCAGACCATGCCGTTGGCGGTCTATCTGGCGCTGGAGACCGAGCCCGAGGCGGCCGTCGTGCTCAGCCTCGTCCTGCTGGCCGTCTCCGTGGTCATCCTGGCCTGCCTGCGTGACCGCTGGACGGGCACGCCGTGAGCCCGCGCGAGCGGTGGCCGCAGGGCCCCATGACCCTGCGGGCCCGCGTCGTCGTCACCAGGCCCTCCTTCCGCCTCGACATCGGCCTGACCGTCGCCCCCGGCCAGGTCGTCGCGCTGCTCGGCCCGAACGGCGCGGGCAAGACGACCGCGCTGCGCGCCCTGGCCGGGCTCACCCCCATGGACGACGGCCACATCACCCTGGACGGGCGTCCCCTGCACACGCTGCCGGCCGAACACCGCCCGGTCGGCATGGTCTTCCAGGACTATCTGCTCTTCCCCCACCTCTCCGCCCTGGAGAACGTCGCCTTCGGACCGCGCTGCCAGGGAGCAGGCCGGGCGCGGGCACGCCGTACGGCCGCCGAATGGCTGAGGCGGATCGGCCTTGAGGAGTACGCGGCGACCAGGCCGGGGCGCCTGTCGGGCGGGCAGGCCCAGCGGGTCGCCCTGGCCCGCGCCCTTGCCGCCGAGCCGCGCCTGCTGCTGCTGGACGAGCCGCTGGCCGCGCTGGACGCCCACACCCGGCTGGAGATCCGCTCCCGGCTGCGCCGCCACCTGGCCGACTTCGACGGCGCGACCGTCCTGGTCACCCACGACCCGCTGGACGCCATGGTCCTGGCCGACCTGCTGGTCGTCGTCGAGGACGGCACGGTCGTGCAGGAGGGCACCCCGGCCGAGGTGGCCCGCCGCCCGCGCACCGACTACGTCGCCCGCCTGGTCGGCCTCAACCTCCACCGCGGCGTCGCGACAGGCTCGCACGTCACGGTCGGCACCGGTGACGGGGTGCGCTTCAGAGTGGCCGAACCCGTCGAGGGCCCGGCGTTCGTCGCGTTCGCCCCCTCCGCGGTCGCCCTGTACCGGACCCGCCCCGACGGGAGTCCGCGCAACCTGTGGCGGGCCGTGATCGAGGGCGTGGAACGCCACGGCGACAGCGTCCGCGTGCACCTGGAGGGGCCGCTGCCCGTCGCAGCCGACGTCACCACCGCCGCGGTCGCCGAGCTGGGCCTGGCCCCCGGGCAGTCGATCTGGGCCTCGGTCAAGGCGACCGAGACCCACGCCTATCCGGCCTGACCCGGCCGCTCAGTGCCCGGCGTCGAGCAGATGGGCGAAGCGGCCGGTGACGTGGCTCCAGTCCCACTCCCGCTCGGTCCAGGCGCGCCCGCGCTCCCCCATCTCCCTGGCCCGCGCCGGGTCGCCGAGCAGGCGGACCAGTGCCCCGGCGACCTCCTCCGGGCGGGAGCCGTCGACGACCAGGCCCGTCTCGCCGTCCAGCACCGCGTCCGGGGCGCCGCCTGAGGAGCCCGCGACCACGGGCAGCCCGGTCGCCGAGGCCTCCAGGTAGACGATGCCGAGCCCCTCCACGTCGAGACCCCCCAGCCTCGTACGGCACGGCATGGCGAAGACGTCTCCCGCGTCGAGGTAGCCGGGCAGCGACGCCCACGGGACCGGGCCGGTCATCATGACCGAGCCGCCCAGGGGCCGGGCCAGGCGTTCCAGCGCGCCCCGGTAGGGGCCGCCGCCGACGATCAGCAGGACCGCCTCGGGAACCGCGCCGAGCACCCGGGGCCAGGCCCGCAGCAGGACGTCCTGGCCCTTGCGCGGCACGAGCCTGGACAGGCAGACCACGACGGGACGCCCCCGCAGGCCGAGTGCGGCGCGGACCGCCTCACCCCCGGCGCCGGGGCGGAACAGGCCGGTGTCGACGCCGGGGGCGAGCCGTACCAGGCGGTCCTGGGGGATCACCCTGGCCAGGCGCCGCCGGGTGTACTCCCCCAGGTAGGTCACCGTGTCCGCGTGCGCGCCGATCCTGGCCAGCAGTCTTCCGACGGCCGGGACCGCGGCCCAGGCGGCCTCGTGGCCGTGGGTGAGCATGACGATCCGCCGCGCCCCGGCCGCGCGCATCCTGGGCGCGAGCAGGCCGAGCGGCGCCGCCGCCCCGAAGACCACCGTCTCGCACTTGAACTCGGCCACCAGCCGGGCGGCCCTGCGGGCGACCTGCCGGGTGGGCAGCATCAGGGAGGTGGGGTGACGCACGACCGGGTACGGCTGCCGCGCGTCGAAGGCCGTGGCCCCCGGCCAGCGCGGGGCGTAGACCACCACCGTCTCCGGCGGGCGGCCCGCGGCCAGGCCGTGCACGAACGACTGGATGCCCCCGGCCCTGGGCGGGAAGTCGTTGGTGACGATCAGTGTGCGGGTCACGGTTCCCCGGCGCCGTTCAGCAGGGCCCAGGAGCGGGCCATGGCGATGCGCTGCGGTGTCGTGGGATGAGACACATAGAGCAGATATTCAATGACATCTGGCGACAAATCAGAAATGTTGGTGATCGCGAGCCGTTTCTGCATGGCCGTGAACGTCTCGGGCCGCCGTGTCAGGTCGAGCGCGTGCGCGTCGGCGCGGGCCTCGATGTGCCTGCTGATCACGTTCTGCGCCGGGCCCGACAGCACGGTCGCCAGACTCAGCAGCCCCATCAGGAGCCCGACCGCCCTGGGGTCGGCGGCCGAGGGGACGCCGGTGCGGCGCCGTACCGGACCGGCCGAGGTGATCAGGTAGAGCAGACAGGCCCCGCAGGCGGCGCCGAGCGCGCCGACGAGCGTGCCGTACAGCACGTCGCCCGCCTTGGCGTGGCCGAGCTCGTGCGCCACCACCAGCTCGACCTCGTCGGCCGGGGCCCGCAGCAGCGTGTCGTAGACCACGATCCTGCGGGTCGCGCCGAACCCCGAGACGTAGGCGTTGAGCGCGGTCGTGCGCCGGGAGGCGTCGGCCACGAGCACGTCCTCGACCGGGACGCCGTCCTTGGCCGCCATGTCGAGCAGGCCGGAGCGCAGCTCCCCCGCGGCCATGGGCTTGAAGTCGTTGAACAGGGGCTCGACGACCACCGGGTAGGCGAAGGAGGCGAGCATGGTCAGCGCGAAGGCCCCGATCGCCGCGGGCAGCCACCACCGCCGGTAGCGGCGGGCCAGCCCGACCACGGCGACCACCATGATCGCCGTCAGCACGGCGCCGACCGCGGTGTTCTTGATCCGGTCGGCCGACCACGACGCCCAGGTCTGGGTGGACAGGCCGTACTCGCGCAGATAGGTCTCCGCCCACATGCCGAACGGCCAGCGCAGCACCGCGACGGCCACGGAGATCACCAGCACGCCGAGCAACGCCCGCAGCCACCACGGCCCCCGCAGGCGGCCCAGCAGCCGCGCGCCGAGCGGGGTGGCGACCAGCACCCCGGCCACGACCAGCGTCAGGCCCAGGGACAGGTAGGACGGCAGGCTCACCGCGGCGTCGAACGCCTCCGCCCTGGCGATCTGCGCCGGGGTGAAGTCACGGGCCGGGTCCGGCGCGACGTACGGCGCCGCCTCGGGCAGCGCCCGCCACGGCGTGGTGAACGCCACGACCGCCAGCGTGATCGCCCCCAGGACGGCGAGCGCGATCCCCGCTCCCCTGGCCCCGCCCCGCTCCCGCGCCGGTGTCTCCTCCACGCTCCGCGTCATGAGAGTTCCCTCCGGAGATGGTCGCGCCACGCGGCGGTGAACTCCGCGCGCGACAGGCCCAGCGTGCTGCCGACATCGCTACCGTAAAGCCTCACCAGCGCCTTCTCACCGAAGCGCTCCGCGACGTACCGGCACGCGAGCCAGGCCTCCTCGTAGGCCTGCGCGAGTCTGGGGGCGCCGGGGGAGAAGCCGTCCCCGCCGGGAAGCTCCGTGGGCAGGACGCCCGCGCGCACCTCGGCCGCGAGCTCGGCCGCAACGGTCCTGACGGCGATCCCCGCGTCCCGGTAGCCCACGTAGTCGGCGAACCCCTCCGACAGCCACATCGGGACCCGCCCGCCCCTGGTGGCGCCGGTCGCCAGATGGGTCAGCTCGTGGGTGATCACCACGTCCCTGCCGGTCTCGCTGAGCCTGGCGTATCCCGTCGGCACCACGATCACCCGGTCCGCGGTCGCCAGCGCGGCCAGCCCGCCGGTCTGCGCCGTCCCCGCGAGCTCCGCGGCCTCGTCGTCGGTCGCGGGGACCACGACCACCGCCCTGACCGGCCCCCAGACCCGCGCGATCGTACGGCAGGCGCGGTCGGCCCTGGCCGCGAGATCACGCAGTTCGGCGGGCGGGACACGGTGGCCGACGGCAAGGGAGCGCTCGCCCCGGACCACCTCGGCGGCGCCGGGCCACAGGTCGCGGGCCGTCTGCGGCGTGGGCCTCGCCCCGCCGAGCCCGGCGCCCGCCAGCGCGAGCATCCCGGCGAGCACGGCGCGGCGCCCCTTCGGGACGGACATGGCAGCCGATGCTAGCCGACGCCCCGGCCGGAACGTTCCCCGGCAGGCGGCGGCCCCGCCCATCCGCGGGAGGATGGGCGGGGCCGTCCGCCGCTGTCAGGTGCCGGGACGGACCGCTCCTGCGAAGGCGGACCTGTAGTACCCCTTCAACGTCACGATCCTGACCGACTTGCCGCTGCTCGGCGAGTGGATCATCTTGCCGTGGCCGACGTACATGCCGACGTGGCCCTTGCCGTAGAAGAACAGCAGGTCACCGAGGTGCAACTTGCTCCACGAGACCTTCTTCCTGACCGCGCGGTACTGGCTGCCCGTCACCCGGGGGAGGGAGACGCCCGCCTTGCGCCACGCGTACTGGACCAGGCCCGAGCAGTCGAACGCTCCGGGACCGGAGGCACCCCACCGGTACGGATCGCCGA
This sequence comes from Streptosporangium sp. NPDC020145, assembly GCF_040631275.1. NCBI lineage: Bacteria > Bacillati > Actinomycetota > Actinomycetes > Streptosporangiales > Streptosporangiaceae > Streptosporangium > Streptosporangium sp. NPDC020145. The sequence goes on along the minus strand of NZ_JBEXZT010000004.1, from coordinate 536,327 downwards.
TCTGTTTCCTGGCCGTCGCCACGGCCGTCCTGGCCCTGGACCGCTGCCGTGCGGCCCGGTTCATCGCGGCCTTCGCCGTGCGCTTGACACGGGCCTTCGCCGTGTTCGCGGCAGTGCCCTCCGACGTGCCCTTCGATGCGCTCTTCGACGTGTCCTTCGCCGTACTCCTGGCCTGAACCGCGACCGCGGTATCCGTCGTCGCCTGTGCTGTTGCCGGCCCCAGTGCCACCGCTCCGGTTGAGGCGGTCAGCGTGAGGACGAATCCACCCAGGTAAAGGCGGAAAAAGCGCGACAAACGGGGGTTTTGCAGGGTGGTAGACAGGATTTCTCCTTGGGACTTCCACTGATGCCTACCGGGTTAGCTGACGGGTTCGGGCTGGGAAGACGCCCTACGACGGCAAACGCGTCGATTCACCCCTGGCCACATGTCAAGGGCCGATGGTTCCCCGGCTCCGTGCCTCCTGGCTGCACGAACTCGGCGGGCCGCCGTGATGGGAACCGATCCCTTCGGGGAACGGCGGCCGACTGGATATCTATACGGACACCGGCCCGCAGGACCGGCATTCGACGCGGTGGCATGGCTTGCTCACTGCGACCGCCAGAAGGTACCCCGATCACCAAGCCCCGGCAAAGACCCCATCAAATACGAAGATCCACAAAAAGGTTTTCATGTTTACGAAAGGCCTGATAGTGCGGCATCACGATCTTATAAATATGACCCTCGTCACATTCGAAATGATCTTCCAGAGAAGCACAACAAGTGTCACATAAATCACATTTATCAGTGACTTCCCAAAGCGCCCCTTCACCTACAAGGGCGTCGAACAGGACCACTCCGGCGATCCCGGGCATGCCAAACGGGCCGCCCGTGGAACGGACGGCCCGCGGTCGCGAAGGCGTTCAGACGGCCCCCAGAGGCCCCGTGGACATGGACGGGGCCAAGGGGGGTCAGGGACGGACGGCCCCGAGCAGACGGCCGCCGTAGGAGGAGAGGGGGACGACCTTGACGACGTCCCCGGTCTGGGGAGCGTGGATGATCTTGCCGTTGCCCGCGTAGAGCCCGACGTGCCCCAGGCCCTGGCTGAAGAGGATGTCCCCCGGCTGGAGGTCGCTCAGCGAGACCTTGCGCTTGGCGCCCCAGCTCCACTGCTCCCAGGTGGTGCGGGGCAGGCTCACGCCTCCGCTGCGCCAGGAGGCCTGCACGAACCCCGAGCAGTCCCAGCTGTCCGGGCCGGTGCCGCCGTACCGGTAGGGCTTGCCGAGCTGGGCGAAGGCGAAGGTCAGCGCGGCCCTGGCGTTGCCCGAGGCGGAGCCGTTGTACTGCATGCCGGTGCTGTTGGGGTCACCCGGCCTGAAGGTGCCGAGGTCGCGCAGCACCTTCGTCTGGATTTTGATCATCTTCTCGACCTTCTCCTTCTCCTCGGCCAGCTCGTCGCGCGTCTGGTCCGCGTCGGCCAAGGCCTGCTTGGCCTTGTCGCGGTTGTCACGCAGCGTCTTGTTGGCCTCGTCGAAGGCGTGCAGGCTCTCGGCACGGGAGGCGGAGATCTGGTCGGCCGTGGCCAGGCCGCTCAGCACCAGGTTGGGGTTGACCTCACCGACGAGGTTCGGCCAGCCGATGGCGCCGCCCTGGTAGGTGGTGACGGCCATGGTGACGAGGTCGTCGCGGAGCCCGGCGACCTTCGCGGACTGCTTCGACAGGTCGGCGTTCAGGTCCGCGTACTTCTTGCGGGCCCTCTTCCACTTCTCGCCCGCCTGGTTGTACTTCTCGACGAGCTGGTCGGCCTGCTCGTTGAGCTTGGCCAGCTTCTGCTTGGTCTGCGCGACCGTCGGCTTCGGCTTGGCCGCCGCACTCCCGATCGGAGTCACGAGCAGGGCCAAGGCCAGTCCCGCAGCCATCGGCACACGCACGAACCCAACCGGCACACCCGCCACGGCCACGACGCCGCCTCCCCACGCAAAGACCACGTAAAGACCTGGGGCGAAATAGTACAGAACCGGTAAGGGTCAGCTCACCTTTTTGGCGGTTTTGTTCTTTACCTGTAGATGTCAGCCAGGAGGCGGCCCGAGCCGGGAAGGACGGATCAGGCGCGCCCGAGCCTGCGCAGGAGCAGCACCGCGGGAACGGGCCTGGCGCCCATCCGGCGGACCGACTCGGCCACCTCGCGGTCGGAGGAGACGACCGCGACGGCCCGTCCGACGGGCTCGGCCCGCACGAGCTGGCGGATCAGGTCGTCGGCGATCTGCCCGGGGGAGCTGAACATCACCCGGACGCCGCGCGGCGCGGAGACCGGCACCGGGCCGTTCAGCTCGGCGCCGTCGAAGACACAGGTCAGCTCGGTGCGGGTCTGGGCGTACAGCGCGCCGAGCCCGGTCAGCAGCCGGTTGCGCTGGTCGGCCAGGGTCAGCGCGCCGTACCCGGTCTTGGTCACGTTGTAGCCGTCCACGATCAGATGGATCTGCGGCAGCGCGAGCAGCTGGTCGAGCAGGGCGGGGTCGTCGTCGGCCAGGGCCCGCGCGGGCACCGCCTGGACCCCGTGCCTGCCCGGCGCGACAGAGGAGACGGAGTCGGCGGGCCGGTGGATGCTCGACGGCAGCGCCAGCTCCCTGCGCAGCCCGGCCGCGGCGTCCTGCAGTGCGTCGAGCAGCATGCGGACCTTGGTGTCCTCCACGCTGCGGCCCTCACGGGCGGCCCTTCGCGTGGCCTCAAGCTGCCGTTCGGCGTCGGCCACCCGTTCCCTCAGGCGCCGCAGCTCGCTCTCCCCCGCGCTCCCCGCGGCGGTCGCGGCGGCCTTGGCCTCCTGCGCGGCCTCCTCCATCTCGGCGGCCCGCGCCTCGGCGGCCCTGGTGCGCTCCCTGGCGTCGTGCAGCCTGCGGCGCAGGTCGGAGATCTCGGACCTGGACCCCTTGAGCTGCTCGCGCAGCCGGTCGGCCTCCTCCTTGGCCGAGGCCTTCTGCGCGGCCAGCTGCTCGCGCAGCCGGGTGAGCGTCTGCTCCTGCGCCGACCCCTCGGCGACGGCGGCGGAGCGCTCAAGGTCGGCGCGGGCGGTCTCGACCATCTCCACCCAGCCGGGTGGCCTGGTCAGATAGGCCGCAGCCGCCACCAGCACCGGCTCGGCCGCGGGCGGCACGACACCCTCGGCGAGGCTCTCGACCAGCTCGGGCCAGCTCGCGGCCAGTGTCTCCGCGACCAGCTCGCGGAACTTCTTGTCGGTCTCCAGCTGGGCGGCGATCGGCGCGCCGCCCAGCCTGGCCCGTTTCCTCGGGTCGAACTTGGCGATCCCCCGTAGCGGCGCGGGCATCACTGCCTGCGGCATCGACCCCAGAACCTGGGACGCCAGCTCCACGACGTGTAAGCGGACCTGCTCGGGCAGTGGACGAGACAGGCCCTCTCCGGCTGAACTCATCACGGCCCCTACTCGGATCGGTCTTCACGTCAAGGGTACGGCTACCTCACCCGGGCACCGACCTGGCCGACGTCCGCCGCCCCCCTTCCCAGGCGAACGTGACATCGGCGGCGGGTGTCCGGCCAGGTGCCCCGGCCATGCCCGGCACGGTCGTGTCCATACCTGGCCAATTCAGATCAGAACAGGTCAGATCAAATGACCCGCGTCGTGAACGGTCAGCGCGATCTGGACCCGGTTGTTCAGTTCCAGCTTCGTCAGCACCCGGGAGACATGCGCCTTGACCGTCGCCACGCTCATGTAGAGCTCGGCGGCGATCTCCGCGTTCGACCTTCCCCTGCCGACGGCGAGCGCGACGTCGCGCTCACGCTCGCTGAGCACCGCGAGCGACGCCCGCGCCTGCTCCCTGCGGGTGCCCGCGCCGACGTCGGAGACGTGCGCGATGAGCTGCCTGGTGACGGCGGGCGACAGGATCGGCTCGCCCGCGCCGACCCTGCGGATCGCGGCGACCAGGTCGGCCGGAGGGGTGTCCTTCAGCAGGAACCCCGCCGCCCCGGCCCGCAGGGCCCGGAGCACCTGGGCGTCGGCGTGGAAGGTGGTCAGCACGACCACCTCGGGAGGGGCGGGGGCGGCGCGCAGCCGCTCGGTCGCGGTCAGTCCGTCGACCCTGGGCATGCGGATGTCCATCAGCACCACGTCCGGCCGGTGCGCGGCAACCAGCTCCGGTACCTCAAGCCCGTCCCCCGCCTCGCCGACGACGAGCAGGTCGGGGGCGCCGCCGAGGATCATCGACAGCCCGGCCCTGACGAGGGCGTCGTCGTCCACGATCAGCACGCGGATCGCCTGACCCGCGGGCGGGGAACTCATGTCCGCCACGTTAACCACACCCCGTCACCTCGGCCGTCATCGCCCCGCCGTACGCCTCACGTGGCCCACGGCAGCCACGCGCTGAGCCGGAACCTGCCGTCCTCACCCACACCGTAGGCGAGGCGCCCGCCCACGAGCCCGGCCCGCTCGGTGAGCCCGATCAGCCCCGTCCCGCTGCCCGGGATGGCCCGCCCGGAGGTCGTGGGGTTGCCGATCTCGACGGTGAGCCCGTCTCCCGGCCCTCCCCTGACGGTGACGTCGACCGGGGCCGCGGTCGCGTGCTTGCGCGCGTTGGTCAGTCCCTCCTGGGTGATCCGGTAGACGTTCCTGCCGAGCCCTGCGGGCGCCCTGCCCGGCTCGGCCACCCGCATGTCGAGCGTCACCTCCATGCCCGCGAGCCTGGACTCCTCGACGAGGCCCTCCAGGTCGGCGAGGGTCGGTTGGGGCCGGTCAGGGGCGGTCTCCTCGCCGCCGAGCCGCAGCACGCCGATGACCTCCCGCAGGTCCTGGAGCGCCTGGTGCGCCCCCGTCCTGAGCACCCCCGCCGTCCTGACCAGGTCGTCGCGGGGGATGTCGGGGCGGTACTCCAGGGCCCCGGCGTGCACGCTGAGCAGCGACAGGCGGTGCGCGAGGGCGTCGTGCATCTCCCTGGCGATGCGCTCGCGCTCCATGTGCCTGGCCCGCTCGACCCGCAGCTCGGCCTCGACCTCCGCCCGTTCTGCGCGGTCGCGCAGCGAGAGCACCAGCTGGCGCCTCGCCCTGACGAACATGCCCCACATGATCAGCAGCAGGTAGGACAGCACCGAGAACGCCATCGCCCCCCAGTAGGAGACCTCCGGGTCGGGCCGCCACCACAGCTGGGGGACGAGTGCGAGGACGTGCAACCCGGTGATCGCGGCGACCGTCTTGAAGGGGCGGTGCACCGCGACCGTGAAAAGCGCCACGGCGACGGCTCCGGAGGCGATGCCCGAGGCGAGCGCGGCGGGCACCATGACGAGGGCCAGACCGACCGGCCAGCGGCGCCGCAGCCACAGCAGCGCGCACGCGGCGGCCCCGACGATCTGGTCGGTGAGGACGACGGCGTACGGGGTCGAACCTCCGGGTCGCATGGCCAGCGCGGTGGCGAGCCCCAGCAGCGCGGCCACGACGAAGACGACGATGTCGACACCCCAGTCGCGGGCCGAACGCCGCGTCGGGGACCGCTCGCCCGCCAGGTCACCGTGCAGGACCGCGGGCAGCAGCCACCGATACTCCGTCACGTTGTCCGAGGGTAGGACCCATCCGGAACGTCCGGTACCGACCAAAGTCGACGTTCCGCCGACTTTCGGCCGACGCGGCCCATCCGGTCCCCGCGTCACCATCGAGGGCATGAGAGCGACCCTGCGGATCCTCGGGAGCGTCTGCGTCGTCCAGGCCGCCGGCGGCGTGATCGGCGAGTTCGGGGGGCCGGGGAGCCTCGGCCGCGAGTGGTTCCTGGTGCACCGCGTGGGCCTGCTGGAGGGCTACGAGGTCTTCGCCTGCATCGTGCTCGGGGTGCTCGGGCTGGCGCTGTGGGCGGCGGGCGCGGCCGTACGGGACGAGTGAGCCCATCTGAGCCTCTCGTGCCCCATGGTGCCCGCGCGGTGAGATGAGGGTTACGTGAGGGTTGCCGGAACACCAAGGGGGAACGACGCCAGGCGGACCCCGGAGCGGTAAATGTCGGTCGATGCTCCTATGGTCGTGAGCCGTGGAGTACGCCGTGCAGGGGACGCTTGACGAACTGGGCACGCCGCTTGAGCAGATCACGTTCGTCGTGTTCGACCTGGAGACCACGGGGGTCTCCGCCGACGAGCACGCCATCACGGAGATAGGCGCGGTCAAGGTTCGCGGCGGTGAGGTGCTCGGCGAGTTCGGCACGCTGGTCGATCCGGGTTCACCGATCCCGCCTTTCATCTCGGTGCTCACCGGCATCACCGACGCCATGGTGACCGCCGCGCCGAGGATCGACTCGGTGCTGCCCTCCTTCCTGGAGTTCGCCAGGGGCGCCACGTTCGTCGCCCACAACGCGGGCTTCGACCTGTCGTTCGTCAGGGCGGCCTGCGCGGCCCTGGGCTACCCCCCGCCCGGCAATCCCGTGGTCGACACCGTCGTGCTGGCCCGCAGGCTGCTGACCCGCGACGAGGTCCCCAACTACAAGCTCTCCACCCTGGCCAGGGTCTTCAGCAGGACCGAGCCGTGCCACCGCGCGCTCGCCGACGCCAGGGCGACCGTGGACGTGCTGCACGCCCTGATCGAGCGGGCGGGCTCGTTCGGGGTGCACACGCTGGAGGAGCTGAAGGGCTTCGTGCGGGCGCCGACGCCCGAGCAACGCCGCAAACGCCACCTGGCCAACGGGGTGCCCGGCGAGCCGGGGGTCTACGTGTTCGAGGACGATCGGGGCGAGCCCCTCTACGTCGGCAAGAGCACCAACCTGCGCAACCGTGTCCGCAGCTACTTCACCGCCGCCGAGACCCGGCCGAGGATCCGCGAGATGGTCGCCGTCGCCGAGCGGATCAGGACCATCGTCTGCGCCACCCCCCTTGAGGCCGAGGTCAGAGAGCTCAGGCTGATCGGCTCGGCCAAACCGCGCTACAACCGCAGGTCGCGTTTCCCCGAGCGGATGGTCTGGCTCAAACTCACCGAGGAGCCCTTCCCCCGCCTGTCCGTCGTGCGCGAGGTCAAGGACGACGGGGCCGGATACCTCGGCCCGTTCGGCAGCGTCCGCGCCGCCGAGGACGCCCGCTCCGCGCTGCACGAGGCGATCCCCCTGCGCCGGTGCACGGAGCGGATCACCCTCCGCACGGGCCGGCCCGCGTGCGCACTGGCCGGGATCGGCCGGTGCGGCGCCCCCTGCGAGGGCCGTCAGAGCGTCGAGGAGTACGGCCTGCACGCCGCGGCCGCCCGCAGGGCGATGGAGCTGGACGCCTCGGAGGTCTTCTCCGCGATCGAGGCCAGGATGGAGCGCCTGTCCCGTGAGGAGCGCTACGAGGAGGCCGCGGCGGACCGCGACCGGCTGGCCTCCTACGTGCGCGTCTCGGCGCGCATGCAGCGGCTGCGCGGGCTGACCTCGCTGCCGCAGCTGGTCGCCGCGGCCCCGCTGACGGGCGGCGACTGGGAGATCCACGTCGTCAGGCACGGCAGGCTGGTCTCGGCCGGGGTGATGCCCAGAGGCGCCCACCCGACCCCGTTCGTGGACGCGCTGGTGGCGACGGCGGAGACCGTCGTGCCCGGTCCCGGCCCGGTCCCGGCCGCCGGGGCCGAGGAGACCGAGTGCGTGCTGCGCTGGCTGGAGGCGCCCGGGGTGCGGCTGGTGCAGGTCGAGGGCGGCTGGAGCCTGCCGATCGGCGGCGCCGGACGGTTCAGGTCCCGCATCGACCTGGCCTACCGCTCCCGTGAGCAGTACGGGGACGGCGAGGGCCGCAGGGGGCGCTGATAGCGTCGTGGGAGCAGTTCCCAACCAGGAGGAGAGCCAGTGGTCACCGCGATCGTGCACATCAACGCCGAGGTGGACCGGATCCCCGAGGTGGCCCAGACGATCGCCGAGCTCGACGGGGTGAGCGAGGTCTACTCCATAACCGGGGAGTACGACCTGCTGGCCATCGTCCGCGTCCCCGCCTACGAGCAGGTCGCCGAGGTCATCCCCGGCAGGCTGAACAAGGTGGCCGGGGTGCTGCGCACCGAGACGCACATCGCCTTCCGCACCTACTCCCGGCACGACCTCGAGGCCGCCTTCTCGATCGGCCTGGGCGAGTCGGACTGACCGGCCCCTCAGGTGGGCAGGCGGGCCCCCGGGCGTAGTTCGCCCGTTGTCGGCAGGCGGGCCCGCACCTCGAACCCCCCTTCGGGCATCGGCCTGGCCTCCAGGCTCCCGCCGAACATCGTGGCGCGCTCACGCATGCCGAGCAGCCCCGTCCCGGCGCCGGCCCCGGCGGGCGGAGGAACCACCTGGCCGTCGTCGCGGACGAGCACGTCGAGGAAGCCGGGACGCCAGCGCAGCGTGACATGGGCCGTACTGGCTCCCGCGTGCTTGAGCGTGTTGCCCAGCGCCTCCTGGACGATCCGGTAGGCCGCCAGTTCCAGGGTCAGGCCGACCTCCGCCGGGGACCCGTCCTCGACCACCTCGACCCGCAGGCCCGCCGTACGGACCTGGGTCAGCAGGTCGGACAGGTCGGACAGCCTTGGCTGGGGGTGCCTGGTCGCCGCGGGGGCGCCCTCGACGCTCAGCAGGCTCAGGATCCGCTGTAACTCGACGAGCGCCTGACGGCCCGACTCCTCGGCGACGCGCAGTGTCTCGCGAGCCCTCGCGGGGTCCTTCTCCATGATCATCCGGCCCGCGCCGACGCCGAGCGTCATCATGCTGACCCCGTGGGCGACCACGTCGTGCAGTTCCCCGGCGATGCGGGCGCGCTCCCGCATCGCCGCGGCACGGCTCAGCGCCTCCCGCTGCCCGGCCAGCCTGGTGCGCTCGGCGGCCAGGCTCAGCAGCAGCAGGCGTCGCTCACGCGCCAGCCTCGCCGCGGCCAGCGAGAGGCAGACGACCGCGAGGACAAGCAGGCCGAGCGCCACTCGCCAGGCAGGAAGGTCAACACGCCACATGGGCGCAATCTAGGGCGGCCACGACCAGCGCGACATCCCCTCACGGGAGGATCTTGCGTCCGCCCGGGAGGGGAGGACTCGCGGATCAGGGCGTTTTCAGAGCCTGGCTGACCTCGACCCAGCGGTCGAGGAGCGCCCCGGCCTCGCCGGAGTCGACGGCCTGTCCCGCCCTGGCGTAGGCGCCCGCCATCGCGGCGTCCAGGTCGTCGCCCGCGGCGTCGTAGGCGACCAGGGCCGCGGCGGCGTTGAGCAGCACCGCGTCGCGGACCGGCCCGGTCTTGCCGCCCAGCAGGTCGCGTACGGCCTGCGCGTTGAAGGCCACGTCCCCGCCGCGCAGCGCGTCCTGGTCGGACCTGGGGATGCCGAGCACGGCCGGGTCGAAGACGGTCTTCCTCGCGGTGCCGTCACGCACGATCCAGACGGTCGAGGTCGTCGCGGTGGTGAGCTCGTCGAGACCGTCGTCGCCCCTGAAGACCAGGGCGGAGACGCCGCGCTCGGCGAACACGCCGGCGACCACGGGGAGCATGATCGGGTCGAAGATGCCGATGGCCTGGGCCTGCGGCCTGGCGGGGTTGGTCAGCGGCCCGAGGAAGTTGAAGACGGTCGGGATGCCGAGTTCCTTGCGCGCCGGCCCGACGAAGCGCAGCGCCGGGTGGTAGACGGGCGCGAAGCAGAAGGAGATGCCCGCCTCGACGGCGACCCTGGCGGTGTTCTCCGGCGTCAGGTCGAGCACGACTCCCAGGTGCTCCAGCACGTCGGCGGCCCCGCAGAGGGAGGAGGCGGCCCTGTTGCCGTGCTTGACGACCCGGGCGCCGGCCGCGGCGGCCACGATGGCGGCCATCGTGGAGACGTTGACGGTGTGGGCACGGTCGCCACCGGTGCCGACGACGTCGACGACGGGCCCCTCGACCGTCAGCGGGGTCGCCCGTTCCAGCATGGTGCGCGTCAGCCCGGTCAGCTCGGCGACCGTCACCCCCTTGGCCCGCAGCGCCACGGCGAAGCCCGCGATCTGCACGGAGGTCGCCGAACCGGACATGATCTCGTTCATCGCCCAGGAGCTCTCGTCCGCGGTGAGGTGCTCACCCGCGAGCAGGGCGGACAACAACGCGGGCCAGGTGGTGCGCGCGTCCATGTGGGGTCTCCAGAGGGGTTCGGTCTACCGGGCGGTCAGGCGGTTCGACAGGCGGCGGCGCATCAGGTCGGCGACGGTGTCGGCCAGCACGACCGGGTCGATCGGCTGCGGCACGACGGCCTCGGCGCGGGACCACTCGGCCAGCCACCGGTCGTCGCGGCGGGCGATCAGCAGGCAGATCGGCGGGCAGTCGTACACCTCGTCCTTGGCCTGCCTGGCGACCCCCATGCCGCCCGCGGGCTGGGTCTCGGCGTCGAGCACGGCGACGTCGATCTCACCCGAGTCGAAGTGCTGGACGACCTTCGCGTGGGTGGCGCACTCCACGATCTCCACGAGGGGCACGTCGGCGGCGGGACGCCTGCCGATCGCCTGCCGCACCTTCTCGCGAGTGCTCGCGTCGTCGCTGTAGACGAGGACCCTCATCTTGTCGTCGGTGCTCACGGTGGCGCTCACTATCCCTTGTCGATGTATGGTCACCTGGGATGGTACCGGGCGGCTCGCCCGGAGACCCAGACCGGACGCATCCATGAGATAAATGCGCCATAAGCCCGGTTTTAGGGAGCGCGGGGACCCCCTAGTGGGGGGTCGTGCGGCGACCCGACCAGGAGAACCGCAATAATGCTGCCCGTGGCGACAGCATCCGCAATATCAACGACGACGACAGCGCATTCGTCCCGCAGGCCAGACCTGGTCAGCGTCGGGACGATCGTCTGGCTGTCCTCTGAGCTCATGTTCTTCGCGGCGCTGTTCGCGATGTACTTCACCATCCGGTCGGTCAGTCTCGGCCAGGGTCTCCCCTGGCCGGAGGCTCACTTGAACGTCCAGTTCTCGCTGGTCAACACGATCATTCTGGTCCTGTCGAGCGTGACCTGTCAGCTGGGCGTGTGGGCGGCTGAGAAGGGCCAGGTCGCCAAGCTGCGCTTCTGGTACATCGTCAGCTTCCTGATGGGTGCCGTGTTCGTCGCCGGCCAGCTGTACGAGTACAGCCAGCTGGTCGAGGAGGGGCACACCCTGTCGCACTCCGCGTACGACTCGGTGTTCTACCTGACCACGGGCTTCCACGGCCTTCACGTGACCGGTGGACTGATCGCGTTCCTGTTCATGCTGGGACGCACGTACGCCGCGAAGCGCTTCACCCGTGAGCAGGCGACCAGCGCCATCGTCGTGTCCTACTACTGGCACTTCGTCGACGTGGTCTGGATCGGCCTTTTCGTGACCATCTACGGCATTCATTAAGGAATCGGGGATCTCTGTGAATAGGATCACCGCTGGGCGGCGGCATCCCCTCGCGAGATACGCCGTCCTGCTTCTTGCCCTTGGGCTGCTCGGGGGGTTCTACACCCTCGCGGCTCCGACGAGCGAGCGGGCTGACGCGGCCATCGCGTCCGGCAGGGCCGACGACGTCGCCGAGGGTAAGAAACTCTTCGAGCAGAGCTGCTCCAGCTGCCACGGCCTCAGCGCCGAGGGCACCAAGAACGGCCCGACGCTCGTCGGCGTCGGCGCCGCCGCCGTGGACTTCCAGGTCAGCAGTGGCCGTATGCCCCTGGCCAACCCCGGCGCCCAGGCCCCGCGCAAGCCGACGGCGCCCTGGGTCAACGAGGACACCGTCCGGCAGCTCTCCGCCTACATCCAGTCGCTGGGCGGCGGTCCCACCGTCCCCGCCGACGAGCAGGTCGACCCGGCCAAGGGTGACAAGTCGAAGGGTGGCGAGCTGTTCCGCGCGAACTGCATCCAGTGCCACAACTTCGTCGGCGCCGGGGGTGCCCTGACCCAGGGCAAGTACGCCCCGCCGCTGAACGAGGCCACCCCGAAGCAGATCTACGAGGCCATGGTCACCGGCCCGCAGGCGATGCCGGTGTTCAACGACAGCATCATCACCCCCGACCAGAAGCGGGACATGATCGCCTACATCGTGGGCGTGCGTGACGAGCCCAACCCGGGCGGCGCCGGCCTCGGCCGCATCGGTCCGGTGACCGAGGGTCTCGTGGCCTGGATCGCGGGCATCAGCCTGCTCGCCCTGGCCGCTATCTGGATCACCGCCAAGAAGCGACAGGCCCACCAATGACAGACAACAACCACGACATCGAACAGCCCGAGGGGCGCGTGCCACACCGCGTCATCGGCACCCCGGCGCCCGCGACGGCCACCTCCCTGCTGGGCGAGGAGGAGCGCACCGAAGCCGCAGCCGACGTCCCGGGTGTGAACCTGCAGGACGAGCAGACCGCCAGGAAGGGTGAGCGGGCCGCGGCCCTGTGCTTCCTCATCACCTTCCTGGCCGCGGTCGCCTTCGTCGCCTCCTACGTGATCTTCCAGGTGGGCGACGTCGAGACGACCAAGACCTCGACCCTGGCGCTGGGCGGCTCGCTGACCCTGGCGCTGCTGTCGCTCGCGGCGGGCATCGTGTTCTGGGTCCGCATGGTCATGCCGAAGTACAGCCTGGTCCAGGAGCGCCACACGATGGCCTCCTCCTCCGAGGTCAGGGAGCAGGTCGGCGAGACCTTCCTGCAGGGCGCCGCCGAGAGCGGCATCACCAAGCGGCCGCTGCTGCGCCGTACGCTCCTGCTGGCCGCCGCCCCGCTGGGCGTGCTGCCGATAGTGCTGCTGCGCGATCTCGGCCCGCGCTACAAGAACTTCCCCGAGAAGCTGCGGCACACCGTCTGGGGCGAGAAGACCAAGGACGGCAAGGACCGCAGGCTCGTCGTCGAGGGAACCGGCGCGCCGATCCGCGCGGCCGACTTCAACTCCCCCGGCGGCATCCTGTCGGTCGTGCCCGAAGGTTACGAGCACGACCTCGACGCCCTGGCCAAGGCCACGCTGATCCTGATCAAGTTCCGCCCGGAGGAGATCAAGTCCGGGACGAACAAGAACTGGACGCACGACGGGATCGTGGCGTACTCCAAGATCTGCACGCACGTCGGCTGCCCCGCGGCCCTGTACGAGCAGACCACCCACCACATCCTGTGCCCGTGCCACCAGTCCACCTTCGACGCCGCGGACGGCGCCAAGGTGATCTTCGGTCCGGCCGCCAGGCCGCTGCCCCAGCTGCCCATCGCCGTCGACAGCGAGGGCTACCTGGTCGCCACGGCCGACTTCGCCGTCCCGCCGGGGCCCAGCTTCTGGGAGCGCGGCGACGCCGAGGCCGAGGTCCGTGAGAAGGGAGGCCACGCATGAGCACCGGAACGGTTCCGAAGCCCATCGCGGGCGCGAGCGGTTTCCTCGACGACCGGCTCGGCGCGGGAAACTTCCTCAAGCGCAACCTGCGCAAGGTGTTCCCCGACCACTGGTCGTTCCTGCTGGGTGAGATCGCGCTCTACTCGTTCATCATCCTGCTGCTGACCGGCACCTTCCTGACGTTCTTCTTCAAGCCCTCCATGGCGCACGTCGTCTACGAGGGCTCCTACGAACCGCTCAAGGACGTCACGATGTCCGAGGCGTACGCCTCGGCTCTGCAGATCAGCTTCGACGTGCGCGGTGGTCTGCTGATGCGGCAGATGCACCACTGGGCGGCCCTGCTGTTCGTCGCCGGCATGATGGTGCACGCGCTCCGTGTGTTCTTCACCGGTGCGTACCGCAAGCCGCGCGAGCTGAACTGGCTCATCGGCGTGCTGCTGCTGACGCTGGCGCTGGCCGAGGGCCTGACCGGCTACTCCCTGCCCGACGACCTGCTCTCCGGCGCGGGTCTGCGCATCACCGAGGGTGTGGCGATCTCGCTGCCGCTGGTCGGCACCTGGATCACCTTCTTCCTCTTCGGCGGCGAGTATCCCGGCGAGGACGTGATCTCCCGGTTCTACTCGCTGCACATCCTGCTCATCCCCGGCATCCTGCTCGCGCTCATCTCCGCCCACATGGTCCTCATGTGGGTGCAGAAGCACACCCAGATGCCGGGCAAGGGACGCACCAACGAGAACGTGGTCGGCGCGCCGTTCTACCCGGCCTTCATGGCCAAGGCGGGCGCGTACTTCATGTTCACGTTCGGCGTGATCGCGCTGCTGGGCACCTTCGCCCAGATCAACCCGATCTGGCTGTTCGGTCCCTACACGCCCGCCGACATCTCGGCGGGTTCCCAGCCCGACTTCTACATGGGCTTCCTTGAGGGCTCGCTCCGTCTGATGCCCTCCTGGGAGATCAACGTCCTGGGCTTCACGCTGCCGATGAGCGTGCTGATCCCGGCGCTGGTCCCGATGGGCATCATCATGACCGGCCTGGCCCTGTATCCCTTCCTGGAGCAGTGGGTCACCGGGGACCGCAGCGAGCACCACGTCGCCGACCGTCCCCGCAACAACCCGCACCGCACCTCGATCGGCATCTCGGCCATCACGTTCTACGGTGTGCTGTGGCTGCTGGGCGCGAACGACGAGATCTCCTCGGTCTTCCACGTCTCGCTCAACTGGACGACCTACATCGGCCGGGTCCTGGTCTTCCTCGGCCCGCTGGTGGCCTACATCGTCACCTACCGGATCTGCCTCGGCCTGCAGCGCAGCGACGCGGCGATCATCGGGCACGGCGTGGAGTCGGGTGTCATCAAGCGCCTGCCCCACGGTGAGTACATCGAGGTCCACGTTCCGCCGGAGGCCTCCATCGAGGCGCACCTGCGGGGCAAGGCCCCGGTTCCGACCATCGCCGGGACCGACACCGACAAGGACGGCATCCCGCCCAAGGGGATGCGCGGCCCGCTCGGCAGGCTCCGCGCCAAGATGAGCAAGGCCTACGGCGGCGAGAAGATCCCGCTGGACGACGGCCACGGTCACGGCGTCGAGCACGGCGAGCACGCGCAGGTCGGCTCGGGCGGGGACGACAGGTCCCTGACCCACTAGAGGCCGTCACAAGCTTCGCCACACGACGGGGCCCGGACACCGATCAGGTGTCCGGGCCCCGTTGTCTGTCTCCGCCCGGAGCCGGCGACGAGCCCCGCCCGCCCCGGGACGCCCCTGTACGGCTCACGGAGCCCCGGAAACGGCCTGGCCGCATTCCTCTGACCCGAGAGCCGCAAAAGGCCTCTCAGCGGCCTTCAGGCGTCACAGGGAGTCGGTGGTGAAGTACTTGACGCTGCTCCACTTCAGCCACTGCTTCCAGTCCTCCTGCCAGTGGCCCCAGCCGTTGGTCGGCTCAAGCGGGCGAGGGGTGCCCGTGATGATGATCGGGTCACCGATGAGGGTGTTGTTGATGAACCAGACGGCGTTGTCCGGGCTGACGTTGACGCAGCCGTGACTGACGTTGGAGTACCCCTGGGAGCCGACCGACCACGGGGCGCTGTGCACGTACTCGCCGCTGTTGGAGATGCGGACGGTGTTGTAGACGGTCATCTGGTAGTAGCCGGGAGAGCCGGGGCCGATGCCGGGCGAGGTCATGATGGTCACCGGCTCCCTGGACATGGCCAGGTGCACGCCGCTGGTCGTGTAGTACTTCCAGGCGCCGCCCTGGCCCGCGCTCATCGGGATCTGCCTGACGACCTTGCCGTTGCGCCTGACGGTCAGGTGGTGGGTCTGGGTGCTGCCCCGGGTGATCTGGGAGCGGCCGACCCTGAAGCGGATGCTCTGGTTCTGCTTGCCGTACACGCCCCTGCCGCCCCTGACGCCCTCAAGGTTGGCGTCGACGCGAACGGTGGTGTTGGCGGGCCAGAACGTCTTGGGGCGGAAGTGCACGGTCTTGTCGTCGAACCAGTGCCAGGCCCCGAGGACCGGCTTCGAGGAGCGGATCGCCAGGTTGCGCTCGACCTCGACGCGGTCGGTGATGGGCTGGTCGAAGGTGATCATGACCGGCATGCCGACCCCGACCGTCAGGCCCGTCAGCTCCTTGTCGGGGAGGAACTCCTTGATCTCGAAGGTCTTCTCCGCCTTGACCGTGGAGAAGGAGGTGTGGGTCTCGCTGACCTTTCCTCCCGGGTTCACCGCGACCGCGGTGACCTCGTAGGTCGTCCCCGGCAACGCGGTGTCCTGACTGTGCCACTGGGTCCCGTCGGCGCTCAGCACACCCGTCAGGGAGTTCCTGGGGCCCTTCACGGTGACGTTCCTGAGTGTCCCCCCGCTGGCCGCCACCAGGACGGTCGCGTGGGTGGGCACGTTGCCCGCCCTGTCGAGGGGGACCACACTGACCGCCGCGTCCGCGTGCGACACGGGTCCCGCCGGCCCGCGCGCGGCGGTGGTGGAACCGTCCGAGCATGAGGCCACCAGTAGCAGGGCCAGTAGCCCGGCCCCCGGAATCGAACCACGCATCGTCTGTCCCACGTGCCCCACGTGTACTCCCCTGTTCAGGACCGGTCCGGTGATCCTGTTATTACCCGTAGTAAGCGGAGCGCCACATATGGCGATGGGTGTGGGTCCCCAATAAACACCAAAAAACGGGCCACGGAATCTCCGTGGCCCGTTTCCGGAAGCCTGGGGTGGCGACGCGCTCAGTGCGAGAAGTGACCCCGGTAGTACTCGAAGACGAACCCGATCATGCTCATGATGACCGCGAACACACCGATCAGGAACAGCCACCAGCCGATGACCAGGCCGACCGCGGTGAGCGAGACGGCCAGGCAGACGAACAGCGGCCACCAGCTGTGCGGGCTGAAGAAGCCGAGC
This sequence comes from Streptosporangium sp. NPDC020145, assembly GCF_040631275.1. NCBI lineage: Bacteria > Bacillati > Actinomycetota > Actinomycetes > Streptosporangiales > Streptosporangiaceae > Streptosporangium > Streptosporangium sp. NPDC020145. Next base: position 519,747 of record NZ_JBEXZT010000004.1, on the reverse strand, counting down.
TCCCCCGCGCCGTCGCTGATCTCGCCCTGCTTGTCGTCCTCAGGCTGCTCGCCGATGCGGCGGGCGGTGTACATGAGGTAGTAGCCGATCATGAAGGCGAAGCCGACCGAGATCGCCATCGCCGTCGTGCCGACCGGTTCCCTTGACCAGAACCAGTAGACGACGTCCACCGCGGCGAAGAAGATGCCGCAGAGGATGAACAGCCAGCCCTGGACCTTCATCGGTTGTCCTCCAGCTCACGCGAGGCCGAGGTGATGTGCGGGTACTTGAGGTCGAACGCGGGGCGCTCGGACCTGATGCGCGGCAGCGAGGTGAAGTTGTGCCGCGGCGGCGGGCAGGAGGTCGCCCACTCCAGCGAGTTGCCGTAGCCCCACGGGTCGTCCACCGTGACCTTGGGGGCGGACTTGTGGGTCCGCCACACGTTGTACAGGAACGGCAGCGTCGATGCGCCCAGCAGGAACGCGCCGACCGAGGAGACCATGTTCAGGTTGGTGAAGCCGTCGGCCGGGCTGTAGTCGGCGTAGCGGCGCGGGAAGCCGGCCGCGCCGAGCCAGTGCTGCACCAGGAACGTGGTGTGGAAGCCGATGAACAGCGTCCAGAAGTGGACCTTGCCCAGTGTGTCGTTGAGCATCTTGCCGGTGAACTTGGGCCACCAGAAGTAGAAGCCCGCGAACATCGCGAAGACCACGGTGCCGAAGACGACGTAGTGGAAGTGGGCCACCACGAAGTAGGAGTCCGACACCTGGAAGTCCAGCGGCGGCGAGGCCAGGATGACGCCGGTCAGACCACCGAAGAGGAAGGTCACCAGGAAGCCGATCGAGAACAGCATGGGCGACTCGAACGACAGGTGTCCCCGCCACATCGTGCCGATCCAGTTGAAGAACTTCACTCCGGTCGGGACCGCGATGAGGAACGTCATGAAGGAGAAGAACGGCAGCAGCACCTGGCCGGTCGGGAACATGTGGTGCGCCCACACGGTGATCGACAGACCGGCGATGGCGATGGTCGCGCCGACCAGGCCGATGTAGCCGAACAGCGGCTTGCGGCTGAAGACCGGCAGGATCTCCGTCACGATGCCGAAGAACGGCAGCGCGATGATGTACACCTCGGGATGGCCGAAGAACCAGAACAGGTGCTGCCAGAGCATGGCACCACCGGTGGCCGAGTCGAAGATGTGCGTGCCGAGCTTGCGGTCGGCCTCGAGCGCCAGCAGCGCGGCGGCCAGCACCGGGAAGGCCATCAGCACCAGGATCGAGGTGAGCAGGATGTTCCAGGTGAACATCGGCATGCGGAACATCGTCATGCCCGGAGCGCGCATGCACACGATCGTGGTGATGAAGTTCACCGAGCCGAGGATCGTGCCCAGACCGCTGATGGTCAGACCGACGATCCACAGGTCGCCACCGATACCGGGCGAGTGGATCGCGTCCGACAGCGGGGCGTAGGCGAACCAGCCGAAGCTGGCCGCGCCGCCCGGGGTGAGGAAGCCCGACAGGGCGATGGTGCTGCCGAACAGGAACAGCCAGTAGCTGACCATGTTCAGACGCGGGAAGGCCACGTCCGGGGCGCCGATCTGCAGCGGCATCAGCTCGTTGGCGAAGCCCGCGAACAGCGGCGTCGCGAACATCAGCAGCATGACCGTGCCGTGCATGGTGAACAGCTGGTTGAACTGCTCGTTGCTGGTGAGCTGCAGCCCCGGCTGCGCCAGCTCGGCCCGCATGATCAGCGCCATCACGCCGCCGATCAGGAAGAACACGAACGAGGTGATGAGGTAGAGGTGTCCGATGATCTTGTGATCGGTGGACGACATCCACTTCGCGACGACCGAGCCCTTGCGGGTCGTCACCGGGGTCAGAGCGATGGGCTCTTGAAGTGCGGTCACTGGGCACCCGCCTGACTAGCGATGTACTTGTCGAACTCGGCTGGGCTGACGAGTTCCACGTAGAAGAGCATCCGGCTGTGGTCGGTACCGCACAGCTCGGCGCAGCGGCCCGCGAACACACCGGACTTGTTCAGGGTCTCGACCTCGAACTTGTTCTCCACTCCGGGGATGACGTCCCGCTTGAAGTGGAAGGCGGGAACCCAGAAGGAGTGGATGACGTCGGGCGAGACGAGGTCGAACTCCACCTTCTTGCCCGCGGGAAGCACCAGCCGCGGGCCCTGGCGGTAGTCGCTGACGGGCATGCCGACCACTTCGGCCTTCTTGCCGTTGTAGTCGGTGGTGAAGCGCCAGCTCCACTGGAAGCCCTCGACCTTGACCTTGACGTCGGCCTTGCCGGAGACGGCGTTGATGTAGTTCTGGTCCCGCGCGGTGAAGTAGAAGAAGACGCCGACCATGATGATCGGCACAACCGTGTAGAGGATCTCGATCGGGAGGTTGTAGCGCACCTGCGGAGGCAGGCTCTCCTTGGAGTTCTTCCTCTTACGGTGGAAGGCCACGGACCACAGGATCAGGCCCCACACGACCAAACCGGTGGCGAGTGCCGCGATCCAGGAGCCGTTCCACAGGCTCTGGACGGTATCGGCCTGCTTGGTGATGCCCTCGGTCATACCGCCACGAGACCACTCCCCGGCGATGTTCTCAGCACTGCACGCCGACACGGAAACCAGCAGCAGCGCCAGAGCGGCAGCGCGTGGCACCCGGCGGCGGGCCAACGGACGCCGTGCGGAACGGCGGGTCGGACTCACGGATCGCCTACCCCACAGATGAAGCCCAGAAATCGCTCCTGGGCGGTCGTTTGTTCATGTTCACAACTTGTAGTTCACAGCTTTACGCTGGGGGACACATTAGCGCGGACCACCCTCGCCCCCCCGCGCAGCCCCCGATTGCGCCGCGTGTGATGCGACGATTGGGACGTGGCGTACTTCGACGCGGCCTCGACAGAGCCGCTGCACCCTCAGGCACGCGAGGCTCTCATCGCGGCGCTCGACGCCGGCTGGGCCGACCCGGCGAGGCTGTACGGCCCCGCCCGCCGGGCAAGGATGTTACTGGAACAGGCGCGTACAGAGGTCGCCGAGGCCCTGGGAACCCGCCCCGACGAGATCTCCTTCACCTCCTCCGGGACCCAGGCCGTGCACCTCGGCGTGCTGGGCGCCCTGCACGGGCGGCGCAGGACCGGGCGCCGCCTGGTGACCTCCGCCGTCGAGCACTCCAGTGTGCTGCACGCCGCCGAGGTCCACGAACGCGACGGGGGCAGCGTCGAGACGGTCGGCGTCGGCCTCACCGGCGCGGTCGACCCGGCCGCCTTCCGCGAGGCCGTACTGGCGCCGGGCACGGCGCTGGCCTGCCTGCAGAGCGCCAATCACGAGGTCGGGACGCTCCAGCCGGTCGCCGAGGCGGCGGCGGCGTGCGGGGAGGCGGGCGTGCCGCTGCTGGTTGACGCCGCGCAGACCGCGGGCCGGATGCCGCCGCCCGGCGGCTGGTCGGTGCTGACGGCCAGCGCGCACAAGTGGGGCGGCCCCGCGGGGGTCGGTGTGCTGGCGGTCCGCAAGGGCACCCGCTGGCGCAGCCCACTGCCCGAGGACGAGCGTGAGCGGCGCAGGGTCCCCGGGTTCGAGAACGTGCCCGCGATCGTGGCCGCCGCCGCCGCGCTGCGCGCCGTGGCCGCCGAATCCGCCAGGGAGTCGGCCCGCCTGTCCGCGCTGGTCGACCGGATCAGGGCCGAGGTCCCCCGGCTCGTCCCGGACGTCGAGGTGATCGGCGACCCGGTCTCCCGGGCACCGCATATCATCACCTTTTCCTGTCTTTACGTCGAAGGTGAAGCGTTACTGACAGAATTGGACAAGGCAGGGTTCGCCGTATCATCTGGCAGCTCCTGCACGGCCAGTACGCTTCGTCCGTCGCATGTTTTGGAGGCCATGGGCGTGCTTACGCACGGGAACGTACGGGTATCGCTGCCCCAGGGCGCGTCCGCGACGGATGTCGACCGTTTCCTCACCGTCCTGCCGGACGCGGTGAGGAGGATTCGTGAGGACGCGGGAGTCAAGTCGTGACCAAGATGTGGGGAGTGAGCGCTCCATGACGTCCATCCAGGCGGCTGAGGCGGAGGCGGGCCAGCCTCCCGCGCTGACCATCGACGCGCTGGGCAAGAAATGCCCGATTCCCATCATCATGCTCGCCGAGCAGATCAACTACGTGCCGCGCAACGCGATCGTCTCGGTCCTGGCCGACGATCCCGCCGCCTTCACCGACATCCCGGCCTGGTGCAGGCTGAAGTCGCACCACCACGTGGCGAGCTACGAGCTTCCCGACGGAGGCTGGGCCATCCACGTGCGGCGCAACTACTGACCGGCCCCTCCCGGCGCGCGGGAGGGGCGGTGCGCGATCTCAGGCGTGGTGGCACCGTACGAAACGGCCCGCCTCCTCGGCGGCCTCGGCGCCGTAGGCGGCGGCGAGGCGCTTGAGGAACTCCTCCTGGCCGAGTTCGTACTCCTGGCCGCCGACACGCTCAAGGACGTGGGTCGCGGTGAGGTTGCCGAGCTGGCCGCAGCGCTCCAGCGACAGGCCCCAGGCCAGGGCCGACAGGAATCCGGCCCGGAAGGCGTCGCCGACGCCGGTCGGGTCGGCCTTGCCGTTCTCCGGGGCGGGCGAGACGTGCAGGGACGGCTCGCCCTTGCGGTCGATCACCACGCCCTTGGGGCCGAGCGTGGTGACGCGGACGCCGACCCGCTCCAGGATCTCCTCGTCCGACCAGCCGGTCTTCTGCTCGATCAGGCCGCGCTCGTAGTCGTTGCCGAACAGGTAGGCGGCGCCGTCCACGAGCCTCCTGATGTCCTCACCGGGCATGCGCGCGAGCTGCTGGGAGGGGTCGGCGGCGAACGGGATGCCCCGATCCCGGGCCTCGTCGGTGTGCCTGAGCATCGCCTCGGGGTCGTTGGGGCTGATCAGGACGAGATCGAGGCCGCCGAGCCGTTCGGCGATGGGGCCCAGCTCGATGAGCCTGGCCTCGGCCATCGCGCCGGTGTAGAACGAGGCGATCTGGTTGTGGTCGTCATCGGTCGTGCACAGGAACCGGGCCGTGTGGTGGACCTCGGAGGTGTGCACGGAGTCGCAGTCGACACCGTGCCGTTCGAGCCAGGAGCGGTAGTCGGCGAAGTCCGTGCCGACCGCGCCGACCAGGACGGGCCGCAGCCCCAGGCTGCCCATGCCGAAGGCGATGTTGGCCGCGCAGCCTCCGCGGCGGACCTGCAGGTCGTCCACGAGGAACGACAGGGAGACCCGGTCGAGCTGGTCGGCGATGAGCTGGTCGCCGAAGCGCCCCGGGAAGGTCATCAGGTGGTCGGTCGCGATGGAGCCGGTGACGGCGATGCGCACGGGGTCATTCTCCTCGTTGTCAGCATCTTCTGGATGGACGGGGTTTGGAGCCCCGCAAGAATACGTGACCACATGGACGCACGGCGGCCCCGCGAGGTGAGAGATCTCACCCCGCGGGGCCGCCGTATGTCACTTGCCGCGGACTGTCCGCGTGCGTCCGTTAGTTGAACGAGTCGCCGCAGGCACAGGAACCGGTGGCGTTCGGGTTGTCGATCGTGAAGCCCTGCTTCTCGATCGTGTCGACGAAGTCGATGGTCGCGCCACCGAGGTACGGCGCGCTCATCCGATCGGTGACAACGCTGACACCGTCGAAGTCCGAGACGACGTCGCCGTCCATCGAACGGTCGTCGAAGAAGAGCTGGTAGCGCAGGCCCGAGCAGCCACCGGGCTGCACGGCCACGCGCAGCTTGAGGCCTTCCTCGCCCTGCTGCTCCAGCAGGCTCTTGACCTTGGCCGCGGCCGCGTCACTGAGGACCAGGCCCTGCGTCTTGGTCTCGCTGCTCTCAACCGACATGTGGTGACTCCCGCGTCTGCGTCAGCCGCCCGGACGGGTCGGCTGTCTGTGTGTGACGTCCTTCTTAGACGCTACCAACACGTGCAGACCGCTACACATTCCTGGGGCTTCGGCCCTTCCCCACCCCGGAATAAAACCCCCGGAGGCGTGTGTCATCATTAGTCGTCAGTTCGACGATAAGGGGGTGTGGTCGTGACGACCACCGAGACCGGCCTTCCGCTTTTCGTCCTCGGCAGGGGGACAGACCCGCACAGCGAGCGCGGTGTCGACTGTCCCGGGGAGCTGCCGACCGCCTCGGACCCGGCGCTCGTCGAGCGTGCCAGGCGGGCCAAGGCGGCGCTCGGGGAGCGGGTCTTCGTCCTCGGCCACCACTACCAGCGTGACGAGGTCATCCAGTTCGCCGACGTGACCGGCGACTCCTTCAAACTGGCCCGCGACGCCGCGGCCAGGCCGCAGGCCGAGTACATCGTCTTCTGCGGCGTGCACTTCATGGCCGAGTCCGCCGACATCCTCACCAACGACGACCAGAAGGTCGTGCTGCCCGACATGGCCGCCGGGTGCTCGATGGCGGACATGGCCACCTTCGACCAGGTCGAGGAGTGCTGGGAGGCGTTGCAGGACGCCGGGATCGCCGAGACGACCGTCCCGGTCACCTACATGAACTCAAGCGCCGACATCAAGGCCTTCTGCGGGCGCAACGGCGGCGCCGTGTGCACCTCCTCCAACGCCAGGCGCGCCCTCGAATGGGCCTTCTCCCGTGGGGAGAAGGTGCTGTTCCTGCCCGACCAGCACCTGGGGCGCAACACCGCGGTGCTGGAGATGGGCCTGTCCCTCGACGACTGCGTCGTCTACAACCCGCACCGGCCCAACGGCGGCCTGACCGCCGAGCAGCTCCAGAACGCCAAGATGATCCTGTGGAAGGGGCACTGCTCGGTCCACGGCCGTTTCACCGCCGAGTGCGTCGACGAGGTGCGTGAGCGCATCCCCGGCGTCAACGTGCTGGTCCACCCCGAGTGCAGGCACGAGGTCGTCACCAAGGCCGACTACGTCGGATCGACCGAGTACATCATCAACAGGCTGAAGGAGGCCCCCGCCGGGTCGTCCTGGGCGGTCGGCACCGAGCTGAACCTGGTCAAGCGGCTGGGGCAGATGTTCCCCGACAAGAACGTGACGTTCCTCGACAAGACCGTCTGCTACTGCTCGACGATGAACCGGATCGACCTGCCGCACCTGGTGTGGGCGCTGGAGTCGCTGGCGGCGGGCCAGACGGTCAACCAGATCACCGTGGACCCGGAGACCACCCGCTGGGCCAAGGTCGCCCTGGACCGCATGCTCGCCCTGCCCTGACCCTCTTTCGCCGGGGCCCCGCTGTGGGGCCCCGGGCGGGCCCCAGCGGGGCTCAGCCGAGCCCGTAGACCACCCTGACGCTGACGGAGACGGTCTGCTGGCCGGGGCTGACGGAGGCCTTCTCCGCGGCGAACCCCGCCCCGTAGGACACCGGCCTGGGCGGGGTGACGTTCTCCTCCGCGATCGCCACGACCCGGCCCAGCCGGCGGCCCGCCAGCCTCGCGTACTGCTCGGCGCGGGCCCTGGCGTCGGCGAAGGCCAGGTCGCGTGCCGCCCCGAGCGCGCCACGGCTGTCGGAGACCTCGAAGGACAGGCCGTTCAGGCGCACCTCCTCACCCACGGCCACCGCGGCCTCGATGACCCTGTCGGCGCTCTCCAGGTCACGCACCACGGCCTCGACGCCCTGGGCCGCCCGGTAGGCGGAGACCTTGGGGTAGGTCTCGTACTCGGGCCCCAGGGACAACTCGTTCGTGCGCAGGTCCTCGGCGGCGACGCCCGCCCCCCTCAACGCCGTGGTCAGCCTGGCCGCGGCGGCCCTGGCCTCGGCGAAGGCCTGGCTCGCGCTCGCGTGGCGCACCTCGACACCGGTGTTCAGGCGCATGACGTCGGGGGCCGAGGAGACGCTGCCCTCCCCCACGACCGTCACCTGGTCTCGGTTCTCCTCCATGACCGTCCTCCCGGTGTCGAAAGCGGTGCCGAAAGCGGTGTCTGCGGACGCGGCCCCGCCGAGCGGCCCCGCGGTGACGAACACCGCGGCGGCCACGGCGGCCCCCGCGGCCGTGATGTGAGACAACTTGATCATAGGCTCATGGCACCACGGCGGAGCGGTGGCGCCGGGGAGAAGCCCGGCGCCGTCCGCCGTGTCTTGCGGAGACTTGGGGATCGGACCGTCAGTCGGCGCGGGTGAAGCGCATGTACTGCTTCTTGTACTCCTCGGCGTTGGTCGTGGTGGCCAGGACCCGCTTGACGCGTCCCTCGAAGTCGATCACCACGGCCTCGTAGCCGCTCCCCTTGCGCCGCCAGCCCGCGATGTGCGTGTCGTCGTACCAGCCGATGAGCCGGTCGGTCTCGAACGGGACCCGGTGCTGGGCGTCCGCGTCGGCGACGGTGGACCAGACGCAGACCTTCTTGTTGTCCTGCTTGCAGTAGGTCATGATCAACGTGCCCGAGGGGGAGACGTCGTCGCCCTCGACGGTGAGCGGGGTGCCCACGTCGAGCAGGGTCTGCAGGACCGTGCCCTGCAGGTCGTAGAAGCGGATGCGCTTGGTCTTGCCGGTGAGCGCCCAGGTGCCGACCGCCTTGCCGTCCCCCCGCCAGAAGTAGCTCCACTTCCCGGCGTCCTTCTCCTTGACCCGGACGGTCCTGACCTTCTTCTTGGCTATGTCGATGATCGCGTAGCCGTACTCCTTGCTGGTCTTGCCCGCCGACTCGTACAGCGTCACCAGGCCACGGGTGCCGTCCGGGGACCACTGGGGGACGGTCGCGTAGACCGGCGTCTTGGCGATCCTGAGCGGCGTCACGGAGTTGTCGCTCCGGTCGACGAGGGAGACGACGGCGTAGTTGCCCGAGTCGTACTGCCTGTCGACCCCCAGTGCCTTGGTGCCCTCGGTGTTGACCACGTACTGGAAGTACTTGTCGTTCTTGCTGAAGGCGCCGGCCCGGGAACGCGTGTAGAGGGTCTTGTCCCAGTCGAGGCTGTAGGCGGTGAGCTTGATCGGGTCGTCCGGGTTCTCGTGGAGCGTGATCGAACTGCCCGGCAGTTTGATCTTGTTCGTCTGCTGCGGCGGGTCGGCGACCGTGGGGTCCTGCGTCGGCGGCGCGTCGCTCCGGTCCGGCTTCACCGGGTCACCGGTCTCCGCGACGTCGATCACGCCCGTCTCGCTGCCCGTCTCCGGCTCCCCGTTCACCAGCGTCAGCGCGAGGCCGCCCCCGGCCAGCAGGACGACGAGGCCCGCCGCGAGCGCGATCCAGACCCCCCGCCGCCCCTTGTTCCCGTACGGCGCCGCCCCGTGGGGCGGGTAGCCCGGCGCGGGCGACTGCGGGTAACCGGGCCCGGGAACCGGGTAGGACGGCCGTCCCGCCGGGACCGTTCCCAGCGCGCCGGGCCCCGTCTGGTCGGGACGGCCGTAGAACGGAGCCTGCGGGTAGGCCTCCTGGACGGGCGGTCCGGGCTGCTGGTGGTGCTGCTGAGGGAACCGGGGCTGCTGAGGGGGCGCCTGGCCATACCCGCCGGGACCCGTCCGCTGGGCGGCGGCGGCCGACCCCTCGGCGAGGATGCCCCCTGGCGCCGCCGGTGCCGCGGTGCCTGGGACGGCTCCCGCCGCGGTGCCCGGCATGCCGCCCGGTACGGTGCCCGCGTGACCGAGCAGCCGCAGCAGGGCGTCCCCCGCGCTCGGCCGTACGGCGGGGTCCTTGGCCAGGCACTGGCCGACCAGTTCGCGCAGCGCCGGGTCGGCGATGGCCCGCAGGTCGGGCTCAAGGTTCATGATGCGGTTGAAGATCGCGGGCAGGCTGTCCGTGCCGAACGGAGGACTGCCGGTGGCCGCGAAGACCATCGTGCAGCCCCAGGCGAACATGTCCGCGGGCGACCCCGCCGTCTCCCCGGCGAGCTGCTCGGGCGTCATGTAGGAGGGGGTGCCGATCGCCGTGGCGGTCAGCGTCGAGGTCCGGTCCAGCGCCTTGGCGATGCCGAAGTCGATCACCCGGGGCCCGTCGGGGGCCAGCAGCACGTTGGACGGCTTGAAGTCCCGGTGCACGATCCCCGCCTGGTGGATCGCGACGAGCGCGGTCACCGTGCCGATCGCCAGGCGGTGCAGCGCCGAGCCCTCACGCGGCCCCTCGGCGGCCACGACCTCCGCCAGCGTCGGGCCGTCGATGTACTCGCTGACGATGTAGGGGCGGTTACGGTCCATCCCGGTGTCGATGACCGCGGCGGTGCAGAACGGCGCGACCCGTCTGGCCGTGCTGACCTCGCGGACGAAGCGCTCCATCGCCTCGACGTCCTGTGCCAGATCGGCCCGCAGCAGTTTGACCGCGACCTGGGCACCCGTCGGGGAGACGCCGAGGTAGACCGTTCCCTGCCCGCCCTCGCCGAGCCGCGCGGTGAGCCGGTACTCCCGGACCTGCTCGGGATCTCCAGACCGCAAGGACGCAAGGTCCGGCATACCTACCCTCCCTTTAGGGGCCTTTTAGGCTCCATTGTGACGGCAAATAGTCACGGTCAGTGCATCAGTGCCCGGCCACGGGAGGTGTGTCGCGCGGGACGTCGAGTGTCCTGACCGCCTCGGCGACCGCCTCCGGCCGGTCGAGCTGTACCTCGTGCCCGCTGTCCGCCAGCGGGACCAGCCGGGCGCCGAGCAGCCGGGCCAGGTCGCGGTGGCAGGCGTCGCCGGATCCCGCGCTGAGCACGACGACCGGGACCGGGGGCAGGGGGCGGGCGCGGCGTAGTTCGTCGAGTTCCGCGGCCATCTCCGGGTAGGCGAGCCACTCGGCCAGTGCCGCGGCCAGCACCCGGCCCCTGCCGTACACGAGCCCGGCCTCCTCGTGCGGCCCCATGAGGAGGCGGTGCGCCGGAGGCAGGACCAGACGGGCGAGCGCGGTCGCGCCGAACGTCCCGCCCAGCGCGGGCAGTGCCCTCTGCACGGCACCGCGCACGGCCCCCCGTGCGGCCCGCGTCCCGCCCCCGCGCCCGGCCGGCCGTTCGCAGCTCGGATCGACCAGGACCAGGCCCGCGACCCCGCCGGGGTTGAGTCTGGCGAAGGCCTCGGCGTGGAAGGCCGCGACGGAGTGACCGACCACGATCGGCCTGCGCGCCAGCGCGGCGATCCGTCCCGCCTCCTCGGCCAGGGACGGCGGCCCCGGGTGGCCCGAGCTGAGCCCGAGGCCGGGACGGTCGAAACGGATCACCAGGTGGTCGGAGCGAAGGTCCTCGGCGACCCGGTCCCAGTGGAACCACGCCCCGGCCATTCCCGCGCAGATCACCACCGGCGGCGTTCCCGTCCCCTGGAGCAGGACGTGCGACCTCTGCGGGACCACGCGTGTCCTGTCGCGCCACAGCGCGGCCCCGGCCAGCAGCAGCCAGAGCGCCACGACCCCGACCTGCAGACGCTGGGCGAGACCGACGGGGACACCGGGCACGCCTTCCTCCGCCTCGGCGACCAGGATGAGTGTCCACGCCGTCGCGGCGGCCATCAGAACGGCCAGTACGGCACCGCCGTACCCCAGCGGGAGCAGGCGGCGGCGCCGCAGCGCGCTCACCGGCAGCGCGACGAGGCTGAGCCCGGCCCCCGCGAGGGCCAGGGAGCTGACCGCCGCGTGGACGGTGTGGGAGACGGACAGACGGCCCGCCGCCTCCGCCGCGGCGCACGAGGGGTCGCTCAGCACCGCGCAGTCCAGCGGGAAGACACCCGCGTCCAGCACCGTCATCGTCCCGAACATCGCCAGGCCGAGCCAGCCGGCCGCGCCCGCCCCACCGGGACGCTCGTCGGGCGCCAGGGCGACCCCGGCCAGACAGGCGGCCCCGGCCAGCACGTCGGCGCAGCGCACCAGCCACGACCACGGCTGGTCCACGGCGGCCAGTTCGCTGAGATAGGAGAGGGAACGGTCCACCCGCGGGTTGAGGAACTGCAGCGGCGCCCAGGCCGTGTAGCACAGGCCCGCCAGGAGGAACGCCAGGGCGGCGGCCTTCGTCACACCTCGCCTGGAGCGCACCGGTCACAGCCCGGGGGCGCCCCAGAGGGGGAACCAGCGGCCGAGGTCGGGCTCGATCTTCAGCTCCCCGGCGAGCGCGCCGCGCACCTGAAGCTCCAGCGGGTTGTCCCTGCGCCGGCCGGGCATCGGCGCGAACGGGTAGAAGGTGCCCCGTTTGTAGAGGTAGACCAACGCGATCCCCCCTCCCGGGGAGGCCGAGCCGGTGAAGGTGACCAGCGAGCAGAGCAGGGACGGGCCGAAGCCCGCCACCTCCAGGGAGGAGTTGACCGCGTGCAGGTCGGTGACCAGGCCGCCGAGCGCGCCGGGGTCGCGGCGCACCACCAGCCAGGTGTAGCCGTAGGAGTCCCTGACCTCCTCGACCGGCGGTCCCTCGCCTGTGGCGAGCAGTTCCACGACGTCGTGTTCCAGGGCGCTGAACGCCCCGCCCTCCGCGGGGCGGAAGCAGACGGACCCCACCCCGTTCGGCTCAAGGCCGGTCGCGGCCTGCAGGGTCACCGCGGCCGACGGCAGCGCGAACAGCGCGTCCAGGTCGGGCTTGACGGGGTCGGTACGGCCAAGCAGCGCGTCCCACCATCTGGCCACCGGCTCACACCCCCTGGCCGAGCTGGCCGGAGATCCTCCGCAGCTGCTCAAGACGCCGGTCGAGCGGGGGGTGGGTGGCCAGCAGCGAGGCCAGGGAGGCTCCCGCGCGACCCGCGAGCGCGGGGACGAAGAAGAACGCGTTGAACGGCTCCGCCTCGCGCAGGTCCCTGGTCGGGATACGGGCCATGTCACCGGAGACCTTGACCAGCGCGCTGGCCAGGGCCGACGGCCGCTGGGTCAGCAGCGCCCCCGCGCGGTCGGCGGCCAGCTCGCGGTAGCGCGACAGGGCGCGGGTGAGCAGGAAGCTGACCGCGTAGACCAGGACGGAGACCAGCATCACGATCAGGCCGATCGGCGGCCCGTTCTGGTTGTCCCTGCGCCCACCGAGACCGCTGTAGAGCGCGACCCTGGTCATCAGCCCGGCGACGATGCCCAGGAACGAGGCGATCGTCATCACCGCGACGTCACGGTGGGCCACGTGGGACATCTCGTGGGCGAGCACGCCTTCGAGCTCGGCGCGGTCCAGGCGCCGCAGCAGGCCCGTGGTCGCGCAGACCACGGCGTTCTTCTGGTTGCGGCCGGTGGCGAACGCGTTCGGGACGTCCGAGTCGGCGATCGCCACCCGCGGCTTGGGCATGTCGGCCATGGCGCAGAGCCGGTCGATCACGCCGTGCAGCTCCGGCGCCTCCTGGGGGCCGACGACACGCCCGTGCATCGCGAACAACGCGATGCGGTCGGACATGAAGTACTGCACCAGGAGCATGGCACCCGCGATGAGCAGCACCACGACGGCTTGGACGCCCAGCGCCACCAGTACGCCGACGAACACGACGTAGAGCAGGCCCAGCAGGAACATGGTCAGGACCATGCGGTTGGTCAGGCCCCGGTCCGGGGCGAACCGGGTATGTGCCATATGCCCAAACTATCCGGGAATCAGGCCCTCATCACCGAGCATCTCCCGCACTTCGTCCATGGAAGCGTCTGCCGGAGGCAAAATCAGCTCGGACGGCTCCAGACTGTCGTCGGGAAGCGCCTTGCCGACGTGGCGGACCTTGTCGAGCAGGTCGTGCAGCCTGCTCCGGAAGGCGGCCTCGTCCTCGGCGGCGATGGCGGCCTCAAGCTCGCCGTCGAGGGTGTTGAGAACGTCGAGGTCGGCCTCGTCGATGGCGATCTGCCCCTCGCCCATGATTCGTACGATCACAGCCCCTCCCCCGGCTGGCGGAACTGCTGGGTGCCCTGGGGCTGCTGCTGCGGCTGCTGGTGAGGCTGCTGCTGGTAGCCCTGCTGGGACGGGCCCTGCTCGATCGCGCTCTTCGGCGCGGGGCCCTGGCCGAGCTCGGCCTTCATCCGGGCGATCTCCAGCTCCACGTCGTGCCCGCCGCCCATGCGGTCGAGCTCGGCCTGGATGTCGTCGCCGCGCTGGCCGCTGAAGTCGTCGAGCGCGCCGCTGGCGAGCAGCTCGTCGATGGCGCCCGCGCGGGCCTGCATCGAGGCGGTCTTGTCCTCGGCCCGCTGGATCGCCAGGCCGACGTCGCCCATCTCCTCGGAGATGCCGGAGAAGGCCTCGTTGATGCGGGTCTGCGCCTCGGCGGCGGTGTAGGTCGCCTTGATCGTCTCCTTGCGCGTACGGAAGGAGTCGACCTTGGCCTGCAGGCGGTGCGAGGCGGTGGTGAGCTTCTCCTCCTCGCCCTGGAGGTTGTCGTGCTGCACCCGGAGCTCGGCGATCTGGGTCTGCAGGCTCGACCGGCGGGTCAGCGCCTCACGGGCCAGGTCCTCACGGCCGACCCCCAGCGCCTTACGGCCCTGCTCCTCAAGCTTGCGTGCCTGAGCCTCGATCTGGTTGATCTGCAGTTCCACCCGCTTGCGCGAGGTGGCGACATCGGCCACACCACGGCGCACCTTCTGCAACAACTCCAACTGACGCTGGTAGGAGTAGTCGAGGGTCTCGCGCGGATCCTCCATCTTGTCCAAGGCGTTGTTCGCCTTGGACTTGAAGATCATTGAAAGTCTCTTCATCACGCTCATGCGCGTCGGCCGTCCCCTTCTTCAAATGCGCTTCGGGTCACCCCAGTGATTCCAGCCCCCCAAGCTAAGCACCGGAGCCACCTAGGTTCACCCTACGCATAACGCACGAGGGCGTCACTAAGTTGCACTCCCGGTAGGCTGACGATGTGTTCCGACGTACCCAGACCACCGCGGACGACTCCCCCGTCTCCGTCAACGATCCTAAGCCTGCGGGCAAGGGGCGTCCCACACCCAAGCGCCGCGACGCCGAGGGGCGCCGCCGTCAGCCGGTGAACGCCCCCCAGAACCGCAAGGAGGCCTACCGGCAGCTCCGTGAGCGCCAGGCCACCGAGCGCGTCAAGGCCCGCGAGGGCATGCTGCGTGGCGACGAGCGATACTTCCCCGCGCGTGACCGGGGCCCGGCCCGCAAGTTCGCCCGGGACTGGGTCGACTCCCGGCGCCTGCCCAGTCAGTACTTCCTGCCCTTCTCCCTGTTCATCCTGCTGGTGACCTGGGTCCCCTTCCCCGAGCAGATCCGCGGCCAGATCTACGTCGCCGTCATCACGATCGGCTGGCCGCTCATGATGATCGGCGTGCTGATGACCTCGATCTGGGTGGGCTGGAAGATCAAGCGGCTGGCCGAGGAGAAGTTCCCCTCGGACAACCTCAAGGGCATCGGCTTCTACGCCGCGATGCGCGCGCTGCAGATCCGCAAGCTGCGCTTCCCGCCGCCTACCCTCCTGCCCGGCGGCAAGCCGGTCCCGCCCAAGAAGTAGAACGCGGAACGGGCCCCGTCCACACGGACCGGGGCCCGTGGCATGTCACGGCATGTCACGGATCGGCGTACTCGGCCTCGGCTCCGGCGTCGACGATCTCCCAGTCCAGCGCGCCGCCGGCCGCCCTCGGCCTCCAGTAGCCGATCCTCCCGCCGGTCTCCAGCGCGTCGGCGGTCGCCTTCAGCAGCGCGTAGTAGGACCTCAGGCGAACCCCGCCCGGCGTGAAGCCGATCGGCTCGTCCTCGCACTTTCCTCCCACGTCGCGCGCGACCGAGTCGATGAGCAGATGGCAACCGGTGCCGTCCGCGGTGAACGGGATCATCCGCCCGTCCCACCACTCCGACCTCTCGCCGATCTCCTCACCCGTGTATCCGTCGACGCCGTCGACCTCGCACAGCGTCCGCCAGGTGTCGCGGATCCCCCTGACGTCCAGCGGGCTCTCCCCCATCAGGAGAGGCGCCCCGCCGTTGTGCCGCAGCAGGGAGGCGCGCAGGTCGTCGGGCAGGCGCAGGCCCATCTGAGCCTCGGCGACGGCGATGGTCCCGGACCTTGCGGGGGCACTGAGCGCGCGGTAGGTCCGCGGGGTGTTGGCCCTCAGCCACCTCTCTATCCTGTTCCACTGCCGGTCGACCGCCCTGGTCACCCTGGGGCTGACCGGCCTGCGGTGCGGGGTACGCGCCGCCGGGTCGCAGTCGGCGTCCGGGACAGCCGGCGCGGGCGTCTCCAGGATCTCCGTCACCGGCGCCGCGGCCCTCTGGCAGACCGTCTCCCCCGCGCACGGCTCCCCCGAGTGCCTCCTGCCGGAGAAGACCGCGTCGTCCAGGACCTGGGCGCCCACGGCCAGCAGGCCCAGCGCGCACGCGGCCGCGGCCCAGCGGGTCAGCACGCGCCTGGCGGCCCCGTCGAGCGGCGTGCGCGGTACGGCCTGCCGGGTGAGGAAGGCGGGAGGCCTGGTGACGGTCGCGTACCCCTTGAGGATCTCGGCGTTCGGCGTGCCGAGGATCGGGGCGGGAGGCCACGCCCTCGGTTCGGGGGCCGCCCACACGCCGGGGGCCGCGGCGGTCTCGGCGCGGGACGGTTCGGGAAGGCCCTCCTGACGCCGGACCGCCGGAGGACGGCGCAGGCGCAGGACCGCCACGACGACCGCCGTCACCACGGCGGCCACCAGTGCGAGCCGTACCCATCTAGAAGTGATCAACCGCGACACGCCGGGCAGAGTATCCCGAATCCCTCTGTTCTATGACGCCTACTAGGGTCAGGGCATGGAATTCCGTCACCTCGGCCGTAGCGGCCTCAAGGTCAGTGAGATCAGCTACGGCAACTGGATCACCCATGGCTCCCAGGTCGAGGAGGACGCCGCCAAGGAGTGCGTGCGGGCGGCCCTCGATGAGGGGATCACCACCTTCGACACCGCGGACGTCTACGCGGGCACCAAGGCAGAGGAGGTGCTCGGCCGGGCGCTGAAGGGTGTGCGCCGCGAGTCCCTGGAGATCTTCACCAAGGTCTACTGGCCGACCGGAAGCGGCCCCAACGACCGCGGCCTGTCGCGCAAGCACATCACCGAGTCGATCCACGGCTCGCTGCGCCGCCTGCAGACCGACTACGTGGACCTCTACCAGGCCCACCGGTTCGACTACGAGACTCCGCTCGAAGAGACCCTCAAGACCTTCGACGACCTCGTACGGCAGGGCAAGGTCCTCTACGTCGGCGTCAGCGAGTGGACCGCGGACCAGATCGCCGCGGCGCTGCGGATCGCCGACGACATGGGCTTCGACCGGCTGGTCTCCAACCAGCCGCAGTACTCGATGCTGTGGCGGGTCATCGAGGCCGAGGTCGTGCCGCTGTGCGAGAAGGAGGGCCTCGGCCAGGTCGTCTGGTCCCCGATCGCCCAGGGCGTGCTCACCGGCAAGTATCTCCCGGGTCAGCCCCCGCCCGCCGGATCCAGGGCCACCGACCCCACCGGAGGCGGCTTCATCTCCCGGATGATGGACGACGACCTGCTCACCCGGGTCCAGCAGCTCAAGCCGATCGCCTCCGACCTCGGCCTGACCATGGCCCAGCTCGCGGTCGCGTGGGTGCTGCAGAACCCGAACGTGTCCTCGGCGATCGTCGGCGCGACCAGGCCCGAGCAGGTCCGCGACAACGTCGGGGCCTCCGGGGTCAAGCTGGGTGAGGACGTGCTCACCAGGATCGACGAGATCATCGGCGCCGTGGCCGAACGCGACCCGGCCAAGACCGTGAGCCCGCAGAAGCGCCCCTAGCTCACCCCTCTCCCGTGGCCCCGGCAGGAGCCACGGGAGAGCACGGCTCACTCGGGGCGCAGCGACATGTTCGCGTACTCGACCCGGCCGTCCTCAAGGAGCGTGACGCTCTCGACACCCGCGTCGAGCAGCTCACGCCAGCTCTCGCCGAGCCACGACTCCGCGTCCGCCTGGCTGGGGAACGCGTCGGACGGCGTGACCCCCTCGGTCACCTCGCCGCCGTTCGCGTCTTCGTAACGCCAGTGCCACGTCATGCCACGCGCTCCTTCTCAGAGGTCCGGCTGTGCCTTCCGGTGTCTTCCCGACGTCTTTCCGGCGGCTCAGCGAACCCTACATCGCCCGAGGCCGCCCCGGGGGTTGGCCGTACGCTGGGCCCGTGAAGGTCCTGTTCTCCGGTACGGCGGGCGCCGAGGGATGGCCGGTTCCCGGATGCGGATGCGCCTCGTGCTCCCGCCTCTCCCCCGGCGACCGGCGCCCCGCCGAGATCGTCCTCGACGGAGCGGTACGGCTCCCGCACGATCTGTCCGGCGGCCCCCTCCCGGCGGGGCACCGGGTCTTCGCCGACCCGGGCGGCCTGCTGCTCACCTGCCCCGGCGGCCACCGCGTCCTGTACGCCGTCCCGCCCCACGTCCGGTCCTTGGACGGTCCCGCCGGGCGGGCGTGCGACCTGGTGCTGGTCGACGTGCTCGACCGGCCCGAGCTGCTCGGCGGCCTGCGCCGCCGGGGCCTGGTCACCGACGCGACCCACGTGGTCGCCGCGCACCTGGACCACCGGGTGCCCTCCGAGGCGGAGCTGGCCAGGCGGACCGCGCTGTGGGGCGTGCGGACCGTACCCGACGGGACGGTCCTCGACCTGGACGAGCCCGCGCCCGCCCCCTGCGCGCCTCCCCGGCGGACGCTGTTGCTCGGCGGGTCCCGCTCGGGCAAGTCGGCCGAGGCGGAGCTGAGGCTGGCGGCCGAACCCGAGGTCCGCTACGTGGCGACCGGCCCGAGCGGCGACGGGGACGACGAGTGGGCCCGCCGGGTCAGGGCGCACCGGGAACGCAGGCCCGCCCGCTGGGAGACGGTCGAGAGCACCGACCTGGCCGGGCTGCTGCGTGACTCACCGGTTCCGCTGCTCGTCGACGGGCTCGGGACCTGGGTCGCCGCGGTCTTCGACGAGTGCGGGGCCTGGTCCGGTGATCACGGCCTTCCCGCGGTCGAGGCCCGCTTCGACGAGCTGGTCGAGGCCTGGCGGCGGGTCCGCCGCCGGGTGGTCGCGGTCTCCGACGAGGTCGGGCTCGGCGTGGTGCCCGCGACGGCGAGCGGCCGGATGTTCCGCGACGCCCTCGGCGCGCTGAACCGGCGGCTGGCCGCCGAGTCCGAGGACGTCGCCCTGGTCGTCGCGGGCCGCCCGATGCCCCTGCCCGTCTGATGAGGACCGCCTGATGAGGACCGACGACCGTGCCCGGTGACCCGCCGCCGGAGGGGCGGCCCTCGACGTTCGCCGACGGCCTGCGCCTGGCGGCCGGGACTCTGAGCGTCCTGCCCGCCGGGATCGGGGTCGTCGACCGCCGGGCCGGGGGCGTCGCGATGACGGCCGCCCCCTTCGCCGGGGCGCTGCTCGGCGGTGCCTGCGCGGCCGTGCTCGCCGTGGCGGTGTGGCTCGGCCTGGCTCCCCCGCTCGCCTCGGCGCTGGCCGTCGCGGCCCTGGCGCTGCTCACCCGGGGCCTGCACCTGGACGGGCTGGCCGACCTGGCCGACGGGCTGGGCAGCGCCAAACCCGCCGAACAGGCGCTCGACATCATGAAAAAATCCGACATCGGGCCGTTCGGTGTGGTGACGCTGGTCCTCACCCTGCTGATCCAGGTGACGGCCCTGGCGCAGGTGACGGCCTCGGGAACGGGCCCCGCCGCGCTGATGACCGCGTGCGCCACGGGCAGACTCGCCCTCACCTGGGCCTGCCGTTCCGGGGTTCCCGCCGCCCGTCCCGGCGGACTCGGCAGCCTGGTGGCCGGCACCGTACGGCCCGGCCCCGCGCTCGCGGTGACGGCGCTGACGCTCCTGGGAGCCGCCCTGGCCGGTCCGCGAGCCGTCCTCGCCGTCCTGGTGGGCCTGCTGGCGGCCTGGGCCCTGCGGCGGCGGGCCGTACGACGGCTCGGCGGCGTCACCGGGGACGTGCTCGGCGCGCTCGTCGAGACCGCGACCGCCGCGGCGCTCGTGGTGTGCGCGACGGGCGGCTGACTCAGTTCGGCGCCGGTACGGCGGGCCGCACCGGGGCGCGGGTGAACAGCAGGAGCGAGAGCACGGCCACCAGCGCCGAACCCACCAGGCCGGTGATCCCGGCGACGACCAGGTTCGGCGGGTGCGCCGCGTCGGCGACCAGCAGGATCAGGGTTCCGGAGGCGTTCAGGGCGCCGTGGCCGACGGCGGCGGGCCAGACGCTGCCCGAGCGAAGGCGCAGCCAGCCGAGCAGGGCGCCGAAGGCGACGCAGAACACCACGAAGAAGGGGGCCGCCCAGGCGCCGAGTTCCGGGTAGTTGTAGCCGCGCAGGGTGAGCGGGGCGTGCCAGGCCCCCCAGATCACCCCGGAGACCAGGATCGCCCGCCAGGTGCCCAGCGGCATCAGCCTCGGCAGCAGCCACCCCCGCCAGCCCCACTCCTCGCCGAAGGCCGGAATGACGTTGACCAGCGGCGCGAGGAAGACCGCGAGCGCGATCTGGACGGCGACCAGCGCCTCCGGCGACGACGGCAGGGGCCGTCCCGGGGCAGCCTGCTCCAGGCTCTGCCTGAACAGGCTGAACCCGTCGAGATCGAGACCGAACAGCCCCAGGGCGGCGCTGAGCGCGATCGCCACGACCACGAGCAGCGGCACGCCGAACCAGGCCAGCGCGAAGAGAGCCGCCGTACGGCCCCGCCGCTCCCCCAGCGTCAGGCCGGTGCGCCCCGCCCACTCACGCCAGGTGGTGCCCGGCTCGCCCCGGCGCCTGCCGTACATCCGGACGGCCAGGACGCCGAGCGTGGGGGTGAACATCATCACGGCGGCCGTCACCACCAGCGACGGGGAGCCGAGCGGGGAACCGGTCAGCCAGACCGGCAGGGCGAAAAGCCAGGACAGGCCGAACGTGACGATCAGGAACAACCACAGATCCGTGGAACGACGGGGCATGACACCACTTCCTTGGAGGGTTCGCGGACGTGTCCCGCGAGTCAGTGGGCGGCTTCGGCGACGTAGGCGTTCAGCAGGGCGGCGCCGTGGCTCGCGTCGTCGACGGAGACCGCGAACTCGCCCCCGGTGACGCGCCGGATGACCAGGCACTCGCCGCCGCGCAGCATGAACGTGACCCGGCCCGTGCCGGGCAGGCCCCGTATCCCCCAGCCGCCGACCTCGGCCGGGCTGCGCGTCTCGACCCAGGCGGACTCGATCCTGTCGATGGGCGTACGGCGCGCGAGGCCGCCGAACGGGCCGAGGCCGACGCGCAGGCCGTTCTCGTCGACCCGGACACGGGTCGAGCAGGTGGCCAGCCCGAGCAGCGCCGCCAGGGACAGCCCGGCCAGGGCGACCAGGCCGGGCCCGGACAGCAGCCCGATCACGGCGAGCCCCGCGCAGACCAGGGCTCCGGCCAGGGCCACCAGGGAAAGCCCGACCAGCCAGCCGTTGCTCGCGCGGCTCACCCAGACCGAGCGCCGCCCAGGACGCAGTCGCACGGCCGGCAGGGCGTCCGGGTCACGGCGCGGGTCGGGACCGCCCCTGCCCAGCGCCCCCGCCAGCACGCCGGCCGCGAGCGCGGCGAAGACGACCACGGCCACCTGCCAGGGGGGCAACCCGGCCTGACGCCAGTCGGCGACGTCGAGGTTGGCGGCGACGGTCGAGACCTGCACGCCGACGGCCAGCACGGCCCAGCCGAACAGGAAGCCCGACCAGCTCGCACGCCCGAGGCGGGTGTCGAGCGCCGGTCCCCACAGGGCGAGGGCGGTCAGGACGACCCAGGCGACCCCCCACAGGGCCAGGCCCGCCCACAGGGAGGCGGTGAAGGAGAGGTGCCCGTCCGGGGTGCCCGCGCCGCTCCAGTGGGTGGCGAGCGGGTCGGGCAGACGGTCCCGCAGGGCGAGCGGGACGCCGGCGACGGCGGCGGTGACGAGGGTGCCCCAGCCGAGGGCGAGGGCGGCGCGGCCCTTGGAGGTCATCGCGCCTCCTTCCGTAGAGACGAGCAGGTCGGGAGCCGTGGCGCGAGGGGTCATGTCAGCTCCCTGATGATGTGGATCACTTCCTCGGGGCCGTAGCCGTACCGGTCGGCCTCGGCGAGCAGTTCACGCGCCGCCTCCGCCAGCACGGCCCTGGCGTCCGGTCTGCTGAGCACGCTGACCCCCCGGCCCCTGCGGAACTCCAGCAGCCCCTCGTCCCGCAGGTCGCGCAGCGCGCGCAGCACGGTGTTGGCGTTGATGCCCAGCGCGTCCGCCAGATCCCGGGCAGGCGGCAGCCGGTCGCCCGGCCGGTAGGAGCCATCCGCGATGGCGCGACGGACCGCCCCCGCGACCTGGTCGTGCAGCGGCCGCGGATCGTTGAGGTCCAAAGAGAGCAACATAGTGATAGCGACACTAGCACCATCGCCCGAATGGTGCTAATTCGAGTAGCTTCATCGCCGTCCAGCCAATTCATAGGACGAACCCTCGTTTATGCGTACGGCGCAAGCACGGCTAGCATCGGGCGCGTGACCACTGTGCGGGTGAATTCAACTGACAACGTCGTCTCGTTCGAAACCGATGCGCTGGTCGTCGGCGTCCACTCCGGTGAGGACGGTCCCCGTCTCGCCCCCGGCGCCGAGGGACTGGACGATGCGCTGAACGGCAAGCTGGCCGCGACACTCGACGCCATAGGCGTCAAGGGCAGATCCGGCGAGGTCGCCAAGGTTCCGACCTTCGGCGCGCTGGCCGCCCCGCTCCTGGTGGTCGTCGGCCTCGGCGACGTCCCCGCCGACGGTGCGGGCTACGACGCCGAGGCGCTGCGCCGTACGGCCGGCGTGGCCGTACGCGCCCTGGCGGGCACGGCCCGCGTCGCGCTCGCCCTGCCCGCGGCGGACTCCCGGCAGGTCGGAGCTCTCGCGCTGGGCGGCCTGCTCGGCGCCTACTCCTTCACCAAGTACCGCACCAACGGCGAGCAGCCCGCCCCGGTCGGGGAGCTGACCGTGCTGAGCGGCGCCGAGGACGCCCAGGCGGCGGTCGAGCGGGCCGTCACCGTCTCGGAGTCGGTCTCTCTCGTGCGCGACCTGGTCAACACCCCGCCCTCCGACCTGTGGCCCGCCCGCTTCGCCGAGATCGCCGAGCAGACCGGCTCCGCGGCAAGCCTCTCGGTCGAGGTGCTGGACGAGAAGGCCCTCAAGGAGGGCGGCTACGGCGGCATCGTGGCCGTCGGCCAAGGCTCGGCCAACCCGCCCCGCCTGGTCCGCCTCGCCTACAGCCACCCCGAGGCCGCCAAGACGGTCGCGTTCGTCGGCAAGGGCATCACCTTCGACTCCGGCGGCCTGTCGCTCAAGCCGTCGGCCTCGATGGACTGGATGAAGTCAGACATGGGCGGCGCGGGCGCGGTCTTCGGCGCGCTCGTCGCCATCGCCAAGCTGGGCCTCAAGGTCAACGCCGTCGGCTACCTCTGCCTGGCGGAGAACATGCCCAGCGGCACCGCCCAGCGCCCCTCCGACGTGTTCACCAGCTTCGCGGGCAAGACCGTCGAGGTGCTCGACACCGACGCCGAGGGCCGCCTGGTGCTGATCGACGGCATCGCCAGGGCCGCGCAGGACTCCCCCGACGTGATCGTGGACGTCGCCACCCTCACCGGCGCGCAGCTCGTCGCGCTCGGCTGGCGCACCTCCGGGGTCATGTCCAACGACGACGCGCTGCGCGAGGAGGTCGTCGAGGTCGCGGGCGAGCAGGGCGAGGGCGCCTGGGGCATGCCCCTGCCCGAGGAACTCCGCAAGGGTCTCGACTCCCCTGTGGCCGACATCGCCAACCTGCACCCCGAGCGCTGGGGCGGCATGCTGACCGCGGCGATCTTCCTGCGGGAGTTCGTGCCCGACGGCGTCCGCTGGGCCCACATCGACATGGCGGGCCCCGCCTTCAACAAGGGCGAGGCGCACGGCTACACCCCCAAGGGCGGCACCGGTGCGATCACCCGCACCCTCGTCGGCCTCGCGGAGCGTTACGCGGGCTGACCCGTGCGGGTCACGAGCGGCACAGACAGATGAAAAGATGCGGTTGCCGAGGCCAGGCCACGGGCGGCAGAGCCAGGGGCGGGCAGCGGCACGGCGGCGAACCGAGCGCCCCGGGACACGGCCGCGGACACCGACGGGTGTCCGCGGCCCCCGGGACACGGAGCGGGCGCGACCGCGAGAAGGTATTTCGATCCGACAAGGAGCTTTCCTGTGGCTGATGGCAGCGGCCCGTACGACATCGTCGTCCTGGGGGGCGGTAGCGGTGGGTACGCCTGCGCTCTGCGGGCGGCCGAGCTTGGCAAGACGGTCGTCCTCATCGAGAAGGACAAGATCGGCGGCACGTGCCTGCACCGGGGTTGCATCCCCACCAAGGCCCTCCTGCACTCGGCGGAGGTGGCCGACGAGACGCGGGAGAGCGAGACCTACGGCGTCAAGGCCCGCTTCGAGGGCATCGACGTGCCCGCGGTCCACGCCTTCAAGGACAAGATCGTCACGCGTGCCTGGAAGGGCGTGCAGGGCCTGCTGAAGAGCAAGGGCATCACGATCGTCGAGGGTGAGGGCCGCCTGGTCGGCCCGAACCGGATCGCCGTCGGCTCCGACGTCTACGAGGGCCGCAACGTCGTGCTGGCGACGGGCTCCGCGCCCAGGTCGCTGCCCGGCCTTGAGATCGACGGTGAGCGGATCATCACCAGCGAGCACGCGCTCAAGCTCGACCGGGTGCCCGCCTCGGTGATCGTCCTTGGCGGTGGCGTCATCGGCGTCGAGTTCGCCAGCGTCTGGCGTTCCTTCGGCGCCGAGGTGACGATCGTCGAGGGCCTGCCGCACCTGCTTCCCCTTGAGGAGGAGTCCAGCTCCAAGCTGCTGGAGCGCGCCTTCCGCCGCAGGGGCATCAAGCAGGAGCTCGGCGTCTTCTTCGAAGGTGTCAAGACCACCGACACCGGTGTCGTCGTCACCCTCGCCAACGGCAAGACCCTTGAGGCCGAGCTCCTGCTCGTCGCCGTCGGCCGTGGCGCCGTCGTGACGGGCATGGGCTTCGAGGAGGCGGGCGTCGCCGTCGAGCGGGGCACCGTCGTGGTGAACGAGTACTGCCAGACCAGTGTCCCCGGCGTCTACGCCGTCGGAGACCTGATCCCCACCCTGCAGCTGGCCCACGCGGGCTTCGCCGAGGGCATCCTGGTCGCCGAGCACATCGCCGGGCTCAACCCGGTGCCGATCGACTACGCCGGTGTCCCCAGGATCACCTACTCCGACCCCGAGGTCGCCTCGGTCGGCATCACCTCCGCCCAGGCCAGGGAGCGGGGTCACGAGATCGTCGAGTTCACCTACGACCTCGCGGGCAACCCCAAGAGCCAGATCCTGCAGACGCAGGGTGCTGTCAAGATCATCTCGGAGAAGGACGGGCCCGTTCTCGGCGTGCACATGGTCGGCCGCCGTATAGGCGAGCTCGTGACCGAGGGTCAGCTGATCTACAACTGGGAGGCGCTGCCCGCCGAGGTCGCGCAGCTCATCCACGCGCATCCGACCCAGTCCGAAGCCGTCGGTGAGGCGATGCTGGCCCTGGCCGGCAAGCCTCTGCACGTTCACAGCTAGTTCGAAGCCCTCACTCGGAACACGAGAGAAGTCATCATGCCGAAGTCCGTACAGATGCCCCAGCTCGGCGAGAGCGTAACCGAGGGCACCGTCACCCGCTGGCTGAAGAAGGAGGGCGAGCGCGTCGAGGCCGACGAGCCGCTCCTGGAGGTCTCGACCGACAAGGTCGACACCGAGATCCCCTCCCCGGCCGCGGGCATCCTCACCAAGATCGTTGTCGGCGAGGACGAGACCGTCGAGGTCGGCGCCGAGCTGGCGATCATCGACGAGAACGCCACCGAGGGCGCCGTGCAGACCGAGGCGCCCGCCCCGGCTCCCGAGCCCGAGCCCGCTCCGGCGCCCGCCCCGGCTCAGCCGATCTCCTCGATCCCGCAGCCCGCGCCCGTCGCGGCCCCGGCTCCCGCCCCGGCCCCGGCTCCCGCGCCTGCCCCCGCTCCTGCTCCGCAGGCCGCTCCGGCTCCGCAGGCTCCCGCCCCTGCCGCCGAGCCGGTCTCCGGTGAGAGCCCGTACGTCACCCCGCTGGTCCGCAAGCTCGCCGGCGAGCACAACGTCGACCTGGAGACGCTGACCGGCACCGGTGTCGGCGGTCGCATCCGCAAGCAGGACGTGCTTGAGGCGGCCCGCAGCCAGCGTGAGCGCGCCGCCGCGGCCCAGGCCCAGGCCGCTCCGGCCCCGCAGGCCCCCGCCCCGCAGGCCGCCGCCCCCGCTCAGGCGCTCGCCGCCGCCCCGGCCCCCGAGCCGGTCGCGGTGGACACCACGCTGCGTGGCCGTACCGAGAAGATGTCGCGGCTGCGGCAGACCATCGCCAAGCGCATGGTCGAGTCGCTGCAGGTCTCGGCCCAGCTCACCACCGTGGTCGAGGTCGACGTCACCAAGGTCGCCCAGCTGCGCGACCGCGCGAAGGCGGAGTTCCAGCGGCGCGAGGGCGTCAAGCTCTCGTTCATGCCGTTCTTCGCGCTGGCCACGATCGAGGCGCTCAAGCAGCACCCCAAGCTCAACGCCACGATCAACAGCGAGACCAACGAGGTCACCTACTTCGACGCCGAGCACCTGGCCTTCGCGACGGACACCGAGCGCGGCCTGATCGTCCCGGTGATCAAGGACGCGGGCGACCTCAACATCGCCGGCCTCGCCCGTAAGATCGCCGACCTGGCCGAGCGCACCCGCACCAACAAGGTGAGCCCCGACGAGCTCGGCGGCGGCACGTTCACGCTGACCAACACCGGCAGCCGTGGCGCGCTGTTCGACACGCCGATCCTCAACCAGCCGCAGGTCGGCATGCTGGGCACCGGCGCGGTCGTCAAGCGGCCCGTCGTCCTGGACACCCCCGAGGGCGAGGTCATCGCCGTCCGCTCGATGGTGTACCTCGCGCTCAGCTACGACCACCGCCTGGTCGACGGCGCCGACGCCGCCCGCTTCCTGACGACGATCAAGCGTCGTCTTGAGGAGGGCCGCTTCGAGAACCAGCTGGGCCTCAACGTCTAGCCTCCGCTTCGCGTTTCCGGGCCGGTCCGCGTTCTCGCGGGCCGGCCCGGCCTTTTTCCTCCTCCGGAGAGACATCTGCGTCCGCGGACCGCCCGGTTCCCGAAAACCCCGGGGGAGGTTGTTTAGATTGAACGACATGACGATCATCGTGACCGGCTCCTCCGGCCTGCTCGGCTCGGCCCTGACCGAGGCCCTGCGGGCCGAGGGCGCGCGGGTGGTCCAACTGGTACGGCGTGAGCCTCACGGGCCTGATGAGGCGTTCTGGAACCCGGCGGAGGGGATCCTGGACCCGGCGGCCGTCGACGGGGCGCGGGCCGTGGTGCACCTGGCCGGGGCGGGCATCGGCGACCGGCGGTGGAACGCCGACGTCAAGCGTGAGATCGCCCGCAGCCGCATCGAGGGCACCAGAACCCTGGTCAACGCGCTGACCAGGGCGGACGCCAGGCCCGAGGCGCTGCTCTCCGGTTCCGCGATCGGTTTCTACGGCGACACCGGAGACAGGGAGGTCGACGAGACGTCCCCGCCTGGCGAGGGGTTCCTGGCCCGGGAGGTGGTCGTGCCCTGGGAGGCGGAGACCGAACCCGCGCGGCAGGCGGGTATCCGGGTCGCGCTGCTGCGCACCGGCCTGGTGCTGAGCCGCGAGGGCGGCATGCTGCCCAGGATCCTGCCGATCTTCAAGATGGGGCTGGGCGCGCCGCTCGGGTCCGGCCGCCAGTACTGGTCGTGGATCACGGCCGACGACTGGGTCGGGGCCGTGCTGCGCGTCATGCGCGACCCCGGCCTCTCCGGGCCGGTGAACCTGACCGCGCCGCACCCGGTCACCAACGCGGAGTTCACCAAGACGCTCGCCCAGGCCGTACGGCGGCCCGCCATGCCGCTGGCCGTACCGGGGTTCGCGCTGCGTGCCGTCGTCGGCGGGTTCGCCGAAGAGGGGGTGCTCACCGGGCAGCGGGTGATCCCCCGGCGCCTGACCGAGGTGGGGCACACGTTCCGGCATATCCGTCTCGGCGACGCACTGTCCGCCGTACTCTAGGGTCCCTGTTTCCACCACATCAGCTGGGAGATCACCTATGGGCAGGTCCGGGCAGTCTCACATCCTCGCCATCGGGGGCGGTTCCTTCCGCGCCTCACGACGGCAAGGGGTCATTGAGGCGAGCGCCCTGCTGCGGTACGCCCTCGACCTGACCGGCCAGGACCGGCCAAGACTCGGTCTGCTCGCCACCGCGACGGGTGACGACTCCCAGTGGTTGCTGAGCATGTACGGCGCGTTCCGGGCCTGGGACGTCGAGATCAGCCACCTGACCGTCTTCCCGATGCCCAACGTCGACGATCCGCGCGAGTGGATGCTGAGCCAGGACGTCATCTACGTCAGCGGCGGCAGCGTTGCCAACCTCGCGGCGCTGTGGCGGCTGCACGGCCTCGACGAGGCCTTCGAGGAGGCGTGGCGGGCGGGTGTGGTGCTGGCCGGGCAGAGCGCGGGGGCGCTGTGCTGGCACGTGGGCGGCAACACCGACTCCTTCGGGCCCGAGCTGCGGGTGTGGGCCGACGGCCTCGGACTGCTGCCGTACTCGTGCGGCGTGCACTACAACTCCGAGCCGCAGCGTCGTGCGCTGCTGCACGAGTCGGTCGCCTCCGGTGAGCTGCCCGGTGGTTACGCCGCCGACGAGGGGGTGGCGCTGCACTACGTCGGCACCGAGTTCATCCAGGCCGTGAGCGTCGACCCGAAGGGTTACGCCTACCGGATCGAGCACGACGGGCAGGGCGGGGTCAAGGAGTTCCGCATCGAGCCTCGGCTTCTCACGACTTGAGCATGAGCGGGTCAACTACTCTTTAAGCGTGACTGAGCTGGCGATCGTTCGTCTTGGCGTTGACTTCCCCTATGAGCAGGCTTGGGATCTTCAGCGGCGCATTCACGCCCGGCGCGTGGCCGACGAGATTCCCGACACCTGTCTTCTCCTCGAACACGCTCCGGTCTACACGGCCGGCAAGCGCACCGCCGCGCACGAGCGGCCGACGGACGGCACCCCGGTCATCGACGTCGACCGGGGAGGCCGCATCACCTGGCACGGTCCAGGCCAGCTCGTCGGTTATCCGATCATCAAGCTCGGTGACCGGCTGGACGTCACCGCATACATGGGACTGCTGGAGGAGACCCTCATCCGGGTCTGCGCCGACTTCGGCGTGCAGGCGGGGCGGGTCGGGGGGCGCAGCGGCGTCTGGGTCGCCGGAGACCCCTCCCACGGCCTCCCCGACCGCCAGCTCGGCGCGATCGGCATCCGCGTCACCCGGGGGGTGACGATGCACGGCTTCGCGCTCAACTGCTCCAACGACCCGAGCTGGTACAACCGCATCGTCCCGTGCGGCATCAGCGACGCCGGGGTCTCCTCGCTGTCAGCGGAGACGGGCCGCAGGATCGTGGTCGACGAGGTCACGCCGTACGCCGAGAAACGCCTGGTGGAAGCCCTGGGCGCCCAGGCCTTCGACCTCCCGGAGGAAGACCTCTTCCGCCGCTGATCCCCCGGGACCCTCAACGCCCCACCCAGGGGTTCGCCCGAGCCTTCCCAACCAAGCACGAGAACCGTCTCCTCCCGCTTTCCACGAGGAGTATCGGCTTGTGCCTTACCGGTGCCGTGCGCGAAGAGTGCCCGGCTTGGGCGCGTCGGTGCTTGGACCGAGGAACGCAGGAGCGCAGCGACGAAGAGACGAGGGAAAGCACCGACCCAGGGCGCCCAAGCCCCGCGACGCCGAAGGCGGAGCAAAGAGACACAGCTTGGGCGCGTCGGTGCTTGGACTGAGGAACGCAGGAGCGCAGCGACGGAGTGACGAGGGAAAGCACCGACTCAAAGGCGCCCGAGCCCGCGACGCCGCCAGGCGGAGCAAAGGGACAGGGACCCAACCCCGCGCGCGGCCTCCTTCCCGCTGGACATAAGCTGAACGATGTGACCGTTGCTCCTGAAGGCCGAAAGCTCCTCCGCCTGGAGGTGCGCAACAGCCAGACCCCCATCGAGCGTAAGCCCCCGTGGATCAAGACCCGGCTGAAGACCGGGCCGGAATACACCGAGCTCAAGTCACTGGTGAAACGCGAGGGGCTGCACACGGTTTGCGAGGAGGCAGGCTGTCCCAACATCTACGAGTGCTGGGAGGACCGGGAGGCCACCTTCCTGATCGGTGGCGACCAGTGCACCCGGCGCTGTGACTTCTGCCAGATCGACACCGGCAAACCCGCCGAGTACGACACCGACGAGCCTCGCAGGGTGGCCGAGTCGGTTCAGCAGATGGGCCTGCGGTACGCCACGGTGACCGGGGTGGCCCGTGACGACCTGCCGGACGGCGGTGCCTGGCTGTACGCCGAGACCGCGCGGCAGATCCACGCGCTGCTGCCGGGGTGCGGTGTCGAGCTGCTGGTGCCGGACTTCAACGGCGACCGGGGGCAGCTTGAGGAGGTCTTCTCCGCCAAGCCCGAGGTCTTCGCGCACAACATCGAGACCGTGCCGCGGATCTTCAAGCGGATCCGTCCCGCGTTCCGTTACGAGCGTTCCCTCGAAGTGATCACCAGGGGTCGTGAGGCCGGTCTGGTGACCAAGTCCAACCTGATCCTCGGCATGGGCGAGGAGCGGGAGGAGGTCGTGCAGGCCATGCGTGACCTGCACGAGGCCGGTTGTGACCTGCTGACCATCACCCAGTATCTCCGCCCGACCCCCCGCCACCACCCGGTGGACCGCTGGGTCAAGCCCCAGGAGTTCGTCGAGCTCCAGAAGGAGGCCGAGGAGATCGGCTTCGCCGGGGTCATGTCGGGTCCGCTGGTCCGCTCCTCCTACCGGGCGGGCCGTCTGTACCAGCAGGCCATCGAGGCCCGTAGGTACGCCTGACCGTCGTCGTCCGCGGGGCCCGGTGATCCTTCCCGGTCATCGGGACTCCCGTGGGACGGCAGGTCACGTTTTCATTTCTTGACCCCGGAATTTGTATCCTCAAGTCATGGCGAAGAAGCCCGAAGACCAAGAGCGCCCGGGGCGCATCAAGCAGCTCCGTATGATCGCGGGGATCATCAAGCAGGCGAACCCGAAGGGTATGCCGATCGTCTACGCGTCAGCGCTCGGCACGTTCGCGCTGTGCGTCGTGATCGGCCTGGTCACGGGCTCGATCTGGTATCTGATCTTCATCGGATTGATGCTGTCGCTGACCGTCGGCCTGGTGGTCTTCGGCCAGCTCGCCCAGCGCGCGCAGTACTCCATGTTGCACGGCCAGCCCGGCGCGGCCGCCGCGATCCTGCAGGGCATGCGTGGCACGTGGGAGGTCGCTCCCGCCGTCGCGGTCAACCGTGATCAGGACATCGTGCACCGCGTGGTCGGTTTTCCCGGTGTGATCCTCGTCTCCGAGGGGCCGGGTTCCCGGGTGCAGAAGATGCTGGTCGCGGAGAAGAAGCGTGTCCAGCGTGTCGCCCTGGACGTCCCCGTCTACGACATCCAGTCCGGTGACGGCGAGGGTCAGGTGCCCATCGCCAAGCTGCAGCGGCACCTGATGAAGCTGCCGAGGAACCTCAAGAAGCCCGCGGTCTACGAGGTCAACAACAGGCTCAAGGCCCTGCCGCAGACGTTGCCGATGCCCAAGGGCCCGCTGCCGCGCGGTGCGAAGATGCCCCGCCCCAAGATGCGCTGATGGACGTGGCGGGGATCGACCGGCGCCGGGTGGGCGCCGAGGAAACCTCGCGGGCCAACCGCGGCTGGTGGGACGGCGCCGCGGACGAGTACCAGGCCGAGCACGGCGGTTTCCTGCGTGACTGCGGGTTCGTCTGGTGCCCGGAGGGTCTGGACGAGGCCGACGCCCGGCTGCTGGGCGACGTCGCGGGCAGGGACGTGCTGGAGATCGGCTGTGGCGCGGGCCAGTGCGG
Organism: Streptosporangium sp. NPDC020145; assembly: GCF_040631275.1. NCBI lineage: Bacteria > Bacillati > Actinomycetota > Actinomycetes > Streptosporangiales > Streptosporangiaceae > Streptosporangium > Streptosporangium sp. NPDC020145. The sequence goes on along the minus strand of NZ_JBEXZT010000004.1, from coordinate 488,091 downwards.
GCGGTGGCTGACCGGGCAGGGGGCGCGGGTCGTCGCCTTCGACCTGTCGTTCCGGCAGCTTCAGCACTCTCACCGGATCGATCTGGACAGTGGTTCCGGGCTGCCGGTCGTCCAGGCCGACGCCGAGGCGCTGCCGTTCGCCGGCGAGTCGTTCGACCTCGCCTGTTCGGCCTTCGGCGCCCTGCCGTTCGTGGCCGATCCCGGTGCCGTCCTGTCCGAGGTCCGCCGGGTGCTGCGTCCGGGGGGCCTCCTGGTCTTCTCGGTGAGTCATCCGATCCGCTGGGCCTTCCCCGACGATCCGGGCCCCGCAGGACTGACCTCCGACCGGTCCTACTTCGACCGCTCGCCGTACGTGGAGGTCGGTGCGGACGGGAAGGCCTCCTACGTCGAGCATCACCGCACGATGGCCGACTGGGTGGGGCACATCGTCGCCTCCGGCCTGGTGCTGCGCGGGCTGACCGAGCCGGAGTGGCCGGTCGGTCACGAGCGTGAGTGGGGAGGCTGGAGCCCGCTGCGTGGCCGTCTGCTGCCGGGGACGGCCATCTTCACCTGCGTGCGGCCGTAACTCACATACGGACGACCACGGTCGCGGCGGCGCGGTCGTGCAGGCCCCGCTGGTCGCGGTCCCAGATCAGGGCGGGTACGGCCAGGCACAGCAGCACGGTTCGCACGAGGATCGAGGGGAACGGGGCGCGCCCGCCGTTGAGCGCGGCGATCCTGATGCCGGTCAGGCGCATGCCGAAGGTCATGCCCATGGTGCCCGCGAGCAGGAGGTATTCGGCGGCGAGCACCGCGACCGGAACCCAGCTCTGGTGGGTCGGGTCGATCCGCAGGAGTCCCTGGGTGATGGCCCAGGTGCAGATCAGCCAGTCGATCACCAGGGCGCCGATCCTGCGCCCGAATCCGGCGACCGATCCGCTGCCCTCCTGGGGCAGCCCGAGCCTTTCCCCCGGGTAGCCCAGGTCGACTCCGGCGGATCTGACGCCGCCGAGCCAGGTCTGGGTCCAACGGGGCTGCTGCCTGCTGTTCATGGTTCAACGGTATCCGCCCCCGTGGTCGCCCTCGAACTCCCCCAAACGACCGCATCGGCCATGCGATCGGTACATCATGGTCATGATCTTTTTCGCCCTCCCCTCCCGGAGCACCCCCAATGACTGACAACGACGACATCAACCGGCGCTTCGAGGCCCTGACCTCGCAGATCGAGCGCAAGGAGCGGCGGAGGATGGAGAAGGCGTGGTCTCACCTGCCGCGTTACAGGCGTCGCCGCGGGCGGCGGATCACCTTACTCGCGGCGTTCGTCCTCGTCGTGGCCGCCGGGCTGGTCACCGTCTACCGGCCCGGGTGGGTCGCCCCGGTGGGCGAGGCCCTCTCCGCCCGTTTCCTTCAGGCGCGGGAGGACCACGGTGGCCCGGTTCCCGAGGAGACCGAGCCCGTCCCCGTCACCCCCGAGCCGGTCTCCCCGTTCGAGGGGTCTCCCGCCAAGGACTACGCCGAGGGTGTCAAGGGACTGACGTCGCCGAAGGCCCGGGCGACGGGCGGCCTGAGCCGCAAGGACGTCGCCACCGCCTTGAAGAGCACCCGGGACATGCTCGCGGCGACCCATCTCGACCGTAAGACTCTCGCGGGTGGCAGGCCGACGGCGCTGGCGAGGCTCCTCCCTGCGGAGCAGCGCGAGTGGTTCCTGAAGGACCTGGACAACAGGAAGCCGAAGAAGGGTCACTTCAACACCAGATACTGGGTCACCAGCCTGGCTCCCAAGGCCGCCGAACTGGCCACCGACGTGATCAAGGTCAACGGGCGGACGAAGTACGCCTCGTTCCATGAGGACGGCCGCACCGGGGCGAAGATCACCGTGAACTACCTGTTCGTCTACGCCGTACGACGGCCGGGGGAGACCGGGCGGGGCGAGCGGATCATCGTGCACAGCGTCGGCGAGGTGATCGCCTACCGGGAGAACGGCCGGCTGGTGGTGTGGCCCGTCAAGTGGAACGGCGGGGCCGTCACGGGTGCCCGCTGCGACGTCGACGACGGCTTCGTCCACCCGTACTACGAGGACTCCGTCCCCGACAAGGAGCTCTCCAAGGCCACCGGCGCCCCGGTCGACCCCTACGAGCTCGACCGGGAACCGCGCGAGGAGGAGTGCACGCTCGCCTCCCGCACGTGAAAAGTCCGGCAAAGGAAGCGTTCATCCGCCCGGTACGGCCGCATTCCAGGACTAACGTGGGGCGATTCTCCTTAACACGGGTGAAACAAATGAGACACGGGGCGGTAACGGCTCAAGCCTACTTTCGAGCTGAAAGCTCGTCCCCCTTGGGAGGTTCGCGTGTTCAACTCCGCCGACGACGTCCTCAAGTTCATCAAGGACGAGGGGGTGCAGTTCGTCGATGTCAGGTTCACGGACCTGCCCGGGACGACTCACCACTTCACATTCCCCACGGAGAACTTCGGGGCGAACGTCTTCACCGACGGCCTCATGTTCGACGGCTCCTCGATCCGCGGCTTCCAGGCCATCCACGAGTCGGACATGCTGTTGCTGCCCGACCCCTCGACGGCCGTGCTCGACCCCTTCCGCCGGCACAAGACGCTCAACATCAACTTCTTCGTGCACGACCCGCTGACGGGTGAGGCCTACAGTCGCGACCCGCGCAACGTCGCCCGCAAGGCGGAGGAGTATCTCAAGGGGACCGGCATCGCCGACACGGTCTTCTTCGGCCCGGAGGCCGAGTTCTACATCTTCGACGACGTCCGCTTCGAGACCAGCGCGCACGCCAGCTACTACCACATCGACTCCATCGAGGGCGCCTGGAACACCGGCAAGGCCCAGGAGGGCGGCAACCTCGGCTACAAGCCGCGTTACAAGGGCGGCTACTTCCCGGTCCCCCCGATGGACCACTTCACCGACCTGCGTTCGGAGATGGTGCGCCGCCTCATCGAGGCGGGCATCCCGGTGGAGATGCAGCACCACGAGGTCGGCACCGCCGGGCAGGCCGAGATCGACTTCCGGTTCAACACGCTGCTCAAGGCCGCCGACACGATGATGCTCTACAAGTACATCGTCAAGAGCACGGCCATCGAGTACGGCCACACCGTCACCTTCATGCCCAAGCCGATCTTCGGCGACAACGGTTCCGGCATGCACTGCCACCAGTCGCTCTGGAAGGACGGCGCGCCGCTGTTCTACGACGAGGTCGGCTACGCGGGCCTGTCGGACACCGCCCGTTACTACATCGGCGGCCTGCTCAGGCACGCCCCGTCGCTGCTGGCCTTCACCAACCCGACGGTGAACTCCTACCACCGTCTGGTCCCCGGCTACGAGGCTCCGGTCAACCTGGTCTACTCCCAGCGCAACCGCTCGGCGTGCATCCGCATCCCGATCACGGGGTCCAACCCGAAGGCCAAGCGCATCGAGTTCCGGGTGCCCGACCCGTCCTGCAACCCGTACTTCGCCTTCGCCGCGCAGCTCATGGCCGGGATCGACGGCATCCGCAACAAGATCGAGCCGGTGGAGCCGGTGGACAAGGACCTCTACGAGCTTCCTCCGGAGGAGGCCCGCAGCATTCCGCAGGTTCCCGGTTCGCTCAGTGAGGTGCTCGACGCGCTGGAGGCCGACCACGACTACCTTCTCGAAGGCGGTGTGTTCACCCCGGACCTGATCGAGACCTGGATCTCCTACAAGCGTGAGAACGAGATCGACCCCATCCGCCTGCGTCCCCACCCCCACGAGTTCGAGCTTTACTACGATGTGTAGATAAGTGCCATGACCTGCGAAAACGCTGCTGTTTAAGGTCGCCGGGCGGCCTTTCACAGATGTTCCTCCCCGCACGGCGGGGAGGAACATGTCATGCCCGCATGATCCGGGCGTGCAGGGCGTCGGGGTCGGGCACCAGGTCGCGGGCGGCCAGCCACGCGGCGGCGCACGCCGCGTCGCCCGCCGTCGTCACCGGGGCGTTCCAGCGCCGGGTCAGCCGGTCCCGTACGGCGTGGCCGAGCGGACCGTTTCCGGTCAGCAGGCTGCCCGCCAGGACGATCGGGCCGGTGTCCCCCGGCGCGCGTACCTTGGCGACGGTGTCGACCAGGTGGACGGCCGCCCGCGTGATCAGGTTCGTGGCGGTGGTGTCCCCGGCTTGCGCCGCGGCGGTGACGAGTGGCGCCAGCTCGGCGAGTGCCAGGGGCGCGCGGGCGTGGACCGCCCGTATCACCTCGTTCACCCGATCGGGGCCGGGTGGTGTCCCCACGGCTCCCAGCAGCCGTTCCACCACGGTCTCCGCCAGTGTTCCGTACGGGGGCGCGCCGTGGCGCAGGGTGTCGAGCACGCTGCCGACCGCCTGCCGGCCGAGCCAGAACCCGGAGCCGGTGTCGCCGAGCAGCCAGCCGTAGCCGTCGGAGACGGCCGTGACCGACCGGTCCGCGAGGTGCGCGGCGATCGCCCCCGTCCCTGAGATCAGCACCGTTCCCGAGGGGGCCGCGGTTCCGGCGCTGAAGGCGATCTCGACGTCTCCCACCACGCGGGGTGAGACGCCGAGTCCCAGCGCGGCCCAGAGTTCGGTCAGGTCATCGGGAGAGGCGGAGGATCCGGCCACACCGGCGACCGCCGCGCGCACCGACGCCGGATCGTGGGCGCCCAGCGCCTGACGCACCGCCGAGGCGAGGTTCGAGCGGGCTACGGCCGCTCCGTGCGCGGTGGGGTTGCCGCCCCCGGAGCGGCCGTAGCCGACGGGGTCTCCATGGAGGGTGCGAACCGCACAGCGGGACGACGTGCCGCCCGCGTCGATGCCGAGAACCAGGTCCATGGCTCGACATCCTGGGGCTTGACGCGACCTTGGGGCGGTACCGACTCTCACCGACGTCCGCCCGAGGTGAAAGTCCGTCGGATCCAGGCGGAACCGAACCGCTCGCCCGAGGCGTTTCGCCGCTCCCGAAGGTCGTCGCGTCGAGGGAAACCGATCCCTTGCCGGGCGGCGGCCTGACCGTCCGAGCCTGATGCGCACGGCTCTCCACCGGCCAGGGCATCCGCCTCGGCCGGTTCGTCTGTTCCCGCGACGCCTCGCGGATTCCGCTGCCACATGCCGCCGGGTGTCGCGTAGAGTGCGATCTTGTCGTGCGCGCTTCGCCGTATTCGCGGCGGTTGCCGGGGTTCGCTCAATCAGGGGGACACGGTGTTCCGGTGGATGACCAGGACGGCCACGCCGGTGCCGTCCGATCCCGAGACCCGTGCGCGCGCGCACGGCAGCCGGATGCTCGCCGAGGCCCGTGAGGAGCTCAACCGGGCCGACGCCAAGGCACAGGTGCTGCTGGGTGTCGCGGGGGTGGGCATCGGCGCGGTCGCCGGCGGCCTGCTCGCGGGGAACTGGTCACCGCTGAGGCTGCACACGGCCCTGCAGTGGCTGTGGTGGGCGGGGGCGGGGTGCGCGTTGGCCGCCCTGTTCTGCCTGGCGAAAGCGGTGTACCCGCGCATCACCAGACGGCCCCTCGGCATCACCTACTTCGGGGACGTCCGGCGCTACCGTTCCGCCGAGGAGATCGCCAAGGCGTTGCGCGACCGTACCGACGGCGACCTGATCGAACTGGCCGAGCAGATCAGGGCGGTCAGCGTGATCGTCCTGAGAAAGTATCTGCTCATCCGCTGGGGCTTCTGGCTGCTGCTGGCCTCCGTCGGGGCGACGGTCGGCTCCGCGGTGCTCCAGCTCGCCTTCTGACAGGTTCGCCCGATTGCCAAAGAGATGCATCCGACGTACGCGTCGCGCCAACGGCTTCAACGGGTGGATCACTCGGACAGAAGTGGCGGTACCGTAACGGAATGCCCCGGAAGCAGCCTGACGACCGCGATGGGCGGGAACGCCGGAGGGCCTCTCCACGATGGCCGATGCTCGCGATCGTGCTCGTGGGGACCCTGCTGGTCTGCGGGGGGTCGGTGCCGGTTCTGCCCGCCCTGTTGAAGCGGGTGACCACCATCGCCTACGCGATCAAGGCCGGGCAGGAACAGCCCGGCTGGCGGGGTGGGCGGATCCCGTACTCCTGGGGCGGCGGCCACGACGAGGTTCCCGGGCCCTCCTTCGGCACCTGTACGGGCTACCGGGGATCGATCAGGCCGTGCCCGGCGACGACCACGCGGGGGCTCGACTGCTCGGGACTCGTCAGGTGGGTCTACTCGCTCGCCTACGGCGGGGACGTGCTCGGGCCCGGCAACACCGACGACCACATCCGGCGGCTGAGCAGGATTCCCGCTTCCGCGGCGCGCCCCGGTGACCTGGTGTTCTACGGCAGGCTCGGTGACCGGGTGAAGACCCACCACGTGGGCGTCTACGTCGGCGACGGCAAGATGATCAACGCGCTGCGAACCGGGACGAGGATCAGGATCGACCCGATCACCACCGTCAAGGATTTCGCCGGATATTTCCGCTATATGTAGAAATGCTCGCTCAAGCTCAAAGCTCCAGCAGGGCCGGGGCCAGCTCGCGCCACTGCCGGACGGGCAGGCCCTCCCCCGCCGACAGGACCTGGACGCAGACGTGGTCCGCGCCCGCGTCGAGATGCTCACGCACCCGTCCGGCGATGTCCCCGGCGTCCCCCCACGCCACCAGGGCCTCGACCAGCCGGTCACTGCCGCCCCCGGCCAGGTCGTCCTCCCCGAAGCCGAGCCGTTCGAGGTTCTCGACCTGGTGGCGCGCCTGGCCGTACCCGGCGACGAAGCCGCGGGCGATCTCGCGGGCGCGCTCGGGCCGGTCGAGGACGACCGTCTGCTCGACCGCGAGCAGCGCTCCCGGCCCCATGACCTGCCTGGCTCTGGCGGTGTGCTCGACCGGCACGAAGTAGGTGTGGGCACCTCGGGTGCGTTCGGCGGCGAGTTTGAGCATCCCGGGGCCGAGGGCGGCCAGGGCGCGGGGCGAGGGCTCGGCCGGCGCCGGGCTCTGCAGGGGCACCTGGTCCATCGCGTCCAGGTAGGCCCGCATGGTGGGCACGGGACGGCCGTGGTGCGGCAGGAGACCGGCGGGCTGGTCAACGGTGCGGTGCCCGCCGAGGCCCAGCAGGAAGCGGTCCGGGAAGGCCTCGGCGAGGGTGCGCTCCGCCGCGGCCATGGCGATCGGGTCCCGGAGGAAGACGTTGGCGATGCCGGTGGCGACGGCCAGCCGCCCGGTCGCCCCGAGCAGCAGCGCCGCCTGGGTGAGCGCCTCCCTGCCGAAGGCCTCACCGAACCAGATCGCGCCATAGCCCAGCTCGTCCAGCTCGGCCGCGGCCTCCCGCACCTCGGTCGCGGGCCTGCCGTCGAAGGCGAAGGTCCACACGCCGATACGCCCGAGATCCACACTCATGGGTCGCGCTCCCCCGAAGGATTTTTACCGGAGGCGCTCTCCGGTTCACCCAACCATACGGAGGCACCCTCCATTTATCAACTCGAACGGCTGCCGCGGATGCCGGTGAGCCTGCGCAGGATGTCCCACCAGAAGGAGGCTCCGAACAGCAGGGCGAACACCGTGATCAGATAACCGGGCCAGTGGCCGATCGTGGTCAGACGGCTCCACCAGGCGCCGGCGTCGAAGGTGAAGGAGGGACCGGAGTCGCCCGCGGGGATCGTCACGCTCATCACCGCGTGGTCGAAGATCTTGACCAGCGCCGGAGAGCTGAAGACCTCGGTCACACAGGAGTACGGCTCGACGGACCCCACGACGGCGCACCTGTCCCTCAGGGAGTCCTTCAGCTCGGCCGTGCTCTCCCCACCGCCCGCGATGGCCGCGACCGCGGCCCGGTAGGCGTTGTCCCGCAGCAGGGTCTTGCCGTACTCCAGCGAGTCCATGCTGAACAGCAGGGTCAGCGCCACGGCCAGGGTGAAGACCACCCACTTGACGTAACGACGGTAGAGCCGCGACAGCCGCTGCATCTCCCCGTCGAACCAGTCCTCCACGCCCTTGCGGAACCTGCCCATGTCGCGCTGGGCACCCTCCCAGACACCCCTCAGATGTCCGGCGAGCGGGCTGCGTACGGCCTCCAGCTTGGCGATCAGCCCCTCGACGCCCTCCTTCTCCGCGGCGACCAGTTCGAGCAGCGCCCAGGCGAAACGCTCGGGCGGGATGTCGGCGATGCTGGTCCTGGCACCCTCGGGACGGTCGATCTCCTGCAGGCGTTCGTAGAGCCGCTTGGTCATGTCGACCGCGGGCGCGGGCGCCTCCGTGGCGAGCACCACCTCGGGATCGACCGGCACGGGCTCCACCACCGGCGGCGCGGGCTCGGGATCGTGCACGGGCCTCGGATCGTGCCTGGAGAAGGGGAGCCGCGCGAAGACGTCGAGGACCTTCGACGGAATCCACGAGACGCCCTTGCCCCGCCCGCCGTCGAGCGTGTCACGAAGATAGGCCCACAGGAACTTGCTGCGGATGCCGAGCAGTCTCACGATGGCCTCGTTGACACCGCTCACCAGGAGCGACAGCAGCAGGAAGGCCAGCACCAGGCCGATGGCCAGGTCAACGTATACCGATATCACAGTAGATCACCCGCACCGTTGATACACGTCCGTCCCTGGAGGCGCAACAACATCACCGGAAACCGGTAAAACGCTCACTCGCCGTAGAACACGCGTTCCATGACCAGACGGGCGCGGCGGGTGACCCGGCGGTAGTCCTCGACGAGGTCCCCGCTGTCGTCGGGCGGATAGCCGAGGGTGCGGGAGATGAGGGCGCGTTCACGGACGTCGACCGGGATGGAGTCCGCGGCCCTGCCCCTGACCAGCATGATCGCGTCCCGGACGCGGGAGGCGAGCCGCCAGGCCCCGGCGAGCGCGGCCTCGTCCGCCTCGGAGAGCAGCCCTTCGGCGAGCGCGGCGCGCAGCGTCTCCAGGGTCCGGGTGGTCCGCAGCGACGGCAGCGGCCCCGCGTGACGCAGCTGCAGCAGCTGCGCCACCCACTCGACGTCCGACAGGCCTCCCCTGCCCAGTTTGGTGTGCAGGGCGGGATCGGCTCCCCGGGGCAGCCGTTCCGCCTCCATCCTGGCCTTCAGTTTGCGGATCTGCAGCACCGCCGCGTCGGGGATGCCCCCGGCCGGATAGCGCACCGGGTCGGCCAGGGCGAGGAACTCCGCGCCGAGCGCGGCGTCCCCGGCGGAGAGGCGGGCGCGCAGCAGCGCCTGGGACTCCCAGGGGGACGACCAGCGCCCGTAGTAGGCGGCGTAGGAGGCCAGTGTGCGCACCAGCGGCCCCTGACGGCCCTCGGGGCGCAGGTCGGGGTCGATGAGCAGCGGCGGGTCGGGGGCGGGCAGCGCCAGCAGGCGGCGCAGCTCGTTGGCGACCGCGAAGGCCGCCTCCGTCGCCTCCCGTTCCGCCGCCCCCTCCAGGGGCGAGTGCACGAACATCACGTCGGCGTCGCTGCCGTAGGAACATTCGAGGCCGCCGAGACGGCCCATCGCGATCACCGCGAACCTGGTGGGGAGCGGGGTTCGCCGCTCCATCTCGACCTTGCCGATCGCGGCGTCGAGCGCGGCCTGGACGGTCACGTCGTTCAGCGCCGACAACGCCTGCCCCACCCGCTCCACGTCGAGGAGCCCCGACAGGTCGGCGGCGGCCGTACGGACGAGTTCCCTGCGCCGCAGCCCGCGGGCGGCGGCGACCGCGCTCTCCGCCTCACCCGGGTAGCGCCCGACGGTGGCCCGCGCCTCGGCCAGCAGCGCCTCCGGGGGCCGGGGGGCCAGGTCGGCGTCCGAGCCGAACATCGCGACCGCCTCCGGGGCGTGCAGCAGCAGGCCCGTCACGTAGCGGCTGGTGCCCAGCAGCCTGGCCAGGCGTGAGGCGACGGCGGTCTCGTCGCGCAGCAGCCGCAGGTACCACGGGGTCGCGCCGAGCCTGTCGGAGACCTGGCGGAAGCCGAGCAGGCCCGCGTCCGGGTCGGGGGCGTCGGCGAACCAGCCGAGCATGACCGGCAGCAGGGTCCGCTGGATCGCGGCCCGCCGGGAGACCCCGCTGGTCAGCGCGCTGATGTGGCGCAGCGCCCCGGCCGGGTCCGCGTAGCCGAGCGCCTCAAGACGGGCCTGCGCCGCGGAGGTCGAGAGCCGGTCCTCCGACTCGGGCAGCCGGGCCACGGCCTGCAGCAACGGCCGGTAGAACAGCTTCTCGTGCAGACGCCTGACCTCCATCGCGTGCCGCCGCCACCGGACGGTGAACTCCCCGACCGGATCGACGGTCATGCCCAGCCCGCGCCCGAGCCGCCGCAGGTCGCCCTCCCCCTCCGGCACCACGTGGGTACGGCGCAGCCGGTAGAGCTGGATCAGGTGCTCGACCCGGCGCAGGAAGGTGTAGGCCTCGGCCAGCGCCCTGGCGTCGTCCCTGCCGACGTAGCCTCCCCTGGACAGCGCGGCCAGCGCGGGGAGCGTGGCGCGGCGGCGCAACAGCGGGTCGAGGCGGCCGTGGACGAGCTGCAGCAGCTGCACCGCGAACTCGATGTCGCGCAGCCCGCCGGGCCCGAGCTTGATCTGACGATCCGCCTCGTCACCGCGCACGTGGGCCTCGACCCTGCGGCGCATCGCCTGCACGTCCTCGACGAACCGGTCCCTGGTGGCCGCCTGCCAGACCATCTCGTTCGTCATCGAGACGTACTGCTCGCCCAGTTCGAGGTCTCCCGCGACGGGGCGGGCCTTCAGCAGCGCCTGGAACTCCCACGTCTTGGCCCAGCGGCGGTAGTAGGCGCGGTGGCTGGCGAGGGTGCGCACCAGCGGCCCGGACCTGCCCTCCGGACGCAGCGCGGCGTCCACCTCCCACAGCGCCCCCTCGGGGGTGCCCGCCGAGCAGACGTGCATCATGCCCTGGGCCAGGCGGGTGGCCAGCCGGATGGCCTCGGTCTCCTCCGCGCCCTGGCGGGGTTCGGCCACGAAGACGACGTCCACGTCGCTGATGTAGTTGAGCTCCCGCGCCCCGCACTTGCCCATGCCGATGACGGCGAGCCGTACCGTCCCCGGGTCGGCGTGTTCGGCCCGGGCCACGGCCAGCGCCGCCTCAAGCGCGGCTCCCGCCAGGTCGGACAGCTCGGCGGCGATCTCCGCGAGTGAGGCCTGGCCCAGGACGTCACGGGCGGCCAGGCACAGCAGGCGGGCCCGGTAGGCGACCCGCAGCGCGACCAGGGTCTCGGTGCCGGTGGCCGCCGCCCTGGGTTCGGGGTCCGCCGGGTCGGCGCCGACCGCCCGTAGCAGGCAGGCACGGAGTTCGGAGGCGGCGGGACGCCTCAGGTCCCGCGTGCCGTCCAGCAGGTGCCGGTGTTCCGGGTGCCTGACCACGTGGTCGCCGAGCGCGGCGCTGACCCCGAAGACGCCCAGCAGGCGCGCCCGCAGGACGGGGTCGGCGGTGAGCGCCTCGACGGCCTCCTCGTCCCGTTCGGCCAGCCGGTTGAGCGAGGTCAGCGCCAGGTCGGGGTCGGCGGTCGCCACGAGGGAGTCGAGCAGCGGGTCGAGCAGGCCCGCCTCGCGCGCCGCCCGCGTGCCCAGTTCGCCGAACAGCCGGTCCGCCCTGGCCGCGTCGGCGAAACCGAGCCTGGCCATCCGTCCCGCGGTCGTCTCCATCCGGGGCACGGCGCTCACCCTCCCTCGTCCACGGTCACCGGGCACGGGTGTGGCCTTCCCCGATCACCGCCCCGTCATCCCCGCCCGGTACGGCCGCGCCGGTCAGCCGGCGGCGTCCGTGCCTTCCCCGGCGGACTCCACGACGGCCGCGAAACGCCGGGCGAAGGTCCGCCAGGTCCGGGTCAGGTCCTCCTCGGCCGCCTTGACCCCCGCGTTGAGCTCCTCGACCGAGTGGCCGAGCCCGGTCAGGTGGTCGGCGGAGTGGCCGGTCCAGTCGGTGAAGACCTCGACATCCGCCTCCGGGTGGAACTGCACCCCCCAGGCCCTCTCGCCCAGGCGGTAGGCCTGGTTGGGGTAGGGGTCGCCGACGGCGAGCGGCACGGCTCCCTCGGGCAACCGGGTCACCGCGTCACCGTGGTACTGCACGGCGGGCACCGGGCCGAACCCGGTGAACAGGGGATCGTCGGCGGCGGCGGGGAGGGGGACGACCTCGGTGACGCCGACCTCAAGGCCGTGCTCACCGCGTTCGACGGAGCCGCCGCAGGCGAGCGCCATCAGCTGGGCGCCCAGGCAGACCCCCAGGGTCGGCACGCCGTTCTCGACGGAGGACCTGATCAGGGCGCGGGTCTCGGGCAGCCAGGGGAAGCGCTCGTCCTCCCAGGCCGCCGCCGTCCCGCCGAGCACGATCAGGCCGTCCCGCGCCCGCCGCGGGATCGGCTCTCCAAGGTGGGGGCGGACGACCTCGCACTCGGCGCCGCTGTCGGCCAGCCATCCGGCGAAGGCGCCCAGGCCCGCTCCGGCTTCGTTCTCGACGACGGTGATTCTCATGCCGCAATTATCGGCGAAAGCCGTACCAGACCCCATATCGGTCTTCAATGGGATACGGGGGGTGCGGCCCCCGGTCCCGTACGACCTCAGGCGGAGGTGATCCAGACGGCCTTGGCGGCGGCGACCAGGGTGCCGTCGACCTCGTAGACGGCGCTCTCGCCGAAGAGCTTGCGGCCTTCGCGGCCCGTGGCGCGGGCGACGACGGAGTAGGTGCCGCCGGGGTAGACGCGCCGCTCGACCTTGGCGGTCAGCCTGCCGAGCAGGGCCGACTCACCGGGTCCGAAGTGGGCCCAGCCGGTAGCGCAGTCGAGGGCAGCCCAGACGAGCGCGTCGGGGACGACGCCGTCCTCGTCGGTGACGGTCATCGGCACCCGCCAGCCCGCGGCGACCAGCTCGCCGCCGGACACGGCGCCGGGGAAGATCCGCAGGCCGTCCCCCGGGTCGCGCAGGCCGCAGACGAAGCAGCCGGGGAAGGGGTGGCCGGTGATCCCGGCGAAACCGCTCTCAGCGCGGGCGGCCTCGTTGAAGGGCACGAAGTCGGGGGCGTTGAGCCGCTCGGCGACCGGGATGGCCTCGACGAGCAGGGTCTCCCCGTCGGTGAGGGTCGCGCTGTTGGCCAGGTGCCGCAGGGAGAGCTCGGTCTCCAGCGGTGTGGGGGCATGCAGTGTGACCTCGACGGCCGAGTCGTGCCGGGCGCCGTGCGACGCCTGGGAGACCGTACCCGCGATCCATCCGCCGTTCGCTGAGCCCTCGGGCCCACGGAAACGCGCCGGGACGGTCACCACGGTCTGCAGCTCGGCAGCCGTTGTCATACGGCACCTCCTAATCGCCCTTTACGGCGATTTGTCCTCGAAAAATCCCTATAAATGGACCGACTGATTTTACCGGAGCCGCCACGGGACCGGCGAACCAGGTGACGGTGACGAGCGGATCAACGGCGCCTTGCCACCCGCCGTCCTGAGGGGAACCGCGGGGGGCGCGTCCTTGCCGACGAGTCTTTCGGGGACGGCCCGCCGGTCGTCGCCGCGAAACCTCGCCCGGCCCGCGCCCCGCGGACCGGCCGGTCGCGGGCACGCCGAAGCAGCCCGCATGATCGGGGGTCACAGGGTACGGGCGCCGGAACCGCCCGCGCGCTTGAACCTTACCGCGCCCGGGACGCCCCCGCGTGAGGCAGGTGGGGTACGGCCCCCTGCCGCACCCCGGAGACCGTCACAGCACCGGAAGGTAGCGACCCAGTTCGAACTCGGTGACCTGGCGGCGGTACTCGCTCCACTCGGCGCGCTTGTTGCGCAGGAAGTAGTCGAAGACGTGCTCGCCCAGGGTCTCGGCGACCAGTTCGCTGCGCTCCATCACGGCGATGGCCTCGTCGAGCGACTGCGGCAGCGGCTGGATGCCCAGCGCCCGGCGCTCGGCCGAGGTCAGCGCCCAGACGTCGTCCTCGGCGCCGGGAGGCATCTCGTATCCCTGCTCGATGCCCTTCAGGCCCGCCGCGAGGATCACCGCGAAGGCGAGGTAGGGGTTGCAGGCCGAGTCGAGCGAGCGGAACTCGATGCGGGTCGAGCCGCTCTTGTGGGGCTTGTACATCGGCACCCTGACCAGGGCGGAGCGGTTGTTGTGCCCCCAGGAGATGTAGCTCGGCGCCTCGCCGCCCGCCCCGGCGATGGCCTCGGCGCCGCCCCACAGCCGCTTGTAGGAGTTGACCCACTGGTTGCAGACGGCGGTGATCTCGGCGGCGTGCGCGAGCAGCCCGCCGATGAAGGACCGGCCGACCTTGGAGAGCTGGTAGTCGGCCCCCGGCTCGTAGAAGGCGTTGCGGTCTCCCTCGAACAGCGACATGTGGGTGTGCATGCCGGAGCCGGGGTGCTCGGTGAACGGCTTGGGCATGAAGCTCGCCCAGATGCCCTGCTCCAGCGCGACCTCCTTCATGACCAGCCGGAAGGTCATGATGTTGTCGGCCGTGGTGAGCGCGTCGGCGTAGCGCAGGTCGATCTCCTGCTGACCGGGGGCGCCCTCGTGGTGGCTGTACTCGACCGAGATGCCCATCGACTCCAGCATCATGATCGCGCTGCGCCGGAAGTCGTGTCCCGAGCTGTGCGGGGTGTGGTCGAAGTAGCCGCCGTCGTCGATCGGCTCGGGCCGCCTGCCCGCCTCCGGCCTGTCCTTCAGCAGGAAGAACTCGACCTCGGGGTGGGTGTAGAAGCTGAAGCCCATGTCGGAGGCCTTCGCCAGGGTCCGCTTGAGCACCCAGCGCGGGTCGGCGTGCGACGGTGAGCCGTCCGGCATGAGGATGTCGCAGAACATCCTGGCCACACCGGGTGTCTCGCTGCGCCAGGGCAGGATCTGGAAGGTCGAGGGGTCGGGCTTGGCGAGCATGTCCGACTCGTAGACGCGGGCGAAGCCCTCGATCGCCGAGCCGTCGAAGCCGATGCCCTCCGCGAAGGCCCCCTCAAGCTCGGCGGGGGCGATGGCGACCGACTTCAGGAACCCGAGCACGTCGGTGAACCACAACCGGATGAACCGGATGTCGCGCTCCTCAAGGGTACGGAGAACGAACTCCTGCTGGCGGTCCAAAGCCTCTCTCCTCCACTGCCGAGGCCGACACGGTGCACGTCTGCGGGCACACGCCTGGCCTTCTACCAGTCTGCCCGCTCAGTGTTTCGGACACGTTACGGAGAAGGCGGCGAGACGCCGTTTCG
The DNA here is from genome assembly GCF_040631275.1 of Streptosporangium sp. NPDC020145. Lineage (NCBI taxonomy): Bacteria > Bacillati > Actinomycetota > Actinomycetes > Streptosporangiales > Streptosporangiaceae > Streptosporangium > Streptosporangium sp. NPDC020145. The sequence goes on along the minus strand of NZ_JBEXZT010000004.1, from coordinate 473,032 downwards.
CCCCTTTCCTGCCCTTCCTGTGTCACCCGTTGTGTCCCTTCGTGCCCCCGCCCCCGCCGTACGGCCCCGCGGAGGCGGCGAGAGGTCGCCGCGAGAGCGGGACACGCCCGGCGCGAGAGGTACTGGAACCTGCGGTGACCAGGCGAAACAATGCGGGCCACCGGCCCGCGCGCACCGGCGGGCCGGGATCGGGGACACCGTACGGCCGATCATCCGAACGGCCGTCCCGATGGCCCGCGGCGGCCGCGCCACGGCGAGGTGGGACACCCCGGGCCGTGACGGGCTCCCGGCTCCGCCCTCCGGCGGCCCCGCCCTCGCACACCACGTCCCGCCGACGTCCTTCTGGGGGAGAACGATGCGTACCCGGCTCAACGCGCCACGGGGGGCGGTCCCGCCCGGAGTCCCGCTCAGAGAACGGCTGGCGGCGCTGTCCGCGCCCTGCCCCATGCACCCGTCCGCGCACCGGATCGAGGCGGCGGTCATCGACTGGGCGCGCAGGACCGGCCTGGACGCCGACCCCGCGGAGGAGGTCCACCGGCTGGCCGGGCGGGCGTTCGCCCGGCACGACACCGGCACGGCCACGCTGTTCGCCCGCTGGCTGACCCTGCTGACCCGGCTGCGCCGCCAACCCGCGGCTCTTCCCGGGGTGCTCGCGGTCGCCGGGGGCGGCGAGCCGGGGCACGCTCCGGTCGAACGGGCCTTCGCCGACCTGTGGGGGTCCTGCGCTCCCGGGATGAGCCGGAGGTGGCGCGAGCGGTTCGTCTCGGGGCTCGCCGTACCGGCCGGGGCGGGGTTCGGGCGGCAGCTGCTGGACCTGGCCGAACCGTGTCTCGGGGTCGAGGTGCCCGCCACGCTCCAGGAGAGCCGCCGATGGCGCGCGGCGACCGAGGCGGGCGGTGACGTGGTGACCTGGTGCGACGCCCTGCTGACCGGTCGCCTGCCGGTCGTGGCCGCCCCGTCCTCCCCGCCCGTTCCTCCGGTTCCCGCCGCGCGGGCGGAGGCCTTCCCGCAGGGCGCCCAGGCCCGGGCGGTCGACCGCGTGGTCGAGCGCATGGAGGAGTTGTGGGCCGCCGCCCGCGTCCTGCCCCCGCTCGTCGGACGCCACGGCCTCGGCCTGGACGCCTCCCGTGAGGTGATCCAGGTGGCCTGTGCCTTCTTGACGATTCCAAGGGCTTACCTGGAGGGACTTCTGGAATCCCGTCGCTATCGTCACCTAGAGTAACCGCCTGTGTCCCACAAGTAACGTGGAGGTGTAGGATGAGCACAGAGCTTCTCAAGAGCAGGTTGGATCATGCCTTCGGGCAACTGGACGCCGATGGCAACGGGCGGGTCGAGCGTGACGACCTACTCGGCCTGGGTGCCCTGATCCTGGTCGGTTTCGGCGAGTCGCCGACCTCGGCCGCGGGCAGCAAACTGGTCGACGGGTTCGAGTCGGTCTGGCGAGCCCTCTCCGGTGAGGTCGGCGACGGCGCCATCTCCCCGGAGGAGTTCAGAACCGGCATGTCCTCGGTCCTTTCCGAGGACGCGCGGTTCGACGCGGTGCTCCGCCCCGCCGCGGAGGCGGTCGCGGAGATGTGCGACACCGACGGCGACGGTGTCGTCGAGGCAGCCGAGCTCCGGCTTCTGCTGAGCGCGTTCGGCGCCCCGTGCGGTGAGGCGGAAACCGCCTTCGAGCGGCTGGAGCACGAGCGCGGGGTCTCGGTCGGCGAGCTGGTCGAGGCGACCAGGGCCTACTACACGGTCCCCTCCCGGCCCGGCGGTTCGCTGTAGTGTCCGTCATCGACACGGCGACCAGGACCGGTGGACGGGCCTCCTCGGTCGCCGCGGCTCTGCTGCTGCCCCTCGTCGACCGGGTTCCGGTCATGGCCGCCCCGTGCCGCATGCACGCCTCGATCGACCGGATCACGGCCTCACTGGCGGACTGGACCCGCGAGATCGGGCTTGAGACTCCCGTGCTCGCGCGCTTCGACCGGATGGCGGGCCGCGCCTTCGCCGGGTTCGGCACCGATTCGACACTCCTGTTCGCCAAATGGCTGACCTGGCTGTTCCACTTCGACGACGAGTGGGACGAGAAACCCGCCGGGCGGGCGGCCGGGATCGTGGAGGCCACCTTCTCCCGTCTGGTCCGCCACACCGCGGAGGCCGTCCACGGTGAGACGCAGGCGGCCAGAACGGCCATGACGGCGTCGCTCACCGCCGCACGGCCGAGGCCTGCGGCACCGGTCATGACGCGGATCCCGTCCCCGCTCCCGGTCAGGACGCCGAGGCCGGAGGGGGTCTCCCCGGTCGAGGCGGCCTTCCGCGACCTGTGGGGGGCGACCGCCCCCCGGATGAGCCGCCGCTGGCGGGAACGTTTCGCCCACGGGCTGGCGGCCCAGGGGGCGGCGTGCCGTACCGAGGCGGAGAACCGGTGCGCGGGGCGGGTGCCCTCGATCACGGAGTACCCCGTGCTGCGCAGGGGAACGGTCGGCCCCTACCTGTTCGACCTGGTCGAACCGTGCCTGGGGGTCGAGGTCCCGGCCGAGCTGCGGGAGTGCCGGACCTGGCGGACGCTGGTCGACGCCTGCAACGACGTCACCGCCTGGTGCAACGACGTCGCCTCGCACCACAAGGAGCGGGCCAACGGTGACGTGCACAACTACGTGATGGTCGCCGCGCACGCCTTCGGCCTGTCCGACGCCGAGGCCGTGGCCTGGGTGAACGACCGGATCGCCGAGCGCTCCGAGGACCTGCGGGCCGCCGCGCGCCGGCTGCCCGGACTGTTCGACGAGTTCGGGCTCACACCCGTCGAGGCGAGGAACGCCAGCAAGGTCGCCTGCGCCTTCCTCACCGCGCCCAGGGCCCAGCTCGAATGGCTCCTTGAGTCAGAGAGATACGACGTCACGGCGTGAGGTTCGCGCCGCCCTCGCCCGCGTCCGCACCCGCGTGGCGAAAGGCGGCCTTCCCCTCACCCGGCGCGCCGGGGCGTGAAGGTGAGGTTCTCACGTTGATCATTGGTTGATTCTTTTGTGGTTCGTGCCGGTTAAGGTCCTTCTGAGCACGACATGGAAGGGCCGAGGCGATGCGCGGGCTGAGCCGGGTTTTCCCGACGGTGACGCCCGTCAGGGCGCGGATCTCGGCGGTACTGATCGCCGCCGTCTCCGTGGCCATGGAATGGGGCAACATCTGGGTGACGGCGCAACTGCCGCAGCCCTCCTACACGCCACTGCCGTTCGCGCCCGAGGACGTCACGGGCAGTGCCTTCCCGATCTTCGGGGCGCTGCTGGTGTTCCAGCGGCCCCGGCTGGTGATCGGCTGGCTGCTGTGCCTGGGCGGGCTGTGCTCGGCGCTGAACAGCCTGACGACGAACCTCGCGCTGCTGAACGCGGTCGGGCACCTCGGCCTTCCCGAGCAGATCTGGACGGTCGCCGGTGTGAGCGGGAAGCTCACGATCCTGCAGCTGGGTGTGCTGCTGCCGCTGCTGTACCCGGACGGGCGTCTGCCCTCCCGCCGCTGGCGGCCGCTGATCTGGTTCACCGTCGTCGTGCTGACCGTCGACACGCTGCGCGCCGAGTTCCTGATCCCTCAGACACGGGACCGTTCCACCTTCCCCTGGCAGGCCCATCTGCTGATGGAGTACCTCGGCAACGTGGCGATGGTCCTGGCCTTCGTCTCGCTGGCCGTACGGTTCCGGCGGGCGGGACTGGAGGAGCGCAGGCAGATCCTGTGGCCGCTGCTGGCGATGGCCACCGTGATCATCCCCTGGGTGGTCGGCAACCCCCTGTGGTGGCTGACCTCGTTCACGGTCCTGCTCATCCCCGCCGCGATCACCTTCTCCGTGCTGCGCCACCGGCTCTACGGCATCGACACACTGGTCACCCGGACGCTGGTCGGCGCGGGACTGGTCGGTGTGATCGGCGGCGTCTACATGGCGGCGGGCGCGGCCTCCAGCCTGTTCCTGTCCGACGTCTACCCGGTCGGCGGACTGCTCGCCGCGCTCTGCGCCGGGGCGTTCTTCCATCCGCTGCGCCGTCTGCTGCAACGCGGCGCGGACAACCTGCTCTACGGCAGCAGGGGCGACCCGGTGGCGCTGGCCGAGGGGCTACGGCGGCGCCTGCAGCGTGTCGATCCCGCCGGCGGGCTGGTCGCCGCGCTGGAGGTGCTCCGGGAGGGCCTGGCGGTGACCGGGGTCGCGGTGCGCTTCCCGGGCGGCGGGCCCGCGGAGGTGACGGTCGGCGAGCTGCGGGAGGTGGTGCGCGACGTCGAGCTGGTCTGGCACGGCGGGCACGTCGGCGACCTGCTGATCGGACCGCCCGGAGCCAGGCGGCTGCCCGCCGCGCACAACGGACGGGTGATCGCCGCGCTCACGCCGTACGTGGCCGACGCCGCCCACGCGGTCAGGCTGGTCGGCGCGCTGCGGCGCTCCCGCGAGCGGATCGTCGCCACCCGGGAGGAGGAGCGCCGCCGCCTGCGGCGGGACCTGCACGACGGGCTCGGCCAGTCGCTCAGCGGGATGGCCATGTCCATCACCATGGCCAGGCATTCGCTGCGCACCTCCCCCGAGGCAGCCGAACGCGTGCTCAGCGACCTTCGCTCCGGCATGGACGCGGTGACCAGCGACATCAGGCACCTGGTCTACGGCCTGCGCCCGCCCGCCCTGGACGACCTCGGGCTCGCCGGGGCCGTCAGGCAGATGGCGGGCCCCGGGGTCGAGGTGAGCGGGGAACCGGCCGGGCTGCCCGCCGCGGTCGAGGTCGCCGCCTACCGGATCGTCCAGGAGGCGCTCACCAACGTCCGCAAGCACGCCGGGGCCCAGGTGGTGCGGGTCGTCCTCGAACGGGTCGCACCGGACCGGGACGGGCAAGAGCACCTGAACGTCAGGGTGAGCGACGACGGCATCGGCCTGCCCGCGAGCAGGCGCTCCGGGGTCGGACTCTCGTCGATGCGGGAGAGGGCCGCCGAGCTCGGCGGCACCTGCGTGATCACCTCACCACCGGAGGGCGGGACGGTGGTCGAGGCGGTGCTCCCGTTGAACGCGAACGCGGAGACCTGATCTTTGGTGATTTCTCACAGGATGCGAACGATGGTGGGTATTACCGTATGACGTTAGCCCTGCTAGCCCTACGCTTACCCTGCGATGCTGATATTTCGTGCTCTCGGACCGTTCCAGGCTCGCCACGGCGACACGGTGATCGATCTAGGCGGCCAACGCCAGATGGCCGTGCTGGCCCGCCTCCTCGTCGCGGGCGGTCGCGCCGTGCCCGTAAGCATGCTCATCGACGAGCTCTGGCCGGGCGAACCCCCCACTCAGGCCCTGTCAACCGTACAGGGATACGTCTCGCGGCTGCGGCGCGCCCTCGAACCGGGCCGCGCCCCCAGGGAGGAGGCGGAGGTGCTGGTCTCGGCGCCGCCGGGGTACGCGCTGCGCGCCGACGCCCAGCAGGTGGACGCCTGGATGTTCGAGGACGCCGTCAAGACCGAGGGCGACCCCGCGACGGTGTGGAAACGGCTGGGAGAGGCCCTGTCGCTGTGGCGGGGACCGGCGCTGGCCGAGTTCTCCGACCTGCCCTGGGCGATGACCGAGGCGGGCCGCCTTGAGGAACTGCGGCTGATCGCGTTCGAACGCCGCGCGGACGCGGGGCTGGCGCTCGGCCGCTCCGGCGCGCTGGTCGCCGACCTGGAGGCGCACGTCTCGGCGCACCCGCTGCGGGAGGAGGCCTGGCGGCTGCTGGCGCTCGCGCTCTACCGGGGCGGCAGGCAGGGCGACGCCCTGGGAGCGCTCCGGCGCGCCAGGACGACGCTCCGCGAGGAGCTCGGCCTCGATCTCGGCGCGACCCTGCAACGGCTCGAATCGGACATGCTCTCACAGGCCGCCCACCTGGATCCGCACGGGGACGCGCCGTCCGTCAGGGAGACCGTCACCGTACGGCCCGCCGCCCCCGTCCTTCCCGCCGCCCCCACGCTGCGCGTGGTCGTGGCCGACGACCAGGCTCTGGTCCGCACGGGTCTGCGCGTCGTGCTCGACAGTGAGCCCGGTTTCCACCTCGTCGGTGAGGCGGAGAACGGCGAACAGGCCATCACGGTCGTCCGTGAGACCCACCCGGACCTGGTGCTGATGGACATCCAGATGCCCCGTCTCGACGGCCTGACCGCCGCGCGGCGCATCCTGTCCGACGAGGCCCCGCCGAAGGTGATCATGATGACCACGTTCGGCACGGACGACAACCTCTACGCGGCGCTACGGGCCGGGGTGAGCGGGTTCGTGCTCAAGACCTCCGCGCCGGAGCAGCTCATCAGCGCGATGCGTGCCGCGCAGGCCGGTGACGCGCTGATCGACCCCGCCGTCACGACCCGCCTGATCGCGGGCTTCGCCGGGCGGGCCAACCCCTCGGCTCCTCCCGGCCTCGCCGGTCTCGGCGACGCCGACCTCGACCTGATGAAACTGATCGCCAGGGGGCTCACCAACCGGCAGATCGCGGCGACCCTGGCCGTCCAGGAACGGTCGGTCGCCCAGTCGGTGGCCAGGCTCCTCGACCGCCTGGGACTGTTCGACCGCGCCCAGCTCGTCGTCGCCGCATACGAGTCGGGCCTGGTCAACCCGGGTGACGTGGGCAGGTGACGATGCCGGTCGAGACACCTCCCGGCCGCCCCCCCGACGTCCCCGGAACGGCCCCCGCCGTGGACGTGCCCGGGCGGGCGGCGCGGGGGCGGCGGGCGATCTCCCGGCCGCGCCTGGTGGTCATCGCGCTCTCGGCCGCCGCCTCCGCGCTGACGGTGGCCGCGCTGGTGGTCACCTGGGACCTGCCGTCCGAGTGGGGCGTCGGGCTGCTCGTCTCCCCCGACCTGTCGTGTGCCCTGACCTTCCCGCTGGTCGGCGCCTTCCTGCTGGCCCACCGGTCCCGCCCGCCCGCGGCGTGGCTGATGTGCGTAGGCGGGATCGCCTGCGCCGTCAACGTCCTGGGCACCGCCCTGATGCTGCGCTCGGGGGCCCAGGGCGACCTGATGGCGGCCGGGACATACCGCTACGCCGCCGGGATCGGCTGGGCCGTCGGCGGGCTGACGCTGGCGGTCCTGCTGCCGCTCTACTCCCCCGACGGCAGGCTGCCCTCCCGGCGCTGGCGTCCTGTCGTGGTCCTGACGGGCGTGGTGATGGCCGTCGAGGCGTTCCGCCTGGTCGTACGGCCCACACCGCCCCTGGACGGCTACCCGCTGCCCGCCCGGCTGCCCAACCCGCTGGCGATCGAGGCGCTGAGGCCGTACAACGCGGCGCTGCAGAACGTCATGCTGGGGATGATCATGGGCATGGCGGTGCTGGCGATGCTCTCCCTGGTGCTGCGCCTGCGCCGGGCCGACCCGGTGATGCGCCGCCAGATCGCCTGGCCGCTGGGCGCGTTCGCCGTCTACATCGTCTGCATGCTCGCCGGGAAGGACTGGGTCCTGACGGCCACCGTGTGGACCGGGCTGATCCCGATCGCCATCACCTTCTCCGTATTGCGCCACCGCCTGTACGGCATCGACACCGTGATCAGCCGTGCCTTCGTGGCCGCCGGGCTGATCGCCGCGGTCAGCGTGGTCTACTTCGGGGCCGGGGCCATCGCCGGGTTCGCCCTGTCCGGCTACGACCGGATCGGCGGCCTGGCCGCCGCCCTGCTCGCCGGGGTGTTCTTCCACCCGCTGCGCGGGATGCTCAGGCGCTGGGCCGACCGTCTCATGTACGGCACGCACGGAGATCCGGCGGCCCTGGCCGCCCGGCTGACCAGGGAGGTCGGCCAGGCCGAGCCCGCCAACGCGCTGGCCGCCGTGGCCGCGGCCGTCAAGGACGGCCTGAGCGTCACCGGTGTGGCGGTCGAGGCGCGGGCCCCGGGAAGCAGGAGGGTCGAGATCGGCCTGCTGGGACCCACCCCCCGCGTGGTACCGCTGGTCTGGCACGGCGAGCCCGTCGGACGGCTGCTGCTGGGCGCGCCCGGCCCCCGCAGGTTCGCCGCGGCCCACAACGACCGGCTGATCGCCGTGGTCACGCCGTACGTGGCGGACGTGGTGCACGCCGTGACGATGACCGCCGACCTGCGGCGCTCCCGCGAGCGCATCCTCACCGCCCGTGAGGAGGAGCGCAGGCGCCTGCGGCGGGACCTGCACGACGGGCTCGGCCACGCGCTGACCGACATGGCGATGTCGATCAACATGGCCAGGATCAGCCTGCGCTCCGCCCCGGCCTCGGCCGACCGGCTCCTGGCCGAGTTGCGCGAGGGCATGGACACGGTCGGTCAGGAGATCAGGGAGCTGGTCTACGGCCTGCGCCCGCCGACCCTCGACGAGCTCGGCCTGGCCGGGGCCGTACGGGCGCTGGCCGCCGACGGCGGGCCCGAGGTGGCCGTGGAGACCGAGGGCGACCTGTCCGACCTGCCCGCGGCCACCGAGGTCGCCGCCTACCGGATCGCGCAGGAGGGGCTCACCAACGTCCGCAAGCACGCGGGCGCCAGCTCCGCCGTGATCTCGCTGCGCCGGGGCGAGTCGCTGGTCGTCCGCGTCCAGGACGACGGAGGCGGGCTGCCCGAGGGGCGCCGTGCGGGCGTCGGCCTGCTGTCGATGCGTGAGCGCGCCGCGGAGCTGGGCGGGACGTGCGTGATCGGCGCCGCGCCGGGAGGCGGTACGGTCGTCGAGGCCGTGCTGCCGATCTCCGCCGCCTGAGTGTGAACTTTCCGGTGCTCCCGCGTGTCTGACATGGCGTTGCTGAAATTATCCGAGGAGTTTCGCGTGAAGCACCTGGCCCTGGCCGTCGGCGCCGTACTCGCCGCGTCCACCGTCGTGTCCGTCGCCGCCGTCCCCGCCCCCGCCCGGGCCGCCACCACTCCAGGGGCCGTCTTCTTCGGCTACAAGGGCGCGGGGGTCGAGGTGGTCACCCAGCAGGGGGGCCTGAGCAAGCTGGCCGTCGGCGGCTCCTCCTTCGCCGGGCAGTTCGCCGCGGCGCCCGGCGGCGGGAAGGTCGCCTGGATCGACGGCAAGGGGCGCCTGCACGTCAAGAGCGCGGCCGGCGACAAGGTGGTCGCCACGAACGCCGCCTACGTGGGGCCGTGCCTGACCCCCGCCTGGAGCGCGGACGGCAAGCGGATCGCCTACGTGACCAGGGGCGGTTCGGACAAGGCGACCGTCGCGCTGGTCGGCGCCGGCGGCGGCAGGCCGGTGATCGCGGGCAAGACCGCGGGCGTGTGCCACCTGGCCTGGTCGGCCGACGGCAGGACGCTCGCCGGATACGCCGGGAACACCGACGGCGTCTACCTGCTGAACACCGTCTCGCACGTCTCGACCAGGGTCCCCGGGATCCGGCTCGCCAACCACGTCGACGGTCTGTCCCCCAACGGCGACCGGGTCGTGGTGAACACGATCGGCAAGAACGCCCCCGGCGGGGACGGCTCCTGGCCGCTGTCCTACACCCCGTCGCTCTACGACACCAGGACCGGCAGGAAGATCCCCATCCCGGTGCGGGGCACACTGATCGGCGCCAGGTTCCTGACCGACGGCACCCTCGTGGTCCGGGTCAAGGGCAAGAGCGCCAACACCTGGGTCGTGCTCGACCCCGACACCTACAAGGTGAGCCAGCGCGTGGGCGAGATCCCGCAGGCCAAGAACCTCGGTCTGCTCAGCGTCATCGGCTGACCCACCCGTACGGCCCCCGCCGCGCCGGAGGGCGGGGCCCCAATAGGGTGGGACACGTGGCTCAACTGCGCATCGCCCTTGCCCAGACCAACCCCGAGGTCGGCGACCTGGCGGCCAACGCCGACAGGATCGTCGAGTGGACCAGGCGCGCCACCGAGCGTGGCGCGCATCTGACGGTCTTCACCGAGATGTCCCTGGTCGGATACCCGGTCGAGGACCTGGTGCTGCGGGCGTCCTTCGTCGACGCCTCGCTCGCCGCCGTCGAGGCCCTCGCGACGCGGCTGGCCGAGGAGGGGCTCGGCGAGATGCCGGTCGTGGTCGGCTACGTGGACCGGGCGAACCTCTCCCCGAGGCTCGGCCTGCCGAAGGGGGCCCCGCTGGACGCCGCGGCCCTCATCCACCGGGGCCGGGTCGTGGTCAGGACCGCCAAGCACCACCTGCCCAACTACGGGGTCTTCGACGAGTACCGCTACTTCGTGCGCGGTGACCGGCTGCCGATCTTCCGGCTGCACGGGGTGGACGTGGCCATCGCCGTCTGTGAGGACCTGTGGCAGGAGGGCGGGCCGGTCGCCGTGGTCGCCGAGGCGGGCGCCGGGCTGCTGATCACGCCGAACGCCTCGCCGTACGAGCGGGAGAAGGACGACGTGCGGCTTGAGCTCGTCGCACGGCGGGCCAGGGAGGCGGGCTGCGCCCTCCTCTACGTCAACCAGGTCGGCGGCCAGGACGAGCTGGTCTTCGACGGTGACTCGCTGGTCGTCTCGGCCTCGGGTGAGCTGGTCGCGCGGGGCGCGAAGTTCGCCGAGGAGCTGCTGGTCGTCGATCTCGACCTGCCCGAGGCGCGGTTCGGCGGCCTGGGGACCTTCGAGACCGAGGCGGGCGACGGGACGGTCATCACGGTCGAGCGGATCGAGCTGTCCGCCCGCTCGCTCGAACCGTACGAGCCGCTGGCGCCCTCGGTCGCCGAGCCCATGGAGGACACCGCGGAGGTCTACTCGGCACTGGTTCTCGCGGTGCGCGACTACGTGCGCAAGAACGGCTTCCAGTCGGTCATCCTCGGCCTGTCCGGGGGGATCGACTCGGCGCTGACCGCGACGATCGCCTCGGACGCGATCGGCCCCGAGCGGGTGCACGCGGTGCTGATGCCCTCCCGCTACTCCTCGGACCACTCCCTGAGCGACGCCAGGGAGCTGGTCGAACGGCAGGGCATCAACTCCAGGGTCGTCCCGATCTCCGGTGTGGTCGACGCCTTCGAGAAGGAGATCGAGCTGTCCGGGCTGGCCGCGGAGAACCTCCAGGCCAGGGTACGCGGCATGATCCTGATGGGCCTGTCCAACCAGCACGGTCACCTGGTGCTGACGACCGGCAACAAGAGCGAGCTCGCGGTCGGATACTCCACCCTCTACGGCGACTCCGCCGGTGGCTTCGCGCCCATCAAGGACGTGCTCAAGACCCTGGTCTGGGAGCTGTCGCGCTGGCGGAACGCCCAGGCGGGCAGGTCGGGCGAGTTCCTGTACGGCTTCGCGCGCCCGCCCATCCCGGAGAACTCCATCGAGAAGGAGCCGAGCGCGGAGCTGCGCCCCGGCCAGCGTGACACCGACTCCCTGCCCGAGTACGACGTGCTCGACCCCCTCCTGCACGACTACGTCGAGGAGGACATGGGATCGGCCGAGCTGGTCGCCGCCGGTCACGACCCCGCTCTGGTCGCCAGGATCATCCGCCTGGTCGACCTGGCCGAGTACAAGCGCCGCCAGTATCCCCCGGGTCCCAAGATCACGGCCAAGAACTTCGGCCGCGACCGTCGTCTGCCGATCACCAACCGCTGGCGCGAGACTCCCCTCTGACCTGCCTGAACGACTCCGGTGGGGCCGTGCATGAGCTTTGCGGGGTGGGTATCACCGCAGGGAGGGTCACCGGCGGCCGGGGAGGGGGCTGAGATCGGCCGCGGTGGTCCGGCGGGCGGCGAGCGGGCGCCGTCGACTCCCCTCCACCCGTCCGCCCGCGCTCGGCGGCCCGCCGGAATCCAGGAGACAGGGGGAGATCAGATGAAGGCAAAGGTAGGTGACAGGCTCGTCGTCGAGGGCACCCGGCACGGGGAGACCCGGCGGATCGGTGTGGTCGTGGGGCTTGTCCACGAGGACGGCTCCCCGCCCTACATGGTGCACTGGGAGCACGACGAGCACGAGACCATGGTGTTCCCCGGCCCGGACGCCCACGTGGTCTCCGAGGACCGGAAGGAGACCCCGCTCACCACCTCGTGACGTGAGGGGGGTCGTTCGCCGTCGTCCCGGCCCGGGGCGGCGGCGAACTCGTCTCCGCATCCCGGGCAGCAACTCTTTACGGCATAAGCTATTCTTGCGCCCATCAACTCCTTACGGCGTACGGAATTCCCGCCGCCGCTGGAAGAACCGGAGAGACGCCCATGCCCACGGTGACCCTGCACGACGCGAGTCCCATCGAGGTGGAGGTCCACGGCGAGGGACCCGTCCTGCTGCTGCCCGTCAACCCCCTCCCCGCCGAGGGGCCCCAGGCCGAGGCGATGCGCGCCTGGGGCACGGACCCCGCACTTGGCCGCTCCCTCATCGAGGGCCTGCGCGACGCCTTCACGGTGGTCGCCTTCGACTACGAGAACCATGTCCTGGCCAACCCCAAGCCCGGTACCCTGACCCCCGCCAACATCGCCCGCGACCTGCTCACCGTCGCCGACGCCGCGGGGGCCGACCGCTTCGCCTACTACGGCTACTCCTGGCTCGCGTTGAGCGGACTCCAGCTCGCGCTCAGGACCGACCGGCTGTCCGCCCTGGTCATGGGTGGTTTCCCGCCACTCGGCGGGCCGTACGCGGAGATGCTGCGGGTGACCATGGCGACCCATGAGATGGCGCTCGCCGGGGCCTCGAAAAAAGCCGTGGAAAAAGCCACCGGAGAGGCCGCCGAGAAGCCCTCCGGGCCGCCGGAGAAGGACGACTGGTCGTCGGTCGAGGTGACGTTGTCGCCGGACCAGACCAGGCAGTTCGTCACGCTGTACGAGGAACTGCGGGGGTTCGACGACCTGGCAGCCCAGGCCCGGATCACCTGCCCCAGGCTCTGTTTCGTCGGATCGGCCGACGACATCGAGTACGGCGAGCGCTGGGGCGGGGTGCGTGTGGGCATCGCGAGTGCGGTCATCGGGCGGCGGGCCGAGATCGAGGCCCTCGGCTGGGACGTGACGGTCCTGGACGGGCTCGACCACATGGGGGCCATGCAGCCTCCCGCGGTCCTGCCCCTGGTGCGCCCGTGGCTGCGGGCACGGATCGGCGCCCTGCCCGCCGGGTGAAGCCCGGGCGGTGAGGCGGGGATCAGCGAGGGGACATGCCGACGAGCAGATGGTCGATGACCCGCTCGGCGGTCCCCTCGGGGAGATCCTCCTGATCGGGGCCGAAGCCCCTGACGTACCAGACCACGGTCCCGATCAGCGAGGCGATGGAGACCGGCACGTCGAGGTCGGCCCTCAGCTCGCCGGTCGCGATGCCACGCTGCAGCAGCGCGGTCAGTACGGCCCTGCGCGGCGCGATGGTCGCCTGGTGGATGCGCTGCACGAGGCGGGGATGCCGTTCGGTCTCGTTCATCGCGATGTTCATCACGCACCGCGACCGCGCGTTGCGCGCCTCCTGCAGGAAGACCTCGGCGCAGGCGACCAGGTCCTCGCGCAGCGACCTGCCCGCCAGCGCGGGCAGGGGCGCCTTGAGGGCGGCGAGGGCGTCGACGAGCAGATCTTCCTTGTTGGACCATCGGCGGTAGATCGTCGTCTTGCCGACGCCCGCGCGGGCGGCGATCGCCTCGATCGACAGCTCACCGAGGCCGCTGCTCTCGCTGATCAGATCGAGGGTCGCCTCAATGATCGCCTTCTCTGCCCTGGCGCTACGGGGGCGGCCCGCGGGACGGGCCGCCTGAGTCTCATCCGTCGTGGTCATCGTATGTCCACATTACCTACACGCCGGCCGGTTCCTTATCGAGATCGTGCTGTTCCGCGACCGTCACCGGGGCGTTCTTTCCCGGCAGCCACCTGAGCACCACCAGAGCACCGAGGAGCGCGATGGCGGCGGAGACCAGCGAGGTGACGTGCATTCCGTCGAGGAAGGCGTGCTTGGCGGGCTCTATCAGCGCGGCACCGCGCTCGCCGAGGGCCTTGGCCGCGCCGATCGTGGCCGTCAGGGACTCACCCGCCACGTGCTGGAGCCCGGCGGGCAGGCCGGTCAGGCTGGGGGCGATCTCGTCGCGGTAGGTCGCCGAGAGCAGCGAGCCGAGCAGGGCGACGCCGAGCGCGCCCGCGACCTGGCGGATGGTGTTGCTCATGGCCGAGCCGACGCCCGCCTTCTCCCTGGGCAGCGCCTCCATGATCGTGGTGGTCGCGGGCGGCATGATGTTGGCCATCGCCGCGCCCTGGACGAAGAAGACGATCTCGATCAGCAGTACGGGGGTGTTCTGGTCCATCAGCGCGTACGAACCAAGGGCCGCGGCCACCACGACCATGCTCACGGTCGCGCTCACCTTGCTGCCGAAGCGCCTGACCATCTGCTGGCTGAGCGGGGCGAAGATGATCTGCGCCGCGGCGAACGGGATCATCAGCGCGCCCGACTCCATCGGGGTGAAGCCGAGGACGATCTGCAGGTAGAAGATCAGGAAGAACATCGCGCCCATCATCGCGAAGAACACGATGCCGATCATGCCGACCGCGGTGGAGAAACGGACGTTGGAGAAGTAGCGGACGTCGAAGGCCGGGTGGTCGATGCGGCGCTCGTACCAGACGAAGGCCGCGAGCACGGCCACACCGAGGATCGTCGGGACCAGCACCTCGGCGCTGGCGACCGTGGCCAGCTCACCGCCCCTGATGATGCCGTAGGTGATCGCCACGAGGCCGATGATGGACAGCAGCACGCCGACCGGGTCGAGCCTGGAGGGCTTGGGGTCACGCGACTCGGGCACGACGAGGGCGATGAGCACCATGCTGACCAGCACGATCGGCAGGTTGACCAGGAAGACCGAACCCCACCAGAAGTGCTCGATGAGCAGGCCACCGGTGATCGGGCCGATCGCCACGGCGATGCCGACGCCTCCCGCCCAGACGCCGATCGCCTTGCCGCGTTCCTGCGGGGGGAAGACGTTGGAGATGATCGCGAGGGTGGCCGGCATGATCGCGGCGCCCCCGACGCCCATGAAGGCGCGCGCGACGATCAGCTGGGTCGGGTCCTGGGCGTAGGCGCTGGCCAGCGACGCCAGGCCGAAGAGCACCATGCCGATGAACAGCATGCGCTTACGGCCGGTACGGTCGCCGATCACACCGAAGGTGAACAGCAGACCGGCGAAGACGAGCGTGTAGGAGTTGATCGCCCACTCAAGCTGGCTCTGCGTGGCCCCCAGACCCTCCTGAGGGTCGGCAATCGTCTTCAGCGCGACGTTGAGGATCGTGTTGTCCAACACGACCGCCAGGAGGCTGAAGACCAGCACCCCCAGGATCTGCCACCGTCTCGGGTGGCCGGTTTGGTGTTCCATGGATGCCCCGTTTCGATACACAAAAGTTTCGAAACAGTACCGTATCGGTAGATCATACGATACGCAACCGTTGCGTTTCGTATTTGCCGGATATTTCCGGCAGATTCACGTGGAAACCGGCACAGATTCCTCAACCCGGACACCGGTTCGTCGCCAGAACGGCAGGGCGAGCAGCACCATCGCCACCCCCACGAGGCCCGCTACGGCGAAGGCCCAGCCCGGCCCCCAGGAGTCGATGAGCGCCCCGCCCATCGGCGCCGACACGGCGCCGCCGATCAGCAGTGCCGTACCGTGCAGGCCCATCGCCTCACCGCGTGCCCCCGCGGGAACCCAGCGGCTCAAGGTATCGACCGTGGCCGACAATCCCGGCGCGCACAGCACCCCGGCCGGGACGAGCGCCACCATCAGCCAGCGCCAGTCGTCGCCGACCAGCCCGACGGGGATGGTGAGCGCGCCCATGGCGCCGATCAGCAGCAGCGGGGAGAAGCCCCGCGGCAGGCCACCGTACACGAAGCCGCCGAGCAGGGAGTAAGCGCACCAGACGCCGATCGCCAGGCCCGTCCAGGCGGTGTCGCCCGCCTGCTTCATGACCGCGACCAGCGAGAGCTCGGTCGTGGTGAGCACGAAGGTCGCGGCGCACACGGTGCCGAGCAGGCCGACGAACGCCGGGGTCAGCCAGGCTCGCCTGGACACCCGCTCCCCGGCCTCCGCCATCTCCCGCGCCTCCTCCGCCGAGCGCACGGGCGGGTTCAGCGCGAACAACGTCGCACCCGCCCCGACGAGCCCGACACCGACCACGCACATCGTCCACGTGCTGCCGATCAGGGTGACGCCGAGGACGCCGAGCGCGGGACCCGTCATGTAGGAAAGTTCGATGATCATCGAGTCGAGGGAGAAGCCGAGCCTGCGCTGTTCGAGAGGGACCATCGCCGCGACGCACTGCCTGATCACGCTGAACAGCGGCAGGCTGAGCAGCCCGGCCAGCACCGTCGCGGCCAGCAGCGCGGGGAACGGCAGCGCCCAGGCCGTCGCCCAGAACGCCAGCTGCGCCAGCGAGGTCACCAGGATCACGGGCCGCAGCCCCCTGCGGTCGATGAACCGTCCCGCGAGCGGCGAGCCGACGGCCGTGCCGACGGCGCTCGCCATCGCGGCCAGTCCCGCCTGGGCGAATCCGAGTCCCAGCCCGTTGACCACGTGCAGGGTCAGAGTGATCCCGGTCGCGGTCGCCGGAATCCGGGCGACCATCCCCACCAGCAACAACGACCGCACACCGGGAACGGACAGCAGACGACGGTAAGGCTCCAAT
Organism: Streptosporangium sp. NPDC020145; assembly: GCF_040631275.1. Taxonomy (NCBI): domain Bacteria; kingdom Bacillati; phylum Actinomycetota; class Actinomycetes; order Streptosporangiales; family Streptosporangiaceae; genus Streptosporangium; species Streptosporangium sp. NPDC020145. Next base: position 456,567 of record NZ_JBEXZT010000004.1, on the reverse strand, counting down.
GCCATTTGATTGCTTACCTCCCCACGTATTGTGTCGTATGGCACTGACACGCTCCGCACCGGATTACGGTCGGGGCCGGGGGTGTTTATCAAGACGTCCGCGTGCAATCATCGGAAGCAGTCCGGGGACGTCACAGGGACGCCTCGAGACTTCACTGGAGGCTTTCCATGCCCTCTTCTGTGTCTTCGTCCATGCCCTCCTCCGGGCCCTCCACGGCCGGCCAGCCGACCGCCCTCTACGGCGGCAAGGCCGGGCGAAGGGTCACCGTCCGCGACATCGCCGCGGCCAAGGAACGGGGCGAGAGGTGGCCGATGGTCACCGCCTACGACGCCATGACGGCGAGGGTCTTCGACGAGGCAGGCATCCCGGTGCTGCTCGTCGGCGACTCGGCCGCCATGGTCGTCTACGGCCACGACTCCACGTTGCCGGTCTCGGTCGACGAGCTCCTCCCGCTCACCTCGGCCGTGGTGCGCGGCTCCTCCCGCGCGATGGTGGTCGCCGACCTGCCGTTCGGCTCCTACCAGGCCTCTCCCCAGCAGGCGCTGGAGACGGCCGCCCGCTTCATGAAGGAGGCCGGCGCCCACGCGATCAAGCTCGAAGGCGGGCGCCGGGTCCTCCCCCAGGTCGAGACCCTGGTCTCGGCGGGCATCCCGGTGATGGCCCACCTGGGCCTGACCCCGCAGTCGGTCAACGCCTTCGGCGGCTACCGGGTGCAGGGGCGCGGCCAGTCGGGTGACGAGCTGATGGCCGACGCCAAGGACCTGGAGTACGCCGGGGCCTTCGCCGTGGTCCTGGAGTGCGTCCCCGGCGACCTCGCCGAGCGGGTCACCGCCTCCCTGTCGATCCCGACGGTCGGCATCGGCGCCGGTCCCGCGACCGACGCCCAGGTCCTCGTCTGGCAGGACCTGATGGGGCTGACCCCCAACCCGCCGAAGTTCGTCAAGCGGTACGCCGACCTCGCGGGCGAGATGGACCGGGCGGTACGCGCCTTCGCCGACGAGGTGACCGGCGGCGCCTTCCCCACCGTCGAGCACAGCTACCGCTGACCCGCTGCTAGTCCACCGCTGACCCACTGTGTACGGCCCGGTGTTCGCCGGGCCGTACACCCCTCAGCGGATCGTCATGAGAGCGCCTGGGAGAAGTCGTCCCACAGGTCCTCGATGTGCTCGATGCCGACCGCGACCCGGACCGTGCCCTCGCCGATCCCGTGCCGGGCCAGTTCCTCCGGCGTCAGCGACCGGTGCGAGGTGGTCGCCGGGTGCAGGACGAGGGTCTCGACGCCGCCGAGTGACGGGGCCAGCAGCGCCAGCCGTACCGAGCTCATGAACTTCTCGCCCGCCGCCCGCCCGCCGACGAGGTCGAAGGAGAAGACCCCGCCGAAGTCGGGCAGCAGCTTCCTGGCCAGGGCGTGCGAGGGGTGGGAGGGCAGGCCGGGCCAGTGCACCGCGACGACCGCGGGGTGGTTGTCCAGGCGCAGGGCCAGCTCCCGGGTGTTGGCGCAGTGGCGTTCCATGCGCAGCGGCAGCGTCTGCATGCCGCGCAGGGTGAGCCAGGCGGCGAACGGGTCGGCGGTGGCGCCCAGCTCGACCGCGAAGTGCCACACCCTGCGGTACAGCTCCTCCGAGGCGAAGACCGCGACGCCGCCGAGCACGTCGGTGTGCCCGCTCAGGTACTTGGTCGTCGAGTGGACCACGATGTCGGCCCCGTGCTCGATCGGACGGCACAGCACCGGTGAGGCGAAGGTGTTGTCCACCACGGAGACCAGCCCCGCCTCACGGGCGGCGGCGCACATCCCCGGCAGGTCGGCCACCTGGGTCACCGGGTTGGCGATGGTCTCCAAGTAGACCAGCCTGCTCTCCGGCCGTACGGCGGCGCGCAACGCCTGCGGGTCGTCCTCCGAGACGTAGGAGACCTCGATGCCGAAGCGCGAGGCCAGGTCGTTGAGCATCGCCGCGGTGCCGCCGTACAGGGGCTTCTGCGCGATCAGGTGGTCGCCGGGCTTGAGCAGCCCGAGCAGCACCGAGTTGATCGCCCCCATGCCCGAGGCGGTCGCGACCGCCCCGACGCCGCCTTCCAGCCCGGCGACGGCCTCCTCTAGGGAGCGGACGGTCGGGTTGGACAGCCTGCCGTACACGAAGGCCCCGTCGGGACGGTTCATCCCGTCGGCGAACACGGCCGGGTCCTCGAAGGAGAAGCCCGAGGTCTGGTAGATCGGCACGGCGATGGGGCGGCTGCCGTTCAGCGACGGCCTGGGCAGGTGGACGGTGCGCGTCTCCGGGCGAAGTTCAGTCATGTGTCAAGGATGTCCACCACGCCGTGGACCTAGTCGAGGAGGGTCCGAGGACTTTGCCCTGATGCGCCAGACATGTGAATTCCTCACTGCCGCAGCGGCAGCCGGAACCGCATGCTTTGAGCTGTGACAGCGATTCAGGTGGACGGGCTCAGGAAGAGCTACGGGGACTTCACGGCCGTCAGGGACGTCTCGTTCGAGGTGGCGCAGGGAGAGATCTTCGCCCTGCTCGGGCGCAACGGCGCCGGGAAGACCACCACGGTCGAGGTGCTGGCCGGGTTCCAGGAGGCCGACGAGGGCACGGTCCGGGTGCTCGGCCTCGACCCGGTCAAGGACCGGGTGAAGGTGCGCCGCAGCAGCGGCATCATGCTCCAGGAGGCGGGGTTCTTCCCCGACCTGACCGTGGCGCAGACGGTGGACGCCTGGCGGGGCTTCGTGGCCGCTCCGAGGCCCAGGGACGAGGCGCTCGGGCTGGCGGGGCTCGACGCGAAGGCGGGCACCAGGGTGCGCCAGCTCTCCGGCGGGGAGAAGCGCCGTCTCGACCTCGCTCTGGCCATTCTGAGCAGGCCGGACGTGCTCTTCCTCGACGAGCCGACCACCGGGATGGACCCGAGGGCCCGCAGGGACACCTGGGAGATCATCCTGGAGCTGGCCGGGCAGGGCACGGCCATCCTGCTCACCACGCACTACCTGGAGGAGGCGCAGCGCCTGGCCTCCAGCATGGTGATCATGGACCGTGGGACGGTCGTCGCAGGCGGCGGGATGGCCGAGACCCTGGCCGCCCAGACGGGCCGGGTCGCCTTCGAGCTGCCCCCCTCGACCCGCCTGGAGGACCTGCCCGTCCCCGGCGCGACGGCGGAGGGCGACCTCGCCGTCTACCGCGTCCCCGACCCCGACCTCACCGCCCACGCCCTGCTGAACTGGGCGGCCGGTCACGGCCTGCGCCTGCGTGGCTTCGAGGTCCGTACGGCGACGCTCGAAGACCTGTTCCTCGACCTCGCGACCGGCGAGAAGACCGACGAGACGAAGAAGAAGGAGGTGGTGTGACCGTGTCCGCACGCGACCTGACGGTCGTCGCCCGCTTCAACGGCCGCCTGTTCTGGCGGGACCGTACGGCGCTGAGCACGTCCGTGGCGTTGTTCCTCCTGCTCGGCACCGGGATGCCGCTGCTGATGGACCGGCTGGGGGCCGGCAGCCAGGAGCTCCTGGTCAACATGCACCTGGGGATGCTGACCACGGTCCTCGTCATCTCGACGTTCCAGCAGACCACGGTCACCCTGTGCGTCCGGCGCGACCAGCTCCTGCTCAAGCGCCTGCGGGCCACCGGCCTCAGCGACCGCGACATCCTCGGCGGGGAGATCGCCAACCTCGTCCTGCAGAGCACGGCGCTGACCGTGCTGGTCTCGGTCGCGCTGTACGGGCTGACGAGCCTGCCGGTGCCGCGTGATCCGCTGCTGTACCTGTTCGCCGTGGTCGCGGGCGCCCTCGTGCTGTGCCTGCTGGGCGCGGCCTTCACCGTGGCCGTGCCGCGCAGCGAGCTGGCCGCCCCGATGGCGATGCCGTTCTTCCTGCTGGCGGGACTCGGCGCGGGCGGCTTCGGCCCCATCATGCAGGTGCTGCCCGGCTGGGTGGGCACGGTCCTCGGCCTGTTGCCGACCGACGCCATCGTGGACATGGCCCGCACCGCCTACGCGGCGCACGGCAGCCTGGGCGAAGACCTGCGGGCGGCCGCCGTACCGACGCTGAAGCTGGCGGTCTGGGCGGCGATCGGGGCGTTCGTCATCGTCCGCAGGTTCCGCTGGGAGAGCAGGAAATCGTAGGTTGGTAGGTTCCTGACATGCGGATCACCCCCCAGCACGTGGCCGTGGGCACCGTCTACGTCATCGCCGTCGGCTTCACCCTGGTCATCTTCTCTCTGGTCACGACCCCCCTGGAGGCCGTGATCCTGACGGTGGCCGCCCTCGCCTTCCTGGTTCCGCATCACCTGGTGGTACGGCGGGCACTGCGGGGGCGGGAGCCGCGCGGCGTGCCGGTCGCCCTGATCGTCGAGATCGCCGTCACCTACGGGACGATCCCGGTGCTGTTCTCGCTCTCGCCCTTCCTCGGCTACAACTGGGCGTCGAGCATGCAGACGATCCTGGCCTCCGCGGTGCTCCTCAGGCTGCGGCTCGGAGCGGCGATCCCCGTGATGGCCGTGATCGGGGTGATCGACCTGGGGATGGGGTTCGTCGTCTCCGGCGGCAGCGTGCCGCTCGCCCTGTACAACCTGGTCACCGTCGTCGTGACGAGCGGGGTGACCTACGGGGCGGTGCGGCTGGCCGTCGTCAGCGAGCAGCTCGCCAAGGCCAGGATGGAGCTGGCCGAGGCCGCGGTGCTGCGGGAACGACTGCGGATCTCCCGTGACCTGCACGACGGCCTGGGCAGCAGCCTGACCGCCATCGCCCTCAAGGGCGACCTCGCCCACCGGCTGGTGGACGCCGACCCCGGGGCGGCCAAGACGGAGCTGGCCGAGCTGGCGGCCGTGGCCAGGGACGCCGCGCAGGAGGTGCGGCAGGTCGCCAGGGGATACCGGGAGATGTCACTGGCACAGGAGGTCCACCGGGCGGTCGCGCTGCTTGAGGCCTCCGGCGTGAGCTGCCGGACCGACCTGGCCGAACTGGCGGTCCCCCGCCCGGTGGACGAGGCCCTCGCCTGGGCCGTGCGCGAGGGGGTCACCAACGTCGTACGGCACAGCCAGGCCACGACCTGTTCGATCAGCACCTCGGCGGACGAGGGCGCGGTGCGCCTTGAACTGGTCAACGACCGCGCCCGCAGAGGGGCCGGGCGCGGCAACGGGCTGACCGGCCTGCGGGAGCGGGCGGAGGGACTCGGCGGCTCGGTCAGCGCCGGCCGGACCGAGGGCGGCGGGTTCCGGCTCGCGATGGAGGTGCCCGCGTGATCAGGGTGCTGCTGGCCGAGGACATGCACATGATCAGGGCGGCGCTGGTCGCGCTGCTGCGGCTCGAACCGGACATCGAGGTGGTCGCCGAGGTCACCGGGGGCGACGAGATCGTGCCCGCCGCGCTGCGGACCCGTCCTGACGTCGCGGTGCTGGACATCGAGCTTCCCGTCGTCGACGGCATCACCGCCTCCGTCGAGTTGCGGGAACGGCTGCCCGGCTGCCGGGTGCTCGTGCTCACCGCGATGGGTCAGCCGGGGCAGGTGCGCAGGGCGCTGGCCGAGGGCATCGAGGCGTTCCTGGTCAAGGACGCCCCCGGCGACCGGCTGGCGGACGCGATCCGCCGGACCGCCCAGGGCCTGCGGGTACTCGACCCCGAACTGGTCGCCACCGCCCTCGCCTACGGTGCCAGCCCGCTGACCCCGCGGGAGACGACCGTGCTGAGGGAGGCTGCGCTCGGCGCCCCCGCCGAGGAGATCGCCGCGAGGCTGCACCTGTCGGCGGGGACGGTCCGCAACTATCTGACCGGGGCGATCGCCAAGACCGGCGCCAGGAACAAGGTCGAGGCCATCAGGATCGCCCAGGACGTCGGCTGGATCTGAAGCCTGTTCGTGTGGATCTCCGCGGTCGCCCGAGGGCGCCCCGCGCGACAGGACCCGGCCGGTGACGAGACTCAGACGTCGGTGACGCGCAACCCGGCGTGGGCCTTGTAGCGGCGGTTGATCGAGATGAGGTTGGCGGTCAGCGCCTCGATCTGGTGCGCGTTGCGCAGGCGGCCGCCGTACACGCCGCGCACACCGTTGATCCGGGAGGCCAGCGCCTGCACGGTGTCGGTCGCCTCGCGGTCGTCACCCAGGACGAGCACGTCCAGGTCGATCTCCTCGACCTCCGGGTCGAGCAGCAGGACGGCGGAGACGTGGTGGAAGGCGGCGACGACCCGGCTGTCGGGGAGCACGGCGGCGGCCTGCTGGGCGGCGCTGCCCTCCTCCACGGGCAGCGCGTAGGCCCCCTGCTTGTCGAAGCCGAGCGGGTTGACGCAGTCGACGACGATCTTCCCCGCCAGCTCGGCGCGCAGGGACTCAAGGGTGGAACGGTGGCCGTCCCAGGGGATGGCCACGATCACCACGTCGGCCTGGGCCGCCACGGTCGCGTTGTCCGCGCCGCTCACCTGGCCGCCGAGACCCGCCGCGGCCTCCTGGGCGCGTTCGGCGCTGCGCGAGCCGATCAGCACCGGATTGCCCGCCAGGGCGAACCGCCTGGCCAGTCCCTTGCCCTGGTCACCGGTGCCGCCAAGGATTCCGATGGAGATGCCGCTCACGTCTGGAAGATCGGTGCTCACTGGTCGCTCCCCGCTCACTGTCTGCCCTCACGGCAGCCCTGCCCGGCGTTGTCTGTCCAGATCATGCCAGGGTCGTGTTCCTCGGGCCGTACCGGGGCGACGGGGGGCACCATGGAGGGATGGACTCTCGGTCAGCGGAAATCCTACGTGAGATCCTTTCCTCCTCCGGCTGGGTCGAGCGCACCCGCGAGTTCGGTCTCACGCTGCGCGCGACGCGCTCACCCGGCGGACTGCTGGTCGTCGGCACGCCCGGCGAGGAGCCCTGGCACCTGGCCGCGCACCTGGGTGACGAGGCCAGGCTCGCCGGGCTTCCCCAGCTCGCTCCGACCCTGGTGCGCTGGGCCCCCGCCCCCGACGCCCCCGAGCACCTGCGTGTGGGGCTCGACCGGATCGAGCGGGCGAGGCGGGGCGAGACGCTGTTCGTCGTGGCCGAGGAGCGGGCCCCGGCGCCCCTGCTCGAACGGGTCAGCGACGCCCGGCGTGTCGGGGCGACCGTCCTGGCGCTCGACGGCGGCGACCCCGAGCTTGAGGGCCTCGCCCACGACGCGCTGGCCGTCACCGAGCGGGCACCGCTCTCCTTCGACGGCGCCCAGCACCTCATCAGCCTGGCCGCGGGTGAGACCGGGAGGCGGCCCGGCCTGCGCGACAGGCTGGCCAGGCTGCTCGAACGGGTCAGCGGCCCCCGGGTCCCCTCCTACTGACCGCCCCTGCCCCTCCACCGTCCGTGCCCCAGGTGAAGCGCCGTCGTCGCGGCGTCCCGTAGCGCTTGCCGACCCGGGCGCCGAGAGCCTGCGCCGCCTCCCTGAGCGCGGCGATGACCACCGCCTGCACCGGTCCCGGCTCTCCCGAGCGGGCGCGGCTGATCCGGGTCACGACGCTGAGACTGCGGGCTCCCACGTTGGAGATGCCGGTCACCACGACCTCCCCCGCGGGGACCTCCAGCAGGGCCAGCGAGGGGACGATCGCCACCCCGTGCCCCGCCGCGACCATGGAGAGGGTGGGCGGGAACTCCTCGATGACGTGCGCCCTGCGCGGGGTGAACCCGTGCAGGGCCGCCAGCCGTTCGAGCGCCTGCCCGCAGGCCTGGTCGGCCGGTCCGGCGATCCACGGCATCCCGCCCAGGTCCGTGACGGCACGGGGGATCTCCGCCCAGCCGGGAGGCGCCACGATGCGGTACTCGTCCACGTAGAGCGGGTGCGAGACGAGCGCGGAGTGCGTGGGGACGGGCTCGTCGGCGTCCTGCTCGGTGATGGCCAGGTCGATCCCGCCGAGCCTGAGCTCCCGCAGGGCGGGCGCGCCGTACAGCTCGTGGACGCGGGGGGCGACCTGGGGGTGGCGCTCGGCGAGGGTGACCAGGGCGGGCAGCACCAGGTGCCGGATGACCGTGGGGAAGGCGGCGATCGAGACGGGACCGGCCAGCAGTTCGGTGAAGCGGGTCAGCTCCCGCCTGGCCTCGCTGAGCTCCTCCTCGATCCGCCCGGCGTATCCGGCCAGCACCCGGCCCGCGGGGGTGAGGGCGACCCGGCGCTGCGAACGGTCGATGAGCGCGAGACCGACCTCCCGTTCGAGCTGGGCGAGTTGCTGGGAGACCGCGGAGGCGGTCAGGTGCAGTGCCTCGGCCGCCCGCATGACACCGCCGCGGACCGCCACCTCGTGGAGCACCAGCAGCCGCCGCGGATCGATTTCCATGCAGCTCAGCTTACGCTCCTGTTTAGAAGACTTTATTTGCGCTTCAACAAGGGAGGCCGGGACCATGGAGGCATGAGCACCCTCCCCACCGGGGCGTGATCCGGTGCCCCTCCTCGTCGACGTCCTCGGCTGGTCCGGCGCCGCCGTCATGCTGTACGGCTACGCCATGGTGTCCTCGTCCCGGATGGCCGGGGACGGCCTGCCGTACCAGGTGATCAACCTCGCCGGGTCGGCCGCCCTGATGGTCAACGCGGCCTGGCACTCCGCGTGGCCCTCGGCGATCCTCAACGTCGTCTGGGCCGCGATCGGGCTGACCGCCGTGCTCAGAAACGCCCGAAACGACAGAAGGACGATGGGTCTCCCATGACACGGCTGATCGAGCTGAGCCACCGCATCACCGACGGCATGCTCACCTACCCGGGCGTCCCCGGACCCCGGCTCGGTGTGCACCTGAGCAGGGAGGCCTCACGCGAGGTCTACGCCCCGGGCACCGAGTTCCACATCGGCACCGTCGAGCTGGCCGCCAACACCGGCACCTACCTCGACACTCCCTACCACCGTTACCCGGACGGCCCCGACCTGTCGGGGGTGCCGCTGGAGGCGGTCGCCGACCTTCCCGGACTGGTCGTCAGGGCCGAGGGGGAACGGTCCGTCGGAGCCGACCGGTTCACCGGTCTTGAGGTGCGCGGCAGGGCCGTGCTCGTCCACACCGGCTGGGACCGGCACTTCGGCACCGAGGCCTACTTCCACGGCCACCCCTACCTCGAACCGGAGGCGGCGCGGTGGCTGCAGGAGCAGGGGGCGGCCCTCGTCGGGATCGACTCGCTGAACATCGACGACACCCCGCCGAGGGGCGAGCGCCCGGCTCACACGCTTCTGCTCGGCGCGGGCATCCCGATCGTCGAGCACATGACCGGCCTGTCCGCGCTTCCCGACACCGGGTTCCGCCTCCACGCCGCTCCCCCGATGGTCGTGGGCCTGGGCACCTTCCCGGTCCGCGCCTACGCCGTCGTCGAGGAGCGGTAGCGTCCGCTCAGTCGTCGTCCCAGGCCTTGTCCTGCGCACGCCAGGACTCGTTGCGCTCGGCCGCGGTCTTCAGGGCGTTGGCCGCGGCCTCCCGGGTCTCGTAGGGACCCATGCGGTCCTTGTTCGGGCAGCCCTCGTCGGGCTCGACCGCCATGTGCGTGAGACAGAACCACCATCGATCGCTCATACGATCAATCCTGCCCAGTGAGAACCGCAACTAGACTGGGGGACCATGACGACACTGCTCCAGCCCGGGCGGATCTCGCCCACCCGAAAGGTTCCCGCCCACATCGAACGGCCGGAGTACGTAGGGAAGAAATCCCCCAAGACCGGGGAGCCCGACGTCAAGACCCCCGAGATCATCGAGCGGATGCGGGTCGCGGGCAAGCTGGCCGCCCAGGCGCTCGAAGAGGTCGGCAGGCACGTGGCGCCCGGCGTCACGACCGACGAGCTCGACCGGATCGGCCACGAGTTCCTCTGCGACCACGGCGCCTACCCCAGCACTCTCGGCTACCGCGGCTACCCCAAGTCGCTGTGCACCTCGATCAACGAGGTGATCTGCCACGGCATCCCCGACGACACCGTGCTGCGCGACGGCGACATCGTCAACGTCGACATCACCGCGTTCATCGGCGGCGTGCACGGCGACACCGACGCGACCTTCCTGGTCGGCGAGGTCGACGAGGAGTCCCGGCTGCTGGTCGAGCGCACCCGCGAGGCGACCAACCGGGCCATCAAGGCCGTCGCCCCCGGACGCCAGCTCAACGTGGCGGGCCGTGTGATCGAGGCCTACGCCAAGCGGTTCGGCTACGGCGTGGTGCGCGACTTCACCGGGCACGGCATCGGCACGACCTTCCACTCCGGGCTGATCGTCCCGCACTACGACGACCCGTCGCTGGCGGTCACCCTCGAACCCGGCATGACGTTCACCATCGAGCCCATGCTGACGCTCGGCACGATCGACTACGAGATCTGGCCCGACGGGTGGACCGCGGTGACCCGGGACCGTAAGCGGACCGCCCAGTTCGAGCACACCATCCTGGTCACCGAGAGCGGCCACGAGATCCTCACGCTTCCCTGACGGCCGCGCCCGGCGTCTCCCGGGCGGCCCGCTCAGCGTCCCAGGCGTCCGATGGGAACGGTCCCGGTGACGGTGGTTCCCCCGCCCGGGACGCCCTTGACGCTGAGCGTCCCGCCGACGCCGGCGAAGTGCCCGCGCATGGCGGCGACCCCCCTGCCGACGGCGGAGCCGTACACTCCGGCCCCGTTGTCGCTGACCGTCATGCGCAGGCCTGCCTGCCCCAGGGTCACCGCGACGGAGACGACGTCGGCCCCGCTGTGCCGCAGGACGTTGGACAGCGCCTCCTCAAGGGTGGCCAGGAGGGCGCCGGTGACCTCGGCCGGCACGTCGCGGGCGGGCAGCGCCCAGATCTCGACGGTGACGTCGTTGTCGCGCGCCCACCCGGTCAGGTGTTCCTCAAGGACCCGGGCAAGGGTTCGGTCCGCGTGCATGCTCAGTTCCTTGGCCACTGCTCACCCCTTCCGCCGCGTACGGCGGTCACCGGCCTCCCTGTCGGACACGTGGACCCCCGTATGTGTCCGGGTACGGCGCGTGGCGATCGGTGTGCCGTCGCGGTGGTGCTGATCCCCGTTTCCTCCAGGTTACTTGCCGGAGCCGCCAATGGCCTTGGTGGACAGGATCACCTGACGTCCGGGCGACCGGACTCGGCCGCCGTGAGGCATACCGCGGAGCGGGCCGTGGAGACGGCCGCGGTTCACTGGGAGCTGTCGCGCTGGTTGAGCTTGGCCAGATAGTCGTTGTAGGCGTCGAGTTGCGCGTCGCCGGTGCCCCCGGTGCGGGCCGCGGCCGCGTCGGCCCTGCGGTCGGCTCTGCGGGCCTTGCGGTCGTCGTCGCGCCACCACTGGAAGGCCAGCGCGATCAGCACGATCAGCGTCGGGATCTCCCCGAAGCCCCAGGCGATGGCGCCGCCGGTCTGCTGGTCGGCCACCGAGGAGGCGCCCCACGTACGGCCGAGCTGGTCGTACCACTCGGCGGCGATGACCGTCCCCATGCTCATCAGCGCGATACCGAAGAACGCGTGGAACGGCATCGTGACGAACAGGACGATCAGCCGGGCCACGTGGGGCAGCGTGTGGGGTGAGGGATCGATCCCGATGATCACCCAGAAGAACAGGCAGCCGCTCAGCAGGAAGTGCGCCGTCATGGCCATGTGGCCGAGGTGCTCCTCCATCGCGGCGGTGAACAGCGGGGTGAAGTACAGCGCGTAGGTCGAGACCACGAAGATCGCGGTGGCGATCGCCGGATGGGTGACGAACCGGACGAACCTACTGTGCAGGATCGTGGTCAGCCACTCGCGGGGACCCCGGTCGCCCCTGCGGGCGGCGGGCTTGAGGGCGCGCAGCGCCAGCGTGACGGGAGCCCCGAGGACGAGGAAGATCGGCACCAGCATGGCCAGCGTCATGTGCTCGGCCATGTGCGCGCTGAACAGCACCTTGGCGTAGCGGGCGACCCCGGTCTGGGTGGCCAGGACCAGGATCAGCAGGCCGACGAACCAGGCGGCCGTACGGCCCGCGGGCCAGTGGTCGCCGCGCCTGGACAGCCGTACGACCCCGGCGAGGTAGAAGCCGCCGAGCAGGGCGATCATGGTGCCGGTGAACAGGTCGAACCACCACAGCGACGCCAGGTTCGCCACCGAGATCTCCGGCGGCAGGGGGTAGCCGAGCAGGTCGACGACCGGGTCGGTCCGCAGGACCTCCTCGGGCGGGGCGGTGCGGGCGAGCACGACGGCCACGCCGACGGTCGCGAACATGATGAGCAGTTCGACGGAGGCGAACCGGGCGAACACCCTGGGCGTCCCCGCGGAGAGCTGCGGCAGCGTGTGCTTCCTGTGCCACCAGCCGAACACGCCGAGCACCGCGAACGCCGCGGTCTTGGCCAGCAGCATCAGGCCGTAGGCGGAGGTGAACAGCTCCTCGACCGAGGTGAGCCTGGCCACCGTGCTGAACAGGCCGGACAGGCCGACGGCGACGAAGCACCACAGTGCCAGCGTGGAGAAGCGCGTGGCCGCGGTCTCCAGGAGCGGCTGCCGCCGCAGCGCGTGCAAGCACAGCACCGCCAGGCCGCCGACCCACAGGGCCAGGGCGAGCAGGTGCGCGGCCACCCCGGTGGTCGCGAGGTCGTGGTTGGGGGCCGAGGAGGAGTGCCCGGTCAGCGCCGGGGGCAGCAGCGTGGCCATGGCCAGCACCAGCAGCCCTCCGCAGGCCCCCACGGTGATCGTCCCCCGGGCGAACAGCGCGATCGCTATCGAGAACAGCACCACGAGGGTGAGCGCGATGCCCTGGGAGATCTGGCTGGCGTAGCTGGTCAGCTCGTCGCCGCCGAGCACGTCGGCGACGGGGACCCTGAGCGCCTCGGACAGGCTGAAGATCATCGTCGCGGCGGCCGAGGCCGCCCAGGCGAGCGCGAGCCACGAGGCGCCCTTGACGTAGGCGAGGGCCGGCTTGCCGAGCAGTCCCTTGTCGCTGGGCAGGAAGACCGTCGCGGCCAGCAGCACGCCGACGGTGAGCACCCCCGACACGTCCATCAGCATCTTCGACAGCGGCAGGCCCCAGCGGGTGAACGCGCCCTCGTCCGGCAGACCGGGGATGACGCGCGGGGTCGCGGCGCCTCCGGCGATCATGGCGATCACCAGTGCGACGACGGCGACACCCGCGCTCGCGAGGGCGATCCTGACGACCTTCCCGTTGTCCGCCGTCTCCTCCACGGCGGGCACGGCCCGCTCCCGCCTGCTCATGACCGCCTCTTCCCGCGCAGGCTGAACATCAGCCCGATGCCGATTCCGACGAGACCGCCGACGACGATCCACACCCAGCCGGGGATGCCCCTCGAAGGTTCCTGCGCCGCCTGGGCGACGGGGGAGGCCTCCTGTGATGAGGGAGCGGCCTCGGCGGCCGGCGCGGCACTCGGCTCGGTGCCGGGGTCGGCGGCCGGGGCGCTCCGCGAGGGCGACGGATCACCGGAGCCGCTCAGCGTGAAGGGGATCTCCCCGTCGATCGGGTGCCCGTCCGAGGAGACCACCTGGTAGGCGATGACGTACTCCCCGGGCGGCAGGCCCGGCTTGAGCCGCTGGGTGACGACCGGCCCGTCGATGACGGGCTTGCCCTCCTGGTAGGCGGCGCCTTCCTTGGCGTGCACCACGACGATCGGGAAGTTGACCTTGGAGGTGAAGGTCAGCTTCACCCGGTCCAGGCCGTCCACCGTGGCGCCCTTGGCGGGGTCGCTGCTCTTCAGCGAGTCGTGCGCCAGGGCGGGTGAGGCGAGAGCCGTACCGAGGAGGAGAGCGGCCAGGAGCGTGAGGGCTGCCGCGGCAGGGGAAGTCTTCATGGCACCCCCAAGGCTACCGACGCCCTCATGCGGTCCCTACCTCCGTGTCTGCACGCGCCGGCGACCCGCCTCTGCGGCCGTCCGTAAAACGTCCGAGGCCATGCCCGGCAATCCCCGGGCATGGCCTTTCGGATGTCACCTTTTCCATTCCGCTCCGCCGAACCCGTGAGCCCGGCGGAACGGAGCGGTTCCTACAGCCCCACGCAGGCCAGCGCCCTCTTGTAGGCGTCCACGCTGCGGACGGGCTCGTCGATGCGCTCCAGGACCCGCGCCGCCGTCAGCCAGGCGTGGGCGGTGTAGCGGGTCGCGGGCAGCTTGTCGAGCGCCTCGGCCGCGGCCTGCAGCTCGTGCAGGGCCCGCTGCTGACCGTCCAGCTCGGCGGAGGTCTGGCCGTGCAGCAGGCGTGCCTCCATCTGCAGCGGCCTGGGCATCCCGTCGAGCATGTCGCAGACGGCCTTGATGTGCTCTCCGGCCCGCTGGGGGTTGGCGAGCAGCAGCTCGGCGCGGGCGAGGTTCATCGCGCAGCGCATCTTGTCCATGGGGTTGGCCGAGCTCTCCGAGAGCTCCTTCTCGACCTTGGCCAGCAGCTCACGCCAGGCGCCCGCCTGCATGGGCCGTACGGTCAGCATGACCTGGGCGTAGTCGTTGCGGAGACGGGCCAGTCTGCGGGGGTCGCCGTACTCGGACTGGATGGCCAGGGCGCGCTCGACGTGGGTGACGGCCTCGTCGCCGCGCCCGCTCTCGACCGCGACGATGGCCGCGCCCCAGTGCGCCAGGGTGAGCGCCTGCGGGGTGCCGAGGACCTCGGCCGCGGCGAGCACCTCGGCGGAGAACTGCCTGGCCCGCAGCAGGTCGCCCCGCTCGACGTAGGCGGCCAGCAGCTGGCCGCCCAGTCTCATCAGGCCGTCGGTCCAGGCGGGCCTGACCGCGCCGCCGAGGATCTCCTCGACGACGTTCACCGCCTGGGCCAGGTCTCCCTGCTCGCGGTAGCAGCGCGACAGGGCGACGGCCACGGCGATGTGGCGTTCGGGGCTCATCGTGGCGGGGTCGTTCTCGCGCAGGCCGTTGAGCAGGGCGATCGCGCCGTCGAGGTCGCCGCAGGCCTCCGTGGCCAGGGCCAGGCCGTACTCGGCGTCCTGTCTGTGCTGGGGCAGGCCCGCCAGGCCGCTGTCGGCGAGAAGCTCGGCGTAACGCGTGCGCGCCTCGCCGACCTCGCCGTTCTCCATGGCCAGCCGGGCGTAGCCGAGGCCCAGCTCGATCTCCTGCATCTGCTCGGCGGTCACGCCGTTGATCAGGTAGGTGAGGGAGCAGTCGAGCTTCTCGGCCAGCAGCTCAAGGACCGCCGGAGTGGGCGTACGCTTGCCGCTCTCGATCAGCGACACATAACTGTCGGATAGTTCCGGATGGGCGAGTTGCGCCTGGGAAAGACCACGTTGACGTCGGACGGTCTTGATGCGTTGCCCCACCAAGTCTTGACCAGCCACGTTACCCCTTGAAAGATATCGTTCGAGCAGCAGAACCCACGACAGGAGCCTCCCCCGTGCGCCGACGCCTCGCTTTGTCTGCCCTCGCCGTCCTATTTACGGCCACATTTGCAGCCATGAGCAATGCTACGACTGCAAGTGCTGATTCGTCTTCCCCCTCGCAGAGCACCAGTCAGTATTCTTTGCAGCTCAACCAGGAGAACAAGACGAGCTGGAGCTATCCCGACTAGCAGCGGGTCAGCCCGCCTGTAAAGCCGGTACCAGACCGGCACGGCCCGTCACCGTGGAGAGATCCCGACCGGTGAGCATCGCGATCCGGCGGATACGGCGGCGGGCCGTTCCGGTTCCCGGAAGAGGAACGCCCGGCCGAGGCCCCGTCGGATGTCGCACGGCGAAGGAACGCTCCAGCGCCTGGAATCGGTGCGCCGATCCTAACCCACCCGAACCCCCCTGCACAGGGCGAATCATCTCCGCACGTCACCTTCCGTCCATCCCCGCTTCCCGCCCGGACCGTACGGCTCCGCGATGAAATGGAACGGTCCAGGCCGTGGCCCATGACATCGCGCCGGAACCGCGGGGGTAGGAACCCGATCGTCCTTCAGGGCGATGGGAGGCTCATGGACCGGTTCTTCGAACTGTCGGCGCGTGGTTCGACGGTCGGCCGCGAGGTCAGGGGTGGGATCACCACCTTCATGGCCATGGCCTACATCATCCTGCTCAACCCGATCATCCTGGGCGGGGCGACGGACGTCACCGGCGCGAAGCTGACGATCACGCAGCTGACCACCTCGACGGTCCTCGCGGCGGCGGTGAGCACGCTGCTGATGGGAGTCGTCGGCAACGCCCCCTTCGGCCTGGCTGCCGGGCTCGGGCTGAACGCCGTCGTCGCCTACCAGGCCGCCCCGCACATGACCTGGGCCCAGGCGATGGGTCTGGTCGTGCTGGAGGGCCTGGTCATCGTGCTCCTCGCGGTCTCCGGGTTGCGCAGGCTCATCATGAACTCCATCCCGCTGGCCCTGAAGCACGCGATCAGCGTGGGCATCGGAATGTTCATCGCGCTGATCGGGCTGGTCGACGCCGGGTTCGTGGCACGCGGCACGGGAACGCCGGTGCAGCTGGGCAGGACGGGACACCTGACGGGGTGGCCGGTCACGGTCTTCTGCTTCGGCCTGCTGCTGATGATCGTGCTCTACGTGCGCAGGACCAGGGGCGCCATCCTGATCGGCATCGCGATCACCGCCGTGCTGGCGATCGTCGTCAACTCCGTCGCCAGGATCGACCCGGCGAGCTGGGGCGTCGTGGTGCCCCGGGTGCCCGAGGGCGTGGTCGCGGCGCCGGACTTCGGACTGGTCGGGCAGTTCGACCTCTTCGGTGGCTTCTCCCAGGCGGGGCCGGTGACCGCGACGGTCGTGCTGTTCACGCTGGTCCTGTCCGGGTTCTTCGACGCGATGGGCACGATCATCGGGGTGAGCGACGAGGCGGGACTGGTCGACGAGCAGGGCCGGGTGCCCCGCCTCGGCGCGATCCTGACCGTGGACGGCGTGGCCGGGGCCGTCGGCGGCCTGTCCAGCGCCTCGGCCAACACGGTGTTCGTCGAGTCGGCGGCCGGGGTCGGCGAGGGCGCGAAGACCGGCCTGGCGGCGCTGGTGACCGGCGCCCTGTTCACGCTGAGCCTGTTCTTCACCCCGATCGCCTCCGTCGTGCCCGCCGCGGCGGCGGCCCCGGCGCTGGTGCTCGTCGGCGCGCTGATGATGACCCAGGCCAGGAACATCCCCTGGGAGGACCTGACGCTGGCCGTACCGGCGTTCCTGACGATCGCGCTGATGCCCTTCACCTACAGCATCACCAACGGCGTGGGCGCCGGGGTGATCTCCTACACGGTCGTCCAGGCGGCCGTCGGGCGGGCCGGGCGGATTCCGTGGCTGCTGTGGGCGGTCACCCTGGTCTTCGCCCTCTACTTCGCGATAGAGGCCGTCCAGGGATTGCTCTAGCGGGCCTGGAGGTATCCCTCCTCACAGGCCACGCCGTCGCCGTCCTTGTCGGGGTACCAGTGGTACTCCTTGTGGGTCTCCTTGAAGTAGGGGCCGCGTCCCGCCCTGGCCACGCTCGCGCAGTCCGGATAGCGGGGATCGGTCCCCCGCGCCCCGGCGGCGGGCGCGGCGGCTCCCGTCGTGGGCCCCGTCGTGGGCCCGGTGGTGGTTCCCGTGGTGGCGGCCGGGGTCTGTGGTGCCTGACCGGTGGGCGCGTTCGTGGCCGGTGGGGTGATGGGCGCCGTCGTGGGAGGCGTCGTGGTTCCCGGGGTCGCCGAGGGCTGCGCGTTCGCGGCACCGAGCAGCCGGGCGACCATGGCGTCGGCCTGTTCCTTGGTGAAGGAGCCCGCGATGCTCAGACTGTCCTCGGTGATCACCTGGGCGACCCTGGGGGCCGCGACCACCCGTTCCCCGACGACGATCGCCATCTGCTGCGTGACCGTCTCCTGGGTCAGGTCGTTGATCTGGTCGCGGAAGGTGGGCGCGAACACGATCTTCACCGAGTAGGAGCCGCCCCGGTCCTGGACCGCCTCGATCCTGCGCACCGCGTCCACGCTGACCCCGGCGGCCAGTGTGTAGCAGACCTGCCCGAGGTCGTCGGGCCTGGCGTCGGGGTCGGTGCACGGCCCCTGCTGGGCGCCCGTCACCGGCGCGAAGTGGATGGGTACGGCCAGCCGCCGGGGCGGCGTCGCGCCCAGCGGCAGGTCGGGGTTGCGGGTCATCAGCACCGCGAGGGTACCGAGCACGCCCGCGGTCAGCACGACGATGACCAGGGCGACGACCAGGGCGATCGTGGTGATCCTGGTGGCGCGGGGCGGCTGCGGGGCGTATCCGGCCGCTCGGGGGTCGCGGGGGTCCCGTGGGTCGCGGGGCCCTCCGGGGGGCGTGGGACGGCCTCGGCCGCCCGGCGGGCCGGACCTGTCCCCGTTCCCGCGCCCCGGTCCCGTCGGGTCAGGCCGGACGCCCTGGTGACGGCCCTGATGATGGCCGTGACGGGCGGGTGGAGGCCCCTGCGGCACCGGCGGGTCGTCCGTGCCGCCAGGACCGGTGCGCATCTCCATCGTCTTCGTCCCCGTATCGTCGCGTCCCTCGCGAACGAGCCTACCGATCACTCAAAATCCCCGGTAATCGGACGGTCAATCGGGCATCCAGAAAGATGACGACTTCCGCAGTTTGACAGCGTGTTATCAACGATGAGCGATTCATTGCACCTTGCGCGTAGTGCCCTCTTTCTCGGGAACGCAGAGTGAAGGTGACATAGGTGCACGAATCTGGAGGAGCCGTGAAGATCGCTGTTCCCCGCGAGGTCAAGAACCACGAGTACCGTGTGGCCCTGACCCCAGCCGGCGCCCAGGAGCTGGTCCGGCATGGTCATCAGGTGTTCATCGAGAAGGACGCCGGAGCGGGGTCGTCGATTCCCGACTCCGACTTCCAGAGCGTCGGCGCCGTCATCATCGACTCGGCCGACGACGTGTGGGCCGAGGGGGACCTCGTCCTGAAGGTCAAGGAGCCCGTCGCCGAGGAGTACCACCGGATGAGCAAGGGGCAGGTGCTCTTCACCTACCTGCACCTGGCCGCCTCCGAGGCCTGCACCCGGGCCATGCTGGAGTCCGGGGTCACCGGCATCGCCTACGAGACCGTGCAGAACGCCAACGGCTCCCTGCCGCTGCTCGCCCCGATGTCCGAGGTCGCCGGGCGCCTCGCCCCCCAGGTCGGGGCCTACCACCTGATGCGGCCCGAGGGCGGCCGCGGGGTGCTGATGGGCGGCGTCTCCGGTGTGCACGCCGCGAGCGTGGTCGTGATCGGTGCCGGGGTCTCCGGCATGAACGCCGCGGTGATCGCGCTCGGCATGCAGGCCGAGGTGGTCCTGCTGGACAAGAACATCGACAGGCTCCGCCAGGCCGACGTCATCTACCAGGGCCACTGCCAGACGGTCGCCTCCAACAGCTTCGAGGTCGAGCGCGCGGTCCTCAACGCCGACCTGGTCATCGGCGCGGTGCTGGTGCCGGGCGCCAAGGCCCCGAAACTGGTCAGCAACGAACTGGTCTCACGGATGAGGCCGGGCTCGGTCCTGGTGGACATCGCCATCGACCAGGGCGGCTGCTTCGAGGACTCCCGGCCGACGACCCACGCCGACCCGACCTACCGGGTGCACGACTCGATCTTCTACTGCGTGGCCAACATGCCGGGCGCCGTCCCGCACACCTCGACCTACGCGCTGACCAACGTGACCCTGCCCTACGTCCTGGCCATCGCCGACCTCGGCTGGCGCCAGGCGCTGCGCGAGGACCCCGTACTGGCTCCCGGCCTCAACACACACGAGGGGCACCTGACCAACCAGCCGGTGGCCGAGGCCCACGGCCTGGAGGCGGTTCCGCTGGAGCGGGTACTCCGATAGTCCGGTGGTTCAGGACCACCCCCGGCACGCCGTGCGGGGCTGTTCGGCGCCCTGTCAGCCCCGCCGTCCCGGAAACCGGCACCGCGTTACCCTCTCCCAAAGCGGTCAATCTGTGAACCATTTCACATTGCACAAATGCTTGACCGACCCGCCCATTCATCGGACAATGCGCTCACATAAAGTAATGATTTCCATACGGAAATGCTTTCCAAGCCATTCACAGAAACGTCACAGAAATGGCACGTCCGGTGACACTCCGCCCATCCGCCAAACGGGCAGAGAAAACAGCAGGAAGTGATGCCCAAAAAGGGCGGAACAGTCCGAACCGGCGGGCCGAAAAGCTGGAAAAACGCGACCGGTTCGGACGGCCGGGTCACACCCCGGGGAGGGCGGGAGCCCGTCATGACACGGAAAGGCCACGGAAAGGCCACGGTCACCATGCGGGACGCCCCGGGAGGCGAGCGAATGTTCGCAGCTCACGACCCCCGGCCAGACTGGACGAAGGCCTCCTGCGGGCCCCCCGCGGCCCCGGGGCTCACGTCCGCCCAGGTTACCCGACAGGAGAGTCGGGAATTCGAAACCACATCCTTCCAAATCAATGAATAACCGGCCTCCCGGAATTGCAATTGCCATTCTTCGGCAAGAATCTATTGTTTTGCCGATAAGCGGCGGTTAGCGTGAACAACGTGCCGCCCCGGAGACCACTCCGGCCGCATATTAATCTCTCACGCGCGGAACCGGCGGCCGGAGGAAGGGTCTGCGACATGCTTAACAAATTGGGAATCCTGGGGGACCGGCTGCTGAGCCGGTTCGTGCCCGCGTCGAGCGCGGCCGCGAGCTGCCCCTGTGGCTCCTACCCCTACACGGGGCCGTGTCTCTATGAGATTCCCTGCGGAGGTGGCCTGACCAAGCTGTGCCTCTGCGAGGACAGCGCCCGCCGTATCACGTGCAGCGTCTGCTCCTAGTCCCCGCCTAAACGACCAATGGCACTCGTCACCCTGGGCTGCCAGGTGCTCGTGGCGAGCACTTTCGCCGTAGCGGCGATCAGCAAACGGCCCGGTAAGGCGTTTGCCGAATTCACGAGATCGACCGGCCGGCTGTTGCCTCCCCGCGTGGGCAGGTGGCGGCGGCCGGTCGCCCTCGGAGTGTTCGCCGCCGAACTGGCCGTCGTCGTCCTGACCCTCCTTCCCGCGACCGCCGCGGCGGGATTCGCCCTCGCCACCGTGACGACCACCGGGTTCACGATCGCGATCGCCGCGGCGCTGCGCCGGGGTGAACGTGCCCCGTGCCGCTGTTTCGGGGCCGGAGGCACACCGCTGGGACCGGTGCACCTGGCGCGCAACCTCGTCCTGATCGTGGTGGCGGTGGCCGGCCTGCTGACGGCCCTGCTCTCCCCCGCCGGGCCGATGGAGCCGGCCCTCGCCGTGGTCACGGTGATCGCCGCCCTCACCGTCGCGTCCCTGGTGATCCGCCTGGACGATCTGGTCGCCCTGTTCGCCTCGTCTCCGTACCACCCGAACAAATCGAAGTGAAGAAAGCAGTGGACATGTTTGTTGCCGCAGCCGTGATTCTCTGTGTCGTCGTCACCGTCTTGAATCTGGTCCTCACGCTGGGCGTGATCCGCCGGCTACGGGACCACACAGAACGTCTCGACGGCCTGACCCACCCGAAGTCCATGATCGAGCCGATCACCGGTCCCGGGACCCGCCCCGGTCCCTTCACCGCCCGCACCGTGGACGCCGAGGCGGTCACCGGGGCACAGCTGGCCGGTGGGCTGGTGGGGTTCTTCTCCCCGACCTGCGACGCGTGCCACGAGTGGCTTCCCAGGTTCGCCGCGGCGGCGCGGGCGCTGCCCGAGGGCCGTCGGCAGGCGCTGGCCGTGATCGTGGCGCCGACGGACGAGGTCGCCGCCGACATGGTGTCGCAGCTCCGGGAGAACGTCATGGTCGTCATCGAACGGGATCGCGGGCCGCTGGCCGCCGCCTTCAAGACCTCCGCCTACCCCGCCATGTGCCGTCTCGGCGCGGACGGCGCGGTGACCCACACCGGGCGAGGTGCCGTGGCCGTACCGGCGGAGATGTGAGGCAGGCCGCAGCGACGGCCGGGCTCACCCCCAAAGCGGCGTTCGGCCACACCCTCATGGCGGCGCGGCTGACGCTGGCGGCCGCTCCGGCGGCGCTGGGCGTGCTGGTGCTGCTCTCGGCCGCCGCGGGGCTCGCGCCGGTGGTGGTCGCCTGGCTCACCCGGCTGACGTTGGACGGCCTGGTCGGCGGCGTCTCCGGCACGGCCCTGGTCTGGGCCGCCGTGGCGCTCGCCCTCGCGGGGGTCTGCGCCGTGGTCGTGCCACGGCTGTCCCAGTACACCGAGGCCGAGGTGGGGAGGCGGGTGCGGACGGTCGCGGTCGACCGGCTCTACACCGCGATGAACGACCGGTTGCGGGGGCTGGCGACCCTGGAGAACCCGGACTTCCACAATCGGATCAGCCTGGCGCAGCAGGCGGGCAGCACCGGCCCCGTGCACCTGCTGAACAGCGCCACCGGCATCGGAAGAAGTCTGCTGACCCTGACCGGTTTCCTGGTCACCCTGCTGTTGATCAACCCCTGGCTGGTGCTGGCCGTCTCGGTCACCGCGATCCCCACCACGCGGGCGGAGGTCCTGCTGGGCCGGCGCCGGGTGGGGGCGATGTGGCGGACCGGCTACGCCGAGCGGCGGCAGTACTTCTATGCGAACCTGCTCAGCGCCCCGCGGGAGGCCAAGGAGGTCCGTCTCTTCGGACTGGGGGACTTCTTCAGGAACCGGATGCTCTCCGAGCTGCGCTCGACCAACGCCGTCAACCGCGCCCTGGACCGGCGCGAGCTGGGAGTGCAGATCCTCCTGGCCCTCCTGGGGGCCGGAGTCGCGGGCGGCGGGCTGATCTGGGCCGTCCTGGCCTCCCGGGCCGGACGACTCACCGTGGGTGACGTGACGGTGCTCGTGGCCGCGGTCGCCGGGGTCCAGAGCTCCCTGTCCGCGATCATCAGTCAGCTGGGAGCCTCCTACCAGGCGCTGCTCATGCTGGACCACTACCACGTGGCGACCACGGTCGAACCCGACCTGCCGGTCCCGGCCTCTCCCCGCCCGGTACCGGCGCTGACGGGAGGGGTCGAGTTCCGGGACGTCTGGTTCCGCTACGGTCCCGACCAGCCGTGGGTGCTGCGTGGTGTGAACCTCACCATTCCCGCGGGCCGGGCCACCGCGCTGGTCGGGCTGAACGGCGCGGGCAAGAGCACACTGGTGAAGCTGCTCTGCAGGCTCTACGACCCCACCCGCGGCCAGGTCCGCTGGGACGGAGTCGACCTGCGGGACACCGACCCCGCCCAGCTGCGGGAACGGATCGGCACGGTGTTCCAGGACTACGTGGAGTACGAGCTCTCCGCGGCGGAGAACATCGGCCTCGGTGACCTCGCCCGGCTGGAGGACCGAGATCGGATCGAGGCCGCCGCGCGGCGCGCCGGGGTGCACGAGGTGCTGGCCGCGCTGCCGAACGGCTACGACACCATGCTGACCCGGATGTTCCTGGCCGGGATCGACGAGGAGCACCCCGAGATGGGCATGCTGCTGTCCGGCGGGCAGGGGCAGCGGCTGGCGCTGGCGAGGGCGCTGCTTCGGGACGACCGGGACATGCTCGTCCTCGACGAGCCCAGCTCCGGTCTCGACGCGGAGGCCGAGGCCGAGGTTCACGCCCGGCTCCGCGAGCACCGCGGCGGCCGTACCAGCCTGCTGATCTCCCATCGCCTCAACACGGTCCGCGACGCGGACCAGATCGCGGTCCTCTCCGACGGGGAGATCATCGAGTGCGGCGACCACGCCCGGCTCGTCGCCGAGGGCGGCGTCTACTCCCGGCTCTTCTCCCTGCAGGCCCGCGGCTACGAGACGACGCTCACATGATCCAGATCGCGCTGGCCCTTGTCGCGCTGGCCTGCCTCGCGGGCTGGCTGAACCGGCTGCGCCGGGGATACCTGGTGGTCACGGTGCGGGGCCCCAGCATGACACCCACCTACCGTCACGGCGACCGGCTACTGGTACGGCGCCGCCGGGGAGGCCGGATCCGGGCGGGTGAGGTGGCCGTCGTCGACCTGCCTGAGTGGATACGGCCCGTTCCCGGAGAGCTGGGTCCCCGGGAGGCACTGCGCGCCCGGCGGGTCATCAAACGGGTCGCGGCGATCCCCGGAGATCCGGTGCCCTTTCCCTTCGAAGGGGCCGGGGCGGTGGTCCCCCCGGCCAGTCTGGTGCTCCTGGGAGACAATCCCGACGGCAGCGGAGACTCGCGACAGTACGGTTACGTACCCGCCGACGCCGTGGTGGGAGTGGTCCTGCGCCCCCTGAGAGACCACTCGTGACCCTCGGCGCCCGCGTGGCGGGAGGGCGGCGAGGTCGCCGCCCTCCCTGTCGTCAGGAGGCGCTTGAGGAGGGAGCGGGCGTGGCGTCGGGAATGGGGTTCTGCGACGCGGGCTTGTCGACGCTGTTCGGACCCTCGCAGGAGGCGCCGAGCTCGGGGGTCTCAGGACTGTTCTTGTACTTCGCGACGAACTTGGCCAGTCGCGGATCGTCCGCGCTGTCGAGCTGCAGCTGCTTGTTCCAGGAGCTCAGCACGACGGGCTTGGGGAGACCCGGGTAGGGGCTGAGAAGCATGTAGTCGCTCGATGCGGCCTTCTTCAACGTCTCGACCTGGTCCTTGGGAAGGTCGGGCCGATAGGTGATCCACACCGCGCCGTGCTCCAGGGAGTGCACGGCGTTCTCGTTGTTCACGGGCTCGTCGTAGATGCCACAGCGCTGCCATACGGAGTTGTGCTCCCCGCCCATCGGGGGGTTCTCCGCATATTTGATCTTGGTTTCCTTGTGCGATCCGCCCGCGTATTTGGCGCTTGTCACCGAATCCAGTGAGGTCTGCGCCCGCTCGTTGACGAGGTAGAAGCCGACCACTCCGACGAGCAGCAGAACGACCAGGCCTCCGGCCCCCCACATGATGATCCCGGCATGGCGCTCACGGCGCTTCTGCTGTTCACGCATCTGGTTGAGACGCTCACGTCTCGACCGTGCCTCTTCCTTGATCATCAATCCTCCAGGGGGCAAACCATGTCCGAGTCACCTTATGCGCTACCTACGTATAGCGGGAATAAGTACCGCACTCCCTCCCCACAGCTGGTAACCGGTAGGCTGACTAGGCGATGGAGACCCCCGTAGAACGCCCCAGATCACGTCGACCGTGGACGATCCTTGCGATAGTCATCGTTTTCGCGCTCGTCGGCTCCGTGCTGTTCCTGGGGGGTAGGCAGTCCCCCACCGACTCCTCTGCCGAAGCCGGCTATGCCCGTGACATGGCCACGCACCACTCGCAGGCCGTCGAGATGGCCTTCATCATGCGGGACGACACGACGAACGATCCCCTGCGGGTGCTCACCTACGACATCATCGTCACGCAGACCGCCCAGCGCGGGATGTTCGGCGGCTGGCTCCAGCAGTGGGGGCTCAACCAGTCGACCGAGCGCCCGCCGATGGCCTGGATGTCCGGTCACGGCCACGGCGTAACGGCGGCGGCCCCGGGTGCGATGCCCGGTATGGCCAGCCAGGAGGAGCTCAAGAGGCTCCGCGAGGCCACGGGCAAGGAGCAGGAGATCCTCTTCCTTCAGCTCATGATCCGCCACCACGAGGGCGGCGTGCAGATGAGCGAGGGGCTGCTGAAACTGTCGGACCGCGACGAGGTGGCCACCCTGGCGCGGCACATCGTCGCGGGCCAGACGGGAGAGATCAAGCTGATGACCGACATGCTGGCCCAGCGCGGGGCCAGGCCACTGCCCTCGATCCTCTAGCTCTCCCCGGTCGTTCCCGGGCCCACCCCCTGTACGGCGTCCGCCTCGACGAGGTCGGCGCGCCCCTGCGCCGCCCGTTCCCCCGGCCAGGGCAGCATTGAGCAACCTGGCCGGAGGAGATAGAACAGAAATGGTGAACGACGAACCGGAGAACCGCCTGGAGGTGAGCATCTCCGCCGAGGTCGAGGCCGGGCAGTACGCCAACTTCGCATCGGTGTGGCACACCGAGGATGGCTTCGTCCTGGACTTCGCGGTGATCACCAGGCCGCCCCAGCTCGCCAACGACCCCTCGTCGGGCCAGCACTTCGTCAGTGTGCCGACCAGGATCGTCAGCCGGATCCGCATCCCCCCGAGCCAGGTGTTCGAACTCATGAAGGCTCTGGAACAGCAGCTGACCGCATACGAGAAGGAGACGGGCAGGAAGTCCTGACCCGTCCCCGCGCGTCTCTCCCCCCGGCGTCAGCCGTACGGGACCGGGCCGCGTGTTCTCACGCCTGCGCGCGCATCTCCTCGGCCACGGCGGCGGCGAAGGCGTCCACATCCGCCTCCGTGGTGTCGAAGGCGGTCATCCAGCGGACCTCCCCGGCGGCCTCGTTCCAGGTGTAGAAGCGG
Organism: Streptosporangium sp. NPDC020145; assembly: GCF_040631275.1. NCBI lineage: Bacteria > Bacillati > Actinomycetota > Actinomycetes > Streptosporangiales > Streptosporangiaceae > Streptosporangium > Streptosporangium sp. NPDC020145. The sequence continues at coordinate 430,507 of NZ_JBEXZT010000004.1, read as the reverse complement.
AAGCGCTTCTGCAGCCGCTGCGTCACCTCGGCGGGCAGGACCGCGAAGACGGCGTTGGCCTGCACGGGCCTGGGCACCTCGACCCCGGGGATCTCCCGTACGGCGTCGGCCAGTCTGCGGGCCATGGCGTTGGCGTTGCGCGCGTTGCGCAGCCACAGGTCACCGGCGAGCAGCGCCTCGAACTGCACCGAGACGAATCTCATCTTGGAGGCGAGCTGCATCGCGCTCTTGCGCAGGTAGCGCAGCCCCCTGACGGCGTCGGGGTTGAGGACCACGATCGCCTCGCCGAACATCAGCCCGGCCTTGGTGCCGCCGAAGGACAGCACGTCCACCCCGGCGTCCGTGGTGAAGGCGCGCAGCGGCACCCCGAGCGCGGCGGCCGCGTTGGCCGCGCGGGCGCCGTCGAGGTGGACGAGCATGCCGAGCTGGTGGGCGTGCTCGCAGATCGCCCTGACCTCGTCGGGGGTGTAGAGGGTGCCCAGCTCCGTCGCCTGGGTGATCGAGACGACCCTGGGCTGGGCGCGGTGCTCGTCGCCGAAACCCCAGGCCTGGGTGTCGACCAGCTCGGGGGTGAGCTTGCCGTCCGGGGTGGCGACGGTGAGCAGCTTGAGGCCGGCCGACCGTTCCGGGGCCCCGCCCTCGTCGGTGTGGATGTGCGCGGACTCCGCGCAGACGACCGCCTCCCAGGGGGCGGTCATCGCGCGCAGCGCGACCACGTTGGCCCCGGTGCCGTTGAAGACCGGCCACGCCTGCGCCAGGGGGCCGAAGTGGCCGCGGAAGACCTCCTGGAGGGCCTCGGTGTAGACGTCCTCGCCGTAGGAGATCTGGTGTCCCTCGTTGGCCAGGGCGAGGGCCTGGAGGATCTCCGGGTGCACTCCGGCGTAGTTGTCGCTGGCGAATCCCTTGACCAGCGGGTCGTGTCTGCGGATGGCGTCTGTCACTTCTTCCCCTTGGTCGGGCGGCCGCCTTTCGGTGTCCGGCCGCCCGCGTCGTTCTCGCCGTCCCGCCTCACGGGGCCAGGACGATCCTTTCGCCGTTCCTGTCGGTGTCCCACAGGCCGTCGATCGCCTCGGCGAGGTCGTCGACGTCGGTGAACCCGGGGAAGGTCCGCTCGGGGGCGGCCTCCCGCATGGCCTGGTTCACCAGGGCCTTGACGACCAGGACGTTCGCCGTCGAGCCCGAGCCCTCAAGGGCGTCGGCGAAGGCCAGGGTCCAGGCCTCGGCCGCGGCCTTGGCGGCGCCGTAGGCGGCGTTGCCCTGGGTCGGCCGTTCGGCGGCCAGCGCGGAGACGATGGCGAACCTGCCCCGTCCGCTCACCCTCAGCAGCGGCTCGAAGGCGAGGGTGACGTGCTGCAGGGTGCGCACCAGCAGGTCGTGCAGCAGGTCCCAGTCCTCAAGCCTGGTCTCAGCGAAGGTCTTCGAGCCGCGCCAGCCGCCGACCAGGTGCACGACGCCGTCCAGCCGGCCGTGCTCGGCCTGGACGTCGGCGGCCAGCCGCCTGACCGCCTCGGCGTCGAGCAGGTCGACCGGGAGGGTGCCCTCCGCGCCTGACCTGTCGACACCGATGACGGTGTGTCCCTTGTCCGTGAAGCGGCGTACGACCGCCCTGCCCGCGGGCCCGGCCGCGCCCGTCACCAGAATGATCATGCCCGGATTCCCCTCGTGGACTCGACGACATCGCCGAGCTTACGGCGCAGGGCCTCGTAGAACATGCTCAGGGGGAACTCGTCGGGCAGCACCGCGTCCACCACGGCCTTGGGGAAGCCCTCGACCGGCAGCGCGTCCACCCCCCGGTGCCAGACGGAGGCCGGGTGCGGCTCCACGTAGGCGGCGACGAGCTGGTGGGCGGCCAGCCAGTGGGCGAGCTTGGAGCGGTCGATTCCGTCCCGGTAGAGCTTCTCCACCTCGCCCCGCAGGTCGGCGACGCCGTCGGCGACCCGGTCCCAGGCGACGCTGAGCCGGTTGTCCGTCCACCTGACGATGTCGTTGCGGTGCAGGTAGGCGAAGAGCAGCTGCCCGCCGAGACCGTCGTAGTTGCGGACCCGGTCACCGGTGATCGGGAAGCGGAACAGCCGGTCGAACAGGATGGCGATCTGGACGTAGCGGGCGTGCGGGACGCCCTCCCGCTCCAGCTTCACGGCCTCGCCGAACGCGGTCAGGTCGCAGCGCAGCTCCTCAAGGGAGTAGAGCCAGTACGGCATGCGCTGCTTGATCATGAACGGGTCGAACGGCAGGTCGCCGTGGCTGTGCGTGCGGTCGTGGATCAGGTCCCAGAGCACGAAGGTGTCCTGGGCCAGTTCCTGCGAGGCGACCAGCCGCGCCGCGTCCGGCGGCAGCGCGAGTTTGAGCGTCTCGGCGGCGGCCCCGCTGACCGCGCGGAAGCGGGCGGCCTCCCGGTCGCAGAAGATGCCGCCCCAGGTGAAACGGGCCGGGGTCTGGCGCACCGCGACGGTCTCGGGGAACAGGACGGCGGAGTTGGTGTCGTAGCCGGAGGTGAAGTCCTCGAAGGCGATCGGCACGAAGAGCGGGTTGTCGTAGCGCTCGTTCTCCAGGTTCGCCAGCCACTCGGGCCAGACCGTGCGGATCAGCACGGCCTCCAGGTGGCGGCGGACGCTTCCGTTCTGGGTGTACATCGGGAAGACGACCAGGTGTTCGAGGCCGTCGATCCGCTGGGTGTCGGGGTGGAAGGCGTCGAGGGAGTCCAGGAAGTCGGGGACGCCCAGGCCCTGCTCGACCCACTTGCGCAGGTCGGCGACCACTGCGGTGAGGTAGGCCTCGTCGTGGGGGAAGCACGGGGCGAGCCGTGCGACGTGTTCGACGATCTCGGCGATCAGCTCGACCGCCCTGTCCCGGTCGCCCTCGACGGAGCCGTCCTTGGCCTGCAGCGGCTGGAGCGCCTCGACGGCCGCCTTGAGTGCCTGGAAGGACTCGCGGACCACGGAGACTTCCTGGACCTCCTGGGTCTCCCGGCGCCCGGCGGGGACGGGCACCCGGGCGGCCCAGGTGACGAGGTTGCCCCAGAGCACGGCGTGGTCGTAGTCGCCGATCGAGTCGTCACCGAACAGGTCGGAGTCGGCGACGACCACGACCCTGCCCTCGCCGTGCCGTACGGCCAGCGCCAGGGGCGCGTCGGCGGGGTCGGCGGTCCGCGAGGTCCGGAACAGCACGTTCGCGTGCTCGGGGCCGGTCAGGACACCCGCCCGGTAGAAGCACGCCCTGCGCGCCCCGGCCAGCGGGTCCTCCCGCTGCGAGGGGTCGCCGGGGACGCCGAGGACCCAGGAGGCCACGCCGTTGTGGGAGTTCCCGGGGTCCTGGACGGTGGTGTGCTCGACGGTGACGCCGAAGCGGCCGAGCAGTTCGGCGAGGTTGCTGCCGTACTTCTCCTGCTCGCACTCGGCGAGCACGACCAGGCCGCCTCCGGCCGTGACGTGGTCCTCGATCGCGTCGAGCTCCTCGACCGGCAGGACGGGGCTGCCCAGGCCCGTGGTGCGCTCCCAGCGGTCGGCGGAGGGGTGGGCGATCACGAGGACGTCCTGCCCGGCGAGGAGGGCCGGGGTGATCGGTCCGCCGGTGTGCGCGGCCACGGTGTGCCCGAGGCGGCGCAGCGTCTCGGCGGCGCGGGCGTAGCTGTTGTCGTCGGGATGCCCCGGATTCATCGTTTCGGCCACGTCCCTGCGGATGGTCCATGACTCGTTGTGTGCCTCGTCGAAGAGCACCCGTGGGAACGCTCGCACGATAAATCCTCCCTCAGATGTGAGCCAACGACGGAAAATATACACAAGATGCCCGAATATTGACACACCTCTTACGGCAGGAGCGGTGTGGATCACCCGGGCAAGGGCACGGCGAGGCCCCCGGGGAGGAGGTTTCGGACGGACCAATACACGTGGCCGTACGGGATGGGGGGCGGGCCCGACGCGGCGGGCCCGCCCCGGGAGGTCACCTAGCGGCGAAGTAGTCCGCCACGACCCTGGTGTGCAGCGGGAAAGCCAGCTCGCGTGGCCCGTCGATCGTCAGCCACTCCGTCGTCTCATCGGTCGGCACGACCGGCGGGAGCGCGGCGGAGGAGGTCTCCGGCCCCATGGCGAAGATCAGCACGGTGCCGTCGGGGGCGCTGAGCACGTCGAGGAGCCGGACGTCGTCCGCGCCGACGACGACCCCCGTCTCCTCGCGGAGCTCCCTGACCGCCGCCTGCTGCCAGGACTCCCCCACGTCGACGAAGCCGCCCGGCAGGGCGAGGCCGCCCCGGTGCGGTTCGACGCCGCGGCGGATCACCAGCACGCCGTCGTCGACGGGCAGCAGCATCACGGCGACCGGCAGCGGGTTGAGGTAGGCGGTGTTGCCGCAGAAGGAGCAGGTGCGCGGCCACGCCTGGTCGAGGGCGTATGCACTGCCGCAGAAGGAGCAGTGCGAGTTCCTGGTCATCACGCCGCGAGACTACGGCTCACAACCGCTTCAGCGGCCCGTGCCTTTCCAGCCAGTTCCGGTAGGCGGGAGCCCGTTGCGACTCCGTCCAGTAGGTGGTGGTCAGCGCCCGCACCAGAGCGTCGGCGTGCGCGGTGATCGGCCCGGGAGCGGTCCATCCGATGAGGTGCCGGAAGCGCAGGGGCGAGCCGGCCAGCGGGCGGATCGCGATGCCCTCCCTGGCCGGGACGGTCGCCTGGAACAGGCTGACGCAGCGCCCCTCCGCAACCAGGTCGACCCCGACCTCCAGGTTGACGCCGTAGGCCACGCGCGGGGCGAAGCCGTGCGCGGCACAGGTGTTCCAGAAGTACTCCCTGGGCCCCGACTCAAGCGGGGTCGGCAGCGCCCAGTCCTCCTCGGCGAGGTCGCGCAGCTCGACCTCCTCGTGCTCGGCCAGCGGGTGGCCCGCGGGCAGGCCGACGAAGAGCGGCTCCACCGCGATGGCGGTGTACACCGCGCCGGGCGGCGCGCAGAGCCGGTGGTCCGGATAGTCGTCGAGGGTCGCCAGCTCGATCCGCTCCGATTCGAGCAGGCCGGGCAACGTGTCGATCGTCTGCTCGGTGAGCAGCCTGATCTCCGCGCCGGGCAGCAGTCTGCGGAGGGTCTTGGCCAGGTAGATCCGCAGCCGGGTCGGGGCGCAGCCGACCCGGATCGGCGCCGTCTCCACCTGCGGGGGCGCGTAACGCCTGGCCGTCCGCTCCAACTCGTCGACGGCCGAGACCAGGGAGCGGGAGCGGACGAGCAGCCACTCGCCGAGCATGGTCGGGCGGGCGCCCTCGGGGCCCCTGTCGAACAGGGGGTCGCCGAACATCTGCTCGATACGGCGCAGCTGAGCGGTGAGCGCGGGCTGGGACATCTTCAGGGTCACGGCCGCCCTGGAGATGCTCCCGCTGTCCGCGATCGCACACAGCACCCTCAGATGACGAACCTGGAGATCCACGCATCGAGAGTAAAAGCAAAGAAGCTTTCCAGTAAGACCTAATCGGCGAAGAGCCCGGGGCACGTGCGGTTGACACCCTCCCGCTCCGCGCCCCATCATGAACGAACGTTCATGAACGTTCGTTCATATCAGTTCGGGAGGAAGCATGGGCTCCGTCGTCAACGTCCGCCAGTCCGAGGCCTGGAACGGCTACGAGGGCAACCACTGGGCCGACCACCAGGACCGCTACGACGCCGTGAACGACGCCTTCAACGAACCCCTGCTCGCGGCGGCGGCCGTCGGGGAGCGGGACACGGTGCTGGACGTCGGCTGCGGCAACGGGCGGGTGACCAGGCTGGCCGCCCGGCTGGCCCGGCACGGCCACGCGACCGGCCTCGACCTGTCGGCCCCCATGCTCGCGCGGGCCCGCGCGAGCGCGGACGCCGAGGGCGTCGCCAACGTGACCTTCGAGCGGGGCGACGCCCAGGTCCACCCGCTGCCCTCCGGCCGGTTCGACGTGGCGACGAGCCGGTTCGGGATCATGTTCTTCGCCGACCCTGTCGCCGCGTTCGCCAACATCGGCCGCGCGCTGCGCCCCGGCGGGCGCCTGGCCATGCTGTCGCTGCGGAACCTGGACGACCAGGACCTGGGCCGCGTCCTCGCCGCGATGACCCCGCACCTGCCGCGTCGCCCCGCCACGACAGAACCCGGCGGGCCCGGCCCCGAGTCACTGGCCGACCCCGTCCGCGTCCACGAGGTGCTCACCGCCGCGGGCTTCGAGAACGTGGCCGCGACCCCCGTGGACGCTCCCCAGACATGGGGGGCGGACACCGAGGACGCGGCGGCCTTCCTGGGAGCCTGGGGTCCCGTCCGTTTCATGCTCGGCCAGGTCGATCAGGAGTCGGCCTCCCACGCCCTCGACGCCCTCACCGAGGCGATGCGCCCCTTCGAACGGGCCGGTGCCGTACGGCTGCGCGGCGCCGCCTGGCTGATCACCGCCACCCGGCCGTGACCCACCCGGCTCACTAGGATGCGGGGTGATGTCACCGAGAAAAGCGGCCGCCCTGCGTGACGGCACCGACGGCCTGAGCCTGCGCGAACACCTCGTCGCCACCGCCGGACGGCTCATCGCCGAACGCGGCACCACCGGACTCACCGTCCGCGACATCGCCCGTGCGGCACGGGTCGCGGACGGCGTGCTGTACAACCACTTCGAGGGCAAGGAGGAGTTGCTGGCGCTGGCGCTGCACGCCCACGTCCGCTCGGTCGAGCACGACCTCGGCCCGCTGCCCGCCAGGCCGGGTGAGGGCACCGTCGCCGGCAACCTGCGCGCCTGCCTCACCTACGGTCTCGCCCTGCACAGGGCCTTCCTGCCCGCCTTCGCGGGCCTGCTCCCCCAGCCCGAGGTGCTCGCCCGCTTCGACGCGCTGCCCAACCCCCTCGGCGAGGGCAAGGGGCTGCAGGCGATGCTCGCCGACTATCTGCGCGCGGAACGCGACCTCGGCCGCCTGACCCCCTCGGCCGACCCCGAGGCCGCCGCCACGCTACTCGTCGGCGTCTGCCACGAACTGGTCCTCCCCCGCCTCCTGCGCGGTGCCCCCGTCCCCGCCGACGTTCCCCCCGCCACGGCCGACGCCCTGATAGCCACCCTGATGAACGGCCTCGCCCCCTCCGGGGTGGCATGCACGTCGTGAACGAGGCCAGGAGCGGCGCCCCGGCCCTTCCTCCGCTCCCTCCGGCCGGCAACACCGGCTCGGGCAACGCGGGATACGTCATCCGGGCACGTTCCGGACAGGTGAGCGACGGAGGCGGAAACCAGTGCCCCTGTCTGCCGGGCAGCGCTCCGACCTGTTTCTAAGGAACGGCGTCGCGGGATGATACGCCGCCGGGTGGAGAGTGGGTCCCTCCCCCGGCGGACGACCCGGCGCCGGGGACGGGCCTACCTTCCTTGCATTGGTTCCGCACAGCAAGGCACAGCAAGGAATTCCCGATGTTCAAGGACTCAGCCGACTTCAGGCGTATCGCGTCCGGCACACTGCTGATCGTCGCGCCCCTCCTGCAGACGATCGCCGTCATCATCGACCCCGGCACCTGGGGCGACGACCGGGAGGCCGTCAGCTACGGCGACAACCCGGCCCTGGCCCAGGCCCAGTCGGCTCTGTACCACTGGTCCTACCTGCTCATGGCCCTGGCCGCCATCGCCCTGTTGCATGTGATGCGCCGCAGGGCCGTGGTCTTCGGCCACATCGTGGGCCCACTCACCGCGCTCGGCTACATCAACCTGTCGGGCATGCTCATGATCGATCCGGTGGAGTGGTGGCTGGGGCAGCGCAACACCCCCGAACAGGCCGCCAAGATCCTCGACGAGATGCTGAACCTGCCCGGCGTCGTCTTCGGCTTCCAGATGCCCTGGCTCTTCTTCGCCATCTTCGGCATGCCGGTCCTGCTGGCCGGCGTGTGGCGGGCCGGGTTCGCGCACTGGTGGGTGCCGCTCGTCGTCGCGATCGGCTACGGCACCTCCCTGGTCGTTCCGTACGGCCCCGCCTCGGTCGCGCTGTGGGGCGCCAGCGCGGTCGCGATCGGCTCGCTCGGCGTCAAGATGCTCAGGATGAGCCGCACGGAGTGGATCTCCCACTACCCCACGGACGCGCCCGGCCGTACCACGCCCGACTCGTACGCGAACACCACGGCCTGAGCCCGATCCCGCAGGTGAAGCTTCATGAGCACCCGCGCGACGTGCGTCTTGACCGTGGCCTCACCGACGAAGAGCTCCCCGGCGATCTCGGCGTTGGTCATGCCTCTGGCCAGGAAGCGCAGCACCTCAAGTTCGCGCGGGGTCAGCTCGGCCAGCTGCGGCGGGGGCGCCGGGTCGTGGCGGCCCGCGAAGGAGGCGATGACCCGGGTGGTGACCGCCGGATCGAGCAGCGCGTCACCGCCGACGACGACCCGGATGGCCTCGACGAGCTGCTCGGGGGGCGAGACCTTCAGCAGGAACCCGCTGGTCCCGGCGCGCAGCGCGGCGTAGAGGTTCTCGTCGGTGTCGAAGGTGGTCAGCATCACCACCTTCGGCGGGGCGGGCTGGCCGAGGAGCTGCCTGGCCGCGGTGAGGCCGTCCATACGCGGCATGGAGATGTCCATCAGCACGATGTCAGGCCGGGTACGGCGGGCGACGGAGACGGCTTCGAGCCCGTCCGCCGCCTCCCCGACGACCTCCATGCCCGCCTCGCTCTCCACGACGAGCTTCAGCCCGGCGCGGACCATGGCCTGGTCGTCGGCGATCACGACACGAATGCTCGTCTCAGTTGATCCGTTCATCGGCGAACACCTCCTGGTGGGAGATAGGCAGGGATGCGTGGACACGGAAACCGCCCTCCGGGCGGGGGCCCGCTTCGAAGCGGCCGCCGAAGAGCGCGGCGCGCTCGCGCATGCCGACGAGGCCGTTGCCCGTCGACAGCTCGGACGGGGCTCCGCCGCCGCCGTCCAGGACCTCAAGTTCGATGTGGTCACCGTGGTAGGTGATGGTGATCGTGATCTCGGACTCGCCGCCGTGCTTGACCGCGTTGGTCAGGGCCTCCTGCGCGATGCGGTAGGCCGACAGGTCGAGGCCGGGGGGCAGCCGTACCGGATCGCCGACGACGTCGAGGCTGATCCGCAGCCCGGAGGAGGCCAGCGAGGTGACCGTGCCGGCCAGCAGGTCGAGTCCCGGCTGCGGAATGGCCTCGTCGAGCGGCATGCGCAGCGCGCCGAGCATGACGCGCAGTTCGTCCACCGCCTCCCGGCCCATCCGCTCGATGCCGAGCAGCATGTCCTCGTGCGGGCTTCCCATCCGGCGCATCACCCCGGCCTGCATGACCATCATGCTGACGCTGTGGGCGACCACGTCGTGCAGCTCGCGGGCGATGCGGGTGCGTTCCTGGGCGACGGCCTCGGCGGCCTGGCGTTCCCTGTCACGTTCCAGTTGTACGGCGTGGGCGGCCAGACGGTGCGCCCTGGTGGCGTAGGCGCGCACGGCCAAGCCGGTGAGGTAGGCGGCACCGAAGATGACGGTGAGGAAGATGACCTCGTCGAAGGGCAGCAGGCGGTGGTCGACGGCACCGGAGTCGAAGACCAGGATGCCGGTCACGGCCCAGGCCAGGCCCGGCTTGACGGGCAGCTCGGCGGCGACCGTGTGGAAGACGATCAGCAGGGAGGCCAGCTGCCAGGTCTGGCAGCCTTCGTAGCCCTGCCGGTGCCAGGCGTACTGGGCGAGGATCATCAGGATGAAGACCGCGACCGGCGCCTTGCGCCGGAACCACACCAGTACCCCGGTGACGAGCGCCTGACCGATCCACCACAGTTCGGGGGTCTGCGCCGCGCCGTGGTCGGCGGCGACGGTGAAGGCCTCCAGCGTGCCGAGTGCGATGACGGCCAGGCCGATCAGCAGATCAGCCCTGGGCACCGTGCGGAGGTGCCGGGTGAGGAAAGCGGCGCCGGAGCGTCGCAGGAGGGGAGAGGGAACCGCCATGCGGGGAGACTAATCCCTTCCGCCCTCCGTGCATACAGGACAAAACGCCCAGGCAAGTGGCTTACAAGTGGGCCACAAGTCAGGAGGTCCCGAAGGACACGCTCCGCACGAACCGATTGGCCAGCGAGCTGTCACAGGTGCCCGGCGCGCAGAAGTAAATCATGAGGGCGGGTTTGCCCGGTCGTTCCACGGCCCATCCGGTGAAGTCCAGTCTGCCGCCGCGCTGCGGGTCGGTGATCGAGCCTTCGAGCCGTACGGCCGGCTTGCCGCCCACCAGCACCTGGACGACCTCGGAGGAGACGTTGACCGTGCCCGGCAGCGAGGACTGCAGGGTCTCCTGGAGCTGCTGGGCCCCGCTCCGCGGGTCGAGGGTGTCGAGGGTCTGCGCGTAGATCCCGGTCGCCTCCGCCGGGGAGGCCTTGATGATCTCGTTGACCGCCGCCCAGTCGGCGGTGACCGGCGTGCCGAACAGCGCGTCGAACTCCCCGGCCTTCGGGGAGGCGACCACGAACACGTCGGCGTGCGCGCGGGGGGTCCAGCTCGGCGGATGCTCGAAGGCGACCGGCACCGCGGACGATCCCGCGTACGGCGTCCACTCGCCGCCGCCCCTCAGGACGGTGGCGAGCACCGCGACCAGCGCGACGACGGCCGCCACGGCGACGCCCGCGCCGACGACGATCCCCCGCCCCTTCCCGCGTTTGCGCGGGGAGGCCTTCCGCGAGGCTTCCGGCGCGGGCCTCCTCGTGGGTGCCTCCGGCTCGGCCTGGGAGGTCCGGGAGGCCTGAAGGTCCTGGGGGGCCGCCTCCGCGAGCCGGTAGGACTGGCCGCTGATCGCGTCCCGCAGCTCGGTGACGAACTGCGTGCAGGTGTCGTAGCGCTGCTCGGGTGACTTGGCCAGCGCCCGCGCCATGACGCCGTCCACCTCCATCGGCAGCTCGGGCCGCAGCGAGCTGAGCGGGGTCGGCGTCTCGGCCAGGTGTGCCCACAGCAGCGCGATCTCGTTGTCCCGCCGGAACGGCAGCCGCCCGGCCAGCGCCTCGTAGACCACGCACGCCAGGCCGTACTGGTCGCAGCGGCCGTCGACGCGCTCCTTGTTGATCTGCTCGGGGGACATGTAGCGGGGCGTGCCGATGAACTGGTCGGTCTGGGTCAGCCCGGAGAGCGAGGTGAGGTGCTTGGTGATGCCGAAGTCGGTGAGGTAGGCGTGGTCGCCCTCGGTGTGGCCCGCGATCAGGATGTTGGCCGGTTTGACGTCGCGGTGGATGAGGTCGTGCGCGTGCGCGGTGTCCAGCGCCGCCGCCACCTGGGCGAAGATCCTGTTGGCCTGGCCGACCGGCATCAGCCCCCGGTCGTAGAACAGGCGCCGCAGGTCGGGGCCGTCCACGTAGCGCATCGCGATGTAGAGCGTGCCGTCCTCGGCCGCGTCGGCCTCGTAGACCGGGATGATGTTGGGGTGGTCGATGCTCGCGACCGTCCGCGACTCCAGCACGAAGCGCTGGCGGAAGCGCTCGTCCTCGCCCAGCAGCGGGTTGAGGACCTTCAGCGCCACCTTGCGGTTCAGCCGGGAGTCGATGGCGAGGTAGACCACCGCCATGCCGCCCTTGCCGATCAGGTCCTCGACGCGGTATCCGGCCACCTCCTGGCCGATCAGGGCTCTGTCGTTCTGGGCCATCACGCCTCCGTGGGGTGGCCGCAGTAGCCGCAGAAGCGGTGCGCGGGCCCCAGCCGCATCCCGCAGGCGGTGCAGTACTTCTGTTTGACGGGGACGGTGTCCGGCCTGGTCGCGGTCTCCCTGGTGCCGGGCCCGCCGCCCGGGTCCCGCGCGACCAGCACGGGAGTGCCCGGCGCGGTGGTCGTCCTGGGCAGCGCGGGGAAGGAACGGCCGACCACGACGGTGGCGTCGGCCGTCTCGTCCGGTGCCCCGCGCCTGTCCGCCTGTGCCCCGGGGCGAGGCTCAGGGCGGGGTGCGGGCCGCGGTCCGGGGGGCGGCGTGTTCCGTACCGGCTCCTCCTCGGCCTCCTCCTCTTCGTTCCCCCTCCGGCGCCACAGCAGGAAGGCCCCGGCCAGCACGGCCAGCACCAGCACGCCTCCCACGACGAGGAAGGGCCACAGGGGAGGTCCGGCGGCGCTGTCACCGGCGGCGGCCGCGGCCCGTCTGGCCCCCTCGTCCTCGGCGGTCCCGCGTTTCTGCTGGGACGTCTTCAGGTGCGCCGCCGCCAGGACGTGCCCCGGGTAGAGGTCGAGGACACGCTGGAAGGCGGGGACCGCGTCACCGTAGTAGTGGGTGTGGAAGCGGGTCAGCGCCTGCTCGAAGGCCGCGTCGATCGGCCCCCTCCTGGGAATGACCCTGGCCTCGGCCAGGGCCTTGGTGACCTCCCGGACCCCGATCATGCGGCCGTCCTCGCCTCCTCCGACGAGCAGGCCGACGACCTCCCCCTTCTTGTCCTCGATCACCGGGCCGCCGCGCAGGCCCCGGTCGACGAGCGCCCCCAGTTTGCGTGGCTCGTCCACCTTGTTCTCCGGGTCCCGGAACCCTCTGCCGCCCTCGCCCGCGCCTCCGGCGCTCAGGTGGGCGATGTCCACGGTCTCCGGCAGGCCCGCCGCGGGCCGTCTGGTGAATCCGGCGACCGCGACCGGCCAGGAGTCCTTGTCCGGCACCTGGGCCGCCAGCGGCGCCGTCGGCAGGCCCGCGCTGGCGTCCGCGCGTCCGACCGGCACGAGCACGGCGGGACTGTCCGGCTTGTCCCCCACACGGGTGATCTCAGCCTTGAAGCCCTCGTCGTCCGGCCGGGAGATGTTGGGGAAGACACGGATCTCGGTGGTGACGTCGACGATGCAGGTGGCCGTCGGCAGCTTCGGCGGGTAGCACTCCTGCAGGTGGTGGTTGAGCAGTTTGTCCTTCAGGGTGTGCCGCTTGAAGTCGTCAGGGATCTTGACCTTGTGGTGCTCGGCGAAGATCTTGTTGGCGGCGTGGACCGCCACGTCCTTGTCCGTCCTGACCACCCTGGTGAGGGTGACGACGGCGCCCTCGGGGTTGACCACGGTGCCGGTGCCCTCACCGATCGGCACGTCGTAGGAGCGTTCGACGTGGACCAGTTCGCCGATGTGGTCGAGCAGGGTGATGTCGACGCGTGCCTTGGCCTCGACCCTGACGACCGCCGGGGTCACCAGGTCGGTGATGCCACTCGGATGTTCGTGCGCGAACGCGGGGACCGTCGCGGCGGCCACGGGGACGACGACGCCGAGGAGCGCGAGAGCCAAGACGAATCGCCGCATAGCCACTCCATAGGGGGGATTAGGACAAGCGTGGCAACCGTAGTGCAGAAGTCAATAGAACATCACCCGGATAAGTATTCAGTAGACAAACAATCACCGTTCGACCAGGACACATCCCGCCAGACCCCCGAAAACAACGCCTAGATCAACTACCAATCCCTACATTTCGGACAGTCCTGAAGATGGTTCCCGAGCCGCCTGGCCGTTCCTGCCCATCCAGTCACGGGCGCCCTGCCGTACGGCGGCGTGCACCGCGCGGGCGACGCGGGCGCCCCAGGTCGAGCGCGGGCCGCCGAACAGCTCGGCCCGCCCCTCTTCCCGTACGGCGACGCAGACCGCGTCCGAGGCGGTGCCCGTACCCGGGAATCCCTCCTCGGCCAGCGCCTGGGACTTGGCCTCGGTGACCGTCATGACGGCGTTGACCAGGGCGGCGTCGGTCATCGCCACCGGGACGGCGACGACGATGTTGATCGTCCCCGGCAGGTACATCGGCGCCAGCTCGGGGTCGGGGGTTCCCTCAGGGGCCGCCGCCCAGGTCGGCACGCGCAGGCCGACGGTCGCCGCGACCTCGACTCCCCCGTCTGCGGCCGTGGTGAACCGGTCCACGGCCGCCGCGGTCAGCATGCCGACCCCGGGCCCCGGCGGGGCCATCTCCAGCAGGTGCGCCACCGGGTCCATCCGCGAGTAGCCCCCGGCCACCTGGGCGTTGAGCACCCACCCGACCGGCCCGATGCCGCCGCCCAGCATCGCCGAGGAGATCGCCCGCCAGCCGGGGCCGCACTCCCACAGCAGCGAGGCCAGCCTGGCCCCGTCCTCCTCACGACGGCTCAGTCCGAGTCTCACGGGCGCTCCAGGTGGACCTGTGGTCTGCCGCCCGCGTCGGCCACCACACGGACCCGGGCGTCGAAGTGCTCACCGATCAGCTCCTCGGTGAGGACGTGCGCGGGAGTGCCCGCCGCTGCGGCCCCACCGCCGGCGACCAGCGTCATCGTGTCGGCGTACTGCCCGGCGACGCTCAGGTCGTGCAGCGTCGTGACCACGGTCAGGCCGTCGGCCAGCCTGAGCCGGTCGAGGAGTTCGAGAACCTGCTGCTGGTGTCCCAGGTCCAGGGCCGTGGTCGGCTCGTCGAGCAGCAGCACCGACGCCCGCTGGGTCAGCGCCCTGGCGAGCACGACCCGCTGGCGCTCCCCGCCCGACAGGTGGCCGAGCGCGCGGGCGGCCAGCGGGGACAGGTCGAGCCGGTCGAGCACCGAGGCGGTCACCTCCCGGTCCTCCCGGCTCTCCCTGCCCAGGTGCGGGATGTACGGCGTGCGGCCGAGCATCGCGTAGTCGAAGACCGTCATGTCCCCGGGGAGCGCCGGGGTCTGCGGGGCGTAGGCCAGCAGTCGCGCCCGTTCCCTCGGCTTGAGCCCGCGCACCGGCGCGCCGTCCACGAGCACCTCACCCGAGTGTGGCAGCAGCCCGGCCAACGCCCTGAGCAGGGTGGACTTGCCCGCGCCGTTGGCCCCGATGACGGCGAGCCACTCCCCCGCGCCCGCCCGCAGGTCCACACCGGACAGCACGGCCCGCCCGCCGAGGACGACGCCGAGCCCCCTGGCCTCGACGCGGCTCATGTCTCCACCCGCCGGGTGAGGCGGAGCACGGCCACGAAGAACGGCGCCCCCGCGAAGGCGGTGACCACCCCGATGGGCAGCTCGGCCGGGGCGATCACGGTCCTGGCGGCCAGGTCGGCCAGGACCAGGAAGACGGCCCCGCCGACCAGGGACAACGGCAGCACCACCCGGTAGGACCCCCCGGCCAGGCGACGGACCACATGTGGGACGACGATGCCGACGAAGCCGATGAGCCCGCTGACCGCCACGGCGGAGGCGGTGGCCAGCGAGGCGGCCAGCAGCACCACGAGCCTGACCCTGGCGACGTTCACGCCGAGGCTGGCCGCCTCGTCGTCGCCGACCGACAGTACGTCGAGCAGCCTGCCGTACAGCAGCATGACCACGACGGAGACCGCCGCGTACGGCAGGATCAGCCTGACCTGCTCCCAGCCGCCGCCGACGTTGCCGAGGATCCAGCCGTAGACGCGCTGGAGTTCCTCCACGTCGAGCTGCTGGAGGAACGTCTGGACCGCGGTGAGGAAGGAGGTCACGGCGACCCCGGCCAGGACCAGCGTCGCGGTGCCGCCGCCCCTCCCCGCGACGTTGCCCAGCGCGTAGGCGAGCAGGACACCGCCGATCGCCCCGGCGAACGCCGCGCCGGGCACCAGGAGCGTGTCCCCCTCGCCGGTCGTGAACACGATCACCGCCGTCGTCGTCAGGCCCGCCCCGGCGGCGGCCCCCAGCAGGTAGGGGTCGGCCAGCGGATTGCGGAACACGCCCTGGTATCCGGCGCCCGCGCAGGCCAGCAGTCCGCCGACGATCGCGGCGAGCAGGACCCTGGGCAGCCTGAGTTCCAGCAGCAACGCCCGCTCGACCGGCGCGAGCCCGGAGTCGGCGGAGACGAACGGCAGCCAGTCGAGCAACTGCAGCGCGGCGCCGCGCGGCGCGATGTCCGCCGCGCCGACCAGCAGGGCGGCGAGCATGCTCGCCAGCAGCAGGAGGCAGGCCGCCAGTGTGACGAACGGGCGCGGTCCCGCGGTCCGGCGGGGAAGCCGCCTGCCCGCCGTCCGGAGAAGGCCGGGGGCCACCTCGGGCGAGGACGAGCCCGTTGAGGGACGGGAGAGGTCGGTCACCTAACTGGTCGCGGTCTTCCGGACGGCCTCGCCGACCTGCTTGACGAGATCGACGACGCGGGGACCCCAGCGGGAGGCGAGGTCGTCGTCGAGGGCGACGACCCGGTCCTTCTTGATCGCCGAGAGCCCGGACCAGCCGGGACGCTTGGCGAGGGTCTCCCGCGACTGGCCGCAGCACTTGGTGTCGGCGAGGAAGACGATGTCCGGGTCGGCCTTGACGACGAACTCGGCGGAGAGCTTGGGGTAGCCGCCCGCCGCGTCGGGGGCCTTGTCCGCGATGTTGGTCAGCCCGAACAGCCCGTAGATCTGGCCGATGAAGGTGGTCGAGGTCGCCGAGTACGGCGTGCTGTCCAGTTCGTGGTAGTAGGTCAGTTTCTTGTCCTTGGGAGCCTCGGCGGCGAGGGCCTCGATCTGCTTCCTCATGCCGTCGGCGACCTCCTCGGCCCGGTCCACGTTGCCGGTGGCCAGGCCCAGGTCGGTGATCTGGTCGTAGGCGTCGTCGAGTTTGGCCGCCGCGGGCTCGACCAGCACGGGGACGCCGAGCGCGCCCAGCTTGCCGACGACGCCGTCGATGTCGTTGGCGAGCACGACCAGGTCGGGCTTCTTGGCGACGATCGCCTCGACGTTCGGCTTGAACCCGGACAGGGTGGTCTTCGGCGCCTGCGCGGGGTGGTTCGACTGGTCGTCCACCGCGACGACCTGGGGGCCGGCGCCGACGGCGAAGAGGTTCTCGGTCGCGGTCGGCGACAGCGAGACGATGCGCTCCGGGCGCTTCTGGACGACGACCGGGCCGTTGCCCGCCTGAACGGTGACGGGGAAGGCCGCCCCCTGCGGGGACTGCGCCGTCGTCGCGGACGGGTCGGCCGTGCTCCCGGTGTTTCCGGCGCCTTCGGTGCTCCCGGCGCATCCGGACAGGGCAAGCACACCGGACAGCGCGCCGACGAGGGCGATACGTACGGGCCTCACTCGGGGGGATCCTTTCGGTCATCGGAACAGGAGAGACCCGTGAAGGGACGGGGTCACCCTTTCCACGAGGGCAGACAGCGTCGGCACAGCGGAAGGCGACCTGGCTCGATCAGGGAGAACGCTCCCCTGACCATGACAGTTGCGGGACAGCGCCGGGCTCACACCGGACTTCGCTACACGCTGTGCAACAAACCAACGCTATCAATCCCCCCGATCCTCTCCTCCGTCAAGCCCGCCCTCCCAACATCCGCGAACCCGGTGCCGTGCATGAGGAGTGCCGGCTTGGGCGCGTCGGTGTCTGGACTGAGGAACGCAGGAGCGCAGCGACGCAGTGACGAGGGAAGACACCGACGCGCCCAAGCCCGCGACGCCGCCAGGCGGAGCAAAGAGACACGGCTTGGGCGCGTCGGTGCTTGGACTGAGGAACGCAGGAGCGCAGCGACGCAGTGACGAGGGAAAGCACCGACCCGCAGCGCCCAAGCCCGCGACGCCGCAGGCGGCGCAAGGAAACACAGTCAAGCCTGGTCCTCCAGCTCCCGTTCGGCCTCGGCGATCACCTCCTGGAGGCGTAGGCCGTGTGCCGCGTCAAGGGGATGGCCGCCGCCGCGGGCGACGGTCTCGGCGAACTCGGAGAGCATGACGGCGAACGAGTCGGAGCCGAGGCGGTTCCCGTCGAGGTGCTCGCTGCCGAGCCTGCCGTACACGTCGACCCTGGAGGGCGGCGTCTCGCCGGGGACGCTCATGCACAGCGACGCCTCGCTGACCGCGCCCGTCTCGTGTTCGAGCAGCAGGCCGACCCAGCCGCGCGGGTTGCCGTGGGCGCGCACGCCGGTGATCCGGCCGAGCGCGGCGTCCAACATGTCGATCATGTGCGGGCCGATGTCGAGGATCGCGCCTCGTTCGAGTCGCCAGGGGGTGGCGAAGTCGCCGCCCAGCATGGAGCCGGAGACGCTGACCGCGTTGCCGCCGAAGGGCTCGATGGCCGAGACCCTGGCCAGGAAGGCCCTGGTCGCCGCGGAGTAACGCCAGGTCAGGACCATCTGGGAGGGCACGCCTGCCTCGGCGACCGCCTCGGCGAGCCGTCTGGCACCGTCGAGGTCGGCGGCGAGTGGCTTCTCCAGCAGCAGCGCCTTGCCCGCCCGCGCGGCGAGCACCCCCAGCTCGGCCTGTACGGCGGGCGGCACGGAGAAGGCGACCGCCTCGCAGTTGTCGAACAGTTCCTCGATCCGCTCGTAGACCGGGACCCCGAACCGGGCCGCGGCCTCGGGGCGCCGCGCCCACACACCGACCAGGCGCGTGTCCGGTCCGGCCGCGAGAACCGGTGCGTGCACCATCTCCGCCCACGGCCCCGCGCCCACCAAACCCACAGATATCGTCACGGCCCCAGCTTCTCACGACCCCTTCCGCCGGTCGCGCGCTCATCAGGGACCCACCCCACCAGAACCAGGAGGCCGTACCGGCATGATGGATCACATATGGACGAGATGATTCTGCTGCGGCACGGTGAGACCGAGTGGAGCAGGGACGGGCGTCACACGGGACGTACCGACCTGCCGCTGACCCCCAGAGGTGAGGAGCAGGCGCGGGCGCTCGCGCCGCTGGTCGGGGGCAGGTCCTTCGGGCTGGCCCTGGTCAGCCCCGCGTCGCGGGCCCGCCGTACGGCGGAGCTGGCCGGACTGACGGATTACGAGGTCGACCCGGACCTGTGGGAGTGGGACTACGGCGGCTACGAGGGCATCACGACCGTGGACATCCGGCGCACGCGCCCCGGCTGGTACCTGTGGCGCGACGGGGTCGTCCCCGGGGACGCCGAGCATCCCGGTGAGAGCGCGCAGGAGGTCGCGGAGCGCGCCGACCGGGTGATCTCCCGGGCCCGCGCCGCGGACGGCACGGTCGCCGTGGTG
The DNA here is from genome assembly GCF_040631275.1 of Streptosporangium sp. NPDC020145. NCBI lineage: Bacteria > Bacillati > Actinomycetota > Actinomycetes > Streptosporangiales > Streptosporangiaceae > Streptosporangium > Streptosporangium sp. NPDC020145. The sequence goes on along the minus strand of NZ_JBEXZT010000004.1, from coordinate 411,749 downwards.
GCGCACGGTCACCTGCTGCGGGTGCTGTGCGCCCGCTGGCTGGGACTTCCCGCGCGGGACGGCCGCCTGTTCCGCCTGGACACCGGGACCTACTCCCGGCTGGGCTTCGAACACGGCGAACCGGTGGCGCTCACCTGGAACGCCCCCGTCTGAGGGCCGGGCCGCGGTCCGCGGCCCGTCAACCACATCAGCACTTCCTGCGTGGCCCGCGCGGGCCTCCTCGCAGTGCCTCCATCTCCAGTGGCAGGGCTGGTCGCGTACTCCGGTGACCCATGTGCGGTAGGACACCGGAGTGGTCGCACCGTCGCCTGTGGCCTGCGAGGCGACACCATATGTGCGGATCACGACGCGACCGCCTGGTGCGAACAGCACGTCGTCGGCCACGGGATACAGGGTCATCCGGTCGAGCATGGCTTGAGCCCCCATTCGCTGTTGGCTCACACTCTTCCCCGCCGACCCGCTCCCCGGGTTACGTCATCGACACGGCGAGGTTAACCACTCGCCCCGATGTGAAAACGGCGTTACACCGTAAGGCTGTCGAACTCCCCGTCTTTCACCCCGAGCACCAGCGCACGGATCTCGTCGCGGGTGTAAATCAGTGCCGGACCCCCGGGAAAGCGGGAGTTCCGGACCGCGATACTGCCGTCGGGCAGTTCCGCCAGCTCGACGCAGTTGCCCGTCGAGTTGCTGTGACGACTCTTACGCCAACTCGCCCCGGCCAGGTCCGTGGCGGGCATGCCGTTGTAGGTGTGGTTCATTTAGATCTCTCTGAGAAGGTCGCCGAGGATCTCGGCGGTGCCCCCAGGCGTGGTGCTTTCCACGCACAGCTGCTCCATGGCCGTGAGGTATGGATCAATGTCCTCACGTTTGTCCAGGTAGAGGGCACCCCAGAGCTGCTCGACATAAACGACGTCCGACAGGTCGGACTCGGGAAACCGCAAGATGCTGAACGCACCACCCTCGGCCGCGTGCATGCCGAAGCGGAAGGGCATCACCTGGATGGTGATGTTGGTCAGCGCGGCCACCTCCAGCAGGTGCTGGAGCTGTTCGCGCATGATCTCCCGTCCTCCGATAGGGCGCTTCAGGGCCGCCTCGTCGATGACGGCCCACAGGCGGGGGCCGTCCTTCTTCGTCAGGCGTTCCTGACGCTGCATGCGCATATGCACACGACGCTCGATCTCCGCCTCCGGCACGTCCGGGTAGCCCAACCGGATCACGGTGCGCGCGTAGGCCGCCGTCTGCAGCAGGCCGGGAACGAACTGCACCTCGTAGGTGCGGATCACGTTCGCCGCCTCCTCCAGCCCCACGTAGGTGGTGAACCAGTTCGGCAGGAGATCGCCGTACTTGTGCCACCAGCCGGGGGTGTTCGCCTCGCGGACCATCTCCAGCAGGCCGCGCCGTTCTGCGTCGTCGAGCACGCCGTACAGGGTGAGCAGGTCTTCCACGTCTCGTGTCTTGAAACCGACGCGACCCAGTTCCATCCGGCTGATCTTGGACTCCGAGGCCCGGATGTGGAATCCGGCCACCTCACGGGGAAGCCCCTTCTCCTCACGCAGGCGACGCAGGCTTGCGCCGAGCATGATGCGCCGAACGGTGGAACCGGTACCGGGCGGGTCCATGGACACGTGGTTGCTCCTCGCTCGCTTTCCTGATCGACAGTCTGTCACTTCGCGGCCCAAGATTTCCCAGCCGCGGACAAGATCCCCTTTCTGTCCGATTGCCGATTTCATGGGTAACCGTAGCGGTTGCACGCACCTTATGCACGTGCATTCGCTCTTGCACCTGCACGGGAGTTTGCACCATGATGATCGCTGTGCAGTCCGCCCACACCGCGCTCTCCCGGACCTCCTGGACGGCGCTCGACTGGTGGCCCCCCGTCGGCTGGTGGCCCGATACGGCACGCGATCTCCTCTCCGGATCAGCGGCCATGGCGAGCGCCACCTTCGTGCTTCCCCCGCAGGCGGAGTCGGTGCACTCCGCCCGCAGCTTCGCCACGGGGACACTCACCGGCTGGAAGCTCACCGACCTGGTCGAGAACATGGAGCTCATCGTCTCCGAGCTGGCCACCAACGCCTTCAGACACGGCCTGCGCCTGGCCGAGTCACGCGCCAAGGAACCCATCAGGCTCTCGTTGCTACGCCGGGGAGGCCTGGTCACCTGCGCGCTCAACGACCCGGGATCGGGTTTTCCCGCGCTGCGCGATCCGTCACCCCTGGACATCGGCGGGCTCGGACTGCACATCGTCGAGTCGCTGAGCGTGCGCTGGGGCTGGGCTCCCCTGGCCCCCTACGGCAAGATCGTCTGGGCCGTCCTCGGCTGACGCCCCCGTAGTACCCCCGCCAAGACCATCCCGGACGGCGCCGCCTCTTCCCTCATTGGCGCCGGCCGGTCCCGGGCCCGTGACGCACCCCCGCGAGCGGCCCCGGGACCGGCCAAACCCGTGCCGATCCCGGCCTCCCGCCCGTCGCCGATCCACCGCCGATCCACCGCCGGCCCGACGGTGACCTGGCGGTGACCATGAGCTGACCTGGCGGTGACACGGTGAACATCCTGTGAACCTGTCGCATTCTGCGCGGTGCGTCCCCTGGCGACGCCCTCTGCATTACCGTGGATGTTCATGGCTCACGGAGAGTCCCCGTGTGAGATTCCTGCAGAGAGCTGCGAGATGGACGATCACCTGCTCGGCTGGTTGAAGACCCTCGACGAAGAACGGCTCACCCGAATCCTGGCCAACCGGCCGGACGCCATCGTCGCACCGTGGCCGCGGCGCCTCGACACCCTGGCGCAGCGGCTGGGCAACGGATCCGCGATCTCCGCGGTCATGCGCGCTCTTCCACTGCCCTCCTTCGAGGTCGCGCAGGCGGCCCTGGCCCTGGGCGACCGCGTCGACCTTGAGACACTGGCCGGGTTCATGGGCGTCTCGGAGGCCGAGACCGCCCCCTGGATCGACCTGCTGTCCGACCACGCCCTGGCCTGGCCCGACGACGAGGGACGCATCCGGCTCGCCGGGGGCCTGGCCCGCTGCTGGACGGCCCCGTGCGGCCTCGGCGAATCGCTGGCCCACTACCTGAACTCGTGGACCGTCAGCGCCGACGCCCTGCGCGCGCTGGCCAGGGCCCTCGGCCTGCCCAACGGCCAGAAGCGCCAGACGGTCAGCAAGATCATCGAGGTGCTCTCCGACCCGGGCCGCCTCGCCGCCCTGCTGGAACGGGCTCCCGAGGGAGCCAGGAGACTGCTCGACGAGTTCGCCTGGGACGGCCCGTCCCGTGGCGTCGACGGCGGCCGGTTCGTGGTCCCCGGCTCCCCGGAGAAGTGGGCGGGCGACCACGGCCTGCTCTTCCGGCCGAGCTGGAACACCGCCGAGATGCCCAGGGAGGTGGCGCTCGCGCTGCGCGGGGCCGACTACCACCCCCCGTTCACCCCCGTCCCGCCCGACCTGGCGACCGTCCCCGTCGACCCCGAGGCCGTCGACCACCTGATGACCCTGGCGGCGCCCCACGTGGTCGAACGCTGCGCCGCGATGCTGGAGAACACCGCGAAGATCCCGTTGCCGCTGCTGAAGGCGGGCGGGGTCGGCGTGCGCGAGGTGCGCAGGCTGGCCAAGGACATCGGCTGCGACGAGGACGAGACCCGGCTGCTGCTGGAGATCTGCGCGGTCGCCCGGCTGCTGGCCTGGGACGACACGGCGGGCGGCCTGGTGCCGACCGAGAAGTTCGACCGCTGGCGGCTGGACGACGCGGCGGCCAGGCTCCGGGTGCTGCTCGCCGCCTGGTGGCGCATGGAACGCTCGTCGCTGCGCCGGATCGACGGCAGATACGGCACGGTGCTCGGCGACGACCCCGCGGGGATCATGGTCGCCCGCGCCAGACGGGCGGTGCTGGGCGTGCTGGCCCGCCTGCCCGCCAGTACGGCGTGCGCCGACCAGGCCGGGCTCGTCGAGGCGGCCCACTGGCACGCCCCGCTGCTCGAACGCCCGCTGCTGGGCGAGTGCGCCCCCGCCGCACTTGAGGAGGCCAGGATGCTCGGCCTGGTCGCCTACGACACGATCACCGACCTGGGGCGCGCGCTGGCCGCGTTGCAGACGGCCGGTGACGAGAACGACGACTCGGTGCCGCTCGTCGAGAACGACCCGCTCCTGGTCGAGTGCTCGATCAGGGCCCTGGCCAGCGTACGGCGCAGCGCGCTGTTCGGCGCCGACCTGACCGCCGTGGTGACGGGTCCCCCCTCCGCCGAACTGGCCGAACTGCTCGACCGGACCGCCGACCGCGAGTCCAGGGGCGCCGCCTCCGTGTGGCGCTTCAGCCCGGCGAGCATACGGCGGGCGATGGACGCCGGATGTTCCGCCGACGACCTGCTGGCCGATCTCGCCGAGGTCGGCACGGTGCCGCAGCCGCTCGACTATCTCGTGCGCGACATCGCCAGGCGGCACGGCGAGGTCACCGTGACCACGGTCGCCTGCATCGTCCAGGCCTCCGACCCGGTGCTGCTGGCCGAGATCGCCGGTCACCGGCGGCTGGGCAGGCTGGGGCTCAGGCTGCTCGCGCCGACCGTGCTCGCCAGCTCCGTGCCCGCGGCCAAGACCCTGGCCGCGCTGCGGGAGAACGGTTACGCCCCGGTCCCGGTCGAGGACACCGGGGAGATCACCGTCCGCCGTGCCCGGATCGAGGAGCCCCAGGGCGGGCGGCTGATCCTGCTGCCCGGGGGGCGGGTGGCCGAGTTCGAGCAACCGCCCTACCCGGTCCTCGACACCCCGCCGGACCCGGGTGAGCACGCCAGACGGCTGCTGGCCACCGGGGACGGCGCCCGGGGCAACGGCAGGACGTGGGCGGTGATCGGCCGCATGGCCTCCCGCCTGCCCACCGCCCAGCAGTCGCTGCTCGGTTTCGTGGTCGACCGGGGCGTGCGGGCCGCGATCACGCTGGCCGACGGACTGACCGCGACCATCAGCCACGGTGAGCTGCGCGGCGGGACACTGGACGCCTGGTGCGAGGAGGCCGGCGACTATCTGGAGTTCCCGCTCGCCGACATCGTCGAGGTCCGCGGCACCTACGTCTGACACCGCTTCTCCGACAGTCCAGGGCGAATCGGGCATCTGCACGTTCGCCTGCACGTTCGGCTGCACGATTCTCACCCCGTGACGAGCGCGCGCACGGCCTTTCTGGCGCGCGCCGGACCGTACTCGGCGACCAGGGCCGTCATGTGCTCGGCGGCCAGCGGCGCGAGCAGGGCGTGGGCCAGGGGGTCGGCGTCGCAGCCGGGACGGGCCTCGGCGAGCAGGATCGCCACGTGCCGGTGCCAGAACCGGTAGGCGCCGATGCGGTAGCGGGCGCCGGGACTCGCGGTCTCCGACATCCTGACCAGGTCGAGGTGGGCCAGCAGATAGTCGAGGTAGGCCTCGACGAACGCGGTCAGCCGTTCGGCGGCCCGCGCGCCGGGCCCGAGGGGTGCGGGACCGGCCAGGATCGCCTCCTGCAGTTCGCGTTCCCGTTCGTCGAGGAGCGCGACGGCCAGGCCCGACCTGTCGCCGAACCTGCGGAACAGCGTCCCCTTGCCCACGCCCGCCTCGGCCGCGACCGCGTCCATCGAGACGCCGTCCACACCTCGTTCGCGGAACAGCCGCGCCGCGGCGGCCAGCACCTTCGTACGGTTGCGCGCGGCGTCGGCGCGTTCCCTGGGCGGCTCGCCCATCAGCACGCGCAGCGGCTCGGTTGACGAAGCGGACTGCGGTCCGTTAAGTTCTCTCCTGTTCACACAAACGGACTATAGTCCATTTATCCTTCGGGAGGCCGGTCATGACCCAGTTGATCACCCGCGACGAGCTGAGGACCGCGATCGAGGCGGGCTCCGTAATCGTTCTGGACACCCTCGGCGGCGAGTACTACGCGCAGCAGCACCTGCCGGGGGCGATCGCCCTGGTCGAGAGCGAGGTCGCCGAGCGCGCCGCCGGGCTGCTCCCCGACAAGGACGCCTCCATCGTCACCTACTGCTCCAACCCCTCCTGCGGCAACAGCGAGGCGGTGGCCAGGCGACTGGCCGCGCTCGGCTACACCCACGTCCGCAAGTACCGCGAGGGCATCCAGGACTGGGCCGAGGCGGGCCTGCCCATCGAGTCCGGCCTGCCCGCCTGACACCCACGTCGGCCGGATCCCCTGCCTCGCCGAGGACCCGGCCGACGTCCTACCCCTCCAGGGCGACCCTGCGGGCCAGGCCGAGGGGGAGACCGCCGGAACCCGCCAGCCTGTCGTGGAAGGCGCGCAGGTCACCCCGTCCCGCGGCCAGGTAGTCGTCCCGGATGCGGTCGATCTCCAGGGCGCCCGTCAGGTAGGACGGCGCCTGGGTGGGCCAGGCGCAGTAGCGGTCCACCTCGCCCTTGGCGGTCCCCGGGGTGAGCGTGGACCTCGTCGTCATGAACTCCTCGGCCTCCTCGACGGTCATGTCACCGCAGTGCAGCGAGGTGTCCACGATGATGCGGGCCGCCCTGAAGAGCCGGAAGTCCAGATGGGCGAGCTCCTGGGCCGCCGTGGTGAAGTAGCCCTGCTCCCGCATGACCTTCTCCACGTACAGGCCCCAGCCCTCGACGAAGTACGGCGTGCGGAACAGCTTGCGGACCCGGCGGGGGCTGCCCGCCACCCAGGACAGGTGCCAGTGGTGACCGGGGTAGGCCTCGTGGACGGCGATGGAGGGCATCTGCGCCCTGGCGTTCGTGCGCAGCCGCTGGCGGACCTGCTCCCCGGTGAAGGAGTCGGGGGTGAAGGGCACGAAGAAGTGCCCGATCCGGGAGGCGGACAGCGGCGGAGGCTGCAGATAGGAGGCGACGGCGAGGATGGGCCGCTGGAACTCCGGAGAGGGCACGACGCGGCACTCCTCCCCCTCCGCGAACGTCACCAGGCCGCGTTCGCGCACGAACCGCCTGGCCCGCTCGGTCTCGGCCTCGTACTCGGCCCGCATGTCCTCAAGGGTCGGCGCGTGGTCGTCCTGGAGCGCGGTGACGGCCGCGTGCCAGTCTTCGGTGCCGCCGGGCAGCCGAAGCGCGACCTCCCGCATCTGCGCGTCCAGTTCCTCGTAGGCCTCCTGGCCGCGCTTGAGCAGTTCGGCCGCGCCGTACCCCAGTGTCTCCCGCTCGTACAGCAGCCTGGAGTACAGCTCCTCCCCCATCCGCCAGGTGCCGCCCGCCCGGAAGCCCTCAAGGAAGACGACCAGGTCGTCGAAGGCCGCGGCGGCGGGCTCCGCCGCCTCGGCCAGGCGGGCGCGCAGCCGTTCGTCCTCGACCAGGCCGGGGACCGTCACGGTGAGGAAGTTACGCGCGGTGCGCGCCTGACCGAGCCCCCGCCTGACCAGCAGCTCGGAGGCCAGCGCCGGGTCGAGGTTGGCCCGGCAGGCGGCCAGGACGCCGGGGACCTCGGCCAGCCGGGCCACCGCCGCCTCGACCAGCTCGGCCTCGGGCGCCAGGCGCTGCAGGAACGGGCTGAACATCGAGCCGAAGACCGTGCCCACGTAGACCGCGGGGTCACGCCGCCAGGTCGGCCAGTCCTCGTACGCCAGGGCGCCCCGCAGCGTCGAGACGACGAGTTCGCGGTCGATCTCCTCCTCGAACCCCTCCTCCTGGGGGGCCCTGGCGAGGCGTTCGAGCCAGCGCCGGGACTCTCCCTCCCTGGCCAGGAAGCCCGCCTCGGAGAGGTCGCCGAGGGTCCGGTCGTAGCCCTCGGCCCCCAGCAGGGTGGCCTGGACGGGGTTGCTCTCCAGGTGCCAGGCGACGAAGTCGTTCACGAGCTCAGAGGACGTCATAGCGGAAAATCCTACTTTCGGCCCCTCGGGGAACTTCAAGGCTCGCCTGGGCCCTGCGCCTGACGGGTCCGCCGGATCACCGGTGGCCCGGGGGCGCCGTTCCCATAAGCTTCTACTGTGGGTGACCCGAAATTCGAGATTCAGATGCTCCACGACCGTGTCATGGTCAAGATCGAGCAGGAGTCAGAGGAGCGCCGCAGCACCGCGGGCATCGTCATTCCCGCGACGGTGAAGATGGCCAACCGGCTGGTCTGGGGTGAGGTCTGCGGCGCGGGGGCGAACGCCCGTTCCGTCAAGGTCGGCGACAAGGTCCTGTTCAACCCCGAGGAGCAGTACGAGGTCGAGGTGCACGGGCAGCTCTATCTCGTCATGCGCGAGCGTGACCTGCACGCCATCGCCACTCCGCAGACCGACAACGGCACCGGCCTGTACCTCTGAGCCATCAGGCGCGCCGCGCCGCCAGGACTCGCCGGACGGCGCCCATGCGTCCCGGGACGGTCCCGTACGGCCGGACACCGCGAGGCGGCGCCCGGCCGAGCGGTCAGCTACGGGTGTAGCTCAGATAGATCTTCCTGTTCCAGTCGCGCGCCGAGACGTCGGCCAGGACCCGCAGGCCCTTGCCCTTGACGTCCACGACCACGACCTTGTAGACGCCGGAGCCGGGCAGGACGGCCACGAAGCTGCGCTCGTCCCACCAGCCGAGCAGGGCCTTCGGCTTGACGCCCTTCACCTTGACCGCGATCTTGCCCGAGCTGCGGTCCCAGACGCAGACGTCCTCGGCGTAGCTCGCCGGGCACCAGGTCATCAGCCCCTTGCCTGAGGGGGAGAAGACGTCCTCTCCTCCGCCCGGGGCGCCGGTCTTGGCCAGGGTGCGCCTGGCCGTGCCGTCCTGGCCGTAGAAGCGGACGCCACCCTGGTGGGCGGCGACCAGCTGGGCGTTGTCCGGGGTCCAGCGGAACGTGGCGGCGGGGTCGACCCCGGAGACGGTCACGGTGCGGGCGGTCTTCGCGGCCACGTCGACGATCACGAACCCGGTCGTCGTCCAGCCTCCGGCCGCCTTGCGCTGGACGGTCAGGACCACCTTGCGGCCGTCGCGGGACCAGTGGGCGAAGTGGGCGACGAACGGCTTCTGCACCGTCTGGATCTTGACGGCCTTCTCCGAGACCAGGTCGGCCAGCAGCACCGAGTCGTGCCCCGAGCTGTAGGAGCTGGGCACCGCGAGCGCCTTGGTCCCGCCCGGCGCCACCGTGATCTCCTGGTACCCCTTCTGCTTGGCGAACGCCTCACCTCTGCGCAGGTAGGCGAGATTGCCGAGGGTGTAGGAGGAAACCGTTAGCGGGTCCGCGGAGCTCTCCCTGACGGTCACCCCGGTGTCGGGCAGGGTGACGTCCGCAGGCAGGGCGGCGTGGGCCGCGGACGGGGCGAGCACGGTCAGGCAGGCCGCGATGACAGCGCCACCGAGCGTTTTGTTGATTCCAGGAGTCACAGGCACGGGCGCAGCCTAGGGCGGGAGCTACTCATAGTTTGTGATCTATACCGAATCGGTTTCCCTGACAAGGGCGGCCTTCGGGAACGGACTGCCGGGATTCGCCCAAAGAGGACCGAGAAGAGGATGGTTGGGGGTGATTCCAATGGGGAACGGGAGAAATCGGAGACACGCGGGCCGGGCGGGGCTGATCGTCGCCATCCCCGTCCGGCCGGGCGTGTACCCCGAGCGTGACCGGAGGTCAGCGGCTCAGGAAGGCGCGCGCCTCGGCGATCAGGTCGATGTGGAGGCTGAGCCTCAGACCGTAGTAGACGATCACCGTCGCGGTCGCGGCGGCGGCCAGGACCACCAGGATCTTGACCGTCCAGCCCTGGCGCCCGAGCCAGGCGGTCCAGGCGGCCAGCGTCCGCCTGCCGAACTGCAGCAGGCGGTGCGCCCAGTGGAACTCCGTCGCCAGCACGGCCAGGCCCGCGAAGACGACCAGCCAGCCGGGCCCGGGGAAGGGCACCATGATGAGGCCGGCGACGACCAGCACCGATCCGATGACCCCGATGACGATCTTGAGGGTGAGGCGGCCGGTTCTGGTGGACCTGACACCGTCGAGCCAGCCGTGAATGCCCGAACGCCGGGCCGCCTCGTCCTTCAGGACGTCGGCGTCTCCGGTCTCGGACGGACGCCCGGAGGCGTCGCGTTCGTCATGCATCCCGTTGGAAGTGGCCACTCGATCCCCTGGACGTTGGTTTCGTCAAAGAATAGGCGCCTTCGAGTGGATCGCGCTCAATCCTCAGTCCTTGAGCTCGGCGACGATCAGCGTGTTGCCGTCAGGATCGGCCAGGTGCAGCGAACGGCTCTCGGCGTCCTCCCGCTCGTTCCACACCCGCACGCCGTACTCACCCAGGCGCCGGGAGAGGCGGCCGAGGTCGGTGGTGTAGAGCACGAGCGACGGCCTGCCGCCGGGTGCCCGCTCCCGGCCGGCGGCGGGCATGAGCCACACCCCGACCGGCTCCTGCCCCGGCAGCCCGACGTGCAGGTAGCGGTAGCCGTCGTCGGTCCGGTCGTGGAGCACGGCGAAGCCGAGGACGTCGCGGTAGAAGGAGAGCGCCACGTCGAGGTCGCCGACGGGCAGGACCATCCGGCCGACGGCGGAGAGCGGGGCTTCCGGTGAGGTCGCGATCATGGGAGGGACCCTAGCCGGGGTGACCGACGTTTTCCGGCCGCGACCGGGCGTTACGCGCCCTTGGGGATGACGAGACCCCGAAACAGCCCTGACAAGTCAAAGGTAAAAACCCTGGTGAATTGGGTGATTTTAGCCCCAAAAGTGGGTTAATGTCCGTCCATGTCTGAGGCTCCCCTTGTCAAGACCGTCAGTGTGAGGACCGTGAGCGGCCCCTGCGCCGTGTCCGCCATCACCGGTTCGGTCCTGCCCCGCGAGCGCCTTCGTGCCGACCTGCGTTGGGCGGCGGGTGTCCCGTCCGACCCGCACCGCTGGCTGGACGAGGAGGACGCGGCCTCCGTGGAGCTGCGCGAACTGCGCAGGTCCGACGGGCTCGGCCTGGTGGTCGAGCTCAGTTCCATCGGAACCGGTCGCGACGCCGCGACCCTGTCCAGGATCTCGGCGTGCAGCCGGGTGTCCGTGATCGCCGGAACCGGCTTCTTCGCCGGGCCGTTCAGCCCGCCGTGGGCGTTGACCGCCGACGTGGACACGCTCACCGCCCACCTGATGGACGAGATCGACAACGGCCTCGACGGGACCGGTTCCCGTCCCGGGGTGATCGGCGAGATCGGCTCCTGGGACGAGGAGCCGACCCCCGCCGAGGAGCGGTTCGCGGTCGCCGCCGCCAGGGCCTCCCTGGCCTCCGGCCTGCCCCTCGCCGTCTCCGAGCGCGGTGGCCTGCCCCTGCTGGAGATCCTCCTGTCCGAGGGGGTCCCCGCGCACCGGATCAGCGTCGCCGACGCGGGCACCGACCCCATGACCGCGCACAAGGTCGTCGAGTCGGGCGGTTACGTCTGTCTCACCTCCATGGGCGGCGACCGGCTGCGGGACGCCCTCGACCTCATCGAGGACGGCTACGCCTCCAGGCTGCTGCTCAGCAGCGGCCTGTCCAGGGTCTCCGAGATCGAGCGGTACGGCGGCGCCGGCTACAGCCACCTGTTCCGCACCCTCCTGCCCAGGCTCCGCGAGGCGGGCATCGGTGAGGGCGCCATCCGCATGATCACCCATGACAACCCCCTCCGCTGGCTGACCTGCACGACATAGGCCATGTCGATCAAGGTCGCGAACGCGCCCGTCAACTTCGGGATCAACCGGGCAGGGGGCGGTACACCGAGCCCCGACCTCCTGCTCGACGGGCTGGCTGAGGCCGGTTACGAGGGAATCGACTCGGGGCCGATCGGCTACCTGGGCACCGGCGGCGGACTGCTCGACCGGCTGGCCAGGACCGGGATGGGCCTGGCGGGCGGCCAGGTGGACCTGCGTTACGACGACGAGGACGCCTTCGCCGCCGGACTGGCCGGGCTGTACACGGCGCTGGCGATCTTCGCGAGCGTTCCGGTGGCCGACCCGCGCTTCGCCCCCCGCCTGACCCTGGCCTGTCCGCCGCACCGCAGGCGGTTCGCCCAGGGTGTCGCCCCCGGCCTGCCCGGCGAGGCGTGGGCCGACTTCGCCTCACGGGTGCAGGAGGCCGCCGACCGCTGCCGGGACCGCGGTCTCGAACCCGTCTTCCACCACCACCTGGGCACTCTCGTGGAGACCCCCGAGGAGGTCGAGAGGCTGCTCGACCTCACCGACGTCTCGATCTGCCTGGACACCGGCCACTTCTGGCTCGCCGGAGGTGACCCCGTGACCGCGCTGCGGCTGTGGGGCGACCGGATCAGGCAGGTCCACCTGAAGGACGCCAGCAGGCGGGCCCGCGACCGGGCGCGGGCCGCGGGCGGCGACCTGGCCGCGGTCATCGCGGGCGACGCCTTCCCCCCGCTCGGGGCGGGCGAGGTCGACCTCGCGGGTGTCCTGCGCGAGCTGCGCGGCTACGAGGGCTGGCTGGTCGTCGAGCAGGACGCGCCCGGCCCCGGCCAGGACGTCGGGCGCGCCATGGCCGACCAGCGCGCCAACCGGCTCTGGCTGAGCGCGCACGGCCTCTGAGGACGGTCCTCAGGCGACCCCGGCCTTCGGCGGGTCGCAGTCCACCGGGCACTCCCGTGGGCGCAGCATCAGCCGTGAGCCGGGGCCGCCGGCCGCCGCCTTGTCGTCGGGGTTGATCAGCGCGCAGCGGTCGAGGGACAGGCAGCCGCAGCCGATGCAGTCGGTCAGGCCGTCCCTGAGCAACTGCAGCTGCCTGATGCGGTCGTCCAGCTCGCTCTGCCAGGCCGCCGAGAGCCTGGCCCAGTCGTCGCGGGTCGGGGTGCGCTCGTCCGGCAGGGCCGACAACGCGTCCTGGATCGTCCTCAGCGGGATGCCGACCCGCTGCGAGACCCGGATGAAGGCGATCCTGCGCAGCGTGTCACGGCTGAAACGGCGCTGGTTGCCGGCCGTACGGCGGCTGCTGATCAGGCCTCTGGCCTCGTAGAAGTGAAGGGCGGAGACGGCGACCCCGCTGCGCGAGGCGAGCTGGCCGACGGTGAGCTCCATGTTCGCGGACACATTCCACTCTAACGCGACCTTCACCTTGATTGAGGTTGCGCGCTGGAATCACGACCTTTCCCCATCCGGCGTGGATCGTCCTCCCGGGGGCTCGAACCGGTCGGGGATGCGCGACTCGGGCGGACACTCCCCGCGACCGCGACAATGGGGACATGACGAGAGCACTGGTGCTTGGCGGCGGAGGAATCGCGGGAATCGCGTGGGAGGCGGGCATCGTGACCGGCCTGCGGCGGGCGGGCCTTGACCTGGGTGAGGCCGATCTCGTGATCGGCACGTCCGCCGGATCGGTCGTGGGGACCCTCATGACCACCGGCGTCGACCTGGAGGAGGCGGTCGTCGCGCAGGCGGAGGCCGAGCCCGCCGCGTCCCCGCAGGTCGACCCCGAGGCGGTGATGACCGTCTTCGGCCTGCTCCACGACTCCTCCCTCGACCCGGAGGAGGCCAGGCGGCGGGTCGGCGCGCTCGCCCTCGGCACCGGGGACACCGGGGCCAGGACCGAGGAGATCGGCAGGCGGCTGCCCGTGCAGGAGTGGCCGGAGCGCCGGTTGCTGGTCACCGCGGTCGACACCGCGACCGGCGGGTTCGTGGTCTGGGACCGTCACTCGGGTGTCCCGCTGTCCTCGGCCGTCGCGTCGAGCTGCGCCGTGCCGTGCGTGTTCCCGCCCGTGGAGATCGGCGGGCGCCACTACATGGACGGCGGAGTCCGCTCGGTGACCAACGCCGACCTGGCCGCGGGCAGCTCCGCGGTGGTCGTCGTCGAGCCGCTGGCGCATCTGGAGACCAGGGAGCGCTTCGAGGCGGAGGTCACCACGCTCGGGGACGCGGCGGTCGCCCACGTGGCGCCCGACCAGGCGGCGATCTCCGTCTTCGGGATCGACATCCTCAACCCCACCCTGTGGCGACCGGCCTTCGCCGCGGGCCTCGCCCAGGCCCCCGACGTCGCCGAGGTCGTGGCCAAGGTCTGGCGGTCCTGACCGTACGGCCCGGCGGGCGCGGACCCGTCCGGGAGGTCAGCGCTCGACGCTCCAGTCGTGACGGCCGATGGCGTAGGACCCGCCGTCGGCCGTCAGCCAGCCCGCCCTGGTGAGGGTCTCGACGCTGTGCCGTACGGCCTGCTCCGGCAGGCCGGTGGCGTGGACGATCTCCTCGACGCTCGCGGTCCTGGTGTCGACCGCGAGCACGGCCACCGCCTCGTAGACGCGGGTGTCGGTCGTGGACAGCGCCTGGACGTCCGCCTGTCGTTCCTCGCTCATGCTCCGCTCTCCTTCCCGGATCGGCTTACGGCCCCAGGACCTTGTCTCACCCCTTTCGGGCGTGTTACTCCGGGTGATCCCCGAAAGCCTTTCCACGGCCCCCTGTGGGCCCCCTGCGGGCCTTCCAGGAGCCCTGGCCGGGACCCGCGGCGTCGTGTACGGCCTACGCCCCGGCCCGTATGGCGACGGAGATATTCATGTTCGTGTTTCTCTGGTGTGATCTATCGACACTTCGCCCGATGCGTGCATAAACGTCCCATTGCGAGTAACGTGCGGATGACAGGGCTCTCGGAGCAGGTCTTCCCCGGTGGGACCGCGTGGATCGGCTCCCGTTGTCACGGGCCTCCACCTGCCCCGTCCCGCCTGCGCCGCACCTCTCGGCATTCCTTGTTCCCTTCTCATTGGAGCGCTTTCACGAAATTGAGTCAGATTTCGTGACACGGTTTGCATTGCGGCCATAACGTCTTAGCCTTACCTTCCCGGTATGGATCTCGAGCTCCGACACCTCAGGATCGTGCGCGCGGTCGCAGAGGCCGGGAGCGTCACCAAAGCTGCCAGCCATCTCGGGCTGGCACAGCCCGCGCTGACCGCGCAGCTCAAACGGATTGAGCGAGTGCTCGGGGGAGCTCTTTTCGAACGCGACCACAACGGTGCGCGGCCCACACCTCTCGGGGAACTGGTGTTGTCCAGGGCGATGGTCTTGTTGCCGGCCGCCAGGGAACTCCAGGAGGAGGCGGTCCGCTTCGCCAACGCCACCGGTGACATCCCCCGTTACCGGCTGGGAGCCACCAACGGTCCCATTCTCGGCGGGCTGGTCGACCGGCTCGCCAGGGCGTGGCCGTCGACACCGGTCAGCACGTACACCTCGTGGTCGGCCAGGGAGCTGACCACGATGGTGATGCTCGGCCGGATCGACTTCGCGCTCATCGGCGCCTGCGGGGAGAGCGCCCCGCCGGTCGAGGGACCGGTGGTGTGGCTGACCGTGGGCATGGACCCGGTCTTCGTCCTGCTCAACGAGGACCATCCCCTCGTGGATCGGAAGGAGGTGACACTGGCCGAACTGGCAGGCGAGAGCTGGGCGGTCACCCCGGGTGACAGTTGCTTCGGGGACTGCTTCGCCACGGCGTGCGCCCGCGCGGGCTTCACGCCGCAGACCATCTACGAGACGGACGTGGCGACATGCATGCACCTGGCCAAGGTCGGCCGCGCGGTCGTGCTGTGCCAGGCGACCTTCCAGCCGACACCGGGAGTGGCGCTGGTACCGCTCGTGGACGCGCCGCTGCGGTGGCGGCAACTGCTCGGCTGGCATCCGGAAGGCCCGGGTGCGCGAGCCGCCGCCTCGATCGTCGAGCACGCCAAGGCGGCCCACGCCGACGCGGTACGGCAGAGCGTCCGCTACGCCGCGTGGCTCGCCGACAACCCGCGTTTCGGCACCTCTCCGTGACGCGACGATGAGACATCCGGCGCGGAGCCCGCGGAGAACCCGTACCCCCCGCGTTCACCACCCGCCCGGCCAGAACGGCCGGGTCCCGACCCCCCGTCCCCGAACGCCGCCGCCCCTTTCCGAAGGGACGGCGGCGTCCTGACGTTCCGGCCCCGGCCGGGGCCCGGTGCGGCGGATCGGGAACGTCGAGAACAATGGACGGGTGAGTGAGCTTCTTACGCTGAGCGAGGGCGCGGTGCTGACGCACCTGGCCACCAGGGCCGAACTGACGGACGGCACGCTGCGGGCCGTGGACGACCTGCGGCTGTGGGCCCGTCTCGCCGACGGCGACGGGCTGCCGCTCGCGGGGGGCGGCACGGTGCGCACCGTGGTCGAGGCCGGCGAGCCGTACCTCACCGGGCCTGAGGGCTGGCTCTCGGCGGTGCGGCCGGAGGAGGTGGTCGCGCTGCGCCTGCGCGGGGGCGGGTTCGAGCTGTCCACCACGACGCTGGCCGGGTTCTCCGCCGAGCGGGCGGTCCGGGTCACCGAGGAGTTCGCCCAGCGGGCCTTCGAGGCGCTTCGCGCCTTCGCCGAGGGACTTGAGCCGAGCCCCGGGGTCTCGATCGACGTCGCGGTCCTCGGTCTGCTGGCCAAGGACCCCGAGACGTTCGCCGATCCGCTGCCGCCGCTCGCCCCGCTGCTGAACGGCGCCTCGCTGGAGGTCCGGGGCGGCCGGGTCGGCATCGTGGGCGCGCCGTGGGAGCCTGACTCCGTCGCCGACCTCGCCCCGCTCGACGTCGTCAGGCTGGCCCTGGTGCGCAGCGCGCTGCGCACCTACGGGGAGGGCGCCGACCTGTCGCGGGCGCTGACCTACCTGGGCCGCTCGGCGGCGGTGCTCACCAGGATCGCCGACGAGGTCGAACGGGAGCCGCTGCCCGCGCGGCTCGTCGAGGCCCTGCCGCGCACCGACCCCGCGGCGCTGCTGCTGGCCGCCAGGTCGGCCGAGGGTGAGGGCCGCTCGTTCGAGGCGTCCGGGATCATCGCCGAGGTGCTGGCGCTGTCGCCGGGGCTGGCTCCCGCCGAGCGGGACGCGGCCGAGTACGCCGCGTGCCGTACCGACCCGGGTGATCCGCTGCCCGCGCGGGCCGCGCACCTGTTCCGCGGCCTGCTGGCCTACGGAGACCGCCCGGCCAGGCGCCGCCTGATCGACGACCTGGTCGGGTTGAGCGTCCGGGTCGCCGAGCCCGCCCTGGCCGACCTGGCGCTGTTCGAGAACGACGTCGTCGGCGAGTTCCTCGACGCGCGGGGCGAGTGGCTGCGCGAGGACGAGGTCCGGCTGCTCGATTCGTGGCGCGGGACGCCGCTGCGCCTGTGGGAGGTGCTGGGCGTCCACGACGACCGGATCACCCTGCGCGACGCGGCGGACAAGGCCGGGCGGCCGGTCACGCTGGCCGACGAGCTGCTGCCCTCCCAGGCGCGTCCGGGCGACCTGATGCTGACCAGGCTGCTGGACGACGGGACCGGGCCGCACGTGTTCGGCCATCCCTTCAAGGTGGACCCGGCACGCCGGGAGGAGATGCTCGCCCTGCTCACCGACCCGGTCGACCCCTACGCGATCGCGGCCTTCTTCCGGCGCGCCGCCCGTCCCGCGCCGCCCCGGTGACCCCGGCCGGGATCTCCCGCCGGGGTGTCAGCCGCCGTTCTGCGGGACGATCGGGCCCTCGCTCGCCTGGACCAGGACGAACCCCTGCCCCTGGAAGGCGAGCTGGACCGCCTCGCCGCTGCCGCGCCCGATGAGCGCCGAGGCCTTGAAGGTGCGGTTGACGCCGACGCGCAGACCCGTGCTCCAGCACACCGCGGACTGGCTGTCGGCGTAGGTGGGCATACGGGAGGCGTCGAGCAGGACCGGAGCCCCGTGCGCGGTCACGGCCACCCACCCGGTGCCCTGGACGGTGGTGTTGAACAGACCGCCGGTGGCGATGCCCGCGCCCTGCACCCGCTGGATGTCCCAGGTGAGTTGCGGATCGAAGGCCAGCAGGTTCCTGCCGTTGACGGTGATCGCCTCGTTCTCCAGGTAGAACAGGTGGACGTCGTCGGCGTTGTCGGCCAGGAAGAGCAGGCCCTGGCCCCGCACGCGCATCAGGGGCGCGCCCTCCCCGGTGACCATCTTCTTCAGCAGGCGGCCCACGCCGCCGCCCTCGTAGTCGAAGTCCATCTGCCCCTGGAAGGCGACCATCGACCCCTGCCGGGCCAGAACCTCCCCGTTCAGGTGCACCCGCAGCATCTTGGCGTTCTGCAGGGCGAAGTGACCGGGAACCTGCCCCTGGTCGAGGTTTCCGAAGAACGAGCTACGCACAGGCGATGCCTCTCGGTGTCGGGGGATTCACACCGGAATGACGCGTGGGACGACAGAGGAGTTCCCCCCGAGCCCAAAATGCCCAACCATCAGGCGAATCACCGAAAAATCACTACATCTGGTCGTTACGCTACCGCCTCGTGAGCGAGTCCGGACGGGCGGGTGGCGAAGACCGGCCATCGGCCCGTCCCGCCGGGCCCGTCCTGCCGTGACGGTGGGCGACCCGCCCCCTGTCGACAGGACCGGAATTGCGATTAATGATCGTAAATAATCGCGACTGCCGCCGGGGCAGCGCATGTCCAAGGAGATGACGTGACCGCCGAGATCGCGGGCTGGCTGTTCCACACCATCAGGCGCGAGGTCGCCGGAGCCGAAGCCCTCGCCGCGGAGACCGACCTCGTCGCCACCCTCGGGGAGAGGACCCTCGGCCCGGGAAGCGGCCGAGGGTTCATCGACCACATCCGCTCGAACAGCGAGGCGAAGATCAGGATCGTCGAGATGTTCACCAGGAACCGGGCCGTCCTCGACGGGCTCGAAGGCCGCATCCGCGAGGGCGAGAGCCTCACCGCGGGTGAGGCGCACGCCCTGGCCGTCGCCGCCATCCGCGACGAGGTGCTCACCGAGGCGCTCACCGAGACGGCGTACGGCTACCGCCTGCGTCCCGGCTGGAAGGAGGAGTGGAAGCCCTGACCGGGGCCCCGGCCGCCCGTCAGGTGAACGCGTAGCACTCGACCTCGGCGCGGCGGTAGGTCAACCCCTTGGCGACCGAGTCCCGCACGCACGCCCGCTCGGCGGGGCTCAGCCGCAGCCTGCCGCACACGGAGACCCCGGAGTACTCACGGCAGTCCAGGTCCGGGTTCTCCTCGCCGCCCGCCCGGTAGTCCTGCCTGACCGTGTCCCGGCACTCGGCCCTGCGCCGCGCCGTCGCGGCGTAGGAGCACTGGTTGAGGAGCGTCTCGTACTGTGACCGGCTCACCGGTGTCCTGCCGTTGTCCTTCGGCAGCGCCCGCGCCGCGGTCCCGGTGCCGGTCCCGGTGACGACGAGCCCGACCGTGGTGACCATGACAAGAGCCGTGACGGCGATGATGCGTTTCATGGCGCCCCCCTGTGACCAGTCATGACATCCCTCTGTGACCAGCTCTCAATCCACAGTAACGGGCGCATGGCAAAGAACACTTCCGGGGCGTGAGACACCGGCTGGGGCCGCCGTGAACCGCCGTCCGGTCAGCCGGCCCCGACGGCTCCTGCGGCCCTGCCGCTCCCGGTGACGGCGTTCCTCGGGGAGCGCCTCCCCCGCCCGCCGACGACGACCAGGATCGAGGCCAGGACGAGCGGGCCCATCACGATCAGGTCGGTCGCCGAACCGCCGAACCGCGCGCCCTCCTTCCCCAGCAACATGCCGACCAGCAGGAACAGGACCATGTTGTTGCCCGCGTGCGCCAGGCTCGACGGCCAGATGCTGCCGCTGCGCTGGCGGAGCCAGCCGAGAAGGATCTCCTGGAACTGGAAGGAGACGGTCCAGATCAGCAGCCCGGCCACGACGTCGGCGTACTCGACGTACCCGAGGAAGGCCAGGGGGTAGTGCCAGGCGCCCCAGATGAGGCCGGTCACGACGGAGGCCAGCACCGGGCGGCCGGGAAAAAGGCGCAGCCGCAGGTAGCCGGTCCAGCCGAACTCCTCCCCCCAGTAGAGGGGGGACAGCAGGGGGATCAGGCCGACCAGCAGCAGCAGGAAGGCCCACCCCGGCAGGCCGGGAAGCACGTCGTCGAACGACGCCAGGCTCGGGTCGGCCAGTCCCGTGGCCGCGGCGATCCCGGCGGACATGACCACCAGCGCGGGCGGGCCGAACCAGGCGGCCAGGTAGTAGGGCCAGGCACTTCGCAGCCGGAGCGCCAGGCCCGCGTCGCCGAACCCCTCCCCTGTCACCCAGCGGCGTACGACGAACGCCGCGATCGCCGGGACGAAGGCCATCGACAACTGCGCCAGCGGGTCTGCCAGGGACATCCCCAGCAGCAGCCGTACGGCGAACATCCCCGCCCAGGAGACCCCGAAGGTGATGAGCAGGTAGGCGAGCACGCCCCTGTCCTTCCACGCCACCGCCGTTCCGCCTTTCTCTCGTTTCCGTTCACATCCGGGACCGTCCCGGACGCCGCGTCAGCACATCACCCGCCCCGGGCCACGGTCACTACGCCGGAACACCCGATCCGGGGGTGGCCGGCCGTACCCGGGAACTACCGCCAGACGGATGGGACGGGACGAGCCAGCGGGCTAGCGTGGGGCGCGTGCCGTCCCGAGAACCGAGAACCCCGCTTGAGGCGGTCACCGACCGCCGTTTCCTGGCCACGGGCTGGCCGTGGCGCTGCGCGGGCTACCTGCTGACCGGGATCCCACTGACGGCGGGGGCCGTGCTGGCGCTGGGGGCGCTCGCGTGGCCGTGGGGCCTGGTGCTGCTGCGGCAGGCACGCGGGCGGCCGCTGTCCCCCGGCTCCGCCGTCGCGCTCATCCTGCTCGGCGCCGGGCTCGTGGCCCTCTGGCCGGTCGTGGCGACCGCCCTGGCCAGGGTCGAACGGCTGCGCACACGCATGGTCGGCTCCCCGCCGCTGGTCTCCGGGCACCGCGCGCCGCCCGCGCCGGGGGCGTGGCCGTGGCTGCGGACCCGCTACACCGAGGCGGCGACCTGGCGCGAGCTGGGTTACGCCCTCCTGCTCGCCACGGCCGGGCCCGTGGTCTACGCCGTCGTGCTGCTGCTGGCGCTGCTGACGGTCTCGTTCCTGACCGCCCCCTTCCTGGTGGCCGGGGAGATGGACCCGGTCTCCCTGGGCTTCACCGAGGTCGGCGGCCTCGGTGAGGCGCTGCCGTACGCGTTGGCCGGCCTGGTGCTGCTGCCGCTGCTGCCCTACCCGATCGCGGTGCTCGCGGGCGCGCAGGCGGCGCTCGCGCGGGCGCTGCTCCAGGGCGGCCCCGGCGAACGGCTGCGCGCCCAGCTGGTGCAGGTCTCGCGCTCCCGCGCACGGCTGGTCGACGCCTTCGAGGCCGAACGGCGGCGCATCGAGCGCGACCTGCACGACGGCGCCCAGCAACGGCTCGTCGGCCTCACCCTGCAGATCGGCATGGCCAGGCTCGACGTCCCGCCCGGCTCCCCCGCCGCCGAGGCCATGGCGCAGGCCCACGGCCAGGCGAAACAGTTCATGGCGGAGCTGAGGGAGCTCATCCACGGCATCCACCCCCGGGTGCTGTCCGACCAGGGGCTCGCCGCCGCCTTCGACGAACTCGCCGACCGCTGCCCGGTGCCGGTGACCGTCCGCGCCGACCTGCCGGAACGGCTGCCCGCCCACGTCGAGGGGACGGCCTACTTCGTGGCGGCGGAGGCGCTGACCAACATCGCCAGGCACAGCGGCGCCACGCGCGCCGCCCTCACCGCGAGCGCGCCGGGCGGCCTCCTCGTGGTCGAGATCTCCGACGACGGCCGGGGCGGGGCGGACCCGCAGGAGGGAACCGGTCTGACCGGCCTGGCGGACCGGGTCTCCGTCGCCGGCGGCAGAATGCTGATGTCCAGCCCGCCCGGCGGACCGACCCTGCTACGTGTGGAGATCCCTTGCGGTCAGAACGACCCGTCCGAGTAGTCGTCGCCGAGGACGCCGTGCTCCTGCGGGAGGGGCTCGCCGGGCTGCTCGCCAGGTTCGGCTTCGAGGTCGTCGCCGGGGTCGGCGACGCCGAGGCGCTCGTGGCCGCCGTCGCCGAGCACTCCCCCGACCTGGTGGTGACCGACATCCGGATGCCTCCCGGCTTCACCGACGAGGGGCTGCGCGCCGCCGTCGAGCTGCGCCGCGCCCGCCCCGGGCTGGCGGTGGTCGCGCTCAGCCAGTACGTCGAGCAGAGTTACGCCTACGAGCTCATCGACTCCGGGGAGGGCAGGGGGATCGGCTACCTGCTGAAGGACCGGATCGTCGACGTCGAGGAGTTCGCCGCCGTACTGCGCCAGGTGGCCGACGGCGGCACCGTGGTCGATCCGTACGTCGTGCGCAGGCTGTTGCGCCGCCACCACGACCCGCTCTCGGCACTGTCCGAGCGTGAGCGCGAGGTCCTGGCGCTCGTCGCGGAGGGCCACTCGAACACCGCGATCGCCAGGATGATGTCCATCTCGGAGACGGGCGTGGGCAAACACGTCGGCAACATCCTCGCCAAGCTCTCGCTCCCGCCGGACGAGGGGACCAACCGCAGGGTCCTCGCGGTGCTGGCCTACCTCAGGAGCCAGGAGGACCACCCGGGAACCTGAGCACCACGGACAGGGCCGGTAGCGTTGCGGGGACGGGTTCCACCGGAGGGGGAGAGTTGGACGACCACGAGTGGCTGCGGCTCGCGTGTGACCTGGCCGGGCTCTGCCCGCCCTCCTCGACCGCCTTCTCGGTCGGCGCCGTGGTGGTCGGCGCGGACGGCGTGGAGATCGCCAGGGGGCACTCCCGGGAGACCGGCCCCCACCTGCACGCCGAGGAGGTCGCGCTCTCCAGGGTCTCCCCCGGTGACCCCCGGCTGCCCGGCGCGACCGTCTACAGCAGCCTGGAGCCGTGCAGCGTGCGCCACTCCCGCCCGGTGCCCTGCAGCACACTGATCATCGGCAGCGGGGTGCGGCGGGTCGTGCTGGCCTGGCGGGAGCCCCTGCTGTTCGTCGACTGCCGCGGCGCCGAGGAACTCACCGCGGCGGGCGTCACGGTGCTGGAGATCCCGGGGCTGGCCGAGGCCGCGCGCAGGCCGAACGCGCACCTCCTGGCGTCCTGAGGACGGGCGAGCCGTACGGCCTGCCGGAGGGGCCGCGGGGTCAGGCCAGGCAGCGCAGGGCGGCTCTGACCTTGCGGTCGATCGGGTAGTCGTCGGGGAGCCTGCCGACGGTCGCCTCGACGAAGATCGGTACGGGCAGCTGGGTGGCCGTGTCGTAGGCGTACACCCAGATCCGTTCCGCGGTCGGCTCGACCTGGGCCTGCGAGCCCTGCTCGGCGAGCACGAAGACCGCGACCCTGGCCCGCCACCAGGCCCGGTCGTCGGCCTCCTCCTCCGAGACGGGCACCCCGACGTCGTCGGCGTGGGTGGCGTACTCGGAGTCGTAGTGGAAGGTCTGCAGCCCGACGGGGTACGGCCCGGCCAGGGTCGGCAGCGTCGCCTCCCGGCCGAGTGCCCGCATGCGCGCGCGGGTCTCGCCGTTGGCCTCGCGCCACTCCTGGAGCACCTCCTCGACGGGCAGGTCCCTGCGGCGGCGCACGCACCAGTCGTTGAAGGCGTTGAACCCGCCCTCGACCCCCTCGCGTCTGAGCATCGCCGAGAACCCGTCGAGGTCGTCGTCGAGGCAGGCGTGGTTGTACAGCTCCTCCCCCGCCAGGTGCCCGAGGACATCGCGCACCGACCAGCCCGCCGCGCGGGAGGGGCGGTTCCAGCCCTCCTCGTCGAGTCCGGAGAAGTACCGGTCGAGGCGGGCCGCCTCGGTGTCGAAGATGTCGAAGGGGTCGAGATCCGGCAGGGGATCCTTGGGTGATGAGCTCATGTCATGAGCGATACCCCGCCCGGCGCGAGGGGCAACAGGCGGCATCACCGCAGGTCAGCACCTGTGGTGATGCCTGTGGCCACGCCACTCACGGCCGGGTGCCCGGTTCCGTGCCAGGGCTTGGGACCCCGTCGCGACCCGGACCGCGCCGCCGGGCCCGTGGGGTTCGGCGCCCTCAGCCGGACGCTCCCCGATCCGGTCCTCGGCGGTGACACGGCCCGGCTCGCCGGCGCTCCGGTCGCGGGCCCGATGACGTGGTCTACGACCGGGGAGCCGGGGAGGTGAGGTGGGCGAGACCGGCTCTGGCCAGTTCGTCGCGCAGGTGCGCCGCCGACTTCGGCAGCCCCGGCCCGCCACCGAGGTCGTAGGCGGTCAGGAAGCTGCTCAGGCACATGTGGAAGACCGTCAGCAGAGCCGCCTCCGGGTCTTCGTGCCTGATCTCGTCCTCGTGGCGCAGCACCGCCAGCCTGAAGGAGGCGAACATGCGCTCACGGGCGCGGAGTTTGCGCGCCCTGAGCGGCTCGTCGTCCGTCGAGTGCTCGGCGAGGGGGTGCACGGCCTGGGAGGCGACGTCCTCGGACAGGCAGGTGACGAACGCGAGCACCACGTCCGCCAGGGTCGTCTCGGCCCGCCCCAGCCGTTCGGTGAGGTCGTCCTCAAGGCGGGTGAGGATCATGTCCCCGACCGCCCGCATCAGGCCCTGCTTGCCGTCGAAGCGGCCGTAGATCCCGCCGATGGAGATGCCCGAGGCCTCGGAGACCGCGGCCATCGTGAAGCCGTCGACGCCGTCGCGCGCCAGCACCGTTCTGGCGGCGTCGAGGATCTGCAGGGCGGAGCGGCGGCTGCGGCGCTGCTGGGGCTCCTCAAGCAGACCCTCGTGCAGGCCGGGCAGCCAGCTGCCCCCCGCGTGGTCCTCGGGGCCGCCCTTCCCGGGGGCGGTCGCCGGACCTCCCGACATGCCATTCCCTCCGCCCAGCGTGGACGCGCGAGGGGCCCCGTCGGTGCTGCCGACAGTGTTGCCGTCGGTGCTGCCGACGGTGTCGCCGTCAGCGGTGCCGTCGCCCCTCGGTCCGGTTGTCAGCGCGTTCCCACCGTAGCAGTATCCGAAGATCCGTTCTGATGTGCGCCGCGTACCCCCCGCGGCGGGGGGACGACGCCGCGCCCGCAGACCTCGAGTCCCACGGTGCGCAGCTGGGTGAGCACCCGCTCGTCGGGCCTCCAGCCGCGCCCGTCACGACCCTCGGCGACGTTGAGGGCCGCGCCGAGGGGGGTGGGCCAGCCCCGCAGCGCGTGCACGATGGTGCGCAGTGCCTGCAGCGTCGTGACGGCCGCCTGCCAGCCGTACGCGGTGGTGACGCAGCCGACCGCGCGGCCCGTCAGGTAGGGGCGGGCGTCGTCCCTGAGGTCCTCGGCGTAGTCGAGGGCGTTCTTGACCAGACCGGAGACCGACCCGTGGTAGCCGGGAGAGCAGACGATCACACCGTCCGCCGAGCGCAGCGCCTCGACCAGGCGCCTCCCCGGGCCTCCCGGTGGGCGCGCCGGGTCGTACATCGGCAGGCCGGACAGGTAGTCGGCGCCGAACAGCTCGGTCCTGGCCCCGGCGGAGGCCGCGGCGTCGAGGGCGAGGCGCAGGGCGTTCTCGCTGCTTGAGGAGGCGCGTGTCGTGCCCCCGAGTCCGACGACGAAGGGCTGCATTCCACTGTCTCCTCTGTGGGGAGGGGGTTCGGCCGGTCGTGCGGGCGGGGACCCGGACCGACGACATCGGTCAATCCGAATCAGTATTCTTTTTCGAGTATCCGGCGCTCTCCTCGCTCCGTCAATACCGCGCAACCGACAGCCGGGCACTTCGGTCAAGCCTTGACTTAGAATCCGAATACGGATTTTACTTAATTCGAAGCGCGGGTACGGCTCTCGCGCGGCAGGTCCGGCGGACGGTCGCCTCGACGTCCGGTCCGGACCCCACCGGGCGGCGCGGCCCGGCCGGTTGACGGACGTCCCGGCGCGGCGGTGCGCGCAGGTCGAAGGCCCGGGTTCCAGCTGCTCGTCGGGTACACGACCGCAAGACGGGAGAGGTCATGACTTTTCAGGAAAACGGGGCGACTTCCGCTATGAATGGTGAGGACACCGTCAGACAACGGATAACCGACCTCACCCGCAGAGCCGCGCTCCTGCGCAAGGAACTGCCGGAGAGCGCCGCCGAGGTGGACGCGGCCAACGTCGACACCACGTTCGCAATGCGGCGGATCTGGGAGGAGGGCCTGTTCGCCTTCTGCCTGCCCCACAGGTTCGGCGGGATCAACGACGCCAGGCCCGAGCTGTACACCGAGGACTTCTTCAGGATCGCCCTGGACATCATGGCGGGCGACTCCTCGGCCGGGATGAACTTCGTGGTCCAGGCGCTCGTGACCTTCGAGATCTTCCGGGAGGGCAACACGCTGCCCGAGTCGACGAAGGTGGAGATGGCCCGCCTGATCCGCGACGAGGGCGTCAGGTTCTGCGCCTCGAACTCCGAGGCGGGGGCGCCGGGACCCGTGACGGCCAGGCGCGTCGAGGGCGGTCTCGTCGTCAACGGCACGAAGGCGTTCAACACCAACAGCGGCGGGGGCGGGTGGGCCTCCGTCGGCCTCACCCTTGAGGGAAGGAGGGGCCGCTACAACGCGCTGCTCCCCCTCGACCAGCCGGGCGTGACCATGAAGCACGACTGGGACACCATGGGCCAGCGGGGCACCCACAGCCAGACCATCGTCTACGACGAGGTGTTCGTCCCCGACGGCTACCACTTCAACGGCAACGGCGCCTCCCCGTCCTTCCTGTCCTACGTCTTCCTGATGCACGCGGCGATCATGCTCGGGCCCGGTCTCGGCGCGTTCGACGCCGCCCTCGACTACGTGCGCAAACTGGACCGTCCGAGCTTCCCCGAGTTCGAGAGCGCGACGGAGGACGTCCTCGTCCGCCGCCGTATCGGCGGTTGCGCGGTCGACCTGCGCGCCGCCCGCGCCTTCCTCCTGGACACCGCCCGCAGGATCGAGCGGTGCGACCTCGACGAGGATCCGACGGAGCTGTTCGTGGAGGCGTTCGGCGTCAAGGTCGCCTGCATCCGGGCGGCGCTGAGCGTGACCCAGGAGATCTTCGATCTCACGGGCGCGCGCAGCACGGCCAACAAGTACCGCTTCGACCGTTTCTGGCGTAACGCCCGCACCTTCGCCACCCACGACCCGACCGACGCCAAGGAGGTCTGGATCGGCGACTGGTACCTCACCGGCAAGGAACCGCCGATGGCGGCGATGCTGCGGGTCTGAGCCCGCGGGCCGTACCGCCGTGCTCCGTGAACTATGTTTGGCGGGAGCGAACAAGGCGGAGGAGGAGAGCCGGTGGCCGTGCCGGAGCACCAGGGCGACGCGAGAGCGGGGGTCCACGGCGACGTCGGCGCCAGGATGCGGCGCTTCCGCAAGGAGCGCGGCCTGACGCTGCGCGGGCTCGCCGCCGCCTCCGGTCTCTCGATCGGGTTCCTGTCCCAGGTCGAACGGGGCATCTCCGCCATCGGCCTGACCGCCCTGAACGGCGTCGCGGCGGCGCTCGGCCGCAGCGTCGGGGACTTCTTCGGCGAGGAGCCCCGGCAGGAGGAGCCGCAGGCCCCGCAGCCGCCCGGCCACTTCACCCTGACCCGGGCGCAGGCCGGGGCCACCGAGTACATCTCGGGACAGCAGACCTACCGCATGCTCTCCGCCCGTG
Organism: Streptosporangium sp. NPDC020145; assembly: GCF_040631275.1. Taxonomy (NCBI): domain Bacteria; kingdom Bacillati; phylum Actinomycetota; class Actinomycetes; order Streptosporangiales; family Streptosporangiaceae; genus Streptosporangium; species Streptosporangium sp. NPDC020145. Next base: position 384,544 of record NZ_JBEXZT010000004.1, on the reverse strand, counting down.
GCCGGAACCTCGTCCTCGAACCGCTGCTGGTGCGCATCGCCCCCGGCGGGCGGCGCGAGGACGCCTACGGCCACCCGGGTGAGGAGTTCGCCTTCGTGCTGGAGGGCGAGCTGATCTACGAGGTCGACGGCGTCGAGCACCGCCTGTACCCGGGTGACAGCGTGCACCTGAGGTCCGCGGTCCCGCACAGCATGTACAACGACACCGACCGGGTCACCACCGTGGTCTCGGTGGTCACCCCCCGGCTCTTCTGAACCGCTACATCGCCGTCCTGGCCGACCACAGCTCGGGGAAGACCTCCCGGCGCAGGCTGCGCTCAAGCCAGCTCAGCCCGCTCGAACCGCCCGAGCCCGGCTTGGCCCCCATGGACCTGCGCACCGCCATGAGGTGACGGTAACGCCAGTCGGAGAAGCGCTCGGACAGGTCGGTGAGTGCCTCGCCCAGGGCCCACAGCTCATCGCCCGGCCCCCGCTCGGCGTAGACCCTGACCCAGGCCGCCTCGACCAGCGGGCTGGGGACGTACTCCGCGGTGAGGTCGTGCCGCACGGGGATGTCGAAGCCCCTCCTGGCCAGCAGGGCCAGCGTGCTGTCGTAGAGGCTCGGGGCCCGCAGGGCGTCGAGCAGCTCCTGGTGGACCTTCGGGTCCCGGCGGTGTGGGCGGATCAGCGACTCCGACTTGTTGCCCAGCAGGAACTCCAGGTGCCGGTACATCGCCGACTGGAATCCGGAGGCCTCGCCAAGCTCGTCGCGGAAGGAGTTGAACTGGGCGGGGGTCATCCAGCCGAGCGCCGTCCAGGCCGCGTTGAGCGCCTCGAAGTGGCGCACGCTCCTGACGATCACCGTGGTGGCCCCGGTCACGTCGTCCTCGTCGAGCAGCCCCCTGGCCAGGGTCCACTCCGCGCGCAGCAGGCCGAAGTAGAGCTCCATGACCTGGGTGGTCACCAGGAACGCCAGTTCCTCGGGCACGTCGGTGACCGTCCGCTGCAGACCGTGCAGGACCTCGGTGCCGACGTACTCGTCGTAGGGGGTCCGCGCCGTGAACTCCAGTGTGGGCGCGCCCGCGTTGGCCGCCGCCCGGTCGGCGCGCCCGCGTTTGTCCATCACCCCGACCCGGCCTGCCCCCGGGCCTCTGGTGCGCCTCGTCGTCATGTGGCCTCCTTCGTTCAGCTATATGTTCACGCTTGCTGAACGTTCCTGAAATCAGGACTGTGAGGTGATTAGCGCCTTTCGCCTTATGCACCGAAGGTTATCGGCGGATCGGGTTTCGACATGACGGAACGTGACCCCCTCGTGCTCAACCGGCCACGACACGCGGGGAACGGTCGAGCAGCGGAAGCACCGCGCCGCCGAGCAGATCGACGCCGCCGTCGTCGGTGAGGCCGTGCGGGGTGCCGAACTCCACGCGCCGCACCCCGGCGTCGATGAGCGCCTGCGCCTGCGCGGCGACGTGCTCGGGATCGCCGGAGAAGGCGAACAGGTCGAGCAGGTCGCCGGGGATCAGCCGCCCGGCCTCCTCGTGCCGCCCGGCGTCGACCAGCTCCTTGACCCGGGCCAGCAGGTCGGCGGGGACGTTCGCGGTCGGGTCGAGGTCCGCGACGACCGCGAGGTACATGGCGACCTCGGTGCGGGCCCTGGCCCTGGCCGCCGCCCCGTCCCGGTCGACGACGGTCACCGCGCCGAACACCAGCCCGACGTCGGCGGGGTCGCGCCCCGCCTCCGCCGCGCCGCGCGCGACCCGCTCGCGCATCACCGGGACCATCGCCGGGTTGGCGCTGCCGCCGACCTTCAGCTCGTCGGCGATCCGCCCGGCCAGGGCGGCCCCCTTCGGCCCCCACGCGCCCAGCAGCAGGGGCGGGCGCGGCCTGTGCACGGCGTAGCGCAGCGCGGTGCCCGGGGCCAGGCGGAACATCTCCCCCTCGAACCCCTCCCGGTCGCCCGCGAGCAGCAGGTGGACCACCTTCACCGCCTCGTCGAGCGCGGTCAGCGGTCTGGGCTGGGCGATGCCGACGGCACCGAGCCAGGTGCCCCTGGCCAGTCCCAGGTAGGCCCGGCCGTGCGAGGCCAGGTCGAGCGCCGCCACCTGCCCCGCGATCTCGTACGGCGCCGCCGAGTAGGGGTTGAGGCAGGCCGGGCCGAGCCGTACCCGGCGGGTGGCGGCGGCCATCTCAAGCAGCGGGAAGATCGGGGGCTGGTACATCAGGTCGCCGAACACGCTCAGCACGTCGAAGCCGTGCTCCTCCGCGCGGCGGGCGAGCCTGGCGTAGTCGCCCGCCCTCTTGTCGCTCTGCAGGCCGAGGCCGATCTCGGCGACGGTCATGGGGGCTCCTTCAGGTCAGGTCGGCGGAGTTCATCCTGCGGCGGCCGGTGCGCTCGACCCGCATCACCAGCCGTTCCTCGGGGTCGGGACAGGCGAACAGGGAGTCCTGGGCCAGCCAGTCCCCCGAGGCGAGGTCACGCTGCTTGGCCGCGAGGAAGGGCAGCACCGAGGCGAGCGCGTACACGCAGAAGTGCCCTCCGTCGGGCAGCCGCAGGTGCGCGCTGTTCTCCAGGGTGAAACAGTCGCCGACCTCCATCCCGCAGACGGACCTGCCCTCGATGCGGTCGACCACGACCCGCAGGTCGTAGAGCTCCATGTCGCCGTCTTCCGTGTTCTCCACGGGGTTCTCCACGGTGACGTCTCCTTTCAGGGCCTCAGGGTCCGAGCAGTTCGGCGTGGTGGTGGACGATGAGCCACGTGTCACCGGTACGGCGCAGCACGTCGGTCACCCTGCTGTACTCGGCGGGGGCGCCCGGCGGTTCGGCGACGAGCACGTAGCGGGCGACGCCGGTGTCCCCCCACACGTCGATCCGTCTGTCCTGCGCGCGCAGCCCGTCGAGGACGGGCCGGGCGCCCGATTGGTCCCTTTCTTCACGATATGCATCCAGCTCGGCGCGGGTGCGCAGCGGCCCCGGCAGATGGGTCTCCCAGACGGTGACCTCGGCGTGCAGGTGGGCGTCGAAGCGCGCCCGGTCACCCCGCAGGAACGCCTCGTACATGTCGTCGATGCCCGTCGAGATCGCCTCGACGTCGGCGCTCGCGGTCCCGGACGCGCTCTCAGACATGGTTCGCCTCTCCGGCCCGGTCGTCGCGGACGACCCGGCCTCCCTTCATCACCCAGCGGATCGTGCGGAAGGCCGACGCCGAGCCCAGCGGGTCGGCGTCCATGGCGACGAGGTCGGCGTAGCGGCCCTCCTCGACGGTGCCGATGTCCTGCGCGGCGCCGAGCCAGCGGGCGGGGCCCAGCGTGGCCGCGTACAGCGCGCGGGCCGGGCCGAGGCCGCCCTCCGACATGTGCTCAAGCTCCCGCACCGTCGCGTTGGTGCCCTCGAAGTCCCAGAAGGGCGGCATGTCGCTGCCCAGCAGCATCTCGACACCCGCCTCCAGGGCCATGGCGTAGCTCTCCAGGTGGCGCGGGCCGGCCCCCAGGGAGCGGCACTGCATCCACTCGGGCACGCCGAGTTCGTCGAAGAACTCCTTGCACCTGGTGACGATGAGGGTCGGCACCAGGGCGGTGCCGCGCGCCGCCATCGCCGCCGCGACCTCCGGAGTGAGCTGGTAGCCGTGTTCGACGCAGTCGAGGCCGAGTTCCACGGCCTCGGCGATCACCGGGGCGGGGCCGGCGTGCGCGGTGACCTTGCGCCCCCAGGCGTGGGCGGTGGCGAGCACCGCGGCCATCTCGTCGGAGAACAGCTGCGGGGTGTCGATGCGCTCGTGCTCCCCGGCGATCCCGCCGGAGATCATCACCTTGATCAGGTCGGCGCCCGCCCTGAGCTGCGTGCGGACGCCACGCCTGAACCCGTCGGCGCCGTCGCACTCCAGGGTGTCCGAGCCCTCGTGGCCGTGTCCGCCGGTGCAGACCAACGCCTGCCCCGCGGTGAAGATGCGCGGTCCCGTCGCGGTGCCCGCCTCGATGGCGCGGCGCAGGGCGAAGTCGGCGTGGTCCTTCTCCGCCACGCACCGCACGGTGGTGACGCCGCAGCGCAGGGTGCGCCGGGCCCCGTCGGCCATGTGCAGGGCCAGTTCGTGGGGGTTGAGGTTCTTGACGCCCTCCCCGGCGCCGCCGGGCAGCGACAGCGAGAAGTGGGTGTGCATGTTGACCAGGCCCGGCGTGAGGTGGGCGCCGTCCAGGTCGATCACCCTCGCCCCCTCGGCGTGGGGCAGGACCTCCTCCCGGGGGCCGGTGAGCACGATGCGCTCTCCCCTGACCAGCACGGCCGCGTCGGTGAGCACTCGCGCGCCCTCGGCGGTCGTGCCGTCCGCCCTGCTGTCGACCACGGTGCAGTTGACGATGACGAGGTCGCCCATCGGCCGTCCTTTCCGTCGCCGGGCCTTCCTGGCCACGGCCCGTCCGTTCTATCAGGCATAAGTTTCATGAACAAGGGATGGCATGTCGTTCACGGGTAAAGCCCGATCCGAGGTGAGCCTTGCCGGACGACGTTCACCGTTTTTCACACGGGCGTTACGCCCCTCCGACGCTTGACGCCGCGTGTGGCGGGCAGGGCCGATAGGGCGGGATTCACCACCGGAGGAGGCCGGACATGGGCAAGCGGCAACGGATCGTCGTGGTGGGAGGGGGCTTCGCGGGCTTCAGCGCGGCCCGGACCCTCTCCCGGATGGCGCGCGGCGCGATCGAGATCGTCCTGATCAACCCGACCGACTACTTCCTCTATCTCCCGCTGCTGCCGGAGGTCGCGGCCGGGATCCTCGACCCACGCAAGATCGCGATTCCCCTGACGAGCGTCTGCCCCGGGGTACGGCACCTGCTCGCCTCGGTCGAGGCGATCGACGTGGCGGGCAGGCGGGTGCGGTGCGTCGACCCCGAGGGGCGAAGCCGTGAGATCGGCTACGACCGCCTGGTGCTATCGGTCGGCAGCGTCAACAAGCTGCTGCCCGTTCCCGGGGTGGCCGAGCACGCCCACGGTTTCCGCAGCCTCGCCGAGGCCCTCTACCTGCGTGACCATCTCATCCGGCAGATCGAGCTCGCCGACGCCTCCGACGACCGGGAGGAGCGCCGGGCGCGGTGCACGTTCGTCGTCGTCGGCGCCGGATACACCGGGACCGAGGTCACCGCCCAGGGGCAGCTGCTGGCGCTGGACACCTGGCGGCGCCGCCCCGGGCTGCGCGAACAGCCGGTCCGCTGGATTCTGGCCGACCTCGCCCCGCGCATCCTGCCCGACCTGGACGAGCGGCTCTCCCGGGTCGCCCACCGCACCCTGGCCGAACGCGGCGTCGAGATCCGCACCGGCACCAGCGTGGCCGAGGCGACCTCGGACGGGGTCAGGCTCTCCGACGGGGAGTTCGTGCCGACCCGCTCGCTGATCTGGTGCGTCGGCGTACGGCCGGACCCGCTGGTCGAGTCGCTCGGGCTGCCGACGGAGCGGGGCAGGCTGCTGGTCGACGAGTATCTCGGCGTCCCCGGCCATCCCGAGATCCTCGCCTGCGGGGACGCGGCGGCCGTACCCGATCTGACCAGGCCGGGCGAGTACACCGCGATGACCGCCCAGCACGCCGTACGGCAGGGCGCGCGGGCCGCGCTCAACCTGGCCGCCTCCTACGGCAGGGCGGAGCGGGAGCCGTACCGGCACCACGACCTCGGGTTCGTCGTCGATCTCGGCGGGGTCAAGGCCGCCGCCGACCCACTGGGGGTGCCCCTTTCCGGGCTGCCCGCAAAGGTGGTCGCCAGGGGGTATCACCTGCTGGCGATCCCCGGGGGCAGGACGCGCATCGCGGGCGACTGGCTGCTGGACGCGCTGCTGCCGCGCCAGACCGTCCAGCTCGACCTGGTACGCGGGCAGCAGGTCCCGCTGGACTCCGCCTCACCGCTTCCCACGCTCTCCGGGCAGCGGCCGAGGGAACACGTCCGATAGCCGGTTCCGGGGGGATTCACGGTCGGCCGAAACTACTGTGCCGTCGGCCCTTGACTCATCTTCCCAGGCAAGTATCTTCCTATTTAGGAAACTTTCCTAAAGGAAAGGCCCGATCGGCGCTTCCGACACTCCAAGTCCCCCCGCGGAGGAAGAAGACGTGAAAGCCAGAACATGGGCGATCGCTCCCCTGAAGCCCGCCGGGCGGATCTCCTCCACCACGAACTCCAGCACGGCCGTCTTCGTCGGCGCGCCCGCGCGCTGACCCTCCAGCCTCCGCTCTTCTGGTGTGCGCCACCCCAGGAGAGCGGACACCGGAGCACACGCTCCGGCCGCCACGCGGGCGGCTCCGCCGTACCCGCGAATCACCCCCCCACCTCTCCACCCCCCGGAGGAAACGCTCTTGAAACCCCGTATCCGGGCACTGTCCCTGTCCGCGGCGACCCTGCTCACCGGCGCGCTCCTGATCGGCGGGGCCTCCGGCGCCAGCGCGGCCCCCGAGAGCTGCAACGTCTCCACCTCGGGGTCCTACGCCTCCAGCTACTGCGCCTCGGGCACCGGTCAGCACCGGGTCGGCGTCACCATCCTGCACGCCAACCCCTCCGTCGGTTACGTCTACAGCGTGGGGCCGTGGGTCTCCGCGGGCGCCACCTCGACGGCCTACCTCCCGCCGGGGACCATCGTCTCCCTTAGGACCGAGAAGCGCTGACCCGCTGTCCACACGGCTGACGCACCCCCTGGACCATCACGATCCCGCCAGCCGGGACACCACATAGAGAAAGGGACGGCCACCCGCGGCCGCCCGGCACCCGCCGGACGGCCACCGGGTGGCCGTTCTGTCGTCCTAGGCGTCCTCGTCCGCCAGCCAGAGGTCGGGACCGAAGACCTCGTAGTGGACGTCACGCGCCGCCACCCCGGCGTGGATGAGCTGGGTACGCGCCCGGCGCATGAAGGGCAGCGGCCCGCACAGGTAGGCGACCGCGCCCTCGGGCACCTCGACTCCGGCCAGGTCCATCAGCCCGGTCCTGGCCCCCTCCGGTGCCCCGTCCTCGTACCACAGGAGGCTCTCGGCGCGGGACAGCGACCCGAGGTGCTCGGCCGTCTCCTCGCGCAGCGCGTGGTCGGCCGGGGAGCGGTCGGCGTGCAGCAGCATGACCTGACGCTCGGAACCGGTCTCGGCCAGGTGCCCCAGCATCGCGGCGATCGGGGTGCACCCGATGCCCGCCGAGGCGAGCACGAGCGGGCGGTCGCCGTCCTCAAGCGTGACCTCCCCGAACGGCGCGGACAGCGTCAGCTCGTCACCGGCTCGCACCGTCTCGTGCAGCAGACCGGACACCTCGCCCGCGGGCGAGCCGTCACCGCGCACCCGCTTGACCGTGATCCGCCGCAGGCCGTCCCGCCCACCGGACAGGGTGTACTGACGGAGCTGATGGACGCCGTCCGGCATCAGCACCCGGACGCTGACGTACTGTCCCGGCCGCGCGGGCGGCACCGGTTCCCCGTCGAGCGGCCTCAGCAGGAAGGAGGCCACGTCGGGTGTCTCCTCGCGGCGTTCGACGACGCTCCAGCGCCGCCAGGTCCTCTCCCCCTCGCCGGCTCCGGCCTCGGCGTACAGGCGGGCCTCCATGGCGATCAACGCGCCCGCCATCAACCAGTAGACCTCGTCCCACGCCTGCGCGACCTCGGGGGTCACCGCGTCGCCGAGCACGTCGGCGATCGCCCCGAAGAGGTATTTGTGCACGATGACGTACTGGTCCTGGGTCACCCCGACCGCGGCGTGCTTGTGCGCGATCCTGGCGAGCAGCCGGTCGGGGCGCTCGTCGGGGTGGTCGAGCAGCGCGGTCGCGAAGGAGGCGATGGACCCGGCCAGTGCCCTTCGCTGCTCACCGCTGGCCTGGTTGCCGCGGTTGAACAGGTCGTCGAGCAACTCGGGACGGTCGGCGAACATCGTGGCGTAGAACCGCGTGGTGATCGCGTCGAGCGAGGCTCCGATGACGGGAAGCGTGGCGCGGACGGTCTCGGCGGACTCCGGGGAAAGCACGTGGCCTCCAGGGGAGGGGATGGGAGAGAACGGGAGGAAGTTAAATATTCATCTGACATGCAAATTAAAGCCCGTGATCTCCACCGGCCACTGGGGCCGAAAGCCATCTCCTCTAGGGACGAAGGTCCCCCTCCCGCCCTTCCTGCCCCGAACCCCGTCCGAGCAGGACGAGCGCGGGGCCGGTCGGGGAGGCCACCAGGGACTCGACGGTGATCCGGTCGAGCGAGGCGAAGAACGCCTCCCTGGCCTCGGCCAGCGCCGTACGGAGCCTGCACGCCGCCCGCAGCGGGCACGGCGGGTCGTCCTCGCATCCGGCCAGGTCTCCCCCGCTCTCCAGCGCGCGGGCGATGCCGCCGATCGAGGCGTCCCGGCCAGCGCCGGTGAGCCGGAGCCCGCCTCCGCGTCCCCGCCTGGTCTCGACCAGGCCGAGCTCGACCAGGCGCGCCACCGCCTTCGCCGCGTGTGAGTACGGCACCGCCAGCCCCAGCGCGACCGTACGGGTGGTGAGCAGGTCCTCTTCCCGTGCCACGGCCAACCGCATCACGATACGAAGTGATATGTCGGTGAAGGCGGTCAGGCGCATGTCCTCACCGTAGGCCTTCGGGAGGCCTGCGGACCCGTTCCCCGGACACGACCGGGGAACGGCGGGGACGGGGGAGAATCGGGGTGTGGAACGCACCAGAGGCCGCATTCCCGGACGCACCGGATGCTGAGGCTGGACCGGCTGGTCAACGTGCTCGGCGGGTACGGCGCCCGGCTGTGCTGCGCCCCGGCCTCCCGGGACGTCGAGCTGCGCAGTGTGGTCGTGCACGACCCGACCGACGCCCGTCCCGCGACGGGTGAGGTGTTCCTGGCCGTCGGCGTGGGCTCGGCGGCCGAGGCGGTCCGCCTGGCGCGGGCGGCGCGCGCCGTCGCCATGCTGGTGCGGGTGAGCCCGCCGCTCGACGAGGCCGTGCTCGCCGAGGCCGTGGGCGCCGGCATCGCCGTGCTGCTGGTCGAGCCCGAGGTCTCCTGGAGCCAGCTGTCCGGGGTGGTCTACGGCCTGGTGCTCGAAGGGCGCGAGACCGACGCCGGGCGGGGGCCAACCGACCTGTTCGCCTTCGCCGACACCCTCGCCGACGAGGTCGGCTCCGCGGTGACGATCGAGGACCAGATGTCCCGTGTCCTGGCCTACTCGGGCTCGCAGCAGACCGCGGACCCGGCCCGGCTTGAGACCATCCTGGGCAGGCGGGTGCCGGATGCCGTACGACGGCTGTTCGAGGGCAAGGGGGTCTTCGCGCACCTGGCGACCTCCGACGAGCCCCTGTTCGTCGGCCCCTCCCCCGAGCACGGCCTCAGGGGCCGCATGGTGGTCGCCGTGCGGGCGGGGCGTGAGCTGCTGGGGTCGATCTGGGTCGAGTGTGAACGGCCCCTGCCGGAACGGCACAGGACGGTCCTCGGTGACGGGGCCCGGGCGGTGGCGCTGCACCTGCTGCGCTCCCGGGTCAGCGCCGACCTGGAGCGCCAGGTAGAGTCCGACCTGGTCATCCGCCTGCTGGAGGGTACGGCCGACGCCCACGCGGTGATCACCAGGCTCGGCCTGCCGAGGGGACGGTTCCGGGTGATCGCGCTCCAGGCGCACATCGCCGAGGAGCGGCACGCCGCGGTGCTGCTGGCGTTCGAGCGGGCCACCACCGGTTTCGGCTGGTCACGGCCCGGGCGCAGCACGCTGTTCGGCAACACCCTGTACACGCTGCTGCCCTGCGGCAACGACGTGACCCCCGCCCTGGACTGGCTGGCCGCGATGGTGCGGGTGCTGCCCCGGCAGGTCACCGTGCTCGCGGGCGTCGGCGGCACCGCGGACCCGGCGCAGCTGCCCTCCTGCAGGCAGGAGGCCGACGAGAGCCTCGCCCTGCGGGCGGCCCGGCCCGGCGGCGGCGTCGCGGTCGTCTACGACGAGTCGTGGGATGAGATCCTGCTGCAGCGGCTACGGGCCGCGGCCTCTGCGGGGCGCGTCCCCTCCCGGGGCCCCGTCGCCGACCTGACCAGGCACGACGCCGAGCACGGCACCCGCCACATCGCGACGCTGCGCGCCTGGCTTGAGGCGCAGGGGGACCTGGCCGCCGCCGCCGAACGTCTCGGCGTGCACCCGAACACCGTGAGATACCGGCTCAGGAGGATGGCCGAGATCACCGATCTGCGGCTCGACGTGCCGGAGAAGCGGCTGGCGATGATCATCGCCCTGGCCGTCGGCCGCCCCTGATCTTCGGTCTTTGTCGTTGTCCGTCAAACCTCCCCGATCCACTTGTCCGCGGCATACAGTTCATTTCCCCTCTGTTCCGACGATGCTCGAATGGTAGGAACCCCTCAAGAAGCGAAAGAAGTGGTCATGGGTGTCGACGGTGGGCCGCGCTCGGTCGTGGTGATCGGTGCCGGTGTGGTGGGCCTGTCCACCGCGTGGTTCCTGCGGGAGCACGGGGTCGAGGTCACCGTGGTCGACCGCGACGGCGTCGCGGCGGGCGCCTCGTGGGGCAACGCGGGCTGGCTCTCCCCCGGCCTGGCGATCCCGTTGAACGAGCCCGGCGTCCTGAAGTACGGCCTGCGCTCCCTGCTCGACCCCGGCGCGCCGCTGCACGTGCCCGCCACCCCCGACGTCAGGCTGTGGACCTTCCTCACCCGGTTCGCGGCGAACTGCACCTGGAGGTCGTGGAACCGCGCCGTTCGCGCCAACCTCGCCTTCAACGAGGAGTGCCTCGCGGCGTTCGACACCCTGACCTCCAACGGTGTCGAGGCCCCGACCATCAAGGCCCCCATCACCGCGGCCTTCGAGAACGTACGGCAGGCCACCGGCCTGCTGCACGAGCTCAGGCGTATCGACGGCTCCGGCCTGAAGATCGACTACACCGCGCTCGACGGCGACGCCCTGCGCGAGCAGATGCCGCAGCTGTCCTCCAAGGTGCGGGCGGGCATCCGGCTCGACGACCAGCGTTACGTCGACCCGGGACGGTTCACCCACTCGCTGGCCGAGTCGGTCGTCGCCAAGGGCGCCGTCATCCGCTCCGGCTTCCGGGTGACCGGGGTGCACGAGGAGGCGGGCGGCCTGGCCGTACGGTCGGGGGCCGGGGAGACGGTCGTCGCGGACGCCGTTGTCCTGGCGACCGGCGCCTGGCTGAACGATCTCGGCGCCGCCTGGGGGGTCCGGGTCCCGGTGCGCGCGGGACGCGGCTACTCCTTCACCGTCCCCACCGACAAGCCCGTCCCCGGGCCGGTCTACCTGCCCGCCGTCCGGGTGGCGTGCACGCCGTACCAGGACAAGCTGCGGGTCGCGGGGACGATGGAGTTCCGTGACGCGGACGCCCCGCTCGACCGGGCACGCATCGACGCGATCATCGCCTCGGCCAAGCCGCTGCTGTCCGGCGTCTCGTGGGACGGGCTCACCGACGCGTGGGTCGGCCCGCGTCCCGTCACCCCCGACGGCCGTCCCCTCGTCGGGGCGACGAACGCGCCCGGCAGGTTCGTCGCGGGCGGGCACGGCATGTGGGGGCTCACCCACGGCCCGGTCACCGGGCGCCTGCTCGCCGAGCAGATCGTCACGGGCAGGCAGCCCGCCGCCCTGCGGGACTTCGACCCTGTCCGCTGAAGGTCCGCTGAAGGGTCCGCTGCAGGACCCCCTCCGTGAGGCCCGGTGGATCCGGGCCTCACGGAGTGGTCGTCAGGCCAGGGTGACCGTGACCGGCAGGGTCTTGATGCCGTTGACGAAGTTCGAGCGGACGCGGCGCGACTCGCCGGCCGGCCTGATGTCGGAGATCCGGGGCAGCAGTTCCTCGAACATGACCCGCATCTCCAGCCTGGCGAGCGCGTTGCCCAGGCAGAAGTGCGGGCTGCCCTTGCCGAAGGTGATGTGGTCGTTGTCGGCGCGGGTGACGTCGAACCGGTAGGGGTCGTCGAAGACCCGCTCGTCCCGGTTGCCCGAGGCGAACCACATGACGACCTTGTCCCCCTCGCGAATCCGCCTGCCGTGCATCTCCACCTCACGCGTGGCCGTACGGCGGAAGTGGTAGACCGGGGAGGCCCAGCGCAGGAACTCCTCGACGGCGCCCGGCATCAGCGACGGGTCCCGGCGGAGCCGCTCGGCCTCGCCCGGGTTGTCGATCAGCGCGCGCATGGAGTGCGTGATCGCGTGCCTGGTGGTCTCGTTGCCCGCGACCACCAGCAGCAGGAAGTAGTTGTCGAAGTCGCGCTCCGACAGGGGGACCCCGTCCGCGGTCGGCTCGTTGACGAGCTTGCTGACCAGGTCGGTGCCGTCGCCGCCCCGGCGCTTGCGGGCCAGCTCCCGGCCGTACTCGAAGACCTCAAGGGAGGCGGGGCTGCGGAAGGGCAGGTCGCGGTACTTCTCGCTCTCCTGGCTGTGCAGCAGCACGTCGGCGTAGTCGGGGTCGGTGTTGCCGATGATGCGGTTGCCCCAGTCGATGAGCTGCTGGGTGTCGTCCTCGGGGACGTCGAGCATCTTGGCGAGCACGTTGATCGGGAAGTCCGCCGAGACCTCCTTCACGAAGTCGAAGGTGCCCTTGGCCAGGGCGGCGTCCAGGGTCCTGGCGGTCAGGCCGCGCAGGAACACCTCGTATCCGGCGATCGCGCGGGGCGTGAACTGGCGCTGCAGGATCCGGCGGAGCACGCCGTGCCGGGGGCCGTCGGTCTCCAGCAGGGAGCGCCGGATGGTCGCCTGGCGCTCGTCCACCTCTTCGAGGTTGGTGAACTTCGTCGAGGTGAAGGTCTCGGCGTCGCGGTCGACGGCCACGATGTCGGCGTGCCGGGTCACCGACCAGAAGCCGCTGCCGTACTCGCCCTCGTCCTGCCAGTGCACCGGCGCCTCGGCCCTGAGCACGTCGAACATGCGCCAGGGGGTGTCGCCGTCCAGGAACTTGTCGTTGTCCGCCAGGTCGACCTCGTCGAGGCGCATGGATCTCCTCCGGATGGTGTTCGGATGACGTCCCGTCACTCCTGGACGGGGTCGGTTTCGAGCAGGTAGTAGGGACCCGCGCCGAGCAGGTAGCTGTCGAGCTCGGCGCCGGTCGGGAAGCTGTTGAGGACGGCGGCGTCCCGCTCCCCCGGATGGCCGGCGGCGCCTTCCACGGAATCCATGCTCACGGTGTCTCCCTCGACTCGCCTCATTTGGCCTCGAACCATACGTTCGACGTCAGTCCCGAAAAGGACGCAAAGGCCAGGAAAAAACCACCTCTGAGCGGACTTTTCGCAGCTCAGGATGGATCGTATGGGTCCGAACAAGTATAGGTCACCCTTGCCGGAGCCCCGATCCCCCGATCGGCGCCGCCGCACACGGCCGTCAGTCCCGCACGGGCGCCCCCTGCCCGATCCGCGCGTAGGCCCGCGGATCGGCGGACCGCAGGTAGGCGCCGTAGACCAGGCCGACGACGCCGACCAGCACCACGACGGCGGGCAGCGCCCAGTTGAGCGCCGAGTCCGGCGGGGTGCCGAGCAGGGCGGAGAAGTTGGTGAACGCGACGTACAGGACGGCGAACAGCGCCAGCCCGGCCAGCACCGGGGCGATCGCCACGTTCCAGGCGCTCTCCCCCCGTCGTTCCCTGCGGAAGAAGCCGACGACCGCGACCGAGGTGGCGACCAGCAGCAGGATCACGCCCAGCGCGCCGAGGTTGGTGAACCAGTTGAACAGCGTGCCCATCGGGTCCCCGCCGAACAGGCCGAAGGCGATCACGACGACCGCCGCGAAGACGGTCTGGCTGACCGACCCCATGTACGGCGAGCCGTGCCTGGGGTGCGACAGTCCCAGCTTCTGCGGCAGCACGCCCTCACGGCCGAGCGCGAAGAAGTACCGCGCGACCGCGTTGTGGAAGGAGAGCGTGGCGGCGAACACCGCCGTGATCAGGAAGACCTGGCCGAGGGTGGAGAAGGCCGGGCCGAGCGCCCGTTCACCGAGCACGAAGACCAGTTCGGGGCCGTGTTCGCGGGAGGCGGCGATGACGTCGCCCGGCCCGGCTCCCATCGCGGTCGCCCAGGCGGTGAAGGCGTAGAAGACACCGATCACGGCGACGGCGATGTAGGTGGCCCGGCTGACGGTCCTGCGCGGGTCCCGGCACTCCTCGCTGTAGATCGCCCCGGACTCGAAACCCATGAAGGCCGCCATCGTCCACAGGAACGCGGCGCCGACCGCTCCCGTGGTCAGCGCGCTCCAGCCGAACGGCTCCAGCGACAGCCCCTGTGGGGCGGTGGAGATCTGGGAGATGTCGAAGACCAGGACGAGCAGGCCCTCGCACACCAGCAGGACGGCGAGCACCCTGGCGTTGAGGTCGATCCTGCGGTAGCCGAGGAGGGCGATGACCGCCAGGAAGACGAGCGAGACGATCCACCAGGGCACCTCGACACCCAGGGTGCCGGAGAGGAATCCCGAGGTGCTGAAGCCGAGCAGGCCGTACAGCCCGACCTGCATGGCGTTGTAGGCCACCAGCGCCACGAAGGCGGCGCCGACACCGGGGACACGGCCGAGACCGTGGGTGATGTAGGCGTAGAAGGCGCCCGCGTTGGAGATGTGACGGCTCATCGCGGCGTATCCCGCCGAGAAGAGGGCGAGCACGGCGGCCAGGATGAGGAACATCAACGGCACGCCGAGCACACCGGTGGTCGCGAAGTTCTGTGGGGTTCCACCCGCCGCGACGGTCAGCGGGGAGGACGCGGCGACCACGAAGAACACGATGTCCGGCACGCCGATCCGTCGGCGTGACAGCGTGGCCGGGGTGGCTGCCGATTCGTTGACGGCCATGGCGACCCTCCATTGGGACAGAACAGAAGCATGGGGCGGCACGGAGACATGTTTCGTTCGTACCCGTACGAACCACGTGGCCGGGATCGTATGTGCTCAAATGAAGTTGACGCAAGAGCCCATTCCCACGGATCGAAAATCTGGCCCGCATGCCGCCGGTGAAACCAGGGCGAACGGCGGAACCTCCCTCTACCCCTCCCGCCGACCTGCGAGTTCACCGACATACCACGAAAAGTCGCGACATTGTTCGAGCAGTTCGTTTGACTCCAAACGAACTATCACCGGCCTTGACCGTCGCCATTGGCAGGTCCTAGTTTGTTTGGAGTCAAACGGTTAGGAGAAGCGGATGGCCACTGTCGCCGGTATCCCCGTCCGCAACGACCACCGGATCGGCGGCGAGCGGGTCGGTGCCCGCCCGACGGCGGGGACGGTGCGGGTGGACCACCTCTCCGTGCGGGGTCTCAAGGCGCCGATCGGCGGATCGCCGGAGCCCGGGGCCTGCCGTGCGGGCGGTTTCCCGGCGCCGCACCGACCCCTGTCCCTCCCCGTATCACCAGGAGTAGTGAAATGAAGGTCATCGTCGACATGGGCGTCTGCAAGGACCACGGTCAGTGCGTCTTCTCCGCGCCCGAGGTCTTCCGGCTCGACGAGAACGGCCGGCTGGCCTACGAGCCCGACGTGGACGAGGCGCTGCGCGACGCCGTCGAGGAGGCCGCCGACGTGTGCCCGCTGCAGGCCATCACGGTCGAGGGGTGACGGTGGCAGCGAGCCGGATCGTGATCGCGGGCGCCTCCATGGGCGGCCTGCGAGCGGCGGAACGACTGCGGGCGGGCGGTTTCACCGGGGAGATCGTCGCGGTCGGCGACGAGCGGCACCTGCCGTACAACCGGCCGCCGCTGTCGAAGGAGGCGCTGGCCTCGGAGGTCACGCACGAGGCGGTCGCCTTCAGGCTCCGCCCAGCGGTGGCCGACGTGATATGGCGGCTCGGCGTCCCGATCGCCTCGGCCGACCTGGCCGCGCGCGCCGTACGGCTCGCCGACGGCACCGAGATCGGCTACGACGGGCTGGTGGTGGCGACCGGGATGCGTCCGAGGCGGCTGCCCGTGCCCGGCCCCGAGGGGCGGCACGTGGTGCGGACGCTTGAGGACGCGGCGGCGCTGCGCGCGCGGCTGCTGCCGGGGACCAGGGTGCTGGTCGTCGGAGCCGGGTTCATCGGCTGTGAGGTCGCGGCGACCGCCCGCGTGCTCGGCTGCCGGGTCACCGTGGTCGCCCCCGAGGCCGAGCCGATGCTCCGCCCGCTCGGCGCCGGGTTGGGGGCCGCGCTCCGGCGCCGTCACGAGGAGGAGGGGGTGCGGTTCCTGCTGGGCCGTACGGTCAGGCGCTTCCTCGGGGAGGGTTCCCCCGCGGGGGCCGAGTTGTCCGACGGGACCGTGGCCGAGGCCGACGTGGTCGTCGAGGCGGTCGGCTCCGCGGCCAACACCGAGTGGCTCGGGGGCAACGGCCTGGACCTGTCCGACGGTGTGCTCTGTGACAACGCGCTGCGGGTCGAGGGCCGTCCCGGCGTGGTCGCGGTCGGCGACGTGGCGCGCTTCCCCAACCCCCGCTACGACGACGTCGCCCGGCGGGTCGAGCACTGGAGCGTTCCTACGGACACGGCCAAGCGCGCGGTGCCGACCCTGCTGGCCGACCTCGGGCAGGCCGGGCACGATCCGGCCCCGTTCACGCCGCTGCCGACCTTCTGGAGCGACCAGTACGACCTGCGCATCCAGTCCTTCGGCGCCCCGGGGCTCGGCGGCGACGACATCCGGGTGCTGGAAGGCGATCTCGGCGGGGAGGTCGCGGTCGGTTACCACGACGGCGGCGGACTCGTCGGTGTGGTCATGATCGGCCTGCCCTCGGCCCTGGCCCGCTACCGCGCCGAGCTGATGCGGGCGCCCGCGGCGGCCTGACCCCGCGTCCCGCGGGACGCTCACCCGTGCGTCGGCACCGCTGTGCGGCCGGACCTTCCGGAGGCCGGGAACACACGGATGCCCGGCGGGGCACGGCTGGCGCCGGGCGGCGTGACGTTGTTCAGTGAGGGCATGAGCGCGGGCAGGGGCCGGGTCGCCGTCGTCGTGATGACGCCGGGCGGTACCCGGCCGCCCGTGGACGGCGACGTCTCATGGAGGCCTCAATGAGTGACACCCCCGTCCTGGCCGACTCCGTCAGGATCACCGACGACGCGGTGGAGATCCTCGACCGGCGCGTCTACCCGTTCGAGGTGCGCTGGGTGCGCTGCACGACCAGCGAGGAGGTCGCGACGGCCATCGAACGGATGGTCACGCAGAGCTCGGGACCGTTGTTCGCGGCGACCGCCGGACTCGTCCTGGCCGCCCGCGAGGCCCGGCGGGAACCGCCCGAGGAGGCCGTCGCCCACCTACGCCGGGCGGGTGCCAGGCTCATCGCGACGCGGCCGACGAACAACCACATCCGCGACGCCGTACAGGGAGTGCTCGGGGTGGTGCTCGACGGGCCGGAGGCGGCCTCGGGCACGGAGCTGGTCGAGGCGGTCACCCGGGCCGCCCACGCGCACGACGCCGCCTACCGGGAGCGCAGCGCCGCCCTGGGCCGTCACGCGGCGAGCCTGCTCGGTGACGGCGCGCGGGTGCTCACCCACTGCTGGGCCGACGCCTTCCTCATCGCGACCGTGCGGGCGGCGCGGTCCGCGGGCAAGCACCTGGAGTTCGTCTGCACCGAGACCCGCCCCTACCTGCAGGGGGCCAGGCTCACCGCGGCCACGCTCGTCGAGATGGGCTACCGGCCGACCCTGATCACCGACGGGATGGTCGCGGCCGCGCTGGCCGACGGGCTCGCCGACGTGGCGCTGACCGCGGCCGACCGGGTCACGCTCGACGGTCACGTGGTCAACAAGGTCGGCACACTGGGGGTCGCCCTGGCCGCGAACGCCTTCGGCGTGCCGTACCACGCGCTGATCGACGCGCCGGACCCGCAGGCGCGCACGATCGACGACGTCGTGATCGAACGGCGTGACGGCGACGAGGTGCTGCACGTGCTGGGGCGGCGCACCGCAGCGGAGGGGGTCGTCGGCTACTACCCGGCCTTCGACGCCACCCCGCCGCGCCTGGTGACCAGAATCGTGACCGAGCACGGCGTCTACGAGCCGTCCCGTGTCCGCGACCACTTCGCCGTTTCCGGCCACACCGAGGAGAGCTGATGGTTCACGGCATCGAAACCGACGCCCCGTCGCACGCCCCCGACCTCGTGGAGGTGCTCGCCCGATGACCGGATGGACCGTGCTCGACATCGAGGGGACGACGAGTTCCACCGAGTCCGTACACGTGGGGCTCTACGCCTTCGCCAGGCCCAGGCTCGGGCCGTGGATCGAGGCGAACCGGGACGACCCCGAGGTCCGTGCCGCCGTCGAGGAGATCGGCGGCGCCACGACCGAGGAGGTCGTGAAGGTGCTGCACGACTGGATGGACCACGACGTCAAGGCGACGCCGTTGAAGACGCTGCAGGGGCGGATCTGGGCGGAGGGGTTCGCGGCGGGCGAGCTGACCGCGCACTTCTTCCCCGACGTGGCCCCGGCCCTGCGCGCCTGGCACGCCGGGGGGAGGCGTCTGGCGGTCTTCTCCTCCGGCTCGGTCTCCGCCCAGCGCCCGTGGTTCGCGCACACCGGGGACGGGGACCTGTCCGTCCTCGTCGAGGGGTGGTTCGACACGGTGAACGCGGGGCCGAAACGGGAGGCGTCGTCCTACCGGCGCATCGCCGCCGAACTCGGCGGGACGGACCTGCTCTTCCTGTCCGACGTGCCCGCCGAACTGGACGCGGCCGCCGCCGCGGGCTGGCGGACCACGGGCCTGCGCCGTCCTGGCGAGCCAAGTGAGAACGCCGACTTCGGCCCGCACCCGGTCGTGGCGTCCTTCGGGGAGCTGAGTTCCGGGGAGCCGGGCTTCGGGGGGCCGCGATGAGCGCCGGGCGGGACTTCCGTACGGCGGAGCTGGTCCTCGGGGCCGGTGCCCGGCTGGCGGCCGAGTCGGCGCGTTTCGCCGGGCTCGGCTGGATGCGCGGCACCTCGGGCAACCTCTCCGAGGTCGTCAGCCGTGACCCGCTGCGGCTGGCGGTCACCGCCAGCGGCCTGGACAAGGGTGAGCTGACCGCCGCCGACGTCTCGGTCGTCGGCCCCTCCGGTGAGACGGTGCCGGTCGAGGGCGTCGAACCGCGCAGGCCCTCGGCCGAGGCGGGCCTGCACGCCCGGGTCGCGGCGCTGACCGGCGCGGGCGCGGTCGTGCACGTCCACACCGTCAACGCCGTCGTCGCCGGGCACCACTGGCCCGCAGGCGTGCCGCTGCGCGACATCGAGATGCTCAAGGGCATCGGACGGCTGGCGCACGACGACGAGGTGGTCGTCCCGGTGATCGCCAACAGCCAGGACATGGCCGAGCTCGGAGACCGTTTCGAGGAGGCCCACGACGCGGCCGTCCCGGCGGTGATCGTGGCCCGGCACGGCCTGTACGCCTGGGGCCGGGACCTGACGCACGCCAGGCACGTCACCGAGTGCGTCGAGTGGCTGCTCGCCTACGCCGTCGCCGTACGCTGAGGCACCGCGCCGGCCCCTCGGCGTACGGGGCCTGCGGCCGTGACACGGCGCGGCACGGGCGGAGGCCGTCGCCCTACCCGGCCGGTCGCCCCGCGCGGATAACCGCTGGCCGCGTGCCGACCCTGCGTGGCAGGGTGTGACGGTGCCCGACCTGACCGGACTGCCGCGTTCCGTCGCCGAGGCCGTCGCCGCCGAGCGTGACGGCGGACGGCTGCGCTACCTGTTCTTCTGGGGCCACCGGCCGCCGCGCGGGGGCGGCGCCGGTGCCGGATGCCTCAGCCAGTGGTGGCGGGCTCCCTTCCCTGCGGAGAACGCCTTCGGCGGCGGCGAGCACGTCTTCCCCTCGGCGGAGCACCACATGATGGCGCACAAGGCGTGGCTGTTCGGCGACGACGAGACGGCGGCGGCGATCCTCACGGCCACGCACCCCGGCGAGGCGAAACGACTCGGCCGCGAGGTCCGCGGCTTCGACGAGGCCGTGTGGGCGGAGCACCGGTACGCGACCGTCGTGCGCGGCAACGCCGCCAAGTTCGGCGCGCACCCGGAGCTGGGGGACTTCCTGCTCGGCACCCGGGACCGGGTTCTGGTCGAGGCCAGTCCCGTCGACCCGATCTGGGGCATCGGACTGACCGCCGACGACGAACGCGCCGCCTCCCCGGCCACCTGGCGGGGTCTGAACCTGCTCGGCTTCGCCCTCATGGACGTCCGCGACATCCTTGCGGGAACCCGCTGAGGGCGAGTCCGTGAAAGCGATCCGGTGGATCGGGTGAGAAGGGGTGACCGCCGACCGCGCTGGAAACGGGAGACCTTCGTGACCTCGATCTCATGGGCCGTCCGTGCGGGGAGCCCCGAGGCCGTGCCTCACTCCCTCGACGAGGCCGAGTGGTTCGGCGCGATCTTCGACGCCCACTTCGCCGAGATCCACCGCTACGCCGCCCAGCGGCTGGGCGACGACGTCGCGGAGGACATCGTCTCGGAGACCTTCCTCACGGCGTTCCGCAAACGGTCGCGTTACGACCCGTCCCGCGCCGGGGTCCGCGCCTGGCTGTACGGCATCGCGACCAACCTCATCGGCAGGCAGCGCCGCGTCGAGGTGCGCACGCTGCGCGCGCTCGGCCGGCACGGCCCCGCCCCCGACGCCCCCGGGCACGAGGAGCGCGTCGCGGCGCGGGTCAGCGCGGAGAGCCTGCGGCCGAGTCTCGCCGCCGCCGTCGCCGAACTCCACCAGCGTGACCGCGACGTGCTGCTCCTGGTCGCCCTCGCCGACCTCAGCCACGAGGAGGTCGCGGCGGCCCTGGGCATCCCCTACGGAACCGTGGGATCACGCCTGAACCGGGCCAGGCGGAAGCTGCGCGCCGTCCTGGGTGAGACCAATCCGATGCTCGACCCCGAGGAGACCCGCCGTGGATGAGCTGGAGACGCTCCGCGAGCTGTACGGCGAGCCACGGCCCGACCCGATCCTCAAGGCCAAAGTGCGCCAGGCCCTGGACGCCGAGGCCGGGCGGCCACGCCTGAGGTTCGTCAAGGGGATCACCGGGGTGCTCGCCGCCACGGCGACGGTGGGCACGGTGGTGGCCACGGCGGTGGCGGTGGCGGTCGTGGTCACGGGGGCCACGACCGCCGGGCCGGGGCGGGCGCCCTCCTCGGCGGCGTCGCCGTACGTCACGGAGAGCGCGACCGGCTCCGGGCGGTCGATCCTGCTGGCCGCCGCGGTGACCGCCGAGGCGGACGTCGCCGCCGACGGCCCGTACTGGCACGTCAGCAAGCTGAACCGGCGGACCTACCCGGAGTCGTTCGGCCGCGACGGCGACCGTTACCGGGTCGTCGAGTCACGGCTCACCGAGCAGTGGGTCGCCGAGGACGGCGACGGGATCTGGGTCGGGACCCGCTCCCTGGGCGCGCGCCCGGCGGGCGAGGCCGACGAGGAGGCCTGGCGTCGTGACGGCTCCCCCGCCACGTGGCCGGTGCCCGGTGGGACGTTGTCCGCCGCACCCGACCGGGGCCGGCTCAGGGCCGTGACCGACGGGACGGCGTTCAGCATGGCGGGCAAGCCGATGACCCTCGAACAGATCAGGGCGCTGCCCACCGACCCCGGCGCCCTGCGGGAACAGGTCGCCGACCTGGTCAGGGACGCGCCGGGCGGCTCTCTCGACGGCGTCGTCGCGGACGCGCTCAGCGGCCTGCTGTGGAGCAAGCCGTCGCCGCCGAAGGTGCGCGCCGCCGCCTACCGGGCACTCGCCGACCTGCCCGAGGTGCGTTATCTCGGTGAGACGAAGGACGAAAGGGGCAGGGCCGGGGCGGCCTTCTCCTTCACCCTGCAGACCGCAGGCGCCACACGGCTCCCGGTGGCCGTGCGGCGGACCCTCGTCATCGACCCCGTCTCCTCACAGGTGCTGTCCTCGACCGTCACCGGCAAGCCGGGCAACGGGGACGACCAGGTCGAGGTGGTCCTTGAGGCGGGCTGGACGACCGGAAGACCGGCCGTCCCCGCCCTCCCGGTCAGCTGAGACAGGCGGGCTCGGTCGCCAGGTCGCGGAGCAGGTCGGCGAAGGCGAGCGCCTGCTCGGCCGTCATGCGGGGCTCGGGGCCGACGTAGAAGACCACGATGTCGCCGTTGAGCGACGTCGTGGCGGTGAACGGAAGCGTTGGGGAGATAACCATGATGCTCCGCATTCTTGCCTGCCCCACCGACAGTTCGCACATGGTTTACGCCCGCGGAGCCCGGCGGAGGCCGTGACGGGAGAGGGCGGCGCCCCCACCGGCCGAAGCCCCGTCGGGCGGTGGGGACGCCGTCCGTACGGCGCGGTCCTCACGCCAGGCCCGCGATGTCCTCCGCCCAGTGGCAGGCCACGCGGTGCCCCGGAACGACCTCTCTGACCTGTGGGACCTCCTCAGCGCAGCGGGTCTGCCTGCGGAAGGGGCAGCGGGTGTGGAAGGGGCAGCCGCTCGGCGGGGCGGCCGGGCTCGGCAGGTCCCCGCTGAGGATGATCCGCTCCCGCCGCGCCTCGGCCACCGGGTCGGGCAGCGGAACCGCCGACATCAGCGACACGGTGTAGGGGTGCAGCGGGCGTTCGAACAGCTCCCCCGAGTCCGCCTCCTCGACCAGCCTGCCGAGGTACATCACGCCGACCGTGTCGCTCATGTGCCGCACCACGGCCAGGTCGTGGGCGATCAGCAGCGTCGTCAGCGACAGCGTCCGCTTGACCTCCTGGAGCAGGTTGACGATCTGCGCCTGGACCGAGACGTCGAGCGCGGAGACCGGTTCGTCGGCGATCAGCAGGTCGGGTTCGAGGATGATCGCCCTGGCGATGCCGACCCGCTGGCGCTGGCCACCGGAGAACTCGTGCGGGTAGCGGTGCTCGGCCGTGCGTGGCAGCCCGACCTGGTCCAGCGTGTTCAGCACCTTGGCACGCCGCTCCCCGCGCCCGCCGGGCACGCCGTGCACACGCAGCGACAGCTCCAGGATGTCGCCGACGCTCTGGCGCGGGTTGAGGCTGGCCATCGGATCCTGGAAGACCATCTGCATCCGGCGGCGCATCGGGCGCAGCGCGCGTTCCCGCATCCCGGCCAGGTCGACGCCGTCGAAGAACACGCTGCCCGAGGCGACCGGTTCGAGACGCAGCAGCGCGCGGCCGAGGCTTGACTTGCCGCAGCCCGACTCCCCGACCAGCCCGTACGTCCGCCCCTTCGGCAGGTCCAGGCTGACCCCGTCCACGGCGCGGACGTACTCGACGGGGCGGTTGGTGACCGCGGCGCGCCTGGCCGGGTAGCGCACCCGCAGGTCGCTGATCCGCACCAGCGGCTCGGGGCTCTCCCCCTCGGCGGGGGCGGCGGACTCCCGCGCCGTGACAGCGGCGGAGACGGGGACGGGGGCGTCGCCCGCCGGGTGGACGCACCGGAACCGGTGGCCGGGAGAGTCTTCGGTCATGGGCAGGCCGGGGACCATGCAGGCCTCGTCGGCCACCGCGCACCGGGACGCGAACGAGCACCCAGACTCCCAGGGCAGCCGGTCGAACGGCGAGCCGGGGATCGGGGTGAGCGGCGTGTCCCGCGGGGAGTCGAGAGCCGGGATCGAGGCGAGCAGGCCACGGGTGTAGCGGTGCATGGGCCTGCGGAACAGCTCCTCCGCCGAGGCCGTCTCGACGACCCGCCCGCCGTACATCACGCTGACCCGGTCGGCCAGGCCCGCGACGACGCCCAGGTCGTGGGTGATCATCAGCAGGGCCGCGCCGTGGTCCCGGGCCAGCCTGGCCAGCAGTTCGAGGACCTGGGCCTGGATCGTGACGTCGAGCGCCGTGGTCGGCTCGTCGGCGATGAGCAGCTTGGGGCCGCACGCGATCGCTGTGGCGATCATGACACGCTGGCGCATGCCGCCGGAGAGCTGGTGCGGGTACTGCCGCATCCTGCGGCGCGGGTCGGGGATGCCGACCTCACGCAGCAGTTCCTCCGCGCGGGCCCCGGCCGCCGCCTTCGACAGGTCGGTGTGCCGCAGCAGGACCTCGGTGATCTGCACGCCGATCGGCACGACCGGGTTGAGCGAGGTCATCGGGTCCTGGAAGACCATCGCCAGGTCACGGCCGCGCCTGGCCGACAGCTGCCGGTCGTTCAGCGTGGTCAGGTCCTCGCCGTCGAACACGATCTCGCCCTCGACCCGCGCCGAGGCGGGCAGCAGCCCGAGCAGCGCCAGCGCGGTCGCGGACTTGCCGCAGCCGGACTCGCCGACCAGCGCCACGACCTCCCCGGCCTCGACGGTGAGGCTGACGCCGTCCACGGCGGCGATCGCGGGCTGGGCGGAGGCGAACCGTACCCGGAGGTTCCGTACGTCGAGCAGGGACATGGTCACCTCGTGGTCTTCGGGTCGAGGACTTCGCGCAGGGCCTCACCGACGAGGGTGAAGCCGAGCGCCGTGACGGCGATGCAGGCGCCGGGCAGCAGCGCCAGATGGGGGGCGCTCTCCAGCCTGGCCTGTGCCTTGACCAGCATGCGGCCCCACTCGGCGACCGTCGGGTCGGCCTGCCCGAGGCCGAGGAACGACAGCGCGGCCACCTCGATCGTCGCCGTCGCCAGGACGAGGGTGGCCTGCACGATCACCGGACCGACCGAGTTGGGCAGCATCTGGCCGAACACGATCCGGCTCGTCGGCACGCCCACCGAGCGGGCCGCGACCACGTAGTCCAGGCCTCGCTGGGCCAGCATCGACCCTCTGAGCAGGCGGGCGAAGACCGGCACCTGCGCCGCCGCGATGGCGATCATCACGGCGACCGGACTGCGGCCCATCACGGCGGCGACGCTCACCGCCAGCAGCAGCGCGGGGATCGACAGCATCACGTCGGTCACCCGCATCGCCAGCGTGTCGACCCAGCCGCCGAGCCCTCCGGCGAGCAGGCCGACCAGCGCCCCGACGAGCAGGCCGAGCCCGGTCGCGGTGACACCGATCACCAGCGACTGCCGCGCGCCGTACACGAGCTGGGTGAACAGGTCGGAGCCGAAGCTGTCGAGGCCGAGCAGGTGGCCGGGGCCCGGCCCCGGCACCGACGACGGGGTGATCCTCCCCGCCCACTCGGCGCTGCCCGGCTCGTACGGCGTCAGCAGCGGCGCGGCGAGCGCGATCACCGTGAACAACAGCACGATGACGCCTCCGGCGACCGCGGACCTGCGTCGGAGCAGGCGGCGCAGCGCGACCCCCCACGTCCCGCCGGCCCGCGCCGGGACGGCTGCGGCGGTCGGGGCGCTCATCGCTGCCTCGCCCTGGGGTCGATGACCGCGTACGACACGTCGACCAGCAGGTTGACGATCGCATAGATGACCGCGATGAACAGCACGAATCCTTGGAGCACCGGATAGTCCAGATGGTTGACGGCGGTGAACAGGAACTCCCCGACCCCGTTGAGCGCGAACACCGTCTCGGTGAGCACCGCCCCGGCCAGCAGGGCACCGGCCTGCAGGCCGATCGTGGTGGAGACGGGCAGCAGCGCGTTGCGCATGACGTGCCTGCGCCGGATCACGGCCCGGGTCAGGCCCTTGGCGCGCGCGGTGCGGACGAAGTCCTCGTTCATCACTTCCAGCACCGAGGCCCTGGTGATCCGCACGATGATCGCCAGCGGGATCGCCCCGAGGGCCATCGCGGGCAGGATCAGGTGGCGAAGGGCGTCCCAGGCGGCGTCCCACTCCCCGGTCAGCACCCCGTCCAGCACGTACAGGCCGGTCGGGTGGGTCGCGTCGAGCCTGACGTCCTGGCGTCCCGCCGTCGGCAGCCAGCCGAGCCGGATCGCGAAGACGTACTTCAGGAGGTAGGCCAGGAAGAACACCGGGACCACGACCCCCAGCAGGGACGCCCCGACGGACAGGTGGTCCAGCGGACCGCCCCTGCGGCGGGCGGCGAGGTAGCCGAGCGGGATGCCGGCCACGACCGCGAGGCCGAGCCCGGCGACCGCCAGTTCGACGGTCGCCGGGAAACGCTCAAGGAAGCTGTCCACCACGCTCTGGCCCGTCCTGATGGAGGAACCGAGGTCGCCCCGCGCGAGCCGCCCGAGGAAGAGCAGGAACTGCTCGGGAAGCGACCGGTCGAACCCGTACAGGTGGTTGACCCGGTCGATCCCCTCCTGGGTGGCCCGCTCGCCGAGCAGTGCCCGCGCCGGGTCCCCGGGCAGCAGCCGCAGCCACACGAACAGCAGCAGGCTGAGGCCCAACAGCACCGGCACGACCAGGGCCAGGCGCCGGGCGACGAAGGCGATCATGTCGTCTGTTCCCTAGCCCTTGATCTGGAGGTTGTTCCACACCTCGGCCGCGAGCGGGCTGGTGACGTAACCGGAGATCCTGGGCGAGAGCGCGAGCGAGGGGACCGGGTGGGCCACCGGGATGCCCGGCAGCAGGTCCATGAGCTCCTTGCTCACCGTGGCGTACTTCTCGCCCTGCTCGGTGAGGTTGCGCGCGCTGCGCGCCGCGGCGACCGACTCGAACAGCTTCTTGTCCTCGAAGCCCCACTCGACGGTCTTGCGGCCGAAGAAGATGCCGAGGAAGGTGTCGGCGCTGTTCATGATGCCCGTCCCGCCGAGGAGGTACAGGCCGTGGTCGGTCTTGGCCTTGATCCTCTCCAGGTACTCGGGACTCCACTTCTCCGGTACGGCGTTGACCTTCAGCCCGACGGCCTCAAGCTGGGTGCGGATCGCCACGAAGGTGTCCTCCGGACTCGGCATGTACGGCCTCGACGTACCGGTCGGGTAGTTGAAGGTGACCGTCTTGCCGACCGCGCCCGCCTCTTCGAGGAGCTTCTTCGCCTTGGCCGGGTCGTGGTCGTAGGTGGCGACGCTGTCGGCGTAGCCGTTGACCGGCGGCGGGATGAACTGCTCGGCGGGCTTGGTTCCCGCGGGCAGCGTCTGGGAGACGATCGCCTGCTTGTCCAGGGCGTGGGCGATCGCCTTGCGGACCCTGATGTCGGCCAGCAGCGGGTCGGCCTGGTTCATGCCGAGGTAGAGGATGTTGAGCGGTTCCCTGGGCAGGACCTGGAAGCCCGCGCCGGACAGCCCCTGCACGTCCGCGGGCGCGACCAGGTCGTAGCCGTCGATCTCACCGCTCTGCAGCGCCTGCAGCCGGGCGGTGCCGTCCGGGATGATCCGTACGACGATCTTGTCGATCTTCGGCTTCCCGCCCCAGTAGCCGGGGTTGGCGCGCAGCGTCAGCCGCTGTCCCTTCTCCCATGACTCGAACAGGTACGGTCCCGTGCCGGTGGGGTGGGCGGATGAGTACTCGTTGCGCCGGACGTCGCCGGAGGCGCCGGGGTCGTCGGCCTTGTACTGCTTCAGGGCGGCCGGGCTCTGCATGGCGAACGACGAGATGGCCAGCGCGGGGATGAGGCTGCCGTAGGGGCGGGTCAGCGTGATGGTGACCGCGTCGCCCTCGGCGGCGCAGCTCTTGTAGATGCTCTTGGTGAGCGCCGGGTTGTCGCTGGTCTTGAAGCCGGCGAAGACCAGTTGGTACAGGTTGCTGATGTTCTCGGCCTGCAAAGGACCGTTCCAGTTGTACCAGCGCTCGAAGTTGAAGCAGACGGCCTCGGCGTCGAAGGGTGTGCCGTCGGAGAACTTCACACCCTTGCGGAGCTGGAAGGTGTAGTTCAGGCCGTCGTCGGTCTGCGACCAGGAGGTCGCCAGGCCCGGCGCGGGCTCGGCCGTGCCGGGCTTGATCGACACCAGACCTTCGAAGATCTGGTTGGCGACCCGTGTGCTCTCGCTGTCGGCGACGAACGCCGGGTCCAGCGCGACCGGCTCTGAGGCGGCGGCGAAGACGAACGTCCCCGCCTTGTCGCCGCCCGCGGCCGTCTTCTGCGTGCCGCGTTCGCTGGAACAGGAGGTGATCGCCAGCGCGAGACCGGTGGCACCGGCGACTGCGATCAGGCGTCGGATGCGCGTGGTGGTTGGGCTCACGGGTCGGCCTTTCTTCAAAACAGATGGTTGGAGCTTGTCCCCCGACGGGTGCGCTCGCGCGCGGGTCAGCCCACGGCGGGCTCGGTGTCGATCTCTCCGACCCGCAGCTCGTCCGGGTTCTGTGGCAGGTCGGCGACGGCGGCGCGCACGCCCTCCGTGCCCAGCCTGTTCACCAGGTCGAGCGCGCCGAGGTTGGCCTTGAGCTGTCCGACGCTGCTGGCTCCGAAGAGCACCGAGGCCGTACGCGGGTGGGTGAGGGCGAAGGCGATCGCGAGCTGCGCGGCGGTCGCGCCCAGCGCCTCCGCCCGTGCGGCGAACGCGTCGCGGACCTTCTCGGCGTGCCTGGTCATGCCCGTGGGGCCGAGCGGGCGCTCGCTGCCGGCGGCGCGCCGCCCGGCCAGCACACCGACGGCCAGCACGTTCGTCGTCTGGATGACCAGATCCCAGCGCTCCATGACCTCGGCCAGCTCACTGTCCTCGCCCATCTTCCTGGCGATGGCCGAGTACGGCAGCTGCAGCACGCTGGGCAGCGGCATGCCCTCCTGGTGCGCGTAGGCGCAGGCCTCGTCGATCTCGGCGGGGGTCGCGTGGTTGATGCCCCAGTACCTGGTCAGCCCGGCCTCCACCAGCCCGGCCATCTGACGGACGATGTCCTTCATGTCCACGACGGTCTGGAAGTAGTAGGCCGTGTCCGGGTTGTAGATGACGCAGTCGGCCGCGTCCACCCTGGCCCGGGGCAGGGACTCCGCGAGCTGGTCGCGGAAGGAGGGGCGCGGCCCGCCGTACCAGAGCTTCTCGGTGTGGAAGTAGTCCTCCCTGGCGATGCCCGCCGCGTCCCGCGCCGCCGCGAACCGCATGTCGGTCTCGGAGACCGGATCGTCCGGCCGGGCGGCCGAGGTGTAGTGGCCCACGTCGAACCACGTGACCCCCGCGTTCCTCGCGGTCGTCAGGAACTCGACGATGTCCTCGTGACGCATCCGGTCGTAGGTGTGGTAGGAGCCGATGCTCAGCGCGGACACCTTGGGACCGTTAACGCCCAGGGAGTGATACCTCATCATGCGGCGGTGTCTCCATACTCTCGGTTGGGTTCGACCAGCGTGGGCAGCGCCGCAAAATTTGTCAATAGATTGACCGTCAATACATTGGCAGTCATCATGATGGTTGAATGTCCTGATCGTTCCCACCACCCAGACAAGCGGAGCCGTGCCGTTGCCCAGTGACCGCGCACCGAACGCCGAGACCGCGCCCGACGCCGTGGAGGACACCACCATGTGGTCCCTGATCGGCCAGGCGGTCGAGTCCGTCCCCCCGCAGATCCCCGGGGTCGACGACGAGGCCATGCGGCTGTGCATGACGCTGCACTGCGCGACGAGCCTCGTGTTCTACGACCTGTCCGCCACCCTCAGGCGCGCCGACGCCGTCGCCGCCCCCACGCTCAAACTGCTGCTGATCCTCTACATGTACGGGGAGATGGAGTCCCGGGACCTGATCAGGCTCTCCGGGATGAGCAGGGCCGCGGCCTCCGCTCTGCTCGACAAGATCGTCGGCCAGGAGATGATCGAGCGCCGCCTGTCGGAACGCGACCGCAGGACCCACGTCGTCACCCTGTCGGAGAAGGGCAGGACCGCCTTCGTCGAGGCGTTCACCGTGTACAACGCCAGGGAGCGTTACTGGGCGGAGACGCTGACCCGCGCCGAGCGCGACCAGCTCATCGGTCTTATCGGCAAACTGGTCAACGCCCGCCTCGACGACGGCAACCTCCGCCGCAGGCAGTGACATCCCACCGGCGGGAACCCCGGGGGTCTTGAAGCCTCGGGGTCCTCGGGGCTTTGGGATCTTGGAGCCCCGAGGACCCCGAAGCCTGGAGACCGAAGTCTGGAGACCGGGGCCTTGAGAGCCCTGGAGTCCTTGGGGTGCTTAGGATGCTTGGGGTTCTCGGAGGCCTGGGGTCCTTGGAGCACGACATGATCACGACGTGTCCGTGCGGGATTACCGCTCCCTACGATCATGATCTATGACAACTCGCCGTGTTTTGACGGTCTTCGCCGGAGTCCTGGCTCTGCTGTTCTCCACCCCGGTCGCCGCGTCCGCGTACCCCGTCGTCGGCGCGCCCGAGCTGACCCAGAACCCGCTCTACACGGTGCCCGCCCTGCCCTCGATCTCCTGCAAGGCGGTCAAGGGCACCACCAAGGCCTCAACGACGGCCTACCTCAAGAAGGTCGTCGGCTGCCTGAACACCGCCTGGGGCAAGCGGGTGAAGGACTTCGTCCCGGCCGAGGTGACGATCAAGGACACCTACGAGCACAGCCCCTGCTACACCGGCATCAAGGTGTCCGGCTCCCTCGCCGCCGGCTGCAACCGCTCCGTCGAGGTGCAACTGCGCTCCGACTGGATCAAGGCCAAGTCCGAACTGCCCGTCCTCGTCGGGGTCGCCCGCGCCTACGCCGGGTTCGTCCAGACGCAGACGGGCATCAGCGAGGCCTGGTGGGCACTGCGCTACGACGGCGAGGAGGCCGAGATGAACGAGCAGACCCACCGCTTCTACCAGCAGGCCGACTGCCTGGCCGGAGTGTCCGTCAGGAGCCTCGGCCGTACGGCCCGCGACTGGGGGCGTCTGCTCTCCGCAGGAACGCCCAAGGAGTACGGCAGGTTCATCCCCAAGTGGTACGGCAAGCCCGCCAACCGTCTCGCCTGGTTCAAGACCGGCTACGGATCGGGGAAGCCCGGCGCCTGCAACACCTGGAAGGCTCCCTCCCCCAAGGTCGCCTGACCTCCGAGCGGCGCGTCCCCTGGGACGCGCCGCACCCGGGGAACGTCAGAGGCCGCCATCAGGGAAGGGGTGAAATATCGGTATGTCGCTCCACAACGCCTCCCCCACCGCGGTCAGCGCCCACCACACACCCCCCGCCACCAGCAATCCGAGCAACACCGCCACCACGACCAACCGCCCAAGAGAACCCCAGGACCTCATACCGGCTAAGACTCCGGCACAGGGCACGGAGTTCGACGCTTCCGGGAGATCACGGCCTTCCCAGCAGAAGCCGTTCGACGTCTCAAGAAGCCTGGGACCGAGAGCGGCCGGACAGTCGTCGTCTGAGTCGATCAGCAGCAGGATTCCTCCCGCACCGGTGAGCTGGTAGGACGCCCGGAGGACCGCGTTCTCGACCCCGCCACGGGCGACAAGTCCGCTGCGGGGGACACGGCGGGGCGGAGAGATCCGTACGTCCCAGCGCGAAAGCGCCCCGGCGATCCTGCGAAGCAGGACAGGAAGCGCGGACACCTCACCGTCGCCCTCCACAATGGAGGCGATCGTGACAGGGCCGCTCATGCGCCTGTCTCCGGCCGGAGCTGACCGTCGCGCAACAGTTCGCCAAGGATGGCGTACCCCTCTTCGAGAAGGGCGCGGCTGACCCCGTCGGTCTCGCCGACCACGGTCACCCCGTTCTCCATCGCCACGACCCGGACGGAGGCCGGATCGATGCCGTCCCGGTCGAGCAGTTCGGCGCTCTGAGTGGTGATCACGACCTGGACGAACTCACTCGCCTCCGTCAACGCGTCGAACAACGCTCCCGCCGCAGCGGGGTGGAGCGCGGTCTCCGGTTCCTCGACGGCCACCAGTTCCGCCTGCCCGTCGAGTACGGCCGGCTGGAACAACGCGGCCGGCACACCGGCCGCGTGCAGGGTCCCCACGGAGATGGCCTCCGGCCCGAACGGCCGCTCCGCGTCCCGGGTACGGAGTTCCACGGCCGAGTACTTGTCGACGAGCCGTTCGTCCACGCCCAGCGCCTCCGGGACCATCGCGCCGAGATAGTCGTCGATTCGGGCCTTGAACACGGGATACCGGAACGCCGGCTCTCCCGGCGTCGGCCCGATGTGCTTTCCCGAGTAGCCGACCCTCCCGGTTCGCCGGCTCGGATGGAACCGCCGCATCTGGTCGACGTCCCACCGTACCCGCGGACCACCCGGCTCCGCCGTACCACCCGCCGGGACACAGCCTGGCTCCCGCGGCTCGGATGTCACGGCCATCCGCTTTCCGGCCAGAGGCCATGGCCGAGACGACGCGAAAGCACGTCCAGCAGGCCTCGGCGGGCAAGGTTGTCCGTTCACACCTACGAACCGGGAAGTTCGCCTGGTTTGTCCACAATGCCTTTGGCGAGTTCGGCGGTGGCGTAGAAGCTGCCCGCCGGGAAGGCGATCTCACCGTTGATGAGTTCGTCCCGTACGTAGTCCACCCGCGTGCCGAGGAACTCGTACGTCGTGGCGTCAAGGACGAGGTACGACCTGGAGATCACCTGACCGTCCGTGTCGTGCTCGGTGCCGACTCCCGGGGCACCCCGCTCGTAGGCGATCCCGATGCCCGCCCTGCCCGCCGCGTCGCGCACGCCGGAGTCCACCCGCACGCCCGGAATCCTGGCGAGGGCCCGGAAGATCGCCCCACGCAGCCTGGGCGGCACCGGCACCTCCTGGTCGAGGTAGACCGACAGCACCCGGAAGGCCCGCGCGTCCGGGGGCTCTCCGGTGTCCCACCTGGGCTTGGTCTCCCAGTGCCGGTCGCCCCTGACATGTGCCAGCAGCCGGTCGGGGTCGGTGGGCAGTCCGGCCAGCCTGGCCGCGTACTCACGCGGGGTCAGGTCGTCGTCGTCCGGATCCGGCGTGGAACCGAACTGCTCCAGTGGTCCCCGCCCCCACCGTACGGCCCGCCGCGTGCCGTCGTAACGGGTCCAGGACTCCTGCGTCTCGGGCGCCGCGTCGTTCGGCTGTTTGACCATGTTCTTCCGGTACAGCCACTGGTCGGCGCGTGGTTCCGGGGTGAGCGCGCGCCGTTCGGACACCTGGGCGGCCCGTACCAGCACGACCGCCGCGTTCATGGGCCTCGTCTCGACGGCGACCGAGGGGCGTGCTCCCTGAGGCGGCGGGACGGCGCCGTTGACCACCACCGTGACGGCCACCGCGCCGGCCGCCGCGCTGACCGTCACGAGCAGGGACGGTACGAGCCGGAACCGGCGGCGAGGCCTCAGCACGCGGGCGCGCAGGGCGTCCAGCCGGTCCGCGCCGGGCTCGGGCGCGTCCGCTCGCATGCCGTTCAGCAACTTCAGGTCATCCACGGGTGTCCTCCTCAACGACGGCTGACGGATCGGCACCCAGCGCCGCACGGGTCTTCCTCCTGGCTCGGTGCAGCCGCGAACGCACCGTGCCGACCGGTACGCCGAGCGCCAACGCCACCTCCTGGTAGCTGAAGTCGGCCCAGGCCACCATCAGCAGCACCTCACGGTCCTGCGGTGAGAGCACCGCGAGCGCCTCGGCCAGCTCCCGGTGTGCCGCCGAGGCCGAGACGCGAGCCTCCACCCGGTCCGCGTAGCTCTCCGCCACCGTGTCCGTCCCGGTCCTGGCCAGCGCCCGGTACGCCCTGACCTCGGCGCGGCGGTGTTTACCGATGAGGTTGGCGGCGATCCCGTACAGCCACGGGCGGGCGTCTCGGTGGGCGGTGTCATAACGCCCAAGCCTGCGGAAGGCCGCGAGGAAGGTGTCGGCCACGACGTCGTCGGCCAGCGACTCGCCCAGCCTGCGGGTCACGTATCGATGGAGCGCGGGAGCGTGCCTGTCGAACAACACGGAGAACACTGCGGGATCACGCCGGGCGCGGGCGATCACCTCCGCGTCGTCCGGTTCGGTTTGGGCGATCAAACGTGGGCTCCGTTCGTGAGAACTGGTCACCCTCCTTCACCCGATCCCGGGCTCCGGGTTCTCGCCCGCTCCCAATGACGAGAGGCCGCCCCCCGGGTTCCCGTTGGACGGCCCCTCATCATGGCCGGTCACGCGTGCTCCGGTGTCCGGAGGTCAGGGGGAGGTGAGCAGGGTCAGTCCGTACCGCCGCAGGATCTCGTTGATGGGCACGTAGTAGGAACGGCCTCCCGCGCTGCAGTTGCCGGAGAAGCCGAGCAGGATTCCCTGCAGCTGGCCGTTCGCGTAGAGGGGAGATCCCGGCGGGGTGCCGGGCTCGAAGCAGATGCTGGTCACGAGCAGGCCGGTCACCGTTCCCTGGGGCAGGCTCAGCGAGGCGTTCCTGCCGAGCAGGGTGCCGCACCGCCACCCGGTCGTACCGCCGAAGCCGCAGACCTGGGAGCCGACGGGAACCGGGGTGCTGCCACGAACCGGCAGGTCACGACCGCCGGGGACTCTGAGGACGCCGACCGGTTCCCAGGCGGAGGTCACGCTGACCCAGGCGCTGGAGGGGATGGGGTGGGTCGAGGCACGGACGGTCCCCACGACCGCCCCGTTCGCCGCGCGCACGGTCTCGCCCGGAGAGCCGCAGGTCCCGGAGGTGACGAACCCGCCGGGAACGGCCGCTCCGACCGTGCAGCGGCCGTTGGTCCCGAAGGAGTCGCCGACGTAGATGGGGGTGCCCGTCTCGGCGAAGGCCACTCCAGGAGTGGACAGAAGAAGGCCGAAGATCAACAGAAGAGATATCCGTCGCATCATGAACTGACGGTAATTTTCACAAAGACAACTGCCAATAGTCATCCCTCCTGATCCGTCACATATCGCCGTCCCACACCACGGCGAGGACACGGGCATCCACGCGAACCGTCCGAGGCCGTCCGGTCTCGGACCCCGCCGCTCCCGTTCTCACGAGAGAGCCGGAAGGCCAGGTCAGGGATCGCCGGTCCGGCCCCGCAGAGAAAACCGTTCAGCAGGCCGGGTCATCCGAGTCGGCCCTTGACCATCCCGACGATTTCGTGGGCGGCGAAGTCAAAACGGATTGTCAGAAACGACAAGGCGTCACCGCAGGGCGTTCTCGGCCTGGTGAAGGCACAGAAAGCGCTTGCCTGGCTCCTCCTGGTCCGTATTGTCCATTTAGGACAATTTCATACCGGAAGTGGCTTTGCCGTTGAAACCGGAGGAAGCACACATGAGAAGTCGATTTACGGCCATGTCCGCCACCGCCTTGCTCACCGCGTCGCTGCTGGTGGGCACCGCGTCCCCCGCCCACGCCACCCTGACGGGCTGCACCACCTGGCAGGAGGGGTACGTCGTCCACAGCAAGTGCACGGGCGGCACAGGCACACAAGCGGTTTACGTGAGCGGCGTGCACGTGAACCCCGCGGTGGGATGGGTCGCCATGACCGGCCCCCGGGTGGGGGTGGGCGAGGTGTCCTCGGTCAACTTCCCGGGCACGGTGTGGTACCGAAGCACCACCCTGTACGACTGATGCGACCCCGAACGGCATAGATCTCTGCGGAGGACCGGCACAACCGGAAGGTCGACGAAGCCCCTGGCCGTGGAACACCAGGCCAGGGGCTCTTTCCCGGTGGTCGTGAGAGGCAGGAGAGGCGGACTCGAACCCACGGTCCGGAGACCATGAGACACCCGCGCCCCTGTGACACGGCATGCCGTCTGCCCTTGCGTTTGCGGTTGGCGACCTGCTTCCCGCGCTCAAGGACGACCGCCTCGATACCGTGCCGCCGGGTTTTCCTGAAGGAGTGGCCCTTGCCGCCCGGCACACGATCCGGGCGGGTGCGGGGCCGGTCGACGCGGCGGCGCAGCCGGAAGGCGACCGTGACCGCGTCGAAGACGGTGCCGCCGGCGATGTCGCCGCCGGTCAGGTGGGGCCTGGTGGTCAGTCCGCTGCGGGAGCGTCCGAGGGCCTGTCGTCTTTGCGATTGTTCCGCGTCTTCCCCCTCTCTGGCTCCGACGGCGTGCTGGTGAGGCAGGCGATGGTCGAGCCGATGCCGCCCTTAACCTGCGGTTCTTCCAGTCCCCTGGCCCAGGCGCCGTCCTCGTCCCAGCGCTTGAATCGTTCGTAACGGATCTGCCAGGGACCGTAGCGCTCGGGGATACCTTCAACCAGGGGCTCCGGCCACAGGAGCCCGTGACGACCTCACGGCAGGTCACGCCAGGGGGCGTCTCCCCTGGAGTCCCTCGCGGCCGGCGGGAGCTCGATCCGTTGCCAGGCCCTGTCGGTCAGCTCACTCGTCGCGCCACGGACGATCACCCAGCCGCGTCCGAGATGATCATTTATCAGGCATTGCCTAGAGTTGGTGGCCGACGCCACCTCTGCCCCGGAGGCACGATGAGTGTGAATGAGCGGCCGACCGGTTCCCGCCCGGCCTGGCGGGACGTACGTGGCTACATGAACGGTCACCGCCACGACCTCGCTCGCGTCGCCGGCCGATTCCATGACGGCTACCGGCGGGTGGGGGCGACGCCCCTGCTGACCCGTGAGGACTGGCTGCTGAACGAGCCGCTCCCCCTCGACCGGATCACCCTGAAGTGGAGCGACCAGGCTCCTTCCCCGGTGGTGACAGGCGAGGAGCCGGAAGCCCGTCCGGCCCTTCCTGAGGACAGCGCGAACTACTCCGAGGCCATCGCCCGTCACGACAGACCCGCCCTGTTCGAGAACCGGCCGTGCTACCGGTTGCTTGACGTGTCGTGGCCGACGTTGAGCTTCACCGGCGGTTCCTACTTCGACGGTGTCAACGTCGGGGAGACCACGGCGCACGAACTGGCGTCGGCCCGGCTTCTCCATGAAGAACGGCTCCCTTTCCGGTCCCTCGTCGGAGACCCCACCGACCTGAGTAGACGCGTCGTGCTCCCCGCCGTCTCAATGCTGACCTTGCGGCAGGACCGGACCGGAGACATGACATTCGTCCTGCACTGGCGCGACCCCGCCAAGGTCGCGCACGCGGGTGGCCTCTACCAGGTCATGCCGGTGGGCGTCTTCCAGCCGATCAGCGCCGCGTCGTCCAGCCAGGACTTCGACCTCTGGAAAGGCATGGCGCGGGAGTACAGCGAGGAGTTCCTGAGACGCTCCGAGGTGTACGGCGAGGCCTTCTCCTACGGGTCCTGGCCCTTCTACCGGCGGATGGAGCAGGCGAAGGCCGACGGCCGCCTCCGCTCCTTCGTCCTTGGCCTGGGGATCGACCCGCTGACGTTCGCGGCGGACATCCTGGCCGTCACCGTGATCGAGGCGGAGGTGTTCGACGAGCTCTTCGAGGACATCGTCAACGACAACGACGAGGGGCGGGTCGTCGAGGTCGCCGGCATCCCGTTCCAGGCCGACCAGGTGAGCCGATACGTCCACCACGAGCCGATGCAGGCCGCGGGCGCGGCCGTACTGGACCTCGCCTGGCAGCACCGGCAGAACCTCACGCCATAAACCGGGCCACCGTGTGAACCGACGGCCTCCTAGAAACTCCGGCACGTATTGCACGACCGAGAACCTTGGCCGGGAAACACCACGTCAGAGGCGCTTTCCTGATGGTCGCAAGAGGTAGGGCGGGCGGGACTCGAACCCGCGACCCAGGGATTATGAGTCCCTTTCATTCCAGTTGAAGCGCCTACTGGAGATTATCGGTCGCTACCGAATCCGCAGGTCACCGCCGAAGTTCGATGCCTATGGAGACCGGTCATTGCCGAGCATTGCCTACCGCTAGGGTCCGGCAATGGTCTACCAGACCGCATTCCCTATTCTCGGCGCGACGCCCGCGGAATGAGCGCCACCGCAGCCTCTGCAGCCGCCTCCGCCAGCTCCGGCAGCACCGACGCGTAGGTGTCCGCCGTGAACCAGTACTGCGTATGCCCCAAGGTCGCGCTGACCACCTTCATGTCGGCTCCGCCGGCCAGCATCAGCGTGGCCGCGCAGTGCCGCGCATCATGCAGCCGGATCGGTGGCAGACCTGAGTTGCGCACCAGCCGCGCGAACCGCTTCGTCAGGAAATCCAGCTCGATCGGCCGCCCCAGATCGTCGGTGAACACGCGCCCGGAGTCTGCCCACCGCTCCCCTACCCGTAGCCGATCCTGGCGCTGCTGCTGACGCCATGTCCTCAGTAGCCCTGCGTTGACCGGGTCGAGCGAGACAACCCGTCGCGACGCGTCCGTCTTCAGACCGCGGTGCTCTTCGTCGTCCTCGCGCTCTTCCAGAACGCTGATGGTTCGCGTCGTCCCCGTCAGAACGGTGTCCGCCCAGTCGAGGCCGCATACCTCCGCCCGTCGCAGGCCGCGGGTGATGACGACGTGGTAGAGCGCGTACAGCCGGTCTTCGCTTTCCTCCAAGAAGTCGAGGAAGGCGCCGGCTTGGGCGGGCGTCCACACCATCACAGGACCTGGCTTGACCCCCGTCTCCTGCCAACGCTCGACCCGTTCCGGCGTCCATAGCAGTGGCCGGCGCCGCTTGGCCGTGGGCAGCTCAACGTTTTTGGAGGGATCGTGAGCGATTCGCTTCTGTTTGTAGGCCGTCGACAGGGCGCTGGAAATCGTGGCGTGGACGCGGCGAACCCTCGTCGGCGACAGGGGGCGGCGGTTGTGCAATGCGTCGGCGTCCTCACCCCACGTGGCCCGTGCACGTGCTCTCAGCAGGCGCCGCAAGGTCTCCGACGGTTCTTCTTCGGATGGGCGGTTGATCTGCTGCATCGCTTCGTACAGAGCATCGAGGTGATGCTCACGCAGATCCCCGAGCAGGATGTGTCCAATCCCCGGTTCGAGGTACAGCTCGATATGTGTGGTGTAGGACTGCCGCGTTGAATCCTTCAGGGACTTCTTCCCGGCAAGCCACTGCCGCAGGTATAGGGCAACCTTCAGTTTCCGATCTGGGATCGGCCGGCCGGAGTCGGCCTCGGACTGAAGCTTGGGCAGCGCTCGGTCAGCGACCGTCTTGTTCGGGTACGGGCCTGCCCACGGGCGGCGGCGCTGCCCATCAGCGCCTGGAGGAGCCTCGTACCGCACCCACCAGGAACCATGGTCTCGCTTTTCCAGCAAAGGACAGGACTTGCCGAGCTTCTTGCCAGCCGAGTTACGGCAGTTACAGCGCTTGGTGACGTGACCTGCCATCTGTGCTCCTCAGCAGGAACGAGGGATAGGTATGTACGAGGTAGGTGAACTGGCTGGTCAGGCCGTCAATGACAGCCTGAGGCATCAGTTCGTATCGGACGTATATATCGACCTGCTCGGGGCTGAAGTCGGTGTCGACCATCCGATTGAGATCTTTCAGAAAGAACCGGATCGTAGGAGGCTTGCGGGGGTCGTAGATGCTGGCGAGCCGCTTATGCAGCCGGTCAGAGGTGTCGTTCAAGACGCCTATGAGCCCCACATCCGTCTCACTGGTCTCATCTATCGCGATGGCCACCTGAGCCACTTTCCGGGTGGCCCGATATAAGCGGATCGAGGTGGCGACCGGACCAGCTG
Source organism: Streptosporangium sp. NPDC020145 (assembly GCF_040631275.1). NCBI lineage: Bacteria > Bacillati > Actinomycetota > Actinomycetes > Streptosporangiales > Streptosporangiaceae > Streptosporangium > Streptosporangium sp. NPDC020145. The sequence continues at coordinate 345,623 of NZ_JBEXZT010000004.1, read as the reverse complement.
CGAGCTGGTCCGGAGGCACGAGACGGAAGACGAGCGGGGGGTGCATGGAGAACGCCTCTCTGGAACTTTGTTACCCGAGAGGCCATTTTTGCTCCAAATTTCAACCTACTGCCTGCTCATGGCCGCATACTTTTCGGCTGGTAAGGCCCCTGTATCGCCTGAGTCACAGTAGATTCACCTATTGTTCAATCAAACATTTGCCGCGCCAGGCCTTCCGCCATGCGGCGGAAGCGCTCTTTTTGGTCAGGCGTCAATCCCTCAGGCACATTGATCAACACGACGGCGTCTTCCCCGGCCGGCAGCTCCTCGACCGACAGGGCCAGCCACTGAGCCGCGGTCAGCTCGGTCAGAACTCGCACGGGGACACCCATCCCGGCGGCCAACGCACGCAGCCTCCACAACTCCGGCGCCCGCTCCACGCCGTTGTTCACGAGCTGGTTGATCCAGCCATGCTTCAGGGTCAGCGTCGTCACCGGGTCGCGTGATCGTGCCGCCAGGGCTCTCTCGCTCGTCTGCTCCCGAGCGAGGTAGTCCTTGATGTAGCGGCTGAGGTGATCACCCTGACCTGTGCCGGTGCTGCCGAGAGTCCCACCACTCGACGGCATCGCGCTCCTCTTGACTCGTGGCCGTTACAGCCAACAACACTCTTGTCTACTTGTAGCCGACCGGCACCCCAGTCAACCAGTAGGGCGAGTAAAGCAGAACGCCCAGGCCACCCTGCATAAAATCCGCCGGTCCCTGTAGACATCGCTCGACACCGCTCGGTACTGTTCGTTTCAACGAACAACAGCTCAACGGAACGGGCACCTCATGCCGAGAGTTCGGGACCCCCACCACCTCCGCACAGCCATGTACCGCGCCGGACTGGACTCCACCGCCCTGGCCGAGAAGGTTGGCGTGAGCAGGCAGTTCATCTCCCTGCTCACCAAGGGGCAACGCGGGTGCAGCCCGAGCACCGCCCAGGCGCTCTCCACGGCTCTCAGCATGCCCGTGATGTTCGTTTCAACAAACAACAACGAGATCGAGAAGGAAGGGCCCATGACCGCCACCCAGCTCACCGAAGAGGACCCGTACCTGCTGTTCGAGGACGTCGCCCTGCTCGCGCGGATGCCGATCAAGACCCTGCGGCACTACCGCGCCATCGGCCGCGGACCGAAGTTCTTCAAGCGCGGCCAGCGCCTCATGATCCGCAAGTCCGCCGCCCGCCGGTGGATCGAGGACACCTTCGAGAACGTCAGCGCCTGATCCCCTCTCTCCTATCGGAAAGGACCCCGATGACCATGACCACCCACTACCAATCCGAGCCGTTGCTCACCCCCGGACAGGTCGCCATCACCTTCCGAGTGGACCCCAAGACCGTCAGCCGGTGAGCGAAGACGGGCAAGCTCGCGTCCATCCTCACCCCGGGCGGGCACCACCGGTTCCGCGAGAGCGACGTTCAGGCCCTGCTGAACGGGACCTACACGGCGCCGCCCGCGCCCCGGCACTCGGTGGGCGTCGAGCCCGTCACGGCCGAGCTCCGCCAGGCCGACCCGTCCATCCCCGTCGACGCTCGCCTGGCCGTCGTCGAGCGGTCCGCGGGACGGTTCGGCACGGTGTGCACGACCGACCTTCAGAACCGGTCCGGCCTCGGCCTGGAGGACATGGCGCGCAGCTACGCCCACTCCTACGGTGCGACCTACGTTCCGGCGGTGGCCCAGTGATCGAGCGCGTCAGCCCGACCCTGTCGCCCCTCCTGCTCGCCGCCCTGGTCCCCGCCAGCTCCACCCTTGAGACGGCGTGGGTCGTGCTCATCGGCCACCACGAGCAGATCGGTACGCACCGGGGCCGACCGCTGTGGAGCCCCCTCGTCAGCAGTTGGTCCCTCCTTGCGCCGTGCCCCACGTCGGACGCCGCGGGCCGCCTCGCCGAGCTGCTTGGTGTCGCGTCCCTCGGGGCCGAACCCGACGAGTGGCGCTGGCACAGCGACGACAGGTCGGACCTCGAGGAACTGTGGGCTGTGATCGACGGCGACGAGACGGCGGCCGATGTGGCGATCGCGCCGCTGACCGTCCTGCTGCACCCCGAGGCCACCCCTGCCGTTCATAACGGCCCCGAGCAGGGCGCCCCCACCTTCACCACCATCCCTAGGGAGAGCGCATGATCCGCACCCGTCAGCCCACCGGCCGCGCCCCCTGGCCGCTCATCCTCATCGAGGGCGGCGAGAAGTCCGGCAAGTCCTGGGCCGCCGCCACCCTGAGCGCCTCCGGGCGCGTCGGCCAGACCTACTGGCTGGACTTGGGCGAGGGTGCCGCCGACGAGTACGGCGCCATCGAGGGCTCTCGCTACCTCGTCGTCGAGCACGACGGCACGTGGGAGTCGATCCTCGGCCAGGTGCGCGAGATCCGCGCCGAGGCCGAGCGCGCCGCCCAGGCCGGGGAGCCGCCGATTGTCCTGGTCATCGACTCCATGACCGCCGAGTGGGAGCTGCTCAAGGACTGGGCCACCAACCGCGCCGCGCGCTCCGACTCCAACAAGGCGCGCCTGGCCCGGGACCCCGGCGCCGAGGTCAAGGTGCCGGTGAACCTGTGGAACGACGCCAACACCCGCCACCGGCGCCTGATGACGCTACTTATGACCTTCCCGGGCATCGTCGTCATGACCGCCCGCGGTAAGGAGGTCGCTTCCCTCGACGCCTCCGGCAAGCCCATCGAGGGCAGTCGGGAGTACAAGGTCGAGGGCCACAAGAACCTCGCCTACGACTCCTCCGTGTGGGTTCGCCTGTCCCGTGACCGGGCTCCCATCGTGGTCGCGGCCCGATCGGTGCACGCGGGTGTCCGGCCCGGTATCGACGAGCCCCAGGAGCTTCCGGAGAACTGGAGCCTGGAGGGGCTCATCTTCGAGGCGTTGCGGTGTGACCCGCAGGGCACCCGCGCTCGCGCGATGACCGCCATCCAGGCTGGGGCCGAGTCGCCGGACCTGGACGACCTGTCCCCTGCGGCGAGGCGCCTGCTCGCCGAGGCCGAGGACGCGGCGAACGTCGAGCAGCTCGGCCTCGTCTGGACGGCGATCACGGCGGTCGGCCAGGCGGGCGAGATCACGCTGCCCGAGGCGGAACTGGTGCGCCGCCGGGTCCAGGCCCTGAAGGCGGAGATGAACGGCCAGGGCGTGCAGGCGGGTGCGGCGTGAGCCGGTGCGCGCTGGCGCGATGCCCGCGCAGCGCCACCACCACGATCCGCGCCTGCGGCACCGTCCACGTGTGCGAGCCCTGCAGGGCGCGGATCGAGCAGGCCGCCGCTCAGCAGCCCGAGGCCGTCGAGGTGCCCAATGCCTCGTGATCTCCGCTCCAAGGCCCTCGGCTACCTGCGCTCCGGCGCGGTGACGATCCTCGCCGCCGACTTCTTCGAGACCGGCCCCCGACGTCCGTACCGACTCACCGCCGACGTGGTGGGCCACCGCTCCACCTGGCGCGTGACGCGGGACGACACCTCGACCGCCCCCGCCTGGTGGTGCACCTGCCGGTCGGAGGAGTGCGCACACGTGGCCGCGGTCGCCCTCGTCACCGGTCACGCAACCTCTGCCCGTCCCCTGGCCATCTGAGCAGCCCCGCCGGCTGGTATCCGGCGGGGCCACCCCTAGGAGGATCCCATGCAAGATCCGTACAGCCGTACCACCGACCCCGTGAAGGTCAGCGTCGAGGCCCGACTCAACCTGCGCGGCGACGCCGAGTTCCTCGGTGTGCGCCACCACCACTCCCGCCCGCCCACCGCCGAGGTGAGGATCTGCGGGATCGACCTGAGCCTGGTCACCCCAGAGGAGTCCGCGGCGCTCGCCTCGGCCGCCGAGGTGCTGGCCGCCCAGCACCACATCGCGTGGGAGCGCGCCGGGCTCCTTCCGACGCCGGAGCAGGTTGACCGGGTGGCGCCGCGATGACCCCCGTCGAGGAAATGCGCGCCGCCGCCCGGCTGCTGCGGTGCGACCACAGCTTCCCCGTCCAGCCGCCGCTCGGCACCTTGTGGGAGCCCGGCCCGTGCAACCACTGCAGGGTGCCCTGGGCTGACGCGCCGCACGACATCCCCGAGCGTCTGCGTGAGCCGCTCGCCGTGTGGCTGGAGGCCGCTGGCAAGGAGTTCCTCACCGCGGACTGGACCGACTGCCCCACTGCTGCCGCCGGAGTCGGTGTGGCCCGCACGATCCTCGGAGGCAGCCGTGGCTGAGCAGACGCGCCTGAGCATCACCACGCGGCACGCCGACGGCAGCATGCACCGCAGGACGTGGCTGCTCCCCACCGAGGATGCCCTGGCCCTCGCGGGGTCCATCACCCTCGCGTACGGCCCGCCTCGGGAGTTGCTCGCCTCCGCCGCGGCGGTCCAGCAGATGGCCACCACCGACGTGCCCGGGGTGGTGGCGCTGTGACTGAGCAGGAGCTGGCCGCCGTCCTGGAGATCGTCGTGACGCCAGAGCGACTGTGGGCCGAGATCGACACCCGCCGCCGCGAGTGCTCGCCCCGCCTGCCGTGGTGGCGGGTCGCAGTCCAGATGGACGTCTCGTTCACCCAGATCACCCGGCTCCGGAACGGCGACTGCAGCCCGGCCGTACGGCGCGCGGTCACCACGTGGCTGAAGCGCCACCCCGCCCCCACTGCGCAGCCCAAGTAAGAGCACCACCAGCACAAGGAGAGCCGCCCAGGTGAACGACGAACCCCTCGGGGCGCTGAGCGACGGCACGTTCCGCGCCCACTGGCTCCGTGAGCTTCTGCGAAGCAGCCAGCTCACAGAGTCCGTCAAGGTGCTCCTGTTCTCCGTCGCGATCGAGGAGATGGACGCGGCTGGGCGGTTCTCCGTTCCTCGCGAAGAACTGGCGGTCCGGATCGGGCGGGGCAAGACGCGCATCACGGAACGGCTCACCGAAGCTGTCGCCCAAGGGTTCCTGGTCCGTCTGGCGGCCGGGAGGAAGAAGAGCACGGCGGTCTACGCCGCCGCTCTGAAAGGGTCCGCCTGTCCGGACCTTATCCAGGAGGAGCCCGACCCCGGAAAGGGTCCGGACAAGCGGACCGAAAGAAAGGGTCCGGACAGCCGGACCAGAACAATCTTTGGGTCCGATCTGCAGGCACCTAACGAAGGCGATGAGGTCCGGATAGGCGGACCACAAGAGGCCCGAAAGGGTCCGCCTATCCCGGCCACCAATAGATATGGGAGTAGAGATGTCGGTGATGATCTTTATGAATCAGCCGACGACGGTCTCTTTCTAAGAGAAGCCGCCGCTCCGCGGCGGGCCTCCCCCGACACGAAAAAATCGGCTCAGCCGAGGGCTCCCAAGACCTCGATCCCGGCCGACTTCGCCGTGGACCCCACAATGCGGGCCTGGGCCACCGAAAAGTGCCCCGACGTCGACCTCACCATCCAGACCCAGCTGTTCATCAACCACTTCATGGACAAGCCGGAGATCAAACGCCCCGGCTGGGTGCGCTCCTGGCAGAGCTGGATGCTGCGCCAGCAGGGCTGGACCACCGAGCGGCAGAGCAACGTCCGCCAGCTGCGCCCCACCGGAACTCACGGCCATCACCAGCCGTACCGGAACCCCACCGACCAATCCGTCTACGACGAGGAGTTCTAGCCCATGCCTGGACTCACCATCCTGCGCGCCGCCCTCGACGAACTCGAAGCAGCGCTCCGCCGTCGCGGTATCGACCTCGACGCCCCCCGCGACAGCGCCGACCCCTACACCCTGCAAGCCCAGATCAACCTCGCCGTCGCCTACGCCGACGCTCACATCCCCGCCCGATACAAGGCCGCGATCGCCGACGACCCCACCGTCGTCACCTGGACCGAGCAGGTCATCGCCCGCGCTGTCGCCGACTCCGCCGGCCACGCCCAGCGGCATGTCCGTGGCGGCCCTTCCCTGCTCGTGCTCGGCCCCACCGGCGTCGGCAAGACCCACCAGGCGTACGGGGCACTGCGCCTCATCGCCCAGGCCGGCATCCGGGCCGCCTGGGTCAGCACCACCGCCGCCGACTTCTACGCCCGCCTACGCCCCCGCCACGGCGTCGACTCCGAGACCGAGTTCCGCGCCGTGGCGAACGCACCGGTCCTGCTGTTCGACGACCTCGGCGCCGCCAAGGACTCCGAATGGGTCGAGGAGGTCAACTACCGGCTCATCAACCACCGGTACGAGCAGGACCTGCCGACGCTCCTGACCAGCAACATCGGCGCGAAAGAACTGTCCAGCGTGCTGGGTGAGAGGGTCGCTTCCCGGCTACGGGAGCTGGCCAAGCAGGTCCCGCTGAAGGGCGACGACCGGCGCCGCGCTCTGAGGCCCGCATGAGCCCGGCCGCGATCAGCGAAGCTACCGCGAGCATCACCCGCGTCGTCCAGAACAGCCCCATCATCGGCCCGTCCAAACTGGCCGCCGTCATCGTGGGCGAACTCCTCGACATCGGGTGGGTCCTCCCCGACCTCAGCTTCGGAGTCGACCGCGACCTCGACCCGCTCGCCGTGTTCGCCTACGAGACCGGCTGCACCCCGCGGGAGTGGGCTGTCCGGGCGCTCTCCGTTCACATCGACGCCTGGGCGACCGTTTCCGCCGCCCGCCAGAAGAACCCTGACAGCTTCCCCATCTGGCGCTTCGACCTGTCGGTGGAAGCCCTGGCGACTCGTCTCGTCGGCCACCTGCTTGACGACGGGTGGAGCCCTCCCGGCGGCCTCGTCGGAGTCGAGGTCCCGACGTGATCCACCTCCGCCACCGCTGGGTCACGGTCGAACGCATCGGCCGCGTCATCACCCAACGGTGCAGCCGCTGCCCCGCCACCCGGACCCGCGTCCGCTGACCAGCCGAACCCCTGACCATCCGAACGGAACGGAGGTGACCATGTTCTCCCGCGCCGACCTGCGCCCCTGCCGCCACTGTGGGAAGCCCGTCCGCTGGACCACCAGCGAGGCCGGCCGCCCGTTCGCCGTTGACCCGGACCCGAGCGAGCAGGGCAACACCGCGGTCATCCGCGACGTCGCCGGAACCCTCCGCTCCCGGCGGGTCTCAACCGACCGCCCCTTGGCGCGCGGTGAGCGCCTGATGATGCCTCACGTGGCGACGTGCACCCCTCAGGCACCGAAGGACACCTCACTCTCGCGAACGCCTCCAGGGCCTTCACAGAGCCGGGGAGCGACCATCTACGACCTCGCCAGCTACCGCCGACCCCAATAGGAGCACCACCTGACGATCCACTACGAGGCCGTCCCCCTGCCCGACCTCGACCTCCTGCCCGCCTGACCCTGACCAGCACAGAGAGCCGCCCGTGAACATCGCCACCCGCGCCAAGGACGACCTGAAATGGATCACCGCCTACTGGGAGGACCTCGCCGAGAGCCGTCTCCCTGGCACCGCGCGGCCCTGGCGTCAGACCACCCTCACCCCCACCCAGCTCGCCGCCCGCGACCAGGCCGCCTACGAAGAACGTTGGGAACGCACCATCGAGGCCTTGGGCGCCTCCCCCGCCCCAGTCCGTATCCCGGTGCTGGACCTGCTGAACGACCTAATGAACGACGCCTACGCCCTCGCCTACCACCTGGCGGAGGCCTCCGGCGAGCAAGCCCCCGAGCCGCCGGCCACCCCGTTCAGCGACCCGGCTCCCTACATCGCCGCCGCCCAGACTCACCTCGACCGCCTCGACGATCCCGAGGTGGTCTCCTGGGCGCTGGACCAGACCCGCAGCATGGTCGCCCGCGTCGCTGCTTCCCTGGCTCTCGTGTACGACGGGCAGCGCCTGGACGTCGAATGCCCCTGGTGCCGAGGCGTCACTCCCGAAACTCCGGCCGGGGGCGCGCGTACCTGGCAGGTGCGCGACCTGCTCGGCGGTCGGGCTTGCAGGCATGGCCTGCCTGACCGGCGGTTCTGCGGCGCGTGCGAGCAGTTCGTGGTCATCGTGTGCATGGGCGAGTGCGAGCCGCCGCAGAAGAGCGTGGGTACGTGGTGGCACGGCCATCCGTGCTGGCCGGTCTACGAATGGGACTGGCTGGCCAAGCGGATCGTTCAGAACGCGTAGCCGTCTACAGGGTTCGCGTTGACCTTGAACTCGACTCCATATGCCTCGGCGAAGAGCCGGACTGCGAGTTCGACAACCTGGACCGAAGCTTCTCGCCTTGGGGATTTGATGCTGTGCGCCCAGTCATTACGCTGCTTACGCACTTGATTGAGCGAAGTAACCTCACCCTCACTCAAAAGATTCGCAACCCTAAGAATCTGAGTAACGATAGAAGCAGTGAAATCCCGCCCACTCAGAAGATCACTATCCTTACTAGAAGGCAGAACCCCCGTGCGCCCCTGGATGGATTTTGAGTAATATTCACGCCACTTCTTGTGGATGAAAAATTCACAGGCAGACCACCCCATTACAACCGCTGCCGGAAAATCACTTTCAGCCGAAGAAGTCAATGCACGACCGATGAGAGCTGCCAGCTCAACGGCTTTCGGATCGGCACTCATGGTGTCGTCTAGGAGCTTTACGGCATGCTGGATTACAGAAAGCGGGATCGGTACGGGGTCTACAAGAAGCTGGTCGCCGTCAGCACTCAAGGCATTGATCCGCGCCATAGCATTCAACCCCAGCCCGCCAGCACCTCCAGAATCCACATGAATAATATCGGATGTTCCAGGCCTGGACGGAGCTACATATCGGCCCTCGATCACAAGATGTGCATTATGAAGGAAGAGGCAGAAGGCATTCATTACCTGCATTCTCTTTGCGAGAATCGCATCCCGCTCATCATCCTTAACATTCAGAGGATTCAATCCCCTTGCTTCCCACTTAGAAACCGCGGGAGGATATTCAGAGAAATCAAAATAGTAGATGGCAGCCCTGGTTGCAGAGAATTTTATTCCGCACTGCAGCTGCGTTTCCCAGACATGGCGCATTACAAGGTCGTAGGTTCGCGTGCCTCCGGCTGGCTCCTCCTCCCTTGGCGACTCGACCAGTCGATGGGGGTTGCTTGAGAGGCAAAAGCCTGACTTGTTCGCCATCCGGGCACTTTATCCAGGTCGGCAGGAACGTGCAGGCGGTTCGGCATGAGCTTGACGAGAGGGTTATCCACAGGCACCCTGTCCTCGTGCGATCACGCATGCCCTGATCGCAGTCAAGGCCCGCCAAGTGCGGGCCTTTCGCACGTCCGGGGCCGGTCACCCCAGACGTCACAGCTTCCGGGTGGGACCGGGGATCGGGGATCGGGTAGGGCGGCGGGTTCTGAGGAGGCCCGCCGCCCGCCCTCCCACAAACCCACCAGACGCGCAGCCTTGGCGGGCGTGCGCCGCTCCGCCGCCAGGCCCCCACCACGGCTGCGGAGCCTGCGGTCTGGCTGGCCGTTCTGAGGGGTTCGGCAGGCCAGACCGCCCCCACACTCCCCACACTCGGGCGGGCGCCTTGACGCTGCGGCAGGGCACCCGCCCGAACCACTTCAACGAGAGGAACATCCGTGCGCCTGACCGAACTCGCCTCCGCCCTGGTCGCCTCGGCCATCACCGACCAGGCCGACCCGGGTGAAACGATCCATCATGAGGTTCTGGTCCAGCTCGCTGGACGTCCCGGTGGTTTCGACCCGGAGCTCGTCATCATCGTGATCGGCTACGTCGCAGGGGTGGCGGTCATGGCGCCCCCGGCCACCATCCACGCCGCGACCACCACGCAGGCCGCCGTGGACGTGCACGTGGCCACCGCCCTCACCTGGATCAGGTCACAGTAAGACGGGCAGGTGAGCGGTGAGCGACGCACGAGGCGGCAACGGCCGCTACACCCGCTCCTCACGCACCGCCGCCCGCGACGCCGAGGCCTGCCGACTCCGGGCACAGAACCTCACCTACGCCCAGATCGGCGCCGAGCTCGGCATCTCCAAAAGCCAAGCCCACGACGCCGTCCGGCGCGCCCTCCGCGACACCCTGCAGGAGCCGGCCGACGAGGTGCGGAAGCTGGAACTGCTGCGCCTGGACGAGCTCGCCCAGCTCGCCCGCCGGGTCATGCTCGCCACCCACTACGTCGTCAGCCAGGGCAAGGTCGTACGACTGCGCCGCGGCGGCGCCCCCCTGGAAGACGACACCCCGGTCCTTCAGGCGATCGACCGGCTGCTGCGCATCCAGGAACGGCGCGCGAGGCTGCTCGGCCTCGACAGCCCGCAGCGCGTCTCCATCGATGCCCAGCAGCTCGGTGAGGACCTCAAGGGCCTGATCGCCGCCCTCACCGAGGGGGACGACGATGACCTCGGCGAAGACAAACCCGACGACGCCGACGCCTGACGTCGCCCGCATCCAGGCCAGCATCGACGAACTGGTCCGCGCGGGCGACACCCGGCGCCTGCGGGCCGCACACCGGCTACTGAAGTCCGCCCTCGACCGGAAACGGGTCGCCGAACGCACCAGGAAGTTCGCCCACGACCCGATCGGCTGGGTCCGTCGACGGCTCCGCCAGGTCGTCTGGTCCAAGCAGCGGGAAGTCCTGGAGAGCGTCCGGGACCACCGGCGGACCGCGGTACGGTCCGGGCACGGCGTCGGCAAGTCCCACACCGCCTCCCTGGCGGCCGGGTGGTGGCTGGACACCCACCCTCCAGGCGAGGCCTTCGTGGTAACCACGGCGCCGACGTACGCGCAGGTGCGGGCGATCCTGTGGCGCTACATCCGCCGTATCCACAAGGCCGCCGGCCTGCCGGGCCGGGTCAACCAGACCGAGTGGCACATCGACGACGAGATCGTCGCGTACGGCCGCAAGCCCAGCGACCATGACGAGTCGGCGTTCCAGGGCATCCACGCCCGCTACGTCCTGGTCATCCTGGACGAAGCGTGCGGCATCCCGCCCCAGCTGTGGATCGCCGCGGACGCGCTGACGACGAACGTGGACTGCCGCATCCTGGCGATCGGCAACCCCGACAACCCCGCGTCGGAGTTCCGCCGGGTGTGCACACCCGGGTCGGGCTGGCACCAGATCAGCATCTCGGCGTTCGACTCCCCGAACCTGACCGGCGAGGACGTCCCTGAACAGGTCGCCTTGGCCCTGGTGAGCGCCGAGTGGGTCGAGGAGAAGCGGCGGGAGTGGGGCGAGGACAACCCGCTCTACAAGTCCAAGGTCCTCGGAGAGTTCTCGGAGGACTCACAGTGGCAGGTCGTCCGCACATCCGACGTGGCCACGTGCCGTCTCGACCTGGAGACGCCCTACGCCGCCTCCGAGCTATGCCCGGTCGAACTCGGGGTCGACGTCGGCGGCGGGTCCGACGAGACCGTCATCCGCGAACGCCGCGGCCCGGTCGCCGGCCGGGAGTGGCGTGGGCACACCGACCGGCCGGAGGTGATCGCGCCGATGGTGCTGCAGGCGATCCGGGAGACCGGCGCCACCTCGGTCAAGGTCGACTCGAACGGGGTCGGGTTCGGCGTCGTCGGCGAGCTGCGCAACATGCAGGCGAGGGGCCTGCACAACGCGCGGATCTATGGCGTGAACGTCGGCGAAGCCCCGCGCGACCCGAAACGGTTCCTGAACCTGCGCGCCGAGATCTGGTGGCGCATCGGCCGAGAGCTGTCCGAGGCGCGTGAGTGGGACCTGTCCACGATGGACAACGCCGACGCCACCATCGCCCAACTCCTCGAACCACAGTGGGAGCTGGACCCGAAAGGCCGGATCAAGGTGGAGCCGAAGGAGGACATCATCGAGCGCCTCGGCCGAAGCCCCGATAACGCAGACGCACTTCTACTGGCATTCTTCGTGCCAGTCGACGCCACCACCGATTATCTGGAGCACCTGATGGGACGTCGGTAGACGAATCAGGCGGCCGATGCCTGCTCATCGGTTCCGGATCATCCAACCAGAGAGAGATGAGAGCGATCATCTCATTGAGATGATCTCTCATGGGTTCACTGTTGGACGTATCGCTGCTCAGGTCAGTCCACAAAGTAGACAGCTTCCTCAGGCGCTCAACGATCCATTGGTGGAAGTAATCTTGCTGGTTTCCATATCCAGCCATAAGCGGTGGAGCTTCAGCGATTACCTGTATATATGCGGCATGCGACGCGTCCCAATCCTGCTGAATGACATGGTTCGCCATCTGAGTCAGCGCCGCGAGGAACGCCTGGCCGTGATCGCGACGCCGTTCGTCGATGCGAGCTTCACGCTCTTTCCGAACCAGATGGCTTGCAACCCATACAGACGCCGCTACCCCGAGCAACGCGCCGGTGAAGTTACCGAATATGACGTCTTTCCAAAAGTCGAGGCCCTCATCGGGAACCTTGACGTAGATCGTCGGCGTGACTGTGGGGACAGGAACCGGCGTAATGGTGATCTTCAGGGTGGCGACGATAGGCCCAGGGGTCGGGACAGGTAAATGCACCAACGGAAACTTACCCTTCTTCGTCACGCAGTGCCCATGTTTGGGATGTAAGGGGGCATGGTGAGTCGTCGGCGGAAACGCCCCTACATCGCAAAAGCTGCTGGTCAGCCGCTGCAGGGCCAGGTGGTGACGTTCACCGCCGATCAGGTCGCCGCGCTCGTCCAGCAGGGCGCCAGCCGTACGGCCGCGCCGCTCGCCCGGCCCGAGGAGTGGTTCCAGACGCCGTTCGGGCCCGGAACACCGCTGATCCCTGCGGCGATCAACACGCCACGACCGGACACCGGCCGACCGGAGCCTCGGCTGTGGGATTACCCGGTCTCCTGGAACCTACAGACCGGCGGCCAGCGCCTGGTCCCGTGGGCGACCCTGCGGTCCGCGGCCGATGCTCCGCTGATCCGCCAGTGCATCCAGGTGAGGAAGCGCGGCATCACCGACCTCGGGTGGGACATCACCATCAGCCAAGGCGCCATCGAGGGCGCCCAAGCCGACGGCACATCCCGAGCTGACGCCGAGCGGACACTGCGCGAACGCCTCGGTTCGCAGATCGACCGCCTCGTGACGTTCTGGTGCCAGCCCGACCCGGGCAACGGGCTGGAGCTCGCTGACTGGCTGTCCTCCCTGCTGGAGGAGCACCTGGTGCTCGACGCGGTCGCCATCTACCCGCGCCTGACGTACGGCGGCGACCTCTACTCCGTGGAACTGCTCGACGGGTCCACCATCAAGCCCCTGCTCGATGAGCGGGGCGGTCGGCCGCTGCCGCCGTACCCGGCGTTCCAGCAGGTGATCCACGGATTCCCGCGCGGGGAGTGGATGGCCGACGGGGGCGAGAACGGCGAAGTGCCCGGCTTCCCCGCCGACCAGCTCGTCTACCGCCGGTACAACGTCAGGACGTGGACGCCGTATGGCTACAGCCCGGTCGAGCAGGCCCTGGTGGACCTGGACCTGTACCTCAAGCGGCTCGGCTGGATGCGGGACGAGTACACCCCGGGCGTGCAGGAGGAGTCCTTCCTGACCGTGCCGGAGAGCGCGCAGTGGTCAGCCGCGCAGCTCCGTGAGTACGAGCGTGCGTTCAATGACGACGTCAGCGCGAACCGGGCGCGCTACCGGATGTTGCCGCCGGGCGTCGAGGCCATCATGGGCGGGGATCGTAACGAGCGGTACAAGCCGGACTATGACCTGCACATCATCAAGCTGGTCGCGTCGCACTTCGGAGTGACGCTCCCGGAGCTGGGCTTCTCTGAGGCGAAGGGGCTGGGCTCGTCCGGCTGGTCGGAGGGTCAGGAGGCCGTCCAGCACCGTCAGTCCGTGCTGCCGACCGCGCGCTGGCTGGAGGCGCTGCTGACCGGCATCTCCCGCCGCCACCTCGGTATGCCGCCTGAGCTGCAGTTCACGTTCCTCGGTCTGGAGGACCAGGACGAGGAGGTCGCGGACAAGATCTCTGAGGCGCGGGTGAAGTCGGGCCGTATGACCCTCAACGAGGACCGCGACCGTCAGGGTTTGCCCCGCTACGCGATCCCGGAGGCGGACAAGCCGGCCATCATCACGGGCACGGGCATGGTGTTCCTGGAGGGCTCCCTGGCGACGCAGGAGGCGGGACGTCTGGCGGCCGAGCGGATGGCCCGCGAGGGTGGGCAACCGAGCGGCCCGTTCGGGCAGAAACCAGGGGCTGACCAGGGCGAGCGTGAGGACAAGAAGCAGGACAGCGCGGCGGCCGGTGAGGTCGCGAAGTTCCGCCGCTGGGCGCGCAAGCGCGTCGAGCCGGGCCGGACGTTCGCGTTCGAGGCGCCGCGCGATGTCGTCCTCTCCCTGGCGCCTGACCTGGCCGACGACGACCGGGTGACGTGGAAGGCGGCGGGCCCCGGCCCAAAAGCGGCGTGGGCGGGGTGGGATCGTGACCAGGCCCTGGCCGAGCACTACGCCCCGCTGATCGCCCAGGCCCTCGGCGAGGCGGTCGACGCCGACCAGCTCGCGGCGGCCTGGCTGGAGGCCCGCGGGCAGAAGGCCGCAGGCTCCGGAGACGCGCGGCGCTGGCTCGACAACCTCGGCGTCGTCGGACGGCTCATGAAGGCCCTGGGGCGCCTCCTGCGCCGTCTGTGGACCGAGGCCTGGCACATCGGCACCGCCGCCGCCCAAGCCGCGCTCACCCGGGGTGAGGCGGTCAGCAGCCCCGTGGACTGGGGAGCGTGGCAGCCCGGTGACGCCGAGGCCGCCGCCCGCCTGTACTCAGGTCACCGGGGGCTGCAGGACCTGCTCGACCTCGCTGGGATCGACACCATCCGCTCGATCGCCACGACCCGGATGAACGACCTGGCCGCCCTGCTCGCCGACGCGGTCGCCGAGGGCTGGCCGGCCGCTGACCTCGCCGACCGGATCCGCGGGCTGCTGCGGCGACCGGACCGGGCGGAGATGATCGCGACCACGGAGATCGCCCGGATCGTCTCCGCGGCGAGCCTCGACCGCTACCGGGCCGCCGGGGTCGAGTTCGTGGAGTGGGACACCGCCTACGACGAGCGCGTCTGCGTCATCTGCAAGGGCAACGAGGACGCGGGCCCGACGAGGCTCGGCCAGCCGTTCCCCGGAGGCGTGCTCGCCCCGCCGCAACACCCGTGGTGCCGGTGCGCGCCACAGCCTGTCCTTGACCCGCCACTGGCGCTGACCTGAGGAGCATCATGACCATCACGCACGCCTACGCGGCGACCGTCACGAAGGCCGAGCGCGATGCCGCCGGCGACCTCATCGTGTACGGCAAGGCCACCGGCCCCGACATCGACTTCGACGCGCAGATCTGCGACCCGACGTGGCTGAAGACCGCCATGCCGAAGTGGATGACGTGGGGCAACCTGCGGGAGATGCACCAGCCGATCGCGGCTGGGATCGGCATCGAGCTGGCCGCCGAGGGCGACGACTGGATGCTGAAGTCCAAGGTGGTCGACGACGGCACGGCGAAGAAGATCGAGGCCGGGGCCCTGAAGGGCTACAGCGTCGGCATCAAGAACGCGCAGGTCGTCAAAGACGCCTCGGCGCCGGGCGGCCGGATCGTCGGCGGCGAGATCGTCGAGGTCTCCTACGTGGATCGGCCGTGCAACCCCACGGCCACGCTCGCACTGACGAAGGCCGCAGGATCCGGGCAGCTCGCCCCGGTCGACGCCGAGGGCCACGTCCTCGATGTCGAGAAGCGTGAGGAGACCGTCACCATCGCGGACCTGGCCAAGGTCGTGGGCGAGCTGGTGACGGTCGTCAAGAGCTCTCTGCCTGCCCCTGGGCGGGTCGGAGGGGTCGAGGGGTCCGGTCAGGGTGGCGGAGCTGGTGCTGGCTCCGCCACCCGCTCGGAGGCCGACAAGACGGCCACCCCCGGCCCGACGAAGTCCGAGATCGCTGATCTCGTGAAGGCCGCTGTGGCAGAGGCCACGAAGCCGCTGGAGGAGCGCGCGAAGACGCTCGAAGCGGAGCTGGCGAAGGTCAAGCAGCAGCCTGTCCCGGGTGGGCCGGTCATCCGGCCGACCACGAGCACCACCACCGCCGTGCCGCAGGGCAGCGCCGACAAGGCCGCCCACTACCGGCAGATGGCTGACCAGATGCAAGACCCTGCCGCCAGGGAGGGCTACCTGCGGATGGCCGTCGACGCCGAGCGCGGCAACTGACCTTCACCAGCAAAGGAGCATGACCATGGGGTACGCACCCCCGCAGCCGTCGGAGATGTTCTCCGACACCTCGGACCCGACGCAGATCGCGCAGCGGTTCGAGGACTACAAGGGCAAGCTGTCGGCCTCGCACTCGAAGGCCGCGCAGGGTGACACGGCGTTCGTGCCGGGTCAGGGCATCGTCGTGGACGGTTCACGTCGGCAGCAGGCTCTCGCCGAGCGGGTCGAGGCCATCACCAAGGGCCTGTCGACGGACCAGCTCGCCAGTGTGCAGGCCGACCTGGACGCGCTCAAGGCCGTCATGGGCGACATCGGCAAGGACCTGACGCTGACCTCGCCGCTGGCGTCCGGCCTGGTGCCCTACGACCTGGAGGCGCCGGCCAAGCTGCTGGTGCCGCGGATGACGCCGCTGCGCAACAGCATCCCGCGGGGCAAGGGGCAGGGCACCGCCCGGCAGTTCAAGCGGATCCTCGGCTGGTCGAACTCGGGGACCGGCGGGGTGGCCGACCAGATGGCGTTCATGGATTCGCAGTCCATCTCCACGGCGTTCGGCCCGATCAGCCTGCGGCGCGGAGCGAAGATCAGCTACGCGGCGGACGAGAAGTCCGTGAAGTACGTCGAGCAGGGCCTGTCAGACATGGTGACCTGGAAGGCGCAGTTCGCCGGCCAGGGCTTCCAGGACATCCGCAGCCTGAGCCAGACGGCGCTACTGTGGGCCACCATGGGCGCCGAGGAGCGCGCCATCCTGTACGGCCGCGGCGGCTCCGGCTACGCGGGTGCGGTCGCCGCCCCCACCGTCACCGCCGCCGCCTCCGGGTCGGGCGCCACGATCCCGACCGCCACCTACGGTGTGAAGGTCACCAGCGTGGCCGGCGGAGGCGAGTCCCTGCCCGCGGTCGCCTCGGGCGGCCTGTCGGTGACGGTGGGCCAGAACATCGTCATCACGTTCACGGGCGGTGCGGAGCCGACCGGCGCCTTGGCCTACAACGTGTATGTGGGCACGGCCGGATCCGAGACCTTCCAGGGGACGTTCTCGCCGCTCACCTCGGGCGGCACGGTCACCATCACCCTGTCGTCGTACGCGGCGGGCGGCGCGGCGTTCCCGGCCGCGGACACCACCAGCAACAGCCAGGGCTACGACGGCTTCCTGGCGGTACTCACCGACCCGGCGCAGACGGGCTACCTGAAGCGGGTCAACGGCCGAATCTTCGACGCGACCACCCCGGCGAACTCGCTCGGGGACAAGCCGTTCCAGGACGCCTTCGTCCGCCTGTACGGCGCGGACGCAGTCGGCACCATGGACAAGCGCCTGGCCGACCCGGACGAGATCTGGCTGGACGGCAACGCGAGGCGGGCTCTGGGCGACTACCTGAAGCTCAACGCCACCAGCTCGGCCTACCGAATCGCGCTGACCGAGGGCGACGCGCTGAGCGGCGCCCGCGTCGGCGCCGTGGTCAACGGGGTGGCCAACCAGGTCACGGGCAAGATGGTGGACCTCGGGGTGCACCCGTACATGCCCAAGGGCGCCAGTGTGATCCGATCCCGGAACCTGCCGGTGCCCGAGTCGGAGGTGTCAGCGACCTCCGAGGTCGTCAACGTGCAGGACTACATGGCGGTCGACTGGCCGATCATCCAGTTCACCTACGACGCCTCGACGTACATGTTCGGCACGCTCGTGCACTACGCGCCCGGCTGGTCCGGCGCCCTACTGGGTCTCCAGTAAGCCCGTCCCCCTGTTCGTGAGGCCCCGAGTCGCCCCCGTGCTCGGGGCCTCACCCATCCCTGGAGGTCCGATGAAGGTCGTCGCGCCCGCACGGGCCGTGACCGAGGTCGACGGCCTATCCGGCCGTCGCTACCGCGCGACGGACGGCATCTACGAGATGAGCCCCCGCGACGGCCGCGCTCTCGTGCAGGCGGGCGGGTTCCTGCCGTCCCTGGCCGGGGCCACCTCGCGCGCCTTCGGCTACCGCTGCCCTGCCGATGGGTTCGGCAGCTTCTTCGTCACCTGCTCCCGCTGCGGCGGGACCTGCGAAAAGGAGTGATCGTGCCCCCTGCCAAGAGGAAAGCACCGCTGCCGCCTGTCCCCGGCATCGAGGAGACGCCGCCCGAGCTCTGTACGGACTGCTTCCCCGAGGGGCTCGCGGGCACCCCGGAGGGGGCCACCGTCGTCTCCTGTCGTCACGGTGCTTGGCAGGTCAGCGACCTGGTCCAGGATCCTGACGGTGCGGGCGGCGAAGGGCAGTCGCCGGCGGATCCGAACGGCACGCAGGGGCCCGAGGGCCAGGGCGACGGTAAGGGCGACGGCGGCCAGTGAGCCTGCTCACCCAGCCACACGTCATGGCCCCGGAGTTCCGGGCGTCACCGACGTGGCTGGACACCGAGAATCTCGTCCCGGGCGGAGCCGAGTCCGCGCAGGACGCCGAGCTGACCAACGTGCTGCTGCGCGCGTCGGCCTGGGCGGACTCTCTGGTGGACCAGCCGCTCGCCGCGCACGCCCACACCGAGCAGCTGCGCGTCACCGTCGGCCGTGACGGCCGGGTGTCCGTCCACGCCGCACACTCTCCCGTGCGCGCCGTCACCGCGCTGGCGTACGGCACCCCGCCGGATCTCACCGCCGTGACGGACCTGAGCGGGGTGTGGATCGAGGACCGGGTGCAGATCCTCACCGGACTCGGAGCCCTTGGTGGGTTCCCGGGCCTGGAGTTCGGCACGCCCCGCAGCGGCGGGGAGGTGTACGTCCGGGTCGGCTATGTGGCCGGGTTCACCTCTACGGTCCTCACAGCTGACGTGACCGCCTCGGCGACGTCGCTCACGGTGGCGGACCCGACCGGCATCTATCCGGGTGACGTGCTGCGCCTGTGGGATCCCGGTGCCGAGGAGGCCGTCACGGTCGCCTCCGGCTACGTGCCCGGGTCCACCACGGTCGGCCTGGTGGGCGCCGTCCGGTCGGCGCACGGCGCTGGCGTGGGCGTGTCCGCGCTGCCCGCCGACGTCCACCAGGCGGTCATCTGCCGCGCGGCGGCGCTGCTGCTGCGCGAGCCGACCGCGGGCGGCGATGACTTCGTCGACGCGCCGTTCGGGCCGACCGCGCATCGCTCGTCGCGCCGTACCCGGGCCTCCGACCTGATCGCCGAGGCCACCGGGCTGCTCGCGCGGTATCGGAGGGTGCGGTGAGCCGGGCGGTGGTGCGCGATGGCATCGCCCGGCACCTCGGCGGCACCTATGACCAGGTCGAACGGTGCTACCGAGGTGGGCCGCTGCAGCCGTACGGCCTGGCCACCCTGCGGTCGTTCTTCGCCAAGCGGGTGCCGGACACCGACTACACCGCAGGCCTGGAGCCGGGCCGGGCGATGGGCGCGATCGGCGTGGTCCACCTGGGCGACAGCGTGGAGCGGCGGGTGGCGCTCGGCGGCGCGACCGGCGGCTGGAAGCACCGGGTCTACGTGGTGACCCTGCACCTGTACCACCTGGCCACCACCCCGGCGGCCGAGGACGCCCAGGCCGACCTCGACGCGCTCCTGGAGGCCGTCGCCGACCTGATCCACACCGACCGGACACTCGGCGGCACCGTGCTGCAGGCCGGAGAGTCAACGTCGGGGATCCGGTTCTTCCTCGGCCAGCCGGAGTACACGCCGCCTCCGGAGTACATCCGCACCTACGCGTCGGTGACGTTCGACGCCGACACCTACATCCAGGCATAGGAGAGCGCCGTGAGCTGGCGATACACGGGCGAGACGCCCGCGACCTACCCCGCGTATCTGGCGATCGGTCAGGACGGCCAGGTGCAGACCCTGGTGGCCGAGCCGGGCCAGGTCTACGAGATCCAGCCTGCCGAGGGCACCGAGACCGTGGTGCCGCCCGAGCAGGAGGGCGGCAAGCCGACGGTGCGGAAACTGCCGGTGCCGCCTGCGGGCCCGTGGGAGCGCGTGAAGGCCACCACCAGCGACAAGGGCAAGGAGTAGATCATGGGAGTCTTCCCCAGTGCACGGCGATGGGTAGGGATCGCCAAGGAGGTCACGCCGGGTACGGCTGTCGCGCCCGCGCTCACGATCCCGGTCGACAAGTTCGACCCGTCCGACGACGTGACGCAGCTGGATGACCAGGCGCTGCGCGGCAGCATGGCCAAGCAGTACGGCCAGTACTCCGGCCCGATCATGTCGAGCTGGGACCTGGGCGGGCCGATGTTCGGTGATGCCTTGGGCTACCTGCTGCACAACATCCTGGGCGGGTACGCCGTCACCGGCGCGTCCGCCCCCTACTCACACACGTATTCGCTGCTGAACAGCGGTGACGGGCAGCCGGTCACCCACACCCTGACCGACGCGACCGGCGTCCCGACGACCTCCGGCGCCCGCCAGTACCCCTACAGCTGCCTGTCGGAGCTGACGCTGAACTGGAACGCCGAGCAGCTGTGCACGTGGGAAGCCAAGGCTGTCGGCTGGCCCAGCGTGGTGCCCGGGGTGGCGCCGACGAACACCCTGTCCACGGTGCCGCCGATCCCCTCCTGGCGGGGCGCGGTCGGCATCGGCGGCCCGGCCTCCGCCGGAACCCTCGTGACGGACATCTCGGAGTTCTCCATCACGCTCAGCCGTGAGGTGACGCCGTACCACACGGCCGACGGCACCCAGGCGGCGTTCGTCATCGCCCGCGGCCCGCTGGACGTGACAGGCAAGTTCACCCAGATCGCCCAGAGCGAGCAGCGGATCCTGGACCTGCTGGCGAACACCCAGCCCCAACTGCAGTTCGTTCTCTCCAACGGGCTGACCCTCGGCGCCCTGGTGAGCGTGCAGTTCGACATGCAGAAGGTCGGCTACCGCACCACGAAGATCAACCAGGGAACCGTCTTCGTCTACGACGTCGAGTTCCAGGCCATCGCCAACTCCACGAACGCCGGACCGTCCGCCGGCCTGGCCCCGGCCAAGGTGCTCCTGCAGAACGCCGTCACCACCTACTGACCCCCGCTCGATCCCCAAGGGAGCACATCCTGATGCGCGTAGACCTGCCCGGCGGCCAGTGGGCCGACCTGCTGGAGCCGTCCGACATGCGCTCCGGCGACATGAAGGCCCTGAACAAGGCTCTGCCGATCGTGCGCACCACCGTGGGGTTCATGGACGAGATGCACGACGTCCTGCTGCGCAGGGTCATCACCGCCTGGTCCCTCGACCTGCCCCTGCCGCGCGACCTGCCCGGCACCGAGGAGGAGTCCGGCAGTCTCGACCGGCTGGCCATCCCCGTCTACCGGGCCCTGGTCGAAGCCATCCAGCCGCACATCGCCCTGTTCAGCGAGGACCAGAGCGCGGACCCAAAACCCTCGCCCGAATCCGCTGGCACCTCGAAGGACAGTCCGTCGACCTCGGCGAAGAACTGACCCAGACCGTCCGGTACGCGCTGTACGCCGAGCGGTACGGCTGGACGCCCGCCCAGGTCGACGACCTGCCCGCCACGGTCGAACCGTGGCTGCTTCCCATCGGGGGCGTGCTGGACGAGATGAGGAGGGGCCGTGGGTGACGTGGACGCCGGGGCTCTGATCGTCGCGCTGCAGGGGTTCGGTGATCGGGCCTCTGAGGGGGCTCGGGCGGCGGCGCAGGTGATGGCACTGGCCAGCGAGCGGGAGATCAAGCAGGTTCTGCGGACCTACAGCCACCCGCAAGGAACACCTACGCCGTCGCCGCCCGGGTCGCCGCCCGCGCTGGTCTCTGGAGATCTCAGACGGTCAGTGAAGGCCCGCAAGCCCCGGCAGACGGGTGCGGCCCGGTGGGAGGCACACACGGCGCCCACCATCGTCTACAGCCGCATCCACGAGCTCGGCGGGTGGGCCGGCCGGGGGCACGCCAGCTACCTGCCGCCGCGGCCGTACGTCGCCCCGTCCCATACCCGGCTCATCGCCTCCGGCCAACTGGAGCAGCTGGCGCATAAGGCGTTCGCCGAGAAAGTGGGGCTGAGCTGAGATGACGGAGCTGCCCCCCGCCGTAGCCCGCTACATCGCCGACGCCGACCCGTTTGTCCGCGGCACCGACAAGGCCGTCGACGCGGCCAAGAAGTTCGACCGCGACGCCAGCAAGGCGGCCCTGTCCGCCCGCCGGATGGGCCTGGCGGCCAAGGAGGCCGGGGAGCGGGCCGCGGTCGCCGGGCGGGTCGCGGCCGAGGCGGCGGAGAAGGCCGCCAAGGGCTTCATGAAGGAGGACGAGGCGGCCAAGCTGGCGGCCCGCGCGGTCAAGGAGCTGGAGCGCGCCGAGCTCACCGAGGCCGCCGCTGCCATCGCCGCCGCCGAAGCTTCGGAGAAGATCGCCAAGGCGCATCGCAAGCAGGCCGCCGACGGGGCGCAGGCGACCAAGAGCGCGGCCCTGATGCGCAACGAGCTCGCCGTGCTCGCCGCTGCGGGCGCCGCCATCGCGCCAGCCTTCATCGTCGCGGGTGCCGGGGCTGCGGCGTTCGGGGCTACCGCGTTCCCGACGATCAAGAAGGTCGTCGAGTCGCAGGAGAAGATGGCCGAGAACTGGAGCAGCCTGTCACGCCAGCAGAAGGTCTCCTCAGCCTCCACGCGGATGCTGGTCGACGACTACCAGGACCTGGCCAAGGCCGTCGAGCCGGACGTGCTGCGCGTCTACAACAACGCGCTCGCCGAGGCCTCCCGGATCATGCCAAGGCTGGAGCCTCTCACGCGGTCGATGTCCACGGCGCTGGTGGACTTGGGGAACCAGCTGGGCAACACCCTCACCTCCGATCGGGCCGATCAGTTCTTCTCCTTCATCGAGGCCGAGGCCGCTCCCGCGATAGGGGCGCTCGGCGAGACCTTCGACTCGGCCACGCACCTGGCGATGTCGCTGACCGAGTCGCTGGCCCCGCTGGCCGGGGCGGGTCTCGGGGTGGTCGGCATGGTGGCCGACCTGACCGCCGGATTGTCGGACCTGTCGCCGGAGTTGGCCCAGCTCGCCGTCCTCGGTATCGGTCTGCGGGGTCCGCTGACCGGCATGGCCGAGGGCCTGGGGAAGGTCGGCACGAAGTACAAGACGGCGATGTCCGGCGCCACCGGGGCGAGCAAGGCCACCAAGCTGCTGAACCTCGCCACCGCCGCCGGGCCGAACCTCTACATGGCCGCTGGGGTGGCCATCGGCTACTTCGCTCTGAGGGCCTTGTCCGCGCAGACCTCCACGGACAAGCTGGTCGCGTCTCTGACGGTGGCCAACAGGGCGGCCGGCAACAACGTCATCGGCTACCAGGCGCTGGCCGGTGCGCTGCAGAACAAGCTCAACGCCTCGCTCGCGGCGAGCACCACCTACATGGCGCAGCACGGCAAGGCCATCACCGGCGTGGTCAGCAAGTACCCGACGGCCTCGGCGGAGATGCAGCGTCTGGGGCATGAGCAGAGCCAACTGCGGGTGGCGCTGGCCGAGACGAACACGCAGATCACCAACACGGTCCAAGGCGCCGACGCCCTGGGCAAGAAGTACGGCCTGACCCGGGATCAGGCCATCTCCCTGGCGGACGCCGTCGGCGTGAACCTTTCCCGCGGCATCCTCGACAACGGGCAGATCACCGCGAGCGTCGCGGGGAAGTTCGACCGCTACCGCCAGGCCGTCGAGATGGCCCGCAACCCGACCGCCGTGGTCGCCCAGGCGTGGGCCGACGCGGGCAACAAGGCACTCACCCTGAAGGACCAGGTCAACGCCGTCTCCGCAGCCCTGGACGCCTACTTCAACCCCGCCTTGAACGTCTTGAGCGCCACCAACCGGATGACGGACGCGCTCGCGGCCAGCAACAAGGTCCTGAAGGACTCCAAGGCCAGCACGCTGGATCGCAGCAAGGCGTTGGAGGCGCAGCTCGGGCCGATCGGCCAGTGGATCAGCGCGCAGGTCGCGGCGAAGAAGTCGGTGAGCCTGAACGATCGGGCGCTGCGCGAGCAGCTGCCCTCCCTGCTGCGCCTGGCCCAGGGCAGCCGGACGGGGCAGGCCGCGCTGAACGGGCTGATCGCCTCCATGGGCGGCACGATCAGCCGGACGAAGTCGGCGACCACGATCGTCGATCGCCTCGGCAACCGGGTCCGGGTGCTGCCGAACGGCAAGACGATCCTGATCCGGGCCAACACCTCACAGGCGACCTCGGCGATCCAGACACTGGTGTCGACCTGGAACGGCCGCACGATCACAGTCAACGTGGCCACCAGCGGCGCGAACATGGGGAAGTTCTACGTCCACCCGCCTCAAGCCGACGGCGGCCTGATCCGTGGTCCGGGAACGGGCACGTCGGACTCCATCGTGGCCCGGCTGTCCGATGGCGAGTACGTCGTCAACGCCAGGTCCACCGCGCGTCACCGCGGGCTGCTGGAGGCGATCAACGCTGACCGGTACGCCGAGGGCGGGCTGGTCGGCTACGCCCGGGGCGGGAAGGTGACGCGGGTCGGGGGCGTGGATGTGAGCACCGCGCAGTGGCGCAGCCTTGGCCTGCAGCTGGGCAAGGACTTCATGAAGGCCATGACCGGCAGCAAGTCGGAGATCGCCTCCATGGATCGGCGCCTGGAGAAGGCGGTGGCGAAGCTGTTCGCCGGGAAGCGGACCACGCTGGACAACAAGCTGATCGCCTACCTGGATCGCAACAGCTCCCGCCTGGAGGCGTTGTCGGTACGGCGGGACGCGGCGACCAAGGCGCTCGCGGCGGGCAAGCAGTACGCCACCGAGATGACCTCGAACGCGCGGAGCTTCGCCGGCCTGTCGAGTCTGGACGGCCCGACATCGGGCGCGCAGGTCCGTCAGGGCCTGCAGATGAAGCTGTCCGGCCTGACCCGGTACGCCAACGTCCTGAAGGCCCTGGGCAAGCGGGGCCTGTCCAAGTCCCTGCTGCGGCAGGTCATGGACATGGGTCCGGAGGACGGCCTGAAGTACGGCCAGATGCTGCTGTCGGCGGACTCGGGGGTCTTCAAGGACATCAACGCCGTCCAGGCGCAGATCGACAAGACCTCCCGCTCCCTCGGGCGCAGCAGCGCGGACATGCTCTACGACGCCGGGAAGATGGCCGGGAAAGGCTTCCTGACCGGGCTCGAAGGCGAGATCAAGTCCCTGGACAAGAGCATGGACAAGCTGGCCAAGCACATGGCTGCGTCGATCAAGAAGGCCCTGCACATCAAGTCCCCCAGCCAGCTTCCGGCGATCCGGCAGGCGGGCGCCATGACCGTGGCCGGCGTCGCGGCGGGCATGTCCGGCAACCTGGGGGTGCTCGATACCGCCTCGCAGGCGATGGCCGTCCGCCTCAGCCGTACGGCCGGAGCGCCTCGCCCGGTCATGCGGGCGTCCAGCGTGCCCCTGACGGGCCGCGGCGCCGTGGTGCAGCAGATCATCCACGTGCACGTCGCCGGGTCGGTGTGGGCTGAGCGAGATCTGTTCCAGGTCGTTCAGCGTCAGGCGCTGCAGCGCAACCGGCGCAACACCAGCAACGGCCTGTCCCTGGCGGGTCGCTGATGGTCCTGGTCAACCAGTGGACCGACTCCTACGCGCTCGCCGCGGGGTTCACGATCCCGGACCCGACGATCACCACCCGGCAGGTCACGGTCGCCAACGTCGCGGGCAACTGGCTGGTGTGCACGGTGTCGTGGCACGCCGGGGCCGGTGCGCAGACCACCCCGACTGTGAGCGTCGGGGACGACGCCCACAACTGGTGGGTGCCACTCGCCCGCGTGTCCGGCGCAGGCGGCGGGGTGGCGATCTGGGCGGCGCCGAACGCCCGCGCAGCCTCCCGGGTCTACGTCGCACCGACCGACTACGTCACCGGCCTGTCGATCAACGTGATGGAGCACTCCGGGCTGGGCAACTACCTGAGCGTCGCCGACCGCAAGACCACAACCGTCGCGGGCACCTCGGCGAGCCTCACCCTAGCCGCCCCGCCGTCGCAGGCCCTGGCCATCGTGGCTGGCGGATCGGACAACGCGACGGCGGCCCTCGCCTCGGCGACCGTTGGGTGGACCAGCGGAACCGCGGTGTCCGGGACGAACGGCGTGGACACCACCTCGGACACGAGGCTGCTGCCGCGCTACCAGACCACCACCGGCAGCGTCAGCGTCACCTACACCACCTCCGCGACGGCGAACATCACCGCGGTCGGGGTGACCGTGCTCACCGCCGCGGCGGCGCCCTCCCAGCCGAACCCGAACTGGCCGGTGGTGACGTTCGAGGCCGGGTTCGGGTCCGGCGCCCAGACGCCCCGCGACCAGATCACCTGGACCGCCTTGACCGGGCGCCTGCTGGCCTTCAGTACCTCCCGGGGTCGGCAGTTCGAGCTCGGCGCCCTGCAGGCTGGGGAAACCGAGATGCGGCTGCGCAACGACGACGGCGCCCTGAACCCGGCCAACACGAGTTCGCCGTACTGGCCGAACCTGGTCGACGGCACCCCGGTGAGGGTGCTGGCCACCTGGCAGGGGCGCACCTACCCGGTGTTGCACCACACCTTCGAGCGGTTCCCGCAGACCTGGCGCGACGCCCACTGGGGTGAGGTGAACGCGGTCGCGACCGACGCCTGGGCCACGCTGACGACCGAGCTGCCGAACATCGCGGCGGGAGAGATCCTGCTCGATGACCCGTACGGGTACTGGCCCTGCGCCGACCCGGCAGGATCCACCACGGCGTCGAACCTGGCCCGGAACAACAGCGCCCCTCTGGTGGAGACGCTCGGAAAGTACGGCGCGGGCAATGCGACGGCGGACTTCGGCGCGTCGCAGGAGGCGCTCGCCGGCAGCTCCAACGCCACCGTGTGGACGCAGTCCGGGCTCACGACCCTGCAGAACACCAACGGGTTCTGCCTGAAGTACGGCCCCACCGGCGTACCGACCCTGCCCGACGTGGCCGCCGGGTGGACGGTGGAGTTCTGGGCGCGGCTGGAGACGGTCCAGCCGCAGCCGACGGCCGTCCTGTTCGTCGGACGCGCCGGGCTCTCCACGATCATCGTGTTCGTCGACACCCTGACCGGGGTGCTGAAGGTCCGCGAGTACGACCCCGTCAGCCACGCCTCCACGGATGTGTCCTCCACCGCCAGCCCGGCCGACAACTCGTGGAAGCACTACGCGCTGACCTTCGCCTCCACCGGCGGGTGGCGCCTGTACATCAACGCGCAGCAGGTCGCGAGCTCCGGCAGCCCGCTCCCCGCCACGATCACGTGGGTGTCGTGGGGCGGCCAGGCCGACGAAACGTTCACGGGGCGCTGCGTCAACGGGGCCCTGGCGCACATCGCGATCTACCCTCGGCGCCTGCCGTACGGCCGGATCGTCGCCCACTACTGGTCGGCGATGTCCGCCAACCAGGGGGACGCCACCGACTGGCGCATCAACAAGCTCCTGGCGATCGCCGGGTGGGGAGGCCCCCGGTCGCTGTCCTACACCGGTTCGGGCGTCACCATGGTGCCCGCCAGCGGCATCGAGGGCCAAGACGTCGCGAGCGCGGTCGAGGAGATCGCGGCCTCGGACGGCGGCTCGCTGTTCATCGACGGCCTGGGCTACGTGTGCTTCACGTCGAAGGTCTACCGCTACAACCGGGCAGCGCAGTACACCCTCGGCGACCGGCCCGACCTCGGGGAAATCCCCTACCTCGACGACATCACGGTGGACCGGGACCCGGCGCGCGTCTCCAACGACATCACGGTGACCCAGGCCCACTACGGCTTCACGGCCACCGTGGACGACCAGGCCAGCATCACGCAGCGCGGCCGACGGACCCTCGCACGCACCACCCACCTCGACGACCAGCTCGCCGTCGCCGACACCGCCAACTACCTGCTCTACCGCTACCGCCAGCCCGAGCAGCGCATCCAGACCATCACCCTCGACCCGGCCGGCAACCCGGCCATCTGGGCGACCGCGCTGGGGATCGAGTGCGGCGACGTCGTCACCGTCAATCGACGGCCGATCGGAGGCGTGCTGATCAGCGGCACCTTCGAGGTGCTCGGCGTCTCCCACCGAGTGGATCCCGAGGGCGGCGAGTGGAAGGTGCAGCTGTCGCTGGCCCCTCTGGATCCCTTCTTCTTCAAGCTGGACGACCCCGTCTACGGGGTCCTGGATGGACCGGGGGTCCTCGGATGGTGATGCCCACGCCCGCACGCCGGAGCGCGATCCAGTACGCCGACGAGATGTTCGGCGTCAGCTCGCTGGAGGCGTATCTGGACTACCTGGAGGCGCGGCGCGACCAGCTCGGCGTGCCGGTCGTCCCCCGCCCGGAAGGGGACGCGCCCGAGTCCGGTACGGCGTGGGCGCGGGTGGACTGCGCCCGGTGGATCGCCGACTGCCCGTGGCGGTGCGGCGCCTCCCACGCCGTGCCGCGCGCCGAGTCGCGGTTCTGGTGCACCAGCTGCGCGAACGGCGCGACGGGGCAGACCTGTGCCCTGGTGTGGCCGATCTCCCGTCAGCGCATCGAGATCAACGTGGCCAGCCTGCCGAGCGAGCTTGCGACTTGGCCCTGTGCGATCGACGTCCCGCTGTACGAGGCCGGGCAGCACGAGCGGATGTGCAAGCCGTGCCGCACGATCGGAGCGCTGTAGATGATCGTCCCGTCTCCGCGGACCTGGGTCGTCGGCGAGATCGTGACCGCGGCCAAGCTGAACGCCGACATCCGCGACGCGTTGAACTTCCTGCTCAGCCCGCCGTTGTGGGAGCTCACCCACTCGGGGATCATCGCCCCGGCGAGCTCGACGCAGGCGGTGATGCCGTTCGACACCGAGATCGTCGACCGGGACAACGGCCACTCCACCAGCAGCAACACCTCCCGGTACACCTCGCAGACCGCGGGCTACTACCTGGTGTCCGGTGCCGTCGGGTTCGTCTCCAACGGGACCGGCAAGCGGGAGCTCACGATCCTACTCAACGGCACCACCGAGACCTATCCCAGTTCGATCCCGGGCCTGGCTGCGGGCTTCACCGGCCTGACCACCACCGGGCGGGTCTACCTGGCCGTGGGCGACTACGTCGAGCTGTACGTCTGGCAAAACAGCGGCGGCACGCTGAACACCAACACGACGAAGGGCGGCCCCCGGTTCGGCGGCCATTGGATCTCGAAGTGATCCGGCGGCTGCGCGCTATCGAGCGACGGGTAGCGTTCCGCGGGTCGGTGCTGCTGTTCCTGGCGCTGTGGAGCGGCGGCCAGGTCGCCCGGCTGACACTGGCGCCTCCTGTCACACCCACCACGGCCTACCTGGCCTCCATCGCACCCCTGCCGGTCCTGGCGATCCCCTGGGCCGCCTGCACGGTCTTGTGCGCCGCCCAGGCGTTCACGGTGACCGACTGGCACGCCTTCGCCCTGACCGCCGGTGTGCTGGTCACCTGGGCGGTGCTCTACCTCGTCGGCGGCCTCCGGAGCGCGATCCCGCAGGGCTACTGGGCGTGCATCATCCAGATCGTCATGGCGGGCCTGGTGCTGCGCATCTCCCGCTGGCCAGACCCGCCCCGGGAGCGGTGATGGATCCGGCCATCGTGGTGGCCGTGATCGGCGGCGGGTTCGGCATCGTCAGCATGGCCTACACCGCCCGGCAGGCCCGCCTGGCCCGTCAGGACAAGGCCGAAGAAGACGCCCGCCTGGCCCGCCTGGCCGCCGAGGACGGCGCCTACCGGCGCGCCACCGAGTTCGACATCAGCGTCCAGGCCCGGATGCAGGCCGAGATCGCCCGCCAGGCCGAGCAGATCCGCGCGCTGCAGCGCCAGGTCGCCTACCTGACCCGGCAGATCACCGACGCCGGGCTCGTGCCCATCACCGTCCCTGAGGAGGGTTCGTGACGACTGTCACCGGCACCGTCACCACCGCGGCGGGCACTCATCCGCGCGGCGCGTCTGTGACGGTCGTGCTCGTCGACCAGGCCGGGCGTGCCGTACCAGGTTTCGCCGGGGCGGCCGAGGTGCTCGGCCTCGTCACCGCGCCGGTAGCCGCTGACGGGTCGTGGTCGGTGGAACTCACCCCGACCGCGGACATCACGAGCCCGCGCGGGCCGACGCTGTACCAGGTGACCGAGCGGGTCCAGACCGGCGTGTCGGCCAGCTACTACATCAGCGTGCCCAGCTCGGGCCCAGCATGGGTGGGCTCGCTGCGCGTCACGCTGCCTGGAACGGCCGTCGAGCAGCTGATCGGCTACCTGCCGCTGACCGGCGGCACCCTGAACGGCGCCCTGGTCCTCGATGACGACTCGCCGGCCGCGAGCCAGCAGTACGTCGCCGACCGCGCCGGAGGTGGAGGCGGAGGGGGCACGCCGTCGACCACGGTGGTCACCGAGACCTCCTACGGGCAGTCCGCAGCAGCTGGGGCGGCGACCGCCTACAGCCGGGGCGACCACACCCACGGCACCCCGGCGCTCCCCACCCCGGGAGCGATCGGCGCGGCCACGGCAGGGCACGCCCACTCGGGCACCTACGATCCGGCCGGGACCGCCTCAGGCGCCGTGAGCGCCCACACGGGTGCGTCGGATCCGCACCCGCAGTACCTGCTCAGCGCGGAGGGCGACGCCGCCTACGCCCCCCTCAACGACACGCGCATCCTCGGCGCCGTACAGAAGAGCACGGTGACGGCGGCGGGCGATCTCCTCGTGGCCACCGCCTCGGGCGTGGTCTCGCGCCGCGCGGTCGGTGCCAACGGCCAGGTACTCACAGCGGACTCCGGCCAACCCGATGGGGTGAAGTGGGCCACCCCCGCTCCTGGTGGCATGGATCAGGCGTTCCCGCTGAGCGGCTATGGGCTCTTGGCCGCCTCGGGCGACCCGCTCTCCTTCCTCAACGTCTCCAGCCTGGGCGGCAACACCGTCTTCCTCGCCCGCGTCTGGGTCCCCGCCGGCACCCCCATCACATCCCTGTGGTGCGCGGTCCGCGACGGGGGAACCTACAGCGGCAGCTCAACACCGAACCAACTCGGTCTGTACACCGGGGCCGGAGTCCCGGTCGACGCCACGCCGAATGACTCGACGCTGTGGACCGCCTCCGGATGGCGCGGCCGTGCCCTGGCCGGCGGCACCATCGCAGCGCAAGGTGCCGGGCGATGGGTCTACGTGGGGATCATCGCGGGCGGCATGAGCGGAGTGAACATCCCCTACCCGGTCGGGGCCAACGACGGCCATGCCTCCTGGTTCGCCATCGGGTCCGGCGTCACCGCACGGCGGGCGATGTACGCCGGCGCCACCTCGCTGCCCGGGCCGTTCGATCCAACGTCGTACGGCACGCCGACCAGTTACGTGCCGCTCGTCGGCATCTCCTGAGAGGAGTCCCATGATCGACCTTGTCAGCCGGTCCGCGTGGGGTGCCCGCGCGCCGCGCGGCGCCTACGGCGCTCTCACCTCGACCCGAGGTGTGAAGATCCACTACACCGGCGGCCACGTGGACCCGCGCGTCCTGGACGACCACGCCCGGTGCGTCTCCGCAGTCCGCGGTATCCAGAACGGCCACATGGACGGCAACGGCTGGATCGACATCGGCTACTCGATGATCGCCTGCCCGCACCGCAAGGTGTTCGTCGGCCGCGGCCCCGGCCACCTACCCGCCGCCAACGGCCCCGGCCTCAACTCCGCCCACTACGCCGTGCTCGGCCTGGTCGGCAACTCCGGCCTGGTCCAGCCGCCCAACGACATGCTGCTGGGCATCCTCGATGCGATCGACTACCTCCGCGAACACGGCGGCGCCGGCCGCGAGATCAAGGGCCACCGGGACGGCTACTCGACCGACTGCCCGGGAGACGCGCTGTACGACTGGGTTCGCGCGGGGGCTCCTCGCCCTTCCGCCGAACCGTCCACCCCACCGCCACCTGCTCCTGAGGAGGAGACCATGCCCGAGATCGTCTCACTCGGCCTGTCTGCCGAGGTCATCGTCCCGCCGTCGAAGGACTATCAGCCGTGGTGGGACCTGGAATGGCGAGACACCGCAGGCTGGCACCCGGCCGGCGGCCAGTCGATCGCGCCGAGCAGGGACGTCTGGGCCGACGTCGTCGCCCACGTCGCGCTGCGAGGTCTGGTCCCGGGTGAGCGGGTCGAGCTGGGGCTGACCCGGCACCAGCCCGACGGCAGCCTGGTGGACATCGCGTGGCCCATCGGCAGGCTCCTGTCCGTTCACGCCGACGTCGACGGGCGGGTGGAGACCGGCCTCGGCGGTCACTTCAAGCTGGACGCGACGGCCAGGGGCCGGGTGACCATCCGGCACACCTCGACCGGTCCGGTGACGCTGGAGACCGCCAGCGCGTTCAAGGCGATCCTGCACCCCTACGCCTGACCGTGGTCGAGGGCGCGATCCTCGCCTACCTAATAGCCGCCACCGGGCACGACCAGCGGCCCGATTTCATACCGGCGAATATGCCGCCCCCCGCTGACCAGTCCTTCCGTGCCCCTGTGGCCTCTGCGTGGCTGGCAGGTTCCTCTTTTTCAACCTCAGATGAGGAGTCCACGATGATGGCGAGACGACTGCTGACTACGGCGTACTGGGCCGACACCATCGAGCGAATGGTCCGGGCCGCGTCCTCCAGCGCCCTGGCCACCCTGGGCGTAGGGCAGCTCGGGCTGCTCGATGTCGATTGGGCCGCAGTGGCCTCGGTGGCGGGTATGGCGGCGGTGGTCAGCATGCTGACCTCGGTGGCCGCGGGCTCGACCGGTGACCCGCAGACGGCGGGGTTCACCACCGGCAGATGATCCAGCCGCTGTAGTTCTCCGCCCTCATGAGAGGGCTCGAACGCACACCGCCCCCGCCTATGGCGGGGGCGGTTTCGTGCTGTCCGGGCTACTCCTCGGCGGCCGGGGCGGGCTGCGCTACGTACGTGCCCTTCGCTGGCAGCGTCACCACCAGCCCGCGCTCCCGCAGCTCCTCGACCGCGCGCCGTACGGTGCCGAGAGCGACGCCGTACTCCTCGGCCAGGTCACGTTCTCCCGGAAGGCGGGCACCTGGGTTCAGGTCGCCGGCCTCGATCCTGCGGGCGATGTGGTCGGCCAGGGCCGCGTAGACGTACTGCGCGGGACCTGGCTCGAACGGCGGAACAGCAGTCATACAGCTCACGCTAGAACTGCCTTGAGCTGCACAGATGTGTAGGTAGCGGTCTACCGCTGTACACCGCTCTACACCGCGTCATACGCTCGCGCCATGGCCTTCAACGAGTACGCGCGCCTCCTTGCAGAGGCCCGGACCGCGCTCGACGAAGGGCGCGCGAACGACTTCAGGATCGCGGGCAGGCCCGTTGGGATGGCCCAGTGGGTGGGCATCGACTTGGAGGAAGCCCGCAGGTGGTTCCTGGTTGAGGCGTTCCGGCAGTACATCCGGGAGATCCGGGACTGAGCCGGGATAGGCCCTTCTCCCGATATGAGAGCGAAGGTGCCATAGTGGCGTGCAACTCTCGTGGTCCAGCGGCCCAGGACGGTCGAGCGCCTTCGGGACTCGTCAGCGCCGGTTCGAATCCGGCCGAGAGCTGTGGGCTCGGGCGGACCGTCTACGAACCCAGCCCCGGCGGCGATGTCAGCTGACCCGATGAGGTCTCCTCGCCCTGCATGATGGCGTCCACCTCCTCCTGCGTCCCGCCTGCGGCGAGGCAGAGCCGGGCCCGCGCACCGCGCCGGTCGAGGTCGGCGAGGTCGGCGAGGGCGGCGATCAGCCGGTCGAAGTTGTCCACGTGCTCATGGTCGCCCGGCGGGATGATCGTGCGCAGGCGGACAGCAAGACGCCTCCGCCCAGGAGGACAGGGGCGCCGCTTGTTCGTCAAGGCAGGCGGGTCACAGGTCGTAGAAGTCCAGCGGGTCGTCAACGTCGAGGTCCTCGACGGGAGGGATCCAGGGCTTCTCTGACGGCGCGTGGTCGTCATACTCGGGGGTGGTCATCACTGCGCGATAGGGCGCGGCGGGCGGTTGCACGGCGCCGGGCGGGGGTGCGGTCGCCGTCCACACGCTCGGCCTGGAGGTGGATCGTCGCCGGGCCACCTGCTCGCGGACCGTCCGGCCGCCACCCCGCACTCGGGGTTCCCGGAATCATGGCTCGATGCCGGTGTAGGGGAAGTCCGTACTGGGAGCGATTTCCCCGTCCTTCCACAGGCGAGGGAGCCAGATGGTGGGGTGGGGGGCGTTCGGAGACTTAACAAAAAACAGGTTTCGATCCAAGCCGAGATAGGGCTTGTTGAATACGAGGCAGGGATAAATAGAGTTCGCCGGGTAGATGTATTTATTGTGCTCGGAGTTGTAGTACTTGCTCACGTCGAAGAAGACGTATCCGTTGTAGTATCCACCGGCCGCGAATACGTCGATTCGGCCCCACTGATTCTTCTCGACAGTCATGTTTGAAGTTTCCGAGCTACCCGTCAACCAGGTAGTGCTATTGGTGGAGCTCTGGCTGTAGGTGTACGACACCTCTCCGCTAGCGTCTCCTCCGCCAGGTTTGGAGATCTTTACCCCTACCTTTCCCCCGACCGACCACCCTGAGGTTTCACTGTGCGTCTTACTGATCGACTCAGTGACGGTGTAGGAGTTGGACAGTGGGCCCATGCTGCTGTGAGTGGAATTAACGCACGGGTAGCGGATCTCACGTCGTCCGGCGAAGACCACGGGGATCTTCTGATAAGGAATCATGGTCATTTGGCCGAATATGTTATATGCGGGATATGGTGTGCGCGTCTTCATGATATGAACCATGGCCTCGTCCCGATCCAGGGGATACTTGGAACCCGAGACCTGAGGACCCCTTCCGGGAACTAGTATTTCAAGGTCCTCGACCTTCGCCTTCTTGAATTCCGACTTGGCGTTGCCGGCTTCAGTGAGGAGAAATTGGAGTCCCGTTAAAATCGGCATGGTCCACAAATTTGACTCTAGAGGGAAGCCTTCTCCTGAAATGAGCTTTGGCACTGCGTAGCCAGGGTCTGCGAAGTAGAGCGTCCGAGTCTGGGATGGGGCCTCAGCGTGGGGGTCGACCATGAGATCGCCTCTCTAAGAATGGTGGCCAAGTGCGGCTTGCGACGAATGTGTGTCATGTCTGATACTTCTGGGTGCGACGTTGTTGCCTGAAAGGCGACGCAGCGCATTAACCGGCGGCGCCCCGTTCCGTCTAACCCAACCGGTTCCTTACCCGCTCGCGATCAAATCTTCGCTGATCACAAGGCCACAGTGAGGCAATCATTTGGTCGTCTGCGGGGCGCGCCTCGGAGACCGGAAAATTCGTCGGAAGTCATTCCGCAAGGGCGACTGGCGAGTGATCGGGTTGGCCATCAGAGGGTCGATTCTCAACAGGGCTGGAAGTTGAGCAGCTCTGGCATGCGACGGGTATTCGCGTCATCGGTCATGGTCACCACATGCCTGCCTGGGTCGCGCAGCCCTCACCGGCGGTGTGCCCGTCCTCGGCGCATACCCAGCAGTAGCCCTCGGGGTAGTCGACCTCGTCGTCCTGGTTGTTCATTGGCCGGCCTTTCAGAGATGAGTGATGGTCAGGCGGGGGCGTACAGGCCGCGCTCCAGCCGGTCGACGTCGCCGCGGTCGGCGAGCAGGCCGAGGGTGTTACAGACCGAGCCGCGCTTGACCTCCTTGCCGCCGTCGGCGAGAACGGCCGCCAGGACCTCGTCGGCGGTCATCGCATCTTCAGCGGCCTCCATGGCGGCCAGGACGCGGTCTTCCAGGCGCGCCGCGCTCTTGCGGCCCGACCCACCTGTGGCGGCGGGCGCCGCTGCGGCCTTCTTCTCCTGTTCCTCCGCGACGGCTTGGCACAGGGCGGCCATGGCGTCCGGGTCGTGGCGGGAGGCGTACGCCTCACCGGCTGCCTCCCATGAGGTCTGTTCCAGCTGTGCGGGGTCGCCGTCGCCGTACAGGGCGAGGATCTCCGGGTCCAGGCCCGGCGTGGGGGCGATGGACCCGATCCTGAAGTGCCTCATCAGCGACGTCGGGTGAGGGCTGGACAGTAGGTAGGCCATCCCCTGGGTGTCGCAGAAGTCGTCATCGTCACCGGCGTCCTCGGCGAACTGGCTGCGCAGGATACGGGGCTGGATGGACTTGGGGATCGGCGCCAGCTGCGCGCCTGCAGGCAACAGGCCGTCCGCCACCAGCTGGCGCATCATCGACGATGACCAGCGCAACAAGGTGACTTCCCCTTCCTTCAACATCGCGCGCAGCGTGTCGGACCCGCCGAGCTCCTCCAGGTGGGAGGCCTGTGCGTCGAGTTCCACGCCGACGCCGACGGAGCGGCCCGTACGGCCGAGCTCCTTGATGAGGAAGGTGGCTTCCTCCCGGTACGGGGCGCCCCTCTCCAGCAACCTGTTCGCCTCGTCGATCCGCACCGAGAGCAACGGATCGGGGTCGCCGATGAGGAAGGCGGTCCGGCCCAGGCGGGAGTATCGGAGCTGGCGCTCCTTGGCGACGGCGACGGCCGCCCTGAGCATCAGGATGGCCTCTTCTTGGGAGGTGGCGCGCCAGTCGACCTGCCCGGCCGCCTCCGGGGCGGACTGGCCGCCCTTCAGGTCGGCGAACAGGCTGACGACCCGGTTGCGCTTCTCGCACGCCAGCAGGTACTGGACGGTACGGCTCTTGCCCGCGCCGGTCGTGCCGAAGACGAGCGCCCGCTGAGCGGAACCGGTCCGCGGGTCGAACAGCCTCCTGCGGGCGGGCCGACCGTTGTGGTAGCGGCCCATCACGATCCGGCCATGCCGGTCCATGAGCATGTCCGCCGGACTCGGCGGCGGCATCACCGCCAGCGGGTTGGACGGGTAGACCGTGACGAGTGCGTGCCGGCCCCCGTCGGTCTCGACGGCGATCCGCCCAGGGTCGGCGATGTTGAGAGCGCTGGCCAAGGCCGCCAGGTCATAGCGGACGACCTGACCGGCCGGGACCTCCACCATCAGCTCCACGATCCGGTTGTCCGGGACGGCGGTGGTGGTGCTCATGCGTCGATCTCTCCGTTCATCACGGGGCCGAGGTTGATCTCAGTGATCACCGAGCCGGGCATCGCCAGCGGGGCGATGCGCGCGGCCCAGATGGCGCGGGCGTCCAGGACCTCGTCGGCCTGGCCGACGGTGAGGAGCCGCACGCCGGCGCCCCGGCCCGGAACCGACGTGATCGCGATGTCCTCCTCGGGGATGTCCATGAGCGCGGACAGACGGCGTACGGAGATGTCCGGCACCGGCTCGCCCGGGACCGTCGAGCGGATCATCGCCCGCATCGCCCGCTCCCCGGTGAGCTCGATGCCCTCCAGGGCGGTGCCGGTCCCGGGGCCGCCGTCGACGGCCACGTTCACCGCCCACCACCGGGCGGCCGGATGGCGGTCGAGCGGCTCCTCCACCTCATCCTCGTCGGCCAGGACGACCGGCGCGGGCGGCGGGGCGAGCATGCGGCGGGCGAGCTGGGCCGGGCGGATCACCCACGTCCAGACTGTCCAGGCGGCCAGCGCGAGCGCCTCACCCCAGTGCGGGCCGGACACGATCCGCTCGGCGGCCAACAGGACGGCCAGGCCCGCGCCGGGCATCAGGTACAGCACGGACGCGGTGGCCCGCTGGTGCCCTACGGGGCGCCAGGCCCGCAGGGTCACCAGCCCCGCCAGGGTCGCCGCGGCGGTCGCGACGAGGCACGGGCCGGTGACGGCCTGGTCGGCCAACAGCCCTGCCCCGGCCAGTCCGGCGCCGGCCACGGTCGCGGCCCGGCCGGTGGCGTCCTGCAGGGCGGCCAGACGCCAGCGGGCCCGATCCACCGCGGGCCACGCCGGGACCTCTACAGCCACCTTCAGTAAGGGCGGGAAAGTCATCATCATCTCCTTCGTCAGCGGTTGCCGTAGAAGCGGGCATCGGCCATCGGGACCGGCATCGCACGGGCGGCCTCCGCCACGGGCCCGTACTCGGCCTCGTGCGTGGCGGAGGCGTTGGCGAAGCCAAGCGCAAGGTCCTCAGCTACGGCGGCCATCCGCTCCGCCTCGGCGAGAGCGCGCCGCATGACGGCGGCGGCCTCCCGATGCTCGCTGACGGTGTCGGGGTCGACGTCCAGCGCGGCCATCGCGTCGGCCAGCCGGTCGACGGAGGCCGAACAGCCCTCCACGTAGGAGTACGCGGAGCGCACCTGATCGCCGAGTCTGCGCAGCTTGGCCCCGGCCAGCGCCAGCTGCAGCACGACGATGCCGTAGGCCACCACGTCCAGCACGCCGACAGTCGCGCTGGTCTCGTTCCGTTCCAGTTCCACAGGGTTCTCCTACTCGTCGTGGTATTCGCGCTCGGCCGGGCGGGCGTGGCCCATGTCGCGGGTCACGTCGGCCAGCTGCTTATGGCGGGCGGCGGCGTTCGCCCCTGCGACGGAGATCGCCTCCGCCGCGGCGGGAAGAGTGGACGCAATGGCCTGGGCCGCGCTTCGGATCGTGTCGGTGAGTTCCATGAGCCCCAGCACGTCGGCCTCAAGGCTTCCGGGCACCTTCAGGTCGATGACCTTCGCGTGCAGGACCTCCAGGCGGGTCCTGAGCTGCTCGCAGCCGTCCGCGGCGGCCAGGGCGTCGGCGACGCCGTCGATGATCTCAGCGGCGGCGTCCTCATCAGCCTCGATGACGTCGTAGACGGTCAGGTCCACCTCCCCTCCGGAGGTGTACGGGGCCGTCTTGGCCAGTGTGCTCACGGGTGGTCCTTCCTGCTGCGCGGGCGGCGGTTCGGGGTCGTCTGCGACTTCGGCTGGAGGGGCCGCTCCCAGTGCGGGCCGTCCCATCGGAGGCGCCCCAGTGACGGGCTGCGGATCGTGCCGGGGTGGTGGGGGCGGCGGGTCCGGGAAGATCTGCTCGGCCGTCCACGTCGTCTCCTGGGTCGCCCCGGGCGGTGGCCTCATGCCGCTGAAACCGAACCCCGGAGGAGGCGGGGCTGATGAGGTCCCCGCGTCCGTCGCCTCCCCCTGCTCCTGTTCCTGACCGGTCTCGTCGGCGGCCGGCGTCTCGACGGTCGGGGCGGCAGCCGGAGTGGCCTTCTTCCAGCGCTTCCACCGGCCGCTGCGCTTGCGCTTCTTGTTCTCCGGGCCGCTCTTGCCGCCGCCGTCGTCCTTGCCACGGTTCTTCCACCGCTTACGGCCGCCGTCCTCGGACCCCTTCTTCGGGGCCTTCCAGGTCAGCTTGCGGCCTCGGGGACTGCTGGGCTTCTTCGAGTCCGGCGTCTTGTCGGCATCCCGGGGGCGCTTGAGCTTCTCGATGCCGCGGCGCATCCGCTTTCCGAGACCGCCCTTGTCCGCGCCGTCCTTCTTGCGCCCCGGGTGCCCCCCGTCCTTCCGCTTGCCGTCCCGCCCGGCCTTCGGGGCCGCCTTGCCCGGTCCGCCCTTACCGTCGGGGCGCCCCTTCCGCGACCCGCCGGGGCCCTTTCCTCCCCCGGGCGGCTTGCCGCCTCCGCCACGCCCTTTCGGACCGCCAGAGGCTGAGGGCTTCTTCGGGGAGGTGCCGCCCGGGGAGCGCAAGAGGGACGGGCTCGACCCTCCGCCGTTCCTCTTCGTCCGCCCACCGCCGGAGCCAACACCGTCCCCACTCCCGGACGTCTTGCCCGCACCGCCACGGGCCCGCTCGGTGCGCGCCTGACGATCCTGGGCGCGCTGCCACACGGACCGAGCCGCAGCTACACCCAGGGCAGTCAGTAGGGCGAGGGCGACAGCGAGCGTCTCCCGCATGGTCGGCGCGTTCGGGTCCTCTGGTTCCGGCAGGACGAGCTCGCCGTCTCCGTCGCCCTGGTCCTCGTCGACGGGCACGGGCAGCGGCCCGTGTGGCGCGGGAAGCTCGGGCAGCGGGGGCCGCATGTTCGCGGGCGCCGGGAGGCTCGGCAGGGCGGTGGTGACCTCGTCGACGGCAGGCGCGGGAGGGGCCGGGGAGAGTGCGGCCGGGGGCTGGGGGCGAGGGGCGGGAGGTAACGGCGGGGGCGGCGGAGGCGGTACGGCGCCTGCCGTCCGGGGCCGGAAGCTCACGACGGTGGCGTCGTCACCGCTGTCCATGACGCTCCTTCCAGTGTTGACGGATAGTGACGGTGGGCCGTACCCTCGCGCGCGCGTGCGCTCGCGCGCTCGCGAGCGCGCATAATGCGCGCGCGAAGGCCCCACGGCGTGATGATGATGAAGAACTGACGTCGGGCATGACTACTCGCTGTGACGCTGGCAGTAGTTGCTGAGCGTCCGGGCGAGGTCGGCCCACGCCTCCTCGCCGCGGTCGCGGGCCACCTTCCGAGCCTGGTCCCACCAGAGCTCGGCGATCCCCTGCGGGCCGCGGTCGGCCACCAGCTCCTGGCGCTGCTCGGCGTGCCGCCTCTGGTTGTAGGCACGCCGTTCAGCGGAGTTCATCGGGCGCTGGCTCATGGTCCCCTCTCAGGTCAGGCGGATCGGTCACGACGCTGGATCAGGCCCATGAAGTCCGTGGGCTCGGAAGGCGAGGAGGCGGGTGCGGGGGCGCGGGGTTCGGCCCTCGGCGCCGGCTGCCGAGCAGCGGGCGCCGCACCACGGGTGAGCGCCTGCTGCTGGGCCTGCTTGGCCTCGGCCGCGGCCTGGCGGGCGGCCGGGATCTCGTGGCGGCCCTGCCGGTACCGGGCCTCCAGGGCGAACGTCAGCGCTCCGGCGGCCTCGATGTGCTCCTGGATCTTGCCGAACGGGCCCGCCACCCACTTCTGCCGCCACCAGGCCTCGAACGAGCCGTAGCCCTTCGGGGGGTTGGCGGCCCACATCGCCTCGGCGTCACGGCGGATCCGGGCCAGCCATTCGGCCTGGTCCGCGAGGGACTTCCGCAGCTGGCGGGCGAAAGCCTCCATCATCTCGGGGGTGGCCAGCATCTCTCCTCGCCACTCGCTCATGACGCACCTCCGGTGATGATCAGGATGGTTGTCGGTACGGCGGTGCCGAGCGCTGTCAGCAGCAGGTCCACCGCCGTACGGATGCGGACGTACTTGGTGCGGGCGAGCCGAGCCAGACCGATCAGCTCGGCGTACTGCGTCCGCCCGGTGTCGAGCCCGGCGACGGCGGCCAGGGCTTCCGGGGTGGCGTAGGCGTGGGCGACCCAGCCGAACCCGGCCCCGGGGCGGGGCAGGGACGGCCGGATGGACAGCAGCAGGGTGAGCAGCGCGGCGGCCAGCAGGGTGATCGTGGCCCAGAGCGCGATCTGGGCGGACATGGGCAGGCGGGTGGCGCTGACGGCCGCCAGCCCGCCGGCGATGCTCACCGCGGTGCCGACGAGCCCGGCGAGGGTGGCGGCCTTGGCGTCGGCGCGGGCGAGTTCCCCGCGCACGGCGGCGATCTCTCGGGGCAGATCCATCACTCACCGCCCGCCGGACCGGAGCCGTTCACGGTCGCCAGGGAGGGGGTGGTCGCGACCGGTCGCGCGTCGTCGTCGGGCGGGGTCGGGGTGCCGTCCTCGTCGAACGTCCACCCTTCATCGATCATGATCTGGCGGCCTTCCTTGATCCGGTCGAGCGCCCACGTCTCGCTGAATCCGGTCCACTCGGCGAGGGTCCGCTTCGACGGCGGGTTCAGCTTCTTCGCGCGGGCGAGGTAGAAGCGCACCGCCCGCTTGCGGTCCTGCTCAGAGGGCTTTTTCCGGTCGCGACCACCATCGCGACCGGTCGCGACCACCCCCTCCTCGGCGACCGCCTCGGCGACCGGGGCAGGCTCGGGGTCCCGGTCGCGAAGCTCGGGGGCGACCGGTCGCGACCACGGCGTGAGCGAGGCCAGCCATGAGCGTCCTTCCGGCGACGGCGGCAGCGTCTGGTCCCGCTCGTCGAGGTGGTCGCCGTCGAGGCCGCGACCGGTTGCGACGGTGGTCGCCGACTGGTCGCCGGTCGCGACCGGTCGCGGACTGCCGTGGAGCCGGGCGGCGGTGTTGCGCTCAAGCGCGGCGGCCAGCTCCAGGGCCTCGCTGTGCCGCGCCTGGTTGGTGATGGCCGGGTGGTCGAGGGTCTTCCACGGGGCGGCGTCGGGCAGTTCGAGCAGGCTGGCGCCGCCGTACAGGGTGGTGATCTGGTCGAGCAGCGCGGTCTGCATGAGGTGGTCGCGGGCCAGGCCGGTGTGCTCGACGGCCCGGTCGAGGGCCTTGTCGAGCTTGGCGAGCGCGCCGCGCACCTTCCGGTCGGAGGCCCCGGTCTCGCGCAGGGCGCGGGCGCGCTTGGCGGCCAGGGCGACGCGGGTGAGGCGCCGGTGCGCGTCGACCTCGCTGGCGGTGCGGTCGCGGGCCTCGGCCAGGCCGACGCGGACCAGCACCCGCTCGGGGGTGAGGCGCCAGTTGATCCCGGCGAATCCGCTGATCCGGCGCCGCTCGACCGCCATGCCGCGCTCCCACAGCCAGGCGGCGACCAGCGGGGCGGCCAGGCGGAAGACGGCCTCGGCGAGGCTGCGGGCGTCCATGCTGGACAGCGACGCCGACAGGCCGGTGAGGACCCACACCGCCACCCCGTCGGCGCCGGCGGACGGCGTCACCAGCGGGTCGGTCTTCGCGCGTTCGGCGGACTCGCGCATGTTGCGGCGGGCCCGGACCGCGCTGGTCATCATGGCGACCTCGATGAACGCGAACAGCAGCAGCTGCAGCGGGCCGTCGAAGCCGAGCACGTCGCCGGAGAAGCGCCACATGCCCTGAGCGGAAACGCCGGTGGCCACTCCGGCGGCCACGACCGTGAGGATGTCCTCCAGCGGGCGGCGGGTGAGGCCGCGCTTGAGGTGCCACAGGCCGTACAGGACGATCACGACGGCCAGGGCGCCGGGCACACCCCACAGCACCAGCGGCGGGATGCCTTCGGCAAGATCAGTAAGGTTCGGCACAGTCCTTCTCCTGGGGTAACAGGGACGGGATCGATCCCAGGCCGTGAGCTCGTCACGGCCCGGGATCGACGTCAGTCCGGGAGGGCGTGGCAGCCGAGGGCGTGGTCCTGGGCGTGGTCGGGCTCGCTGTAGCCGTCCTTCTTGCCGCACCCACCGCACGTGTAGGAGCCGTACTGGCCCCTGGGGGGCGCCTCCCAGACCACCTGGGCGCCGCCGGGCGTGTTCCACCGGATGGTCTTCTTCATCAGGCACTCTCCTCGGCGTCGTCGTTCTGGTCGTCGGTCTGCGTGGGGGTGGGCTTCGCCGTGGCGGACTGCCAGGCGTTGAGCTGCGCGAGCCGCTCCTTCAGGTCCTGGTCGTCGGACATCACGCCTCAAGAGGGGGGTGGATGCCCGCCACGTAGTCGCGGACCTCGTCGAAGGGAAAGGTCTCGTCTCGCGCTTCGGCCTGCACGCCCGGGTCGTCGCTCCCGCAGTGGATGCAGTCGTCGATGTGGTCGGCCAGGGCGGCCCGGTCCATGGCGGTGACGTCGAGGGGCGGGACCACCACCGGCTCGGGGGAACTCACGACGCCTCCCCAGCGAGCAGGGCCGCGGCGTCGACGAGCGCCTGGCCGAGCTCGGTGGCGCAGCGGCTGTCGATCAGGGCCCTCCCGAGTTCGGCGACGTCGTCCGGACGCAGGATGGTGCTGGACGCTCCGTGGCTGCTGGAGCCGACGATGCCGACCATGGGGCGGCTGTAGGCGGAGCTGTAGACGGAGATGGTGAGGATGCCGTCGCCGTCGGGGGCCGTCAGCTGAGTGGGGGCGCTGCGGTGGCCGGGCAGGCCGTCCGAGTGGCCAGCGCACCACGGCGGGCAGGTCTTCTCGGTCACCTCTTCCTCCCCTTCTTGCAGGAGGCGCAGGTGCTGCAGGTCGAGGAGGTGCAGCTGGTGGTGGCGACCTCGGGCTGGGGCTGCGGTGGGGTGGCCATGGCCTTGGTGAGGGTCTTGGTGAAGGTGGTGGTCTTCTCGGCGAAGGCCCGGTCGGCGGCGGCCTGCCTCTGCTGCGGCTTCACGCGGCCACCGCCGTACGGGCCGAAGCCACCGCCGACAGCAGCGCGTAGGCCAGTTGCTCAGCGTCGGCGGGGGTGAGCTCGTCGCAGGCATTCCAGGTGTGAATCGACGTTCCCTCAACGGGGCTGTAGGTCGTGACAAGCTCGCCGTACGCCCCCCTGAGGCGGGTCCGGCAGAGCTGGTCCTCAGGGGCCGGGGGCTGGTGGGACGGGGTGCCGTTCGCGTGGTCGGTGCACCAGGACTGGCACCTCCCGGTCGCGATACGCTCGTTCATGGTCTTCCTTTCCTGTCTTTACGAGGTGGGCAGGTTGATCAGGGCCCGTCCGGTGCAGCCACACCGGCGGGCCCG
Source organism: Streptosporangium sp. NPDC020145 (assembly GCF_040631275.1). Taxonomy (NCBI): domain Bacteria; kingdom Bacillati; phylum Actinomycetota; class Actinomycetes; order Streptosporangiales; family Streptosporangiaceae; genus Streptosporangium; species Streptosporangium sp. NPDC020145. The sequence continues at coordinate 301,579 of NZ_JBEXZT010000004.1, read as the reverse complement.
CTTGCGTTGTGAGTGGGGTCGAGTCATCAGCGCGCCTTCCAAGCCGCGGCGTACTCCTCAACCACGACGCTCTCGCCAGACTCGACGACGTTGATCAGCCGCTCGACGAAGTTCCGGGGGACCTTGTAAGTCCGACGGAACTTCACGCTCGGGATTTCGCCAGCCTTGACCGCCCGGTCGACGGTCATGCGGGAAACGCCGAGCATGGTCGCTGCCTGCATCAAGGTCAGCAGGGGGCAATTCTCCTTCTGCACAGAATTCACCTCCAGATCGGCGTGTAGCTCTTCGCTCAGGGAGCTCCCCAGGCACAGACATGACTGTACTGCTTCTCCGGAGAAGCGCAACGGATTGCGAACAAGAATCTGGCCCCACGATTGCCAGGGAGCTGCATCGCTTCCCCGGTAAGGTGAGACAGCAGGAAGATGGACATCAATCACAAAACGGGCAGGTCATGGCAGATGAGACAAGGTGGGTGAGCGTCTCCGCCCCCTATGTGCAACCGCGAGCAGGCGGCCCTGACGCATGGGCGCAGGAGGCCGCCCAGCATGGTCAAACGGGCACCCAGCTACTCCGTGAGGTCACCGAGTTGGAACCGTCGGCCGACGTCGCCGCGATGCTCAACCTTCAGCCAGGAGAAACCGCGATCGTCCGCCGCCGGACCATGCTGCTCAACAGCCAGCCGGTTGAGCTGACCGACTCCTACTACCCGGCGAGCATCGCTCGCGGAACCCGCTTGGCCGAACCGCAGAAAGTGCTCGGCGGCGCAGTCGCACTCCTGGCTGGGCTCGGATACACGCCTCGCCACGCGGGCGAAGACATCTCGGCCCGCCCTCCGAACGACGAGGAGCGCCAACTTCTGCAACTCCCCAGTGACGAATGGGTGCTGGTCTTGTCCCGTGTCCTGAGAACCGATGCCGGCCTGCCGGTCGAGGCCAGCACCATGACCATGCTCGCCCGGGGCAGGCACCTGCACTATGCCCTATCCCTGTGAATAGAGAAGAGGACCTCTGGTGGCCAAGCAGGACGCCCGGCCGATACACGTGCAGATCGCCATGGACCTCCGCGCGCAGATCATGGCGGGCACGCTCGCGCCTGGCGAAAAAATCCCATCGACCCGTGCACTGATGCAGCAGTACGCGACATCTGGCACAGCCATCGCCAACGCGGTCGCCATCCTCAAAGAGGAAGGATGGGTGATCGGCCAGCAAGGCAAGGGCGTCACCGTACGAGATAAGCAGATGGTGGTCGTCGGCGAGGCCGCCTACTTCGAGCCTGCGCCTGGCGGCTACTCCTACGAGATCCTGCGCGTCGAGGAATGCCACCCTCCGAAGGACGTGGCGCACGCGCTCGGCCTGGAGCAGGGAGAGCAGGCCGTGCTACGCCAGCGCCTCATGCTGCGCGACGGCGACCCCGTGGAGCTCTGCTGGTCTTACTACCCGCTGAGCATCGTCGCCGGCACCCGGCTTACCGGCCGCGGCAAGATCCGGGGTGGCGCTCCTGCCATCCTCGCCGAGCTGGGGTTCCCTGAGCGGGAGCTCATCGACCGCATCTCATCTCGGGGACCAACCCCCGAGGAGGTCGAGCATCTCAACATCCCGGATGGAATCTCGGTCCTACGACAGTTCCGTGTGGTCTATTCCGACGAACGTAGACCGGTTGAGGTGAGTGTCCTCGTCAAGCCGGGGCACCGATACGAACTGCAGTATCACCAGGTCATCTTGGAGGACTAGCTCCTTCCTCAATTGCAGCGCCGCCCTGAGGCGCTCCCTGTGTACGCGGGTTTTTGCCCCGGCTTCGGCCGGGGCCGTTTGAGTCCCAGCGCGGACACCATCAGATCTACCGTCAACTCTTATGCAGACTTCTATTCGGCCAGTACTGCGTCCGATCTGCGATCGCTGTGTTGAAATAGCTACCATCTAGCACGCGCGGCGCTACTGTGGTGGGGCTGCGCAGCTTATGAAGTGCCACTTCGCGGCACGTAGGGGCGCACAAAGGATGAAGCCCCGGCGCGTGGGCAAAAACGACACCGGGGCCTTGCGCGTGCCGGTCCAGCTAGCCGTTCGGTTAGCTGGACTGGCGCCTTCCGAGCAGCCAGGTCACCACGACCGCCAAGGAGATCGCTGTGGCCACAGCGACCCCTGTCAAGAGCCGTCGACCGAAGCGTTGTTCTGCCTGCTCAACTCGCACGTGCTTCCCCATGCGGTTCGTTCCTTTCCGGGAGACCAGTCGTCCCGTAACGGGGAGGAAGGCCCTGGTCGCAGCCAACCCCGCGGGAATCAGCTGAGAAGTGGAACGCGCATGGTGCTTGCGAGTCGGATCCGAAAGTAGCAGCGGCGCATAGGGTAAATCCGCTGTTTGGCGCTCGAATGTGCTCACACCTGGTTCGCAATTTCTTGTGAGCAATGCGAACCTCTGCGAACCAGGACATAATGCGACTTTTACGCAAACAGCCCGAAAACCATAAAAGAGCCCGGGGCCCTTCCATGCCCGAGATGCAGCCCGGCCGCCGTCGGCAGGTGGGTACCGGGGCGGCCGGGAGGTGAACTGTACGCCATCGGCGGGCCGGATTAGATTCCAGAGACTTCATGATCAACTCGGATGGTCCGGCAATGGTCCGGCAGGAGATCATTTCGAGGGTGGAACGGCAATGGTCCGGCGCCGAACGACACCGGACCATCTGCGTATTGCCAGCTCAGAGGGGCTATTCCGAGGAATTCATGAGGGTAGGGCGGGCGGGACTCGAACCCGCGACCCAGGGATTATGAGACACCCACGCAGTCACAACGAGACGCACCCTCTACCTGCGCAAACGCCTCTGTCGCCGAACCGGCACACCCACCTTGGGAAGGCATTGGGAAGAGCTGCCGCCACGGGCGTCCGAGCCTCACGGCGACCGGCACGCATGAGAGGCCGGGCAACGACGATTCGGTGCATGACGAGTCTCCTGCGTATCCCACGATCGGTAGCCGCCTGTTCCGAGTGGAGACCTCGCACCAGCATTCTCATGAGCTCACCGGTCGGCCAGGTGGAGATCGCCTTCGAAGCTCCAGGCGACCACACTTCCCGTGTCGAAGACGAACTCCGCCTCGATGCACTCGTCGTAGGCCTCGGCGTCGAATCTCTCGATCACCCGCACCAGCCGCTCACCGACATGGCGCACGAACGGAACCTCGTCAGGCACCGGAACGATATCGACCCGGCTGCCGAGCTCCGGCATCGTGTAACTCTCCCCGGGCTCGTCCGGTGCGATCTGCAGAGTCCAATCAGCGGCGACACGGACCAAGACCGTCATCGATTCCAGATGAAGTTAGACATTGATCAGCTCCGGGGCATCAGATCCGTAAGTGAACAGGCTCGCCGTCACCCTGACCAGATACTCGCGCTCCACACGGGAAAAATCCACCACTCATCATCCCTGAGCCATTCGAGTTCGCTCCTTGCTCTTCCCTCATAGCCTGGAAATGATCAATTCGAAAGGACATCCGCCTTAGGAGAGCGGTCGTCACGTCTGGTCGTCGATGCCCCCTCACCTCGGTGTATGCCATCGCGGCCTGCTGGTTATCCATTGATCATTTCGCGTATGTGCCGCGCTCCGCTACCTGTGCTTGCGAAGGATCTTCATAGGCTCCATATAGGCAACTGAACTGCCTCAACCTCGATGAAGATCTCGGGGGATTGACCTCACCCGCTGCACAGCGTGCCAAACACCGTAGGTATCTTTATTGTTTACTCTGATCGGTGACGCCCTGCGCGAGCCACTTCTACAGACTTTCGTCGCCCTCCTCGATTGAATCAAGAGCCGAATCGTGCTGGTCTCCGAGTGCAGCCATCGCCTCGCGGATCACCTCTGCACTCTCCCCAGATGAATCTATTTCAAACAACGGCAACTGTCCTGGAATGACAGGCGTGGATACCCCTAGGCCGTGTTCTAGGCGGTAGTTGAGTACTATTTGCTCCACCGCGCGAAGATCATCGAAACCCAGTTCATATCTGGCATAGTCCAACATCGACTCAACCTCTTCGAGAGTATATAGTTCCTCAAACTTGCCCGCTTCGGTAACATAGGCGAGACATTCTCCAACCTCCCTTAACATCTCCTGCTGGACAAATTCAATAGCTTCATCCGGGATGAGCTCCCCATACTCTTGGAATACACTAAATACCGATTTTGCCGATTCCCAATCGCGCACATCTGCTAGCTCTAGGTCAATAACCTGCTCAAGTATTGAGTCTCTAATTGCAGCCAGTTCTGGAGATTGTGATGCCCAGATGGCTTGTATCATTGTAGACATCCAATCAGTATGAGGCACCATTTCCACTATATACTTTTGGACGAGAAATTCTTTTACAAAGACGGCAACATCACGTAGATCGAGCGCATTGGAGATTTGCATTGCTTCGGCGATTCTCCTGAACCAGTCCACTATGCGTTCTCGCCCAATGGTATATGAAGGATCAAACGGGAGTGTGGACTTGAAGGTTCGAATTATCGCAGCAGACAACTCCGCAGAATGGAAGAACAGCCGCGACGGCTGGGACGTTCCCATCCGCTTCCCGCTCAGACTCCATATGTTGGGCACCTGCTCGAAGAAAGTAGCGGAGACGAGCAGTGTCGATACGATCTCCGGAGAATTGCCGATATACGTGCCTAGATAGTCTCGAATGGAGGGATTGTGGAAACGAATTAATGTTTGGTCGAACACCGAGTTTACCTGGATCATCGTCTCCTCCAGGATGTTCAGCGAACGCCGGAATTGACTAGTGTCCAGGGTCAGGCCGACGCTGGTGCGATACGCAGCCACGGCCTTCCTAAATTCGTCTATCTGAGCTCCCCCCGGTGCGAATGTGCGAAGTACTGTTAGTAATTGCACCGAGAGTTCATCAAGTTGGTTTTCTACAATATGCTCCCATAAGCTTGTGGGGTGATCGAGATGAGTGATAATTGTGGACGCCAAGGACTGAGTGGAGTCCGTCGTAGCGGCCAGCTTGGCTAGAATAAATGAAATGATCCGCGGATTGAAATTTGGGTGCGAAATGATCGCATCAAACACGTCGGGGGCGGAAATTTCTGCGACCCGATCTCGGTGCAGGCCTGAAAAATACGTGTGATTGTAAAGCATCTTTGCGCGAACAAGCGGATTAGCTTTGCCCAAGTCAAGGACGTATGTCCAAGGCGACATTTCATAACGGCTCAGCCGTTCGTAACGCTGCTTAGCCTGTCGCAGAATGTATTCTCTAGTCGTCAAAACAATTCTTTTGTTTGACGATTTCCTGATGCGCTCTAGAGCGGATATGAGGCGGCTATCTTCGTTCTTCCGCAACTTATCATCAAGAGTTGACTGCCCCAAGAAGTCATCGTAATAGAAGAATTGTTGAGATTTCTCGTCCCACAACGAGTTAACTTCTTTTATGTCCTCGGAAACGTCGTATACTTCGTATCCCTCACTTGTATGTACGGCTGCAAGAACTTGGGCCAGCGTAGTCTTTCCAATGCCAGGAATTCCGGAGACTATGCATACATGATGTCGATTTAGGAGGTCTTCTGCTTGTGAATACGCCTCGCCCGGCACGTACGTCTTAATCGACTCATCAATTTGTTCTCGCAGCCATGCAGAGCGGGTCAAAATTTCTTTGTTGAGTAGTGATTGAAGGACTGCTGTACTACTTAGCCAGAGACGGAGATGGCGCTCAACAATTCTCGGATTGTTCCGGATCAGGGCCGCAAGTTCATTTAGGCCGAATATATCTTCGGGGGCGGAATACGGGGATAAAATTGTCGCTAACTCATCTTTGGCCTCGACTGTCAACTCGGTAGATGTCGCAAGGATGTATCTAGATGGATTGAGCTTTTTAACCTTCGGTAGCTCGATCTTTTCGATATGCTTAATCAAAGTAGAACGCTTAGACCTAGCCCAATGCTTGCACTGGACGACTACCAAAGCTCCTGTATCTGTCGCAAGATGACGTAAGTCAATCCCCCTATCCCGGCCCGCAGAGAATATCTCTAGCCGCCGTTTAAGATGTCCTTCAAATAGGTCTTTGCAGATTTCCTCGAAGTCAAAATCTGTAAGTCGCCCGATGTCGAAAGAATCCATTTACTCTACTCCTGATGCCGAGGCATGCGTGTACTGCCAAGGTTCTCCACTGCAGTATGCGTTGACCTACTGTAGCCACGCACCTAGTCGAATAAGATGATGAACTGCAGATCGGTCTGATCAGCCCATGAACACAGCAACGCTCTCTACCGGTGGCAAGAGCCGGAGCACAAGGCCACTAGGTCCGAGTACCGGAAGCCATGCAGCAGCCGATCACCCCGACTACCTACGGCGGGGACCAAAGTGAGTGATCGTCATGGCCTTTATCTGGTGACTCCTGCCGCCCCTCGGGTGCGGGCGACACCGGCCAGGGCCGGCCGAAGAGCCGCACGCCCGACCGGCGCGCGAGGCGGGCCACCGTAGGCGGCTCGCCCTTGATACTCGTGTAGAAAATTCTCATTCAGAGGCGCGCCCTGCGCACTTGCATGTACTGCGTAACTCACAGCAGAGCATCTGCGATGACCTTCATCGATCCCACAACCGCCACAGCACCGGCAGCTGCCAAGGAGCTGCCCTTCCCAGGCTTGTTGGCATACCCGATGGTTGGTACGCCTGCGGCGTTACCGGCTTCGACATCTCGTACGGCGTCGCCGATGAAGACGCACTCCGCAGGGGCGGAACCAGCGGCGTTCATGGCGTCCAGCAGCAGTCGTGGACTGGGCTTCATCGACGCCGGATCACCTGGGACGCGGCCAAAAACACCCGCTACCTGGCTGCTGAGACCATGTGCGTTCAGGTAGGCCCGAATGGCGCTGCTCGCGTTGTTGCTGACCATCCAGGCGGTTCGACCGGAATCGCCACAGGCTCGGAGAACAGCTTCTCCCCCGAGAGTTGGGCAAGCAAGTTGGATGGCTTCCTCTTCCAACCGCGTCAGCGCCGCATCCGCGATTCCCACGAGGTCCGGTCGTTCGGTGCTGATGCGTCGCAGAAGAGCGAGCGGGTCGGTCTCGCTCTCCCAGCTCGTCGACGGCCTCTCTCTGTAGGAGAGCAGGGCTGCGCGGAGGCGCTGGGCGACCTCCGGTGCGGGAAGGCCGGCGAAGACCGAGCAGATGGGGCCGTCGAAGTCGATCAGGACGTGTTTCACCGGCCGCAGTACTTCCGCAAGGTCGGCGTTCATGCGGGACGCTCGTAGGCGATGGTGGTCCACACGCTGTCGAACCAGACTTGGGCCTGCTGTACGTACTGGGAGCCCAGGGAGGCGTCGTCCGGGCCTGCGGAGTGGTGGAACAGGGTGGTGTCCTTCCCGGTGACGTCGTAGAAGGTGTGGCTGTCGCCGTCGATCGTCAGGGACCGCTCACGCAACGGGTAGAACCCGAAGAAGGCCTCGGAGCGGTTCAGGATGTACAGCTTGAACAGGCTCGACGCCTTGTGCACCTTCACCTGAACGCTCGCCGACTGAACAAGCCCGAGTTCGGCGAGAACCTCGACCGAGTGCGCGATGCCGCCAGCGTTGGTCAGCGCGATGGTACGGGCACGCTCCCGAAGCGCGGCCTCGTCGCGCAGCTCGTCCACGAGGACCGGTACGGCCATCGGCGCCGAGGTGTCCGGCAGCAGCAGCCGCACGCTGATCGTCTCCGGGGCGAGACGGCCTGAGCGGACCTTGTCGAGCGGTTCCTGCATCGCATTGTGCAGCGTCTCGCTGGAGAAGCCCGAGAAGTCGATGGTGACGTGTGGCTCGGCGAACGCGGCCTCCAGGTGCGGGCGCAGGCCGACCGGCCGTTCCGTCCGCTCGCGGACGAACGAGCCGCTTCCCTGCCGGGTGACGATCAGCCCTTCGCTCCTGAGGAGATCCAGGGCCTTGTCCACTGTTCCGCGGGCTACGCCGTAGTGCTTGGACAGCTCTGGCCCTGAAGGAAGTTTGTCGCCGGGCTGGAACCCCTCTCTCTTCGTGAGGATCGCGGCTCGTAGAGAGCTGCTGACCTGCTGGTATGGCGGGCGAGGGTCGTCCGGGTCGAGGCTCATACCCCAATGCTAATCCACATGCCCAACACAGCCGAGATGCTCAACTCTGTTGACCTGCCTAAGCAGGTTGTCTATGTTGAGCATGTCGCCGCCGCGAGGAGCGGAAGCGGCTGGAGGGGCCTTATTTGGGCTGCTCAGAGCACGGAAAAGGCTTCCGGCAATCGCGCCGAAAGCCTCAAAAACTGGGGCTGTCCCCATCCGCCAAGACCAGGACAGCCCCGCGACTCCTCGACAAGGAGCACACCAATCATGTCCCACAGAACGACTCTGCTGATCGCGCTCCGGGGTCCCTGTCATTGCTGCGGCGGTGAGGGGTGGATGACCTCCACCCAGAAGTGCGGGGTGTGCGAGGGCACCGGGCAGTGCGGCAGGCAGCGGTGAGCAACCTTCGGCACGCCTACCTCAACTGGCGGCCCGTCGGTCACCTGCCCGGCTGCCGCCGTCCCGCCTGGGACGTGCAGACCCTGCGCCTGGAGCGCCCCGGTGGGGTGAGTGAGTTGGGGATGCGGGCGGTGTGCTGGTCGTGCGGCACCGTCCACGACCTCACCGCCCACATCGCTCCCGACACCGACCCCAATCCCGACGTCGACGAGATGCGGTCGGAGGCGGACCTGCGGCTGACCGCGACCTGGGTCACCGGCTACGGCCAACCCGCCCTGCGGTCGGCCGGGCTGTGGCTGCACCCCGGCCCGGCCGTCCTGCGCCGCATCGGCACCCCGCCTGACCCGGTCGGCTACCTCCTCACCGCCACCCCCGCCGTCCCCCGCACCGCCACCGACGTCGCCGGCGTCATCACCCGCGGCCGAGGCGCGCGAGGAGGGACGGTGTGGGCAGCCGGCGTCGGCTACGACCCGCCCACCGCGGCCCGGCACGGCCTGCCCTCCCGGGGCGCTGCGGCCCGCTGGATCGCCGCCGCCATCGCCGCCCAGACCCCTCACTCATAGACCTCGAAGGAGCACGTCATGGGCAAGAAAGTCGACTTCGCCGTGTACCGGACCAACCACGACGCCCAGTTCACGATGGCCTACACCTGCGTGTGCGGTCAGCCGACCATCGGCTACAGCGACGACCTCAAGGGCCTGTTCACCGGCGAGTGCGCCAACGGCCACTCCTCCACCGTGATGGCCAGCTGACCCGCCGGACCTTCTCCGTTGCTGGTCCGGGGCGGCTCGTTTCCGCCAAGTCCCGACGCCGCCCCGGCCGGCTCCTTTTCCACTCTTCAGTAGTCAGGAGTTCTCGCCATCATGGCAAATCTCGTTCGCCTGCACACCACCGACGCGATCCGGCACACGGTGGGGGTCGAGCCCATCACCGAGGGCCTGCGTCTGCGGGACCCGTCACTGCCGACCGCGGCGCGTCTGGCCGTGGTGGAGCGCACCGGTGGCCGGTTCGGCACGGTGTGCACCACCGACGTGACCAACCACAGCGGCGCCGACCTGGGCGCCATGGCCCGCGTCTACGCCGACGCCTACGGCGCTCAGGCCCTGCCGCCTCTGCACCCGTCCCGGATGACCGGCGAGCAGCTCGCCGCGGCCTGGCGCATCGAGGGTGAGCCGCCGGTTCCTGAGTGCGCCTACGACCCCGAGATGCACACCGGCGCCGACGCTGAGACGTCTGGCGAGCAGGCCGCCCGCGAGGAGATCGCCCGCGAGGTCTGCGCCACCTGCCCCGCGCTCCTGCTGTGCGGCCTGTACGCCGCCGAAGTTCGTCCCTTCTCTGGGATCTGGGCGGGCCGTACGCCCGAGCAGGCCGACCGGATGGCCGAGTTCGGGCAGCGGGTGGCCTGACATGGAACAGCGTTACTTCTCCGTCCTGGCCCCGGCGCCGTGGAACAAGTCCGGCAAGACCCGCGTCACGGTGCGCACCGGCGGCTCGTACGCGGTGTACGTGTGCGTCGGTAACGCCCGGCTCGGCCTGAACGCCGACGAGGCGTGGGCGCTGTGGGCCGCGATGAGCACCGCCCTGGCCACCACCTTCGGCCCCATCCCCGATTGGGCCGCTCAGCAGGCCGACGGTAAGCCCGCCCCCACCATCTCCACCCCGGCCCCGACCAGCGACAAGGAGAGATGAGGTGAGCATGACCCGCTTCCAGTGCTCGGCCTGCTCGCGCCGTCACACCGCGCTGACCGGCTGCCCACGCTGCACCGACAGCGTCGGCCAGATCCAGCGCTGCCCGACCCACGGTGCTCGTCTGTCGGCCCAGTGCGGCGCCTGCCGCACCCTGACCCGATCCCGTGGCCGGTGATCGCCGTGACTCACTCCACGATGCACACCGCATCGATGTCCGATCGCGTCGTTGCCGCGCTGCAGCAGGAGGTAGCCGCGGTGCGAGGTGAGCTGGCTCGGGTGGACGCCAAGTGCGCCCTGCTGGTCTCCCTGGCCGCTGGGGGACTCGCCCTTGTCGCCACCGTCGACCTACCGACCGACATCGCCGGGGCGGTGACTGTTCTGCGGCAACTCGCCGGGTTCCTGTTCGCCGCCGCGGTGGGGGTGGTGCTGGTCGCGGTACTGCCCCGCATCCCCCGCCGTGGCGGTACAGGGTTCGTCGCCCACGCCCGGCACACCTGCCCGGCCGACCTGCTCACCGCTCTCACCCCCGACGTCGACGGCGCCGAGGAGGAAGCGGAACGACTGGCGGCCGAGGTGTGGCGGCTGTCTCGCCTGACCCTCGCTAAGTACCGGACCATCCGCGTCGCGGTGTGGCTGCTGATTGCCGCGACGACCACCGTGCTCGTCGCGCTGCTGCTGAGCCGCTGAAAGGAGGCCGTCATGACCACCATCCCCCTTCCCGCTCCGGAACCGGATGAGGTCGCCCGAGGGCTGGCCGCGCTGGAACGTCACCTCGCCCAGCACCCCCCGGCCGTCGACGTCCCCGACCAGACCGACCGGGCTGATCGGGAGGAGGTCAGTGGGGAGACCGCCCGGGTGCGGCGGTTGCGGGCCGAGGTCGCCGAGGCTCGCCGCCTGGCCGAACTGCAAGACGATGACACCCCTCTCCTGGTGGAGAGTCCGCGGGTGCGGCGGTTGCGGCAGGCCGCGCACGAGGCCGGACGGCTGGCCGAGCTGGCCCAGGACCCCGCCATGCGGATCTACCAGAGCATGCGGGTGCGACGGTTGCTGGTCGGCGTGGCGCTGACGTCGTTGACGCTCGCGCTGGCCTGGTCCACGGCCGGAGTGCAGGCGTTCGCCGCCGACGGCGCCCCTGTCGGGTCGCCGGTGTGGTGGTTCGCCTGGCTGGTCGAGCCGTTCCTGTCGCTGGCCCTGCTCGTTGTGGTCGGCGCCCGCGCCTATCTAGGCACCCGAGGCCATGTGCTGGACCACCCGACTCTGGTCAAGGTCGAACGGCTGTTCCTGGCCCTGACGGTCGGCATGAACGCCTGGCCGTACCTGCCGCTCGTCGCCGAGCCGTTCAACCTGGCCCGGCTGGTGCTGCACATCCTCGGCCCTGTGGTCGCGGTCGCTATCACCACCGCCCTGCCGGTCATCCTGGCCGCCTTCTCCCACCTTGACCAGCCCGCCCCTACTGGGCCTACGTACTGGGCAAACACCGAACTCGTGAACCGAGTCCGCGCCCTGATCCAGTCCGGGGAACTGCCCGACAGTCCGAGCGCGACCCGGATTCAGCGCACCCTGCGCTGCGGGATGGACGACGCCCGCGCCGTCCGTGACGCCCTCGCCGGGGGTGCCTGATGACCACCGTCGCACCTGTCCGGCACCAGCCGACGATCACCCGCACTGCCGGGGAGGTCAGCACCGTCTACCGGTTCGTGTGCCTGTGTGGCGCGGCCGGACAGGAGCACGCGGCCCGCCGCATGGCCCAGGTGGACCTGAACGAGCACGTTCTGTCCCTGCCGAAGGTGTCGGCCGCTGAGCGGTGCCAGGCCCCGCGCGCTCACGGCCGGTCGGCGTGGGAGCCGTGCGGTCTGTGCGCGAACCAGGGGGCCCTGTTCGACCTGGCGGGGGTGGATCGGTGAGTGTGCGTCCGCCCCGGGTGGTCTACGTCATCACCGACGCCCCGCCCCGACCGTTGCACGAACGTGTGCGGGACCTGTGCCTGAGCGTGCTGGCCTGGCTGCTGATGACGCTAGCCGTTCTCGGTCAGGCGCTGGGGCTGCTGATCGGCGCGCTGGACGCGCTGATCGCCGCCCGGCTCGGTACCCGCCGCATCGCCTACCTGGCCCGTCTGCTGCGCCAGGCCATCCGTGATTCCCGCTCTCACCGTTTCGGAGAGGACGACGACCTGTGAGCGACAAGCCCGGCCGTAGCCGCATCCCTGAACTGTCCAACATCCCCTGGCAGGGTCCGGTGGCCATCACCAACTACGCCAAGGTCGGCCGTGACCTGTGCCGGGACCTGGGCGAGGAACTCACCCTCGGCGCTGATGAGCTCTATGCCGTGCTCATCCGCTCCTTCAAGGGCCACCCGGTTCTGAGCGTGTTCGGGGCGCCGGATGTGCGCATGCGCGCCCGCCGGGTGGTCAAGCGGCTCAAGCGCGCCGCCGAGCTGCAGAAGGGTTCCGGGGTGGAGCTGGTGAAGTTCCACGCCCAGTTCCGCAAGGAGTTCGTCGACATCCTCCCGCAGGCCAAGCCCGAAAAGCGGCGTGCCGAGTTCAACTGGAACGATGTCTGATGGCCCGCCACGCGCAGCACGCGCCCACCGTCATCCCGGCCGTGCCGGACAGCCCGGGTTCCTGGGAGCAGGTCGCCACCCGCGAGGTGTCCAAGGCGCTGCTGTACTTCCCGCCCTGGCTGATCGGCGTCCTGCTGTTCGGGCTCGGGTTCGTCTTCCACGTCACCTTGCGCTCTGACGACCCGCAGGTGGTGGCGTGGACCACCGCCCTGATCACCGGGTGTGTGATCGGGCTAACGGGCCTGACGTGGCACCAGTCCCACGCCCGCAGCCCCGTCGGCCGGCTGCACACCACCCTGACCACCCTGGCCGGAGGGCTGTGGGTGTGCGCGGCCACCATCAACGGCCCCGCCTCCACGGTGACGGGCCGGTTGATCCTGATCGGCGGGGTCACCATGGCGCTGTCGTTCAACATCCGCACCGTGATCCGCACCAAGCAGATCGACGTGGCCGGGGCCGTCACCGACCCCTTGGGGTTCCTGTTCGGCCGCGGCGCCACCGCCGCCGGGATGCACGCGGTGGAGGCGAGGACCACGCGGGCGAGCGCGCACAAGGTCGAGGGGGCGGTACAGCTGGAGGCCGGACGGCAGACCGCCGACGACCTGACCAAGAAGCTCCCCTACGTCGAGTCCGGTATCGGCCTGCCGCCCGGCAGCATCACCACCAGCGTCGACCCGGACGACGCCAGCCGAGCGAAAGTCGTCATATCCGATCCGCGGGTGATGAAGAACCCGATCCCCTGGCCCGGCCCCTCGACGCCCGGCGCCTCCATCGCCGACCCGATCCGGCTGGGGCTGTGGCAGGACCTGGACGAGGTCGCCTACGTCATCACCGGCCATCACCTGCAGGTCATGGGCAAGACCGGCGCGGGCAAGTCCATCGGCGGGGCGTGGAACTTCCTGGCCGAGGCCGTCACCCGGGACGACGTGGCGGTGTTCGCGATCGACATCACCAAGGGCGAGCAGACCCTCGGCCCGCTCAAGCCCGCGCTGCACCGGTTGGAGACCACCAAGCAAGGTGCTCGCCAGTTGCTGGGCGAGATGCAGGCCAAGGTCAAGGAGCGTACCGACCAGCTGGCCGCCAAGGGCCTGCAGAAGTGGGTCAAGGGCTGCGGCCTGACCTACTGGATTCTGTGGCTGGAGGAGTTCCCCGACATCTTCGACGCCCTGTCGGACAAGGAGCAGGAGCAGTTCCTGAGCCTGGTCAAGGCCATCCGAAGCGCGGGCGGCACGGTGGTCCTGTCGCTGCAGCGTTCGGACTACACGCAGATGCCGACTCTGGCGCGTGGGCAGCTGGCCAAGATGTGCTTCGGCGTCGACTCGGCCGCCGATGCGTCCTTCGGCCTGTCGGAGCAGCAGGACGACGCCGGATGCCGCCCCGAACTCTGGTCGAACAAGCAGCCCGGCATGGCCTACCTGGACGCGCCCAGCATCCCGGACGAGCGGATCACGATGCCGATGCGCACCTACGCCTGGGGACTCGACGCCAACGGGGCCTTCGACGACGAGCGGGCCAACGCCGCGCTGCGCGCGCACGCCGCCGCCTTCCCGGCCGCCTACAAGAAGGTCGACCCCGGCACCGCGACTCTGTCCCGGCTGGACGCCTCCGCGCTGACCAGCCCCGCCCCGTTGCCCGCCCTGGACGCTCCGGAGATCCCGAGCGACGAGGACGCCGACGACGAGGAGGTGAGGAACGTGGCCGCCGAGTACCTGGCCACCGACGACCCTGACCCGGACGTGCAGGCCGACCTGGACGACGAGATCCCCGACATCCCTGACGGCGAACCTCCGATGACGTTCGCCGCACCGGATCGGGAGATGACGCCCGAGGAGCGCGGCGCCGCGCTGATGGAACGTCTGCAGGAGTTGTGGGACGACGGCGCCCGGGACTTCTCCTCTGGAGACCTCAAGCCCCTGTGGGAGTCGACGGACGTCTCCCGCTCCTGGGTGCAGAAACAGCTCAAGCGGCTGGACAGGGCCGGGGTGCTGGGCGGCTACGACGACGAGGCCCAGCGCTACCTGATGCCGACCCGGCCCGAGGTCTGACCGCCCCTTCCAGTGATCGCGTGGCACCCCCTCGGGTGCCACGGCGGGGGTCTGGGGGAGGGAGTTACAGGTCAGACGGGGTGCCACGCATCGTGGCACCCCCCGTGGCACCCCGTGTGGCACCCCCGTGGCACCCAGCGTGGCAGGGGCGTGGCACCCTCCGTGGCACCCCGTGGCAGCAAGATCAAAAACTTTTTGGCGCGCATCCCACGCGCAGCCGTACGAGCGAGACGCGCCCCTCGTTCTCTTCCATCGACAGGAGATCCACCCATGCTCGCTTTCCCGTACCTTCCCCGCGCCGCGCAGACAAGGCGGACGGCGTGAGCACCTCGGCGGGCAGGCTGCGGGTGATCCACCCCGGCGACGGAGACGGGGGCGAGTGGGCGCAGCCCCTGCCGCACAACATCGAGGCCGAACAGTGTGTGCTGGGGGCGGCGATGCTGTCGCCGACCGCGCTGGCCGCGATCCGGCCGCTGCTGGAGCCCGGGGTGTTTCACCGTCCGGCGCACGCCCGGATCTGGGAGACCATCACCGCGCTGGCCGATCAGGGGGCGCCCACCGATCCGCTGGCGGTGGGCGCCGCGCTGGGCCGGGACCTGGCAGCGGTCGGGGGTGCGCCGTATCTGCACACGCTGATCGCCATGGTGCCGACCGCCGTTAACGCCCCCTACTACGCGCACCTGCTGCGGGGGCTGGCCTACGCCCGTCAGGTCATCGCCGCCGGCACCCGCCTGGTCCAGCTCGGCCACGACACCACCACCGCCCACACCGAGGCCGCGCAGCTGCGGGCGGCCGTGACCGCCGAACTGGCCACCCTGACCGCCGTCGACGAGCAGGGGTGGTCGGAGCCGACGCCGTTGTCGGCCGTGCGGGAGGCCGCGGCGTTCCCGGTGTGGGCGCTGCCGTCCTGGCTGGGCGAGTACGCCGGGGCGGTGGCCGAGGTCACCCAGACCCCGCCGGACCTGGCCGGGTGCCTGGCGTTGGCGGTGCTGGCGGTGGCCGCCGCCGGACGGGTGTGGGTGCAGGCGCCCGCCTGGCGGGAGCCGACCAACCTGTACGTCGTGGTGGTGCTGCCGCCCGGCAACCGCAAGTCCGAGGTCTACGCCCTGATGACCGCCCCCGTCCGCATCGCCGAGAACCACCTCGCCGAGGCGGCCCGGCCGCTCATCGTCGAGGCCGAACTCACCCGGAAGATCGCCGAGGCCGAGGCCGACAAGACCGCCCGCATCGCTGCCAACGCCGACCCCGACCGGCAGACCGAGGCCCTGGCCGAAGCCTCCTCCGCCGCCATGGCCCTGGACGGCCTGACCGTCCCGGCCGAGCCGAAGCTGTTCACCGCCAACGCCACCGTGGAACGCCTGACCTCACTGCTGGCCGAACAGGGCGGCCGGTTCGCGGTCCTGGCACCGGAGGGGAAGATCTTCTCCATCCTGGCCGGCCGCTACTCCGGCAGCCCCGACCTGGAGGTGTTCCTGTCCGGGCACGCGGGCGAGGAGATGCGCATCGACCGCATGGGCCGCCCCTCCGAGCGCATCGAGTCCACGACCCTCACGCTGGGGGTGTGCGTGCAGCCGGGCGTGCTGGCCCGGCTCGGCGACACTCCCGAGTTCCGGGAGCAGGGCCTGCTGGGGCGGCTGCTGTACGCGCTGCCGACCTCGCTGCTGGGCTACCGCAAGGAGAACCCCGACCCCATCCCCGCCCAGGCCGCGCAGCGCTACGCCACCAACCTGACCGCGCTGCTGCTGTCCCTGCACGACCTGACCGAACCCGTCACCCTGCACTTCGACGCCGAAGCCGCCGAAGCCATCACGCGGCTGCTGGCCGACACCGAGGTACGGTTCCGGCCCGGCGGGGACCTGCACCACATGACCGACTGGGGCGGCAAGCTCGTCGGGGCCACCATCCGCATCGCCGCCCTGCTGCACCTGGCCAAGCACCTACGCGACGGCTGGCAGCGTCCGATCGACCTGGACACCTTCGCCGCGGCCTGCGAGATCGGCGAGTACTTCACCAGCCACGCCCAGACCGCCTACGACCACATCGGCGCCGACCCCGCCGTCGCCGACGCCCGCGCCCTGCTGGACTGGGCCGGTCGCACCGGCACGACTCGCTTCACCGCCCGCGAGGTCCTGCCCGCCATGCGCTCCCGGTTCGCCAAGGTCGCCGACCTGGACCCCGCCCTACGGGTCCTGGAGGCCCACGGCTGGATCAGGCGCCTGCCCACCGCCCCGCAGACCGGCCGGGGACGGCCCGCCTCTCCGGCCTACGAAGTCCACCCCTCAGCCACCGCGTAAACCCTCACCGGAGGTCACGCACTGGGTCCGCAGCGCCGCAGCACGTCAGCAAAAAACAACAGAAATGTTTTTGCTGATTTCTGCTGACGCGCTGCACCGCTGCAGACCCCTCCCCCACCCGAACGACCGTCACGCACCATCACCGCCTACGGAGTCTGGAAGGACACGCCCCATGCCCAGGGCCAGCGCCAAAAAGATCACCGTCGACTACATCTGCAAGGACCTGGAGATCAGCCGGTCCACCTTCTACGACTGGCGCACCAAGGGCCGCGCGCCCAAGTGCACCAAGCTCCCCAACGGAGAGCTGCGCATCTACCTGACGGACTACGAGAACTGGCTCGCCGACCGAGAGGACGTCGCTTGATCAACGCCACCTACGACGTGCGCGTCTACAAAATCGAGAGGCGCAAGAACAAGAGCGGCAAGGTGACGTCCTACCGGGTGCCGTGGCAGACGGCGGGGAAGCTGCGGAAGGCATCCTTCCCCAAGGAGGCCCAGGCGGACGCCTACCGCAGTTCCCTGCTCATCGCCGCACGGAACGGCGAACCGTTCAGCACCCTCACCGGAGAACCGATCTCATGGAGCCGGGCCGCGGCCGTCGAGATGAGCTGGTATGGCTTCGCGTGCAAGTTCGTGGACATGAAGTGGAAGGCGTCCTCGGCGAACTACCGTCAGGACATCGCGCGGGCGCTGGCCGCCGCCACGCCCGCCATGTTCGCCGGTGACCGCGGCAGGCCCGACGGCAAGCAGCTGCGGCACGCGCTCAAGCGCTGGGCGTTCAACACCAAGCAGCGCGACGAGGCGACCGGCGAGACCGCCGCCGCCCTGCGCTGGCTCGCCACCAACACCAAACCCGTCTCCGTGCTCACCGAGGCACAGGCCGTACGTGACCTGCTGGAGGTCGCGACCACCCGGCTCGACGGTAAGCGGTCGGCGACGAGCACGATCCTGCGGCACAAGACCATCCTGCAGAACGCCCTCGACTACGCCGTGGAGCTCAAGCTTCTGGAGAGGAATCCGATCAAAGAGCTGAAGTGGAAGCGGCCCCGTACCTCCTCCGAGGTGGACCGCCGGAGCGTCGTCAACCACGCCCAGGCGCGGGCGCTGCTGGCCGCCGTCGCGGCCCAGGAGCCGAGCGGCAAACGGCTCAAGGCGTTCTTCGCGGTCATGTACTACGCCGGGCTGCGTCCCGAGGAGGCCGTCAACCTCCGCGCGTTCAACGTCGTCCTTCCGGCCCTGGTCGAGAACCCGGAGACGGGACGGATGGAGGAGCCCGCGGACGGTTGGGGGGAGCTGAGCTTCGCCGAGGCGGCGCCGTTCGCCGGTCGGGAGTGGACCGACGACGGCGCGCTCCGCGAGGTGCGTCCGCTCAAGCACCGTCCGGACGGGCACACCCGCACCGTGCCGTGCCCGCCGGAGCTGGTGAGGATTCTGCGCGACCACCTGGCGGAGTTCGACGACGGTCCCGGGGGCCGGCTGTTCTACGGAGTCCAGGGCGGGGAGCTGCCGACCATCACCTACCGGCGCGCGTGGATCGCCGCGCGGGGCGAGGCGCTCACCGCCGCGGAGGCCGCCTCACCGCTGGCCAGACGGGTCTACGACCTCCGGCACGCCTGCGTCTCGACGTGGCTCAACGCGGGGGTTCCAGCGACCCAGGTGGCCCAGTGGGCGGGACACAGCGTGGAGGTCCTGCTGCGGATCTACGCCAAGTGCATCGCCGGTCAGGACGAGACCGCCCGGCGCCGGATCGCCGACGCCCTCAGAGAGACGTGATCCCGTGGGAAGGCATTGGGAAGAAGTAGCCGCAGACGACCGGTGACGGTCGTGGCCAGCCGGACGTGAAAGAAGCGCCTCTGACCGGGAAACACCAGGTCAGGGGCGCTTTTCCTATGGTCACAAGAGGTAGGGCGGGCGGGACTCGAACCCGCGACCCAGGGATTATGAGTCCCCTGCTCTAACCGGCTGAGCTACCGCCCCTCGCGCACGCCGTACTGCCGCATTCAACCAAAGGTCGGCGCCGTTCGCACATCGGCCGAGCGGGACGGGGCCAAGATGTGACCTTGAACGGCGACGCCGAGTTTCGGTGGAGTCGCTACCCTACGGGGGGACCTTGTTGGAGGATGTTCGATCATGCGCGTTGTTGAGGCTTTTCGTGAGACCTTCCAGGCGGAGCCCGAGGGGGTGTGGCACGCCCCGGGGCGGGTGAACCTCATCGGTGAGCACACCGACTACAACGACGGGTTCGTACTGCCGTTCGCCGTCCCGTGGGGGGTCACCGCGGCGGTCTCCCCCAGACGGGACGACCTCATCAGGCTCCGCTCGCTGCAGGCCGACGGGGTCGTGACCCTCGGGAGTCCCGACGAGGCCGAGGGGTGGGCGCGTTACGTCGCGGGAGTGTTCTGGGCGCTGCGCGAGGCCGGGCATCCGGTGCGGGGGGCGGACCTGGTCGTCGACGGGGACGTGCCACAGGGCGCGGGGCTCTCGTCGAGCGCGGCGCTGGAGGTGGCCGTCTGCGTGGCCCTCAACGACCTGTACGGCCTCGACCTGGAGGGGATGCTGGTGGCGCTGGCCGCGCGGCGGGCGGAGAACGACTTCGTCGGCATGCCGTGCGGGATCATGGACCAGGCCGCCTCCGCGCTCGCGCAGGAGGGCCGGGCGCTGTTCATGGACTGCCGGAGCCTGGCCACCAGGAACGTCCCCTTCGACCCTGCCGGGCACGGCCTGCGGCTGCTGATCGTCAACACCGGGGTGCGTCACGCGCTGGCCGACGGCCAGTACGCCCGCCGTCGCCAGGAGTGTGAGAACGCCGCCAAGCGCCTCGGGGTGGCCTCCCTGCGCGACGTCACGGATCTGGCGGGCGCGCTCGGCAGGCTCGACGGCGACGAACGCAGGCGGGTCCAGCACGTCGTGACGGAGAACCACCGGGTCGAGGCGCTGATCGGGTTGCTGAGGGCCGGGGCGGTGCGGGAGATCGGCGCGCTGCTGAACGCCTCCCACCTGTCGTTGCGCGACCAGTTCCAGGTCTCGTGCCCGGAGCTGGACGTGGCCGTCGAGGCGTCGGTCAGGGGCGGGGCCAGAGGTGCCAGGATGACCGGTGGCGGCTTCGGCGGCTCGGTCATCGCACTGGTCCCCGACGAGCGGGTGGAGGCCGTACGGGAGTCGGTGAGCGCCGCCTACGCCGAGCGCGGCTGGGCCGCCCCCGGGATCCACCCGGCGGTCCCGTCGGCGGGTGCCCGCCGCCTGGCCTGAGGACGACCGGTCCGGGAACCGGAACGGCGCTCTCGAAGCGTCCCAAAACCCCGCGGACATCAAAAGACGACACGGCCGCCTCCGAGAACATAAGCAAGACGGCCACCCGGGAACACGACAGCGACCAGGAAGCGAGACGGCCGCCGGTGGACCGGCGGAGGACAACGTGGCGCTCCGAGAACGCGACAGCGCCGAAACGTCTCAGGAGGTGGTCGCGAGTTTGGGCACCGCGCCGAGCAGTTCCCTCGTGTAGTCGTGCCTGGGCAGGAAGAACACCTCGTCCACGTGCCCGTCCTCGACGACCCGTCCCTCGCGCATGACCACGACCCGGTCGCTGATGTGGTGGACGACCCCCAGGTCGTGCGAGATGAAGATCAGGGCGGTCCCGTCGGCCGCCTGGATCTCGCCGAGCAGGTCGAGCACCTGGGCCTGTACGGAGACGTCCAGCGCGGAGACCGGTTCGTCGCAGACGAGCACCCGTGGCCGGGGGGCCAGGGCTCTGGCGATGGCGACCCGCTGCCGCTGGCCGCCGGACAGCGCCCGAGGGTGACGTCCCGCGATGTCCGCGGGCAGCCCGACCCGTTCGAGCAGTTCGGCGACCCCGGCGGCGCGTTCCCGTCCCGGCCCGCCGAGAGGCTCGGCGACGAGACGGCCGACGGTGTAGCGGGGGTCGAAGGAGTCCAGAGGGTTCTGCGAGATCACCTGGATGACGGAGCGGCGGGGGCGGCGTTCCCGTTCGGACAGCTCCGACCAGGGGGAGCCGTCCAGCCGTACCCGCCCGGCGACGGGCCTCATCAGGCCCATCACGAGCCGGGCGACGGTCGTCTTGCCCGACCCCGACTCCCCCACGACACCGACGGTCTCTCCCGCGTGGACCTCGAAGGAGACGTCGTCGACCACCCGGCGGGAGCCGTACTCGGCCGACAGGCCTCTGACCTCGACGACCGGTGAGCCGTGGTCGACCTTCCGTTCCGGCAGCGGGGTGCGCAGCGGGACGCCGCCGGTGGCGATGGCCGACAGGCGGGTTCCCCTTGAGGCGGCGGACGGTACGGCGGCCAGCAGCAGTCTGGTGTAGTCCCGCTCCGGGGCGGAGAGCACCCGGCCGGTCGGTCCCTCCTCGACGACCACGCCGTCCTTCATGACGAGCACCCGGTCGGCGATGGAGGAGACGACTGCCAGGTCGTGGCTGATCATCAGCAGCGCGGTGCCCTCGGCCCTGCGCGCGGCCAGCAGGCGCAGGATCTGGGCCTGTACGGTGACGTCGAGGGCGGTGGTCGGCTCGTCCGCGATGAGCAGCGGCGGGCCCGCCGCGATGGCCGAGGCGATCAGCGCTCGCTGGCGCAGCCCGCCGGACAGCTGGTGGGGGTACTGCCCGGCCCGCAGCTCAGGTTCCGGGACGCCGACCGCGTCGAGCAGTTCGAGCACCCTTTCCTTACGGCCCGCCCGGGGCACGACGTCGTGGGCGGCGAGCACCTCGGCGATCTCGGCTCCGACGGTGCGCAGCGGGTCGAGGGAGACGAGGGCGTCCTGGAGTACGAGCCCGGCGAAGCGCCCGCGCAGCCTGCGCCAGTCACGTGGCCCGAACCGGCGGGCGTCCCTTCCCCTGACGTCGAACCTTCCCGCCGTCACGGTCGCGCCCTGTCCGGTCAGCCCGACCAGGGTCCTGGCGGTCACGCTCTTGCCCGATCCGGACTCCCCCACGATCGCCACGCACTCGCCTTCGGCGATCGACAGGTTCACTCCCCTGACAGCCTCGACCCCCGCCCTGGGGAAGGTCACACGCAGGTCCTCGATCTCGATGAGGTTCACGGGAGTCTCCCCTCGAAACGGCGTTGGAGGCGTCGTCCGACCACGGTCAGGCTGACGACGGTCAGCGTGACGGACAGGCCGGGGAAGAGCACGGTCCACCAGGCCACACGCAGGTAGTTGCGTGCCTCGGCCAGCATCGAGCCCCATTCGGGGTCGGGTGGCTGGGGGCCCATGCCGAGGAAGCTGAGTCCCGAGGTGGCGATGATGGCGGTGCCCATGCCGATGGTGGCGAGTACCGGCAGCGGCCCCAGGATGTTGGGCAGCACGTGCCGTGCGACCAGGACCGGCCGGCGCAGTCCGAGGGTGACGGCCTGTTCCACGTAGCCGGAGCGGCGCACGACGAAGGTCTGCCCTCTGATGACGCGGGCGTAGTTGGGCAGCTGGACCAGTCCGATCGCGATGATCACGTTGCCCGCGCCGGGGCCGGTGACGCTGATGACGAGCATGGCGAGCAACAGTTCGGGGAAGCTGGCCAGCACGTCGAACAGCCGGCTGAGCGGCTCGTCGACGTAGCGGGGGGACAGCCCGGCCAGCGCGCCGAGGACGGTGCCCAGGACGGTGGCGAACAGGATGGCCGCGGCGCCGATGCCGAGCGAGTACCCCGCGCCGTGGACGACCCGGGAGAACACGTCGCGGCCGAGGTGGTCGGTGCCGAACCAGTGCGGCGCGCTCGGCGGGGCGAGCGCGTGCAGTGGGTCGGCGGCCAGCGGGTCGGCGTCGCTCAGCAGGCCCGGGGCCAGGGCGGCGACCGCGACGACGGCGAGGATGAGCAGTGAGACCGCCTGTCCGGGGCGCACACCGTACCGGCGTGGGACGACGGCGGGAACCGGCCCGTCGCCGGTCGGCGGCGGCGCCGTGGCCTGTTCCCTGTCGGAGACGGTCATCGGCCCTTCCTCAACCGGGGGTCGATCACGAGGTAGGCGAGGTCCACGAGGGTGCTGACCGTCACGTAGACCGCGGCGGCCAGCATGATGACCGCCATGACCACCGGCATGTCCTTGCCGGTGACCGCGACGAGGGTGATCTGGCCCAGGCCGGGCCTGCCGAAGACGGCCTCGACGACGATCGCCCCACCGAGCAGGACGCCGACGAACCAGCCGGTGAGGGTCACGGCGGGCAGCAGCGCGTGCCGCAGGGCGTGCCTGGCGACGAGTCGCCACTCGGTGATGCCGCGCGAGCGGGCGGTCACCGCGAACGGTTCCTCAAGCGCCCGTTCCAGGCCTTCGCGCAGCACCTGGCCGAGTGTTCCGGCGATCTGCAGGCCGAGGGCCAGGGCGGGCAGCACGAGGGAGGCGAAGCCGCGGTCGCCGGAGACGGGGAACCAGCCGAGGGTGAAGGAGAAGACGGCCAGGAGCAGGAGACCGGCCAGGAACGGCGGGACCGAGGCGGCGGTCAGCTCGGAGAGTCCGGCGAGCCCGCCGGCCCAGGAGCGGCGCCCCGCGGTGGTCAGCGCGAGTACCAGGGCGATCGCGACGCCGAAGGCCGCCGCGGTGAGCGCGAGCCTGACGGTCGGCCAGACCTGCGAGGACAGGATCTCGGCGACGTCGCGCTGCAGGACGTAGGAGCGGCCGAGGTCTCCGTGCAGCAGCCGCAGCAGGTAGTCGGCGTACTGCTGCGGGACGGGGCGGTCGAGCCCCCATTCGGCGACGATCGCGGCCCGCCGCTGCGGGGTGTCGAGGCCGTCGGCGATGAGGACGTCCACGGTGTCGCCGGGGACGAGCAACAGCGCGGCGTAGGCCGCGGTGGCGGCGACCCAGAGCACGACGAGTCCTGCTCCGAGCCGCCTGACCACCGGGCCGGTCCACCCGGCGGCGGCCAGCCCCCGCCGCCGGGTGAGTGTGAGGGTGCTCACGTGCCTGTCCGGACGTCGTAAGCACTGTTGGGGGTGCCGGAGACCGGCTCGAAGGTGATCCCGGTGACCCCGGCGCCGTAGGCGACCTGGTCCGCCGGGACGTAGAGCGGCAGCAGCAGCGCCTCCTCCGCGACGACGGTCCGCTGTGCCCTCGCGTAGAGCTCCTTGCGTCTGGCCTGGTCGGAGGTGGTCGAGGCCTCGGCGAGCAGCTTGTCCAGGTCCGCGTTCTCGAAGTGGGTGCGGTTGATCGCGGCGCCCTTCGGCAGGATCAGGTTGAGCGCGGCCCCCGCGTCGGTGTCGCCGCGCGAGTTCTGGAACAGTTCGTACTGGTCGTCCTCCAGGGCCTTCTGCTGGGTGCCCTGGTCGACCACCTTGGGCTGGAAGTCGATGCCCGCGCTCTGTTTGACCGCGGCCTGTACGGCCTGCGCGAGGACGTCGCGGCGGTCCCTGACGTAGGGGGCCGACTCGACGGATCGGACGGTCAGCCGCTTGCCGTCCTTGACCCGGAAGCCCTCGGCGTCGCGTTCGGTCCAGCCCGCCTCGTCGAGCAGTTCGTTGGCCCGTCGCGTGTCGTTGCCGTAGGTGTTCTCCAGGGAGGCGTCGTAGAACTGCGGGCTGCCCTGGCCGACGATGCTCCAGGCTCGCCTGGCCGTGCCCTGGTAGACCGAGTTGAGCACGGTGTCCACGTCCACGGCGTCCCTGAAGGCCTCTCGCACCCGTTTGTCGTCGAAGGGCGGGTGCGAGACGTTGAAGTAGTAGGAGAACGCGCTGCCCGAGTTGAGGCTGGTCTCCACCCTCACACCGGGGTCGGCCTTGAGCAGGCCGAGTTCGGTGGCGGGCACTCCCTCGATCACCTGGACCTGTCCCGAGGTGAGCGCGCCGACCCGGACCGCCGCCTCGGGCAGGAACCGGTAGGTGATCTCCGCCAGGTAGGCGGGTCCCTGGTGCGCGGCGTTGGGCGGCGCCCAGTTGTAGGCGGGGTTGCGCCGGTAGTGGGCCTCCTGGCCGGGGGTGAACCGGTCGAGGATGAACGGTCCCGTGCCGACGAGGTCGGGACCGCCCGCCTTGAGGTCCTTGGCGTTCCTCAGCGACTTCGGGGAGACCTGTCCGGCGTACGGCGAGGCCAGGAAGTCCAGGAACAGGGCGTCGGGCGCCTTGAGTGTGATCTTCAGCGTGTAGGGGTCCGTCACTTCGGCCGAGGAGTACTCACGCAGCTGGATGCCGGCGACGGCGGGGTTGTACCCGGGCGTGACGAGCTGGTCGAGGTTGGCCTTGACCGAGGCCGCGTCGAACTTCTCCCCGTCGTGGAAGGTCACGTCCCTTCTGAGCTTGAAGGTGTAGGTGAGGCCGTCCTTGGAGACCTCCCACGAGGTGGCCAGCCACGGCAGGAACTCACCGTCCCTGCCCCTGGCGACGAGCGCGTCGAACTGGTTGTGCACCAGCAGCCTGGCCTTGTTCTGGCCCCACTGCTGGGGGTTGAACGTGATGGGCTGCGTCTCGATCGCCCACACCAGCGAGTCCCCCTCGGTGCCGCCGCCTGAGGCCGGGTTCGCGGCCCCGGTCTCGGTTCCGCACGCGGCGAGCGTCAGCACCCCGGCCAGAGCCAGGACGCCCCGTTGCGCTTTCACTTACCTTCTCCTCGGGGAGTCGTGCGCCGCCTCAGGCGACATGTCTGATCTCGGTGGTGACGGCCTCGGACAGCACGATCCGGGCCAGGGCGTCGGCGTGGCGGAAGAGCGGGGCGTCGAGGCCGGGTCTGGCGAAGCCGCCGGTGACCCGTCCGCCGACGACCCAGGGGCCGAAGGCGAACCTGCGGGGGTGCGGGGTGTCGAGGCGGTCGAGCAGGCGGCGGTCGGCGGGCCGTACCCTCAGCAGGCCCGACGACTCGTCGATCTCGCCGCGGTCGCGCAGCGCGGAGATCAGCGGGTCGGTCGAGCGGCTCACGCTGGGTGCGGGCAGCCTGGCCTCGACGAGGGACCTGGCGGTGACGGCGCCGGGCAGGGTGGGGCTCTGCGCGACCCATCGCCCGCCGCGGTGCTCGACCCTGACGTCGGCGCCGAGGAAGGTGACCACGCCCGCCCTGGCCAGGGCCTTGAGCTCCTCAAGCCGGGGGCCGGGCGGACCGCTGGCGACGTAGCTGAAGAAGCCCTCGAACCACCGGTCGGAGATTCCCCGTTCGGCGAGGACACCGTTGACGGACAGTAATCCGAGGATCAGGGCGTGGTCGGCACTGTACGCGGAGTCGGAGCGTCGTTGCAGGTCGGCGGCCATGTAGCCGTCCATCCACCGCCGCAGTCCCGCCTGGTCGCCGAAGCGGATCCGCTCCAGCGGCCGGTCGAGCCGGTCCAGGTCGAGCCGGTCGGCGTGCCGGGGTACGGCCTTGCGGATCAGCAGCCGCATCCCGGGGCTGCGCCATTCCTCTGCGGCGAACCGTTCGGCGAACTCCGGCCAACCGGTCCTGACCCGTTTCGGATGGCTGTTGAGGAGTTCGTGGTAGTAGGCGAAGGCGAGTTCCTTGGCGGCCAGGGGCCACACGTCCCGCCGGAAGTTCCACGGCCCCTCCCCCAGCGCCCCCGCCGTCAGGAAGCGCGGCGCGGGCGGCCGGAGCCCCTGGAAGCGGTAGGCGGTCTTGGCGTGGTACGGCACACCGCGCCGTGACCCCACGTGCAGCAGCGGTTCCCGCCCGCTGGGCAGGTAGACGAGTTCCCCGTCGTGTTCCCTGACGAACCGGCCGCCCCTTCCCGAGGTGAGCAGCACCATCAGGTCGACGAAGGCCAGTCCCAGGCCGCGCACGATCACCGGTTCACCGGCGGGCAGCCGGTCCAGGCCGAGGTCGAGGTCCGCGGTGTAGCCGGTCGGCAGGTAGCGCAGGCCGCTCTCCCTTGCCAGGGCCGTCAGCCCGCGTTCCTCCGCCGCCGGGGTGACGTCGCCGTGTCCCTGCGCGAGGATCACGGCGCCCACCTCAAGGGTCGTCCCGTCCTCAAGCCGTACGGCCTGGCCTCCCGGGACGTCGGTCAGGTCGAGTGCCCGGGTCCGGTGCACGTGCACCCGGACACCGCGGGGGGCGGTGTCCACGGCTCGCCGGAAGGCGTGGGTGAGGTAGGCGTTCTGCACGGGCCGGGGGACGAAGCGTCCGGGGTCGCAGCCGAGCCACTCGGCCAGCGAGGGGCCGGGGCGGATCGGGCCGACGCACCGGACGGACTCGTCGGTGAAGAGCGTCACGTCGGCGGCGGCGGAGTTCATCCAGAGCAGGTCGGGTTGCCGCTCGCGCCAGACCCTGCCGCCGCCCGGCGGGTAGGGGTCGATCACGTGGACGTCGAGCGACGGCCAGCTGAGCAGTTCGGCGGCGTTGGCGCAGATCCGCTCGACCAGGCAGGTGCCGGTCGGCCCGGCGCCGACGATCGCGATGGAGGCGCTCACGCCGACCACTCCCCTCTCGTACGGTCCGTCACAGCGCTGCTCTTCGATGGGGCAGGTCCCAGTCGGGGGTGGCGGGCTCGACCGGTACCCGCCACGGGTCGGTCTCCCCCGTGGGGGAGGCGAGCACGGTGAGGTCGGTGTTCTCGCGGAAGGCGGGGTGCTGGTAGAGGTCCCTGGCGTAGTCCCACAGGTTGGGGAAGGCGGTCAGCGGGCGCTCGCTGATCCTGGCCGACGGGTTGTCGCTCACGTCGAACCTGACCAGGGTGGGCCAGAGCCGTACGTCGGACTCGGTGATCGCGGAGCCGAACAGGAACCTGCGGCCGGCGAGCCTGGCGTCGAGTTCGTCGAGGAAGCCGATCACGGCCTTCCTCGCCCGGTGGTACTCCGGTTCGGTCGTGGCGGCGGAGACCCGGCCCGCGGCGGTGTTGGCGTACTCGTAGACGCGCGCGTTGAGCGCGTCGATCTCGGGCCGCAGTTCCTCGGGGTAGAGGTCGGCCTCGGGGTCGCCGCCGAAGCGTGTGCCCAGGTCGATGGTGATGTCCGGGAAGTTGTTGCTGACGATGCGCCCCCCGTGCCGGTCCCACAGCACCGGCACGGAGACGTGTCCGTCGAATCCGGGTTCGGTCGCCTCGTAGGCCTGCCTGAGGGTCGCGAAGCCGTTGACCGGGTCGGCGCCGCGCCGCTCGCGGAACGCCCACCCCCTGCCGTCCCGCTCGTCGTCCACGTAGGACAGCGAGACGACGTCCTGCAGCCCTTTGAGGGAACGCACGATCGCCGTACGCTGCGCGTAGGGGCAGACCGCCGCGACGTAGAGGTGGTAGCGCCCGGCCTCGGCGGGGAACTCCCCGGTGCCGTCGTCGGTGATCCGTCCCTGGAAGGGGTAGCGGGGGCCGGGCCTGCCACCGGGCCGGTAGCGGCCGTGGGTGTCCAGGTCCACTGGGCTGGCGTAGTTGAGTGTGATCTCGGACATGTGACACTCCCAGGGCATGCCTCGGTGACCCGTGCGGGTCCGCGCTTGCGGCACGCCGACCGTGCCACCCGGTCCTCCCCGGGGGCACCCCGCCGCGGTGCGAGGGTTGCCGGTCAGCGAGCCGGGGCTTTGCACTGACACTCTTAACCTAGTTAGACGGTAGGAAATACATAGATCTCTGTCAACCCTTAAAGTCGGGGGATGTCTCATGAGATCGTCCGCGTGGTCTACCGCAAGTACGACGGCTCGCTGCACTGGAACCACCCGGCCCTGCTCCTCGGCGAGGACGAACACGGCGTGTGGGTCGGCTGCCCGCCCGGCAGCAGCGGCAGGCGGGGGCAGGAGCCGCCCGTCGTCTGGGACGAGCCGTTCGTGATCCTCTTCCCCCGTGACGCCTGGTGGACGGCCACCTTCAACGCGGCGCCGTACAAGGCCGAGATCTACTGTGACGTCTCGACCGTGCCGCGCTGGGACGGCGACGAGGTGACCATGGTCGACCTCGACCTCGACGTGATCCGCATGCGCAAGGACGGCCGGGTGCTCCTGGACGACGAGGACGAGTTCGAGGAGCACCAGGTCCGCTACGCCTACCCCAGGGAGATCGTGGAGGGCGCCCGCGCCTCGGCCGCCGCGCTGATGGAGGCCGTCACCGCCAGGACGGCCCCCTTCGCCTCACCTCCGCACTGGCTCTCCCTGGTCTCCGGGAACCGCTGAGAAGGACGTCACCGCCCCGGGCTCCACCGGCCCGCCGACCGCTCCCTGGAGTCGGGGTGGGTGACGAAGTTCGGCGAGAGCCGCTCCTGGTCGTAGTACCGGTGGAAGACCGGGGTCGCGGCCCCCGAGATGGGCGGGACGATCCAGCTCCAGTCGGCCGGGCAGGTCCTGCCCGCGCTCTCCTCCCGCGCCACGTGCGTCAGGAAGCGCCTGGACTCGGCGTGGTGGTCGGTCATGGTGACCCCCGCCCTGTCGAAGGAGTACAGGACCGCCACGTTCAGCTCGACCAGCGCGTGGTCGCGCCACAGCGAACGCTCGTTACGGGTGTCCAGGCCGAGCCGCGCGGCGACCAGGGGCACCAGGTTGTAGCGGTCGGGGTCCGCGAGGTTGCGCGCCCCGATCTCGGTCCCCATGTACCAGCCGTTGAACGGCGCGGCCCGGTAGCAGACCCCGCCGATCTCCAGGCACATGTTCGAGATCGCCGGTACGGCGTGCCAGCGCAGCCCCAGCCGCTCGAACCACGGATAGGCCGGGTGGGACAGCGGCACCTCGAGCACCGCGTCCCCGGGGATCGTGGACAGCACAGGCGGCCCGTCGCCCATCGAGACCGCCAGGGGAAGCACGTCGAAGGGCGTGCCCCGGCCGCCCGGCCAGCCGAGTTTACGGGCCATCGTGGTGAACCCGGCGTTGCGCGGATCACCGACGACCGAACCGTCGTCCATCGCGTACCCCGCGTAACGGATGAGCTGCTCGTTCCAGATCCTCGGCCCCGGCGCCCCCGGCCGGTCCTGGGCGAAGATCGTGATCATCGGCCGGATCCGGCCGTCGGAGACGGCCTCACGGAGATGGTCGACGCACTCGACGGCGACCCCCTCGACCGTGTTCACCCGGCGCCGGTCGCGTACCCGCAGCGACTTCCAGTACAACCGCCCGATACACCTGTCGCTGTTGCGCCAGGCCACCCGGGCGCCGAAGACGAGTTCCTTCGGCGTGTGGGTGTAGGTCCCCGTCGCGGCGATCTCGGCGCGCACCTCGCGCAGCCTGGGCTTCACAGGGCCCGCGTCCGGGTTCTCCTCGTGGAACAGCGTCAGGAACTCCTCGGCGGCCGTCACGTCCACCGGCGGGGCCACCGGTTGGGAAGGCGGCTGCCACGGCGCCCTCCCGTCGTCCCGGTGGGCCCCCGCATAGCCCTGCGCGCGTGCTCCCTGTTCCCTCGCCGGCGTCTGGCGCCGGGGTTTCGGCCAAGTCGGCACAGAAAAACCACCTGTATACGTCTAACGGGTACGGCATGCCGTTCCGGGCGGCACGGTTCCCTCGGCGTGATGTCCCGCGTGATGTCTCCGGCCCGGCGGTGATCCCACTGCGGTACGGCGCCCACGGCCCGGTCACCGAGTGCGAGCGGAAGGACACGAGGCGATGCGCCCCCTATTTTCCGTGATTCACCGGGATTTGTCCGCGAAATAGGACACGAAACGGCGAAGGCCCCGGGAGCTGTGCTCCCGGGGCCTTCTTGATGGCTCCCGCGATAGGACTCGAACCTATAACCTGCCGGTTAACAGCCGGCTGCTCTGCCGATTGAGCTACACGGGATCGTGCTTCGCGCTGTTCGGACCTGGGGTTTTCCCCCGCTCCTTGCGGCGCAGGAATAGATTAGCGCACTCCGGGAGTGTGTGTCGCATCGATGCTCCGGGGTAGGGCCGAGACAACTCACGATCCGCGGGTAGGGTCCCGCCCAGGACGCTTGTGGAGGTGGAGATGCGTTACCGACTGATGTTCGGTGTAGGCCTCGCGGTCGGCTACATCCTTGGGAGCCGCGCAGGCCGGGAGCGCTATGAGCAGCTCAAGCGGATGGCGCGCCGGGTCTCGGACAACCCCGCCGTCCAGGAGGCCGCGGGGCTGGTCGGCGCCCAGGTTTCCAGGGCCACCGACGTGGCCAGGACGAAGGTGAGTGATGTGGCCAGGGACAAACTGCCGTTCCTGCAGCCGCGCGACGGCAGGGGGCCGGAAGAGCACGACGAAACGGGCACCGGATGGCCACGGGAGGAGAAGGCCGTCACCCCCCACTGACCCCGCCGCCCGCGCGGGTCACGGCGCCCACCGGACCCGCGCGGGCTCCTTTCGCGTTCCGTACCGAGAAAAGCCGGTCGTGGGACGCCCTCAGACGCCGAAACTGCGGCGCGTCTCCTCCAGGGCCTGCTCGGCGAGAGCGCGCAGACCGGGGTCCTGCGGGTCCATCCCGGCGTCGAAGACGAACTCCCAGATCATCTGGTCGTCGTCGGTCCTCCTCGCCACCAGCCGCACTCCCCCTCTGGCGTCCAGCGGGGCGTACTGACTGACCACGATCGAGGCCATGACCCGCTCCCGCACGGCCTCCGGCACCCGCCCCGGCTCGGGCAGCGGCGCCCGGAGCGTCCGCCCCTCCGTGGTGACGACCGTCAGCCCCTCCTCGTCCCACACCCCCCGGTCGATCCGGAACCACGGCAGCCTGGTCTCACCCAGATAGAGCGCCTTGTCGGTCGCGACCACGTAGCCTTCGGGCCCCTCGGCGTAGGTGAGCACCCGGTCGGTCGGCGCCACGGCCGCGCGGACCCCCGCGGGCGTCCGATTGAAGAGCTTCATCCCTCCACGTTATCGGCGAGCAGATCGAGGGTGAGCGCGGCGGACCAGGAGAAGTCCCTGCTGCCCCTGCCGCTGCCGTCGAAGGGGTCGAAGCACTCCCTGAAGCCCGCCTGCCGTACCAGGCGCAGGGTGCAGACGCCGAGCAGCCGCGCCAGGCCGTCCAGCCCGTGCACGGCCGCCGCCCGCCGCAGCAGCCAGTTGGTGTTCACCCAGGACGGCCCTCGCCAGTAGCGCGACCGGTCGAACTGGGTGGCGCGGATCTCACAGCTGGGCACGGGATATCCGGCGGCCCCCATGAACCGGGCCGATTCGAGCACCCCGACCAGCTTGGCCACCCGGTCGGCGGGCAGGCCGGGGTCGAGCATCGGCCCGAAGGCGCCCACGGTGCACATCGGGCTGAGCCGTCCCGAGCGCAGGTCGAGGGCGTGGAAGGCCTCACCGCCCCAGAGCCGTTCGAGCAGCCCGGCGCGGATCCGCTCGGCCGCCTCCCGGTGCGGCGCGGGATCGGCCCCGGCCAGCGGGGCCAGCTCGGCGAGCGCCTGGCAGGAGGCCAGCCAGATCCCGTTGAACAGCGGGTCCTCGACCGCGAAGGGATGCTCCGCGCGCAGGTAGGCCGGGTCGTAGCCGGAGTCGCGGTAGCGCTGGGCCAGCCAGACGTAGCGGTCGGGGAACGGTTCCTCCCCGTGGGCGCCGGAGGCCTGGGTCACGGCGTCCAGCGGGGCGTCCCACACCGGGCTGTCGTCCATCCCCGACTCCCAGGGGTGGACGATCGCGGCCAGTCCTCCCCCTCCCAGGTCCCTGGCCGTGGCGAGGTAGTCGTGCTGGGCCACAAGCATGGGGTACAGCCTGCGGACCAGGCCGCGCGCCTCCTCGCGGTTCCTCGCGTGCCGCCACATCCACCAGGTGGCCAGGGCGTGCAGGGGCGGCTGGGTCAGCCCGGAGGTCGGCACCCCGTTGGGGGCGGCGGGATGCTCCCCGGACCGCCAGACGGAGGGGCCGGGGAAGTAGGCGTCGGCGAGACCCCGGTTGAAGACGATGTGGGGCACCATCCCGGTGTGCCACTGCCCGGCCAGGAGGCTGAGCAGTTCCGTGCCCGCTCTGCGGGTGTCGCAGCGGGAGACGCCGATCGCGACGAAGGTCGAGTCCCAGTTCCACTGGTGCGGATAGAGGCCGGGCGCGGGCACGGTCACGGCGCCCGCGCGATTGGCGTCGAGTACGGACCACGCCTCGCGTCCGAGTGCGACATCGTCCACCGCTGTCCGCCCCTCCATTCGCCCAGTCTGGGCCAGTATTCGCCGGGAGAACAGCCCTTCGCCCCTTCTGCATGCTTCTGGCATGTCTCTACCCGACCGTCCACGCGTCCCCGAGGACCGTTTCCCATCGGCCCGCCCTATCGGCCATTCGGCGTACGACACACATCTATCGGGCAGAAGACTAAAAAGGGGTCATTTATGGATATAAAGCGGAAAATCATGATCGGGATGTTGTCTTTGGCGGTCACCGGCGCCGCGGGCGTGCTCTCCCCGGCGTTCCTCCAGCCGTCGTCCGCCCTCGCCGACCTCTCCCCTTCGGGAACACCAGGGACACCGGCGGTACCGGAAGCACCCGGGACGCCCGGGATGTCGGGGACGCCCGGCACCGGACGCGCGACCACCCCGCCCGGCGAGGCGCCACACAGCGGCCAGAACGGCCGGGACGGCCAGGATGGACGAGAGGGCCGGGGCGGCGACGGTGGGGGCGCTGACGGCGGCTCAGGGGGCTCAGGGGGCTCAGGGGGCGCTGGAGGCCAGGGCGGCGCGGGGGGAACCGGCGGGGACGGGATGGGGGGAGACGGAGGGGACGGTGGCCCCTGAAAGGCCCCTGAAAGGCCACCTAAAGGCCACCGAAAGGCCGCTGAGAGGCCGCTGAGACCGGCCCAGCTCAGCCCGCGATCACCGCGGCCAGATTGGACAACGGCTCGGCCAGCGCGTTGAGCCCGTCGGAGAGCTCCTTGATCTGCTCCTTCGACAGGTCGTTGTAGGCGGCGAACCCGTCGCCCTTGGCGTGCTTGGCGAGCAGGGCCCGCATGTCGGCGAACTCGGTGTCCAGGGTGGCCGAGAGCTTGGGGTCACGCCGGAACACCATCGGCCGCAGCAGCCGGTAGACCTCGAAGGCGCCGTCCACGTTGGCCTTGAAGTCCCACAGGTCGGTGTGCGAGAAGGTCTCCTCCTCACCGGTCACCTTGCCGATCGCCACCTCGTCGAGCAGTTCCTTCGCCCCCGCCGCCATGGAGGCCACGGTGATCTCCGCCTGCGGCAGCAGGGCCCTGAGCCTGCTGAGATCGGCCAGCAGGGTGTCGCCGTACGCGGCCTCCCTGCTGAGGGTCTGCGGTGCCCGCCACAGCGCCTTCTCCAGCCGGTGCCAGCCCATCCACTCCTCGCCCTGGCTGAGGTCGGCCTCCCGCGAGTCCACCCTGGTGTCGATCTCGGGGAAGGCCCCCACGACCGGCTCGACGCTCTCCCAGCCGACCCTGCTCGGCGCGTAGAGGGCCTTCGCCTTCTCCACGTCGCCCTTCTTGACCGCGTTGACGAACTTGGCGGTCTTGGCGATGGCGTCGTAGATCCGCTTCTCCGCGTAGGTCCGGTACTCCCCGACCACGCGCGCGGCCTCCAGCACCTCCTGGCCGGCGTGTTCGCCCGGCGGCGCGGCGGCGGGAACGGCCGGGACGACCGGGGCGCCGCCGGTGCCGGTGCCGGCCGTGCCGCACGCGGTCAGGACGAGGGCGAGCAGGCCGCAGGCCGCGGCCGGACGAAGGACAACGGACATGGACGGCTCCCCGAAGATCTTTCCCGAAGCATCCATAATCCTGTAACCGCACGTCACAGCCTCGGCGACGTGCCGAAGCACCCGGCGATCCTCATCAGGAACGGCAGGGAGGAACCCCTCGAACCCGCTCGTTTCCCGGCAAAGGACCAACGCCTCACGAGGTACGGCGGAGGCCCCCGGAACGGGTTCCCCGGGGGCCTCCGCCGTACGGGACGTTCAGTCCAGGTAGTCGCGCAACATCTGGGCGCGGGTCGGGTGACGCAGCTTCGCCAGCGTCTTCGACTCGATCTGCCGGATGCGCTCCCGCGTCACGCCGAACTCCCTGCCGACCTCCTCCAGCGTCCTGGGGTGCCCGTCCGCCAGGCCGAAGCGCAGCTGGATGATGCGCTGCTCCCGTTCGGACAGCGTCGCGAGAATGTCGTCGAGCTGGTCCTGGAGCATGATGAAGGCCGCGGCCTCCATCGGCACGACGGCGTCGGCGTCCTCGATGAAGTCGCCGAGGTCGGAGTCCTCCTCGCCGATGGGCGACTGCAGTGAGACCGGTTCCTGCGCGATGCGCTGGATCTCGATCACACGCTCGATCGGCAGGTCCATCTCCAGCGCGATCTCCTCGGGCGCGGGCTCCCGGCCGAGGTCCTGGTGGAGCTGGCGCTGAACACGGACCAGTTTGTTGATGGTCTCGACCATGTGCACCGGAATGCGAATGGTGCGCGCCTGGTCGGCGATGGCCCGTGTGATCGCCTGGCGAATCCACCACGTGGCGTACGTGGAGAACTTGTATCCCTTGGTGTAGTCGAATTTCTCGACCGCTCTGATGAGCCCGAGGTTGCCCTCCTGGATGAGGTCCAGGAACAACATCCCGCGCCCGACGTACCTTTTGGCGATCGAGACGACGAGCCGCAGATTGGCCTCGATCAACCGTTGCTTGGCCCGTGTGCCCTCCCACACGAGCTCCCTGAACTCGGGGAAGGACATTCTTGAGACGAGATTGGTCAGCTTGTCCTCGGCGAACAGTCCCGCCTCGATGGACTTGGCGAGCTCCACCTCCTCCTCCGCCGTGAGCAGGGGCACCCGGCCGATCTCCCGCAGGTAGATGCGGACCAGATCGCTGGTCGGGGCTCTCTTACCGACATCCTCCTCATCGGACCGGACGGCGTCCTCGTCGCCCTGTGGTTCGAGGACCTCCACTCCGTGTTCGGCGAGCATGCGCACGACGCGTTCAAGCGCGTCCGACGGCAGCTCGGATTTGTCGAGGGCGGCGGCTACGTCATCGACCGTGACGCTTCCGCGCTCTCTTCCCTTCGCGACGAGGTCGGCCACCTGGTCTACCGATGGCGGCCCACTTGGCAGCACCGATGCACCCACGGGAGACAGTCTGCTGTATTCGGTCCCCTAAATGGCAGACCTATTTTTGTCACCGAAGGTAAGGCGGCGATCATTATCGAACCGAGACCTTATTGGGGTTTGGTCGAATCGCCGTATGGAAATCAAAGCACATTACGTGATCAGCTGCCCGAGGCACGATCCTTCAGCACCCGGCGCTGCTGTTCGAGCGCGACGAGCTCGGCGAACAGCCGGTTGAACCCCTCCTGCTCCTCGACGGGATTGGTCCGCTGCATCTGCGACTTGAGCTGCTCGACGGCTCGCTCGACCGAGATCAGTTCGAGCGCGGTGAGCATCCCCGAGGCGTATCTCTCCTCGTCGTCCAGGTCGACGCGCAGCCCCTCGACCGCGAGCCGGGTGACCAGCGGGCGCAGCGCCTCGGTGGCCAGGCCGAGCAGCCGGTCGACCCACTCCCGCCCGCCGGGGCCCGCCGTGGCCGTACCGCCCGCCTCCAGGATCAGCTTGTGCAGGGCGACGTGCTCGGGCAACGTGAACGCCTCGGCGCCGATCGTGTCGTAACCGGGCCCCAGCAACGCGGGCCGCTGCACGGCCAGCTTCAGCACCTCGGCCTCGGTCCGCACCGCGGGGTCGGTCAGCTCGGCGACCTTGCGCGGCCCGGCGGGCCGCTGCGGGCGCTGCGGCGCCCCCTGGGCGGCGACGGAGATCTCGGCGATGCGGTCCACGACGAACTGCTCGTTGTTGAAGCCCAGCCAGCGGTCGAGGTCGACGGCGTACAGCTGGCGCAGCGCCCTGTCCTTGATGCCGGCCACGATCGGGGCCGCGGCGTCCAGCGCGGACAGCCTGCCCTCGTTCGTGCTCACGTCGTGGCGGAGGATCACGCTGCGGATGGCGAAGGCGAACAGCGGCTCCCGGCTGGCGACCAGGTCGCGGACCGCGGCCTCGCCACGGGTGACGCGCAGGTCGCACGGGTCGAGCCCGTCACCCTGGACCGCGACGAAGGTCTGCGTGACGAACTTCTGCTCGTCGGCGAAGGCCCGCAGCGCCGCCTTCTGCCCCGCGGCGTCGCCGTCGAAGGTGAAGATCACCTCGCCCTGCGAGCCCGACTGGTCGAGCAGCAGCCGCCGCAGCACCTTGATGTGCTCCTGGCCGAAGGCGGTGCCGCAGGTGGCGACCGCCGTCGGCACCCCCGACAGGTGGCAGGCCATCACGTCGGTGTATCCCTCGACGATCACCGCCTGGGACCGCTTGGAGATCTCCCGTTTGGCCAGGTCGACGCCGTAGAGGACCTCGCTCTTCTTGTAGAGCGGGCTCTCGGGGGTGTTGAGGTATTTCGGGCCGTCCTCGGCGTCGTTCAGCTTGCGGGCGCCGAATCCGATGACGTCGCCGGTGATGTCGCGGATCGGCCAGACGAGCCTGCCGCGGAAGCGGTCCATCGGCCCTCGCCGTCCCTCCTTCGCCAGGCCGCCCTTGATCAGCTCCGCGGCGGTGAAGCCCCTGGCCATCAGGTGCCGGGAGAGGGCCTCCCACTCGGCGGGCGCGTAGCCGACCCCGAAGTGCTCCGCGTCGGCCCGCTCGAACCCGCGCTCGGACAGGAACCTGCGCCCGGCCGCGGCCTCCGGGGAGGAGAGCCGCTCGGCGTAGAACTCCGCCGCCGCCCGGTGCGCCTCGATGAGGCGGCTGCGCTCCCCCTGCTCGCGCCCGGGGACGTAGCCGCCCTGCTCGTAGCGCAGCTGGATGCCGGCCCGGTTGGCCAGCCGTTCGACGGCCTCGCCGAACGACAGGTGCTCAAGACGGCGGACGAAGGTGATGACGTCGCCGCCCTCGGCGCAGCCGAAGCAGTACCAGTAGCCGCGGGCGGGGGTGACGTTGAAGGAGGGACTCTTCTCGTCGTGGAAGGGACACAGTCCCTTCATGTTGCCGCCGCCCGCGTTGCGGAGCTGGATGTGCTCACCCACGATGTCCGCGATCGGCGAGCGCTCCCGCACGAGCGCGATGTCCTCGTCACTGATCCGGCCTGCCACGCCGTGAGTCTAGTGCGGTCCTCCGACATCCCGGGGCGCCCCGGAGCGGCCTCGGCTGGGACGCCGACTTTCCCGAACAGGTCGTGACCAAACGGAAGGTCGGCTACAAAGGTAAAGGCTGGTTATCGATAACGTTAGCCTGGTGGAGATCATGCGATCGGGGCACATAGCTCGACTGAGTGTGACGGTGGGCGTTCTGCTCGCCACCGGGGCCTGCGCGTCCCCGGGAGGGGTCGCGGGTGTCAGCACCCTTCCCCCCGCGGCGGAGGTCGCGGCCACGGGGCCGGGCAAGGTCACGGCGACGATTCCCACCCCGTCCCCGACGCCCGCCGCGCAGGCGAGCGTGACCCGGCCGGCGGGTGACGACCCGGTGCGGGTCCCACCGCCGAAGCTGTCGAACTTCAGCTACGTCTTCCCGGTCAAGGACTGCAGGGTGAGCTACGAGAGCAGGCTTCTCGTGCTGCCGAAGACCACGATCTGGACCGGGAAGGGCTGCTCGTTCGTCTCCCCGGTGAACGGGGTGGTCGACGAGGTCAACGCCAAGAACCGGTGGAAGCCCTCGACCGACCGGGGCCCCGACCGGGAGGGCCGTTTCGTCACGGTCATCGGCGACGACGGCGTGCGCTACCTCGGCGGCCACCTGGACAGGATCACCCCGGGGATCAAGCCCGGCGTCAGGGTCTCCGCGGGTCAGGTCCTCGGCCAGGTCGGCAACTCGGGCAACGCCCGCTCGACCGCGAGCAACCTCTACTTCGCGATCTCCTGGAAGACCGACCACTCCCTCTGGTGGGTACGGCGCGGCATGGTCCCGCCGTGGAACTACCTGGACGCCTGGCTGGACGGCAACCGCACGCTCTCGCCCGCCGAGGAGTCGCGGGCCGTGATGAACCGGGTCGGCGCCTCCCCCAAGTGCTCGACCCTGTGCGCCGCCAAGCCCGGTTCGACGGACAAGCCGGAGAAGCCGTCCCCGACGCCCGAAGAGAAGATTCCCCTGGGCAACTGACCCCGTTCCTGCGGATCCTCTCCGCCGGGGACGGGGTTTCCGGCGCCTTTCACCGTTCGCACGGCCGGCGCGGACCGCAAGAGCCGCGCCGGGATATCACGGTTTCCATGAGTACGGCGACCCGCCGTGGCCTTCCGGCATTCAGGAACGGCCTTCCATTGAGCGGAATGACCCCTGTGACCGGCTCATTCACCGCGCCGCCGGCCGATTGATCATCATCCTCATCCCCAAATCCGAAAAATCACTCTAATAAATAAATATCATCTTTTCGGCCACCCAAAAGCGACACCTTGACAGACAGGTAACTTTTGCTACGTTCTCCGAAAAGAACAAATGTGGCGGCCCTTTGGGAGCAAGATCAAATGACGACAGATTTCCCAATTTCTCGCACTTGTCCTTTTTCTCCGCCGGACGAGTACGAACGGCTCCGCGAACAGGCCCCACTCGTCAGAGCCAGGATCGCCAGAGGCGAGGTCTGGCTGGTGACCCGGCACGCCGAGGCGCAGCAGGTGCTCAGCGATCCCACGGTCAGCACCGATCCGGCGTCCCCCGGCCATCCGATGCCCGCGATGCGGCCCGACGACCCCTCCGAGGAGGAGCTGGAGATCCGCAGGAGGTTCCAGGCCGGCCAGTTCATCGACATGGATCCGCCGGAGCACAGTCTCTACCGGCGAATGCTGATCCCCGAGTTCACCGTGCGACGGGTCAAGGAGATGCGCCCGGCCATCCAGGAGGCCACCGACCTGCTCATCGACGACATGCTGAAGGCGGGCTCCCCGACCGACCTCGTCGACGCCTTCGGCTTCGCCCTGCCGTCCATGGTGACCTGCGCGCTCCTCGGCGTCCCCTACGCCGACCGCGACTTCTTCCGGGCCAGGACCCGCAAGATGATGGACACCGGCGTCGGCTCCTCCGCCGACGGGATCGCCGCCGCCATCGAGGTCTGGCACTACCTCGACAAGCTGATCACCGAGGCGGAGAGCGAGCCGGGTGACGACCTCATCGGACGCCTGGTCACCGCGCGGCGGGAGACCGGCGAGCTGACCCACGACGCCATGGTCGGCATGGTCTTCCTGCTGCTCATCGCCGGGCACGAGACGACCGCGAACATGATCCCGCTGGGCGTGCACACCCTGCTGCGTCACCCGGACCAGCTCGCCGCCCTGCGCGCCGACCCCACCGGCTGGCCCCTGGCCGTCGAGGAGTTGCTGCGCTACCACTCGATCGTCGACTGGGTGGGCTTCGACCGGGTCGCCACCCGGGACATGGAGATCGGGGGCCAGGCCGTACGGGCCGGGGAGGGCATGTTCGTGCTCGGCGCATCGGCCAACCGCGACCCCCGGGTCTTCGACCGGCCCGACGACTTCGACATCCGCCGGGGCGCCCGCAACCACCTGGCCTTCGGCTACGGCGTCCACCAGTGCCTCGGCCAGAACCTCGCCCGCGCAGAACTGGAGATCGCCTACCGCGCCCTCTTCGACCGCCTGCCCGCTCTCCACGTCATCGGAGACGACGACGACCTGCCCTTCGACTACGACGGGGTGGTCTTCGGCACCCGCGCCTTCCCCGTGGGCTGGTAGCCCGTACGGGGCGGCCTCAGGAACGCCGTTCAGGCACCGGTTCGCTCCAGCCGCTCCTTGGCCGCGGCCGGTTCGGCGGGCACCTCACGCCGCAGCCACCGGGTGATGTCGGCACGTTCGTCCCCGGTACGGGTCATCCGGTGACCGGTCCGGGGGCCCGGGGGTTCGGACCCTGAACCTGAGTCATCCTCCTGGCGAACCCACCGGACGACTCCGACCCTGTCGTCGATGACGGCGCAGGCGCGAGGGTCCGGAACCTCTCCCGCCGCCCGGCGGACGAGAGCGCGTGCCTCACCGTATGCCAACGCGGTGTCCTGCGGCATGTGCGCGAAGATACGCGACCAACGGACCCCGGAGCCGTCCTCGTCCCCCGGCCGTCCCGGTCGGGGAGCCACGGCGTGGGAGGTTCCGGGCCTCGACGGCGGTCACCGGAAACCGCCTTTACAAAGTATGGTGAGCCCGTTCCGGGGAGGGTTCTCTCCCCGGTCTGACGAGCGCCTCTCCCAGGCCCGCTCCACCGGTCTCATCCGGATGAGATCCGGGCGCGCACCTTCCCGGCCTGTGGGCCCGTTTCGGTCCACAGGCCGGGTTACAGGCCGGGCTTCCGCGTTCGCCCTGTCAGCAGGGTGCCGCCGCGTAGAGGGTCCCCGCCTGGGTGGTGATGCGGGAGGCGGCGTCGGCCCAGGTGGTGCCCAGGGGGTTGAGGGTCAGCACCACCATGATCTTCCGGTCGTTCGCACAGAGGGTCCCGGAGGTGTGCATCGCGGGGCTGGCCAGGTCGACGCTCGCCGTACGGGCGGACGGGCTCCGCGTACCGGCCGCCACCGGGCACCGCGGGTCCTCGTCGAAGGCGGACCAGCCCTGCTTGACGGCCCAGGGGGCGGAGACGGCGCGCGGGATGCCGAAGTACTGGTCCCAGCCGTCGTCCGCGCACCGGGTGGCCTGGCGCAGGTGCCCCATGATGAGGTTCCTGAAGGACGGGTCCGCTCTCTCCAGGATGTAGCGGTAGATCTTCACCACGTCGGCGGCGCTGATCTCGGTG
This sequence comes from Streptosporangium sp. NPDC020145, assembly GCF_040631275.1. Taxonomy (NCBI): domain Bacteria; kingdom Bacillati; phylum Actinomycetota; class Actinomycetes; order Streptosporangiales; family Streptosporangiaceae; genus Streptosporangium; species Streptosporangium sp. NPDC020145. The sequence continues at coordinate 260,126 of NZ_JBEXZT010000004.1, read as the reverse complement.
TAGCCCCACATCCCCCGGTCGGCCGGTGGCGCCGTGTCGGTCAGGCCGATCTTGGTCACCATCCGGCTCACGATCGTCTCCCAGCCGCCACGCTCCCACAGGGCGCTCGCGGCGTTGTCCTTACTCGAACGCAGCATGCTCTGCAGCAGCTGGGCGTCGGCGGTGGGCACCGCCGTACCCGGGCCGAGGGTTTCGAGGTAGTCGAGGGCGATGAGCAGTTTCACCAGCGAGGCGGAGCGGAACCTCTTGTGCTCCTCGCTGCGCACGGACGTGCCGGTGACGCGGTCGTAGACCATGTAGGCGGTCGAGCGATCGGCGGGCAGCGACGGGCACTGGGCGAGCCTGGCGTCGTCCGGGTCCAGTGAGGTGTTCAGGTAGAGCGCGGGCACGAAGCCGTAGCCGTGCCGCTCCGGGTTGCTCACCACCCGGTCGCCCTGGGTGTAGTACCACACGTTGTTGCCACCGCCGTGCTGCTGGCCGCGCGTCCAGCACAGGAACCAGCTCTGGGCGGTGTCCATGACCCCCACCTGCGGCGACGAGCCGTCCGGGGTGGCGTGGACCGGGGCTCCCGTCTGGTTGCCGCAGACGGAGTCCTCGGTGAACGTGTTCGGGAAGATCCCGCCGCCATGGCTGACGCCTGTACGGTGCTGACACACCTGGGCCTGAGCGGCGGAGGTGGGTAACAGGGCCAGGGCGGTGGCGACGAGCACACCGACGAGCAGCCCGCTGAAGACTCGCATGGGTTCCCCTCACTGGTTGAAGGGCGTCGCGTCCCGTGCGCGTCACCGGAACGCGCGCCCGTCCCCGATGGGTTCACGTAATCACGACCGGGAAACCCCGACAATCCTTGATCCAGCCATAAACCACAGGTTTCCCGACATATCGGAACGCCAGCCGTGCACGAGCGCCGCAACCCCTCTTGGACCTTTCGTGAATTTCGTCGGACTTTGTGGCGTTTGCCGGTCGGGTAGGTAGCCGATGGACCCCGGCACCGTACCGCCGACCGGGCCTGACCCGGCGAACAGGAGATCCACATGCCCCTGCACAAGGTCACCTCCTGGGACGACGTGTACACCTCGCCGCTGAGCGAACGGCCGCTGCCGAAACGCCGCCTTCCCGACTCCCCCGCCGAACCACGCGCGGTCTACGACCTCGTCAGCTCGGAACTCCTGCTCGACGGGAACTCCGCGCAGAACCTGGCGACGTTCTGCACCACCTGGAGCGACGAGGAGACCCATCGTCTGATGGATCTCTGCCTCGGCAAGAACATGATCGACAAGGACGAGTACCCGCAGACGGCCGAGATCGAGTCCCGGTGCGTGCACATCCTGGCCGACCTGTGGAACTCCCCCGACGGCATGGGCACGATGGGCTGCTCGACGACCGGGTCGAGTGAGGCGGCGATGCTCGGGGGGCTGGCGCTCAAGTGGAGATGGCGCCGTCGCCGCCAGGAGGACGGCAAGCCGGCCGACCGCCCCAACCTGGTCTGCGGCCCGGTGCAGGTCTGCTGGGAGAAGTTCGCCCGCTACTTCGACGTCGAGCTGCGGCAGGTGCCGCTCGAACGTGACGCGACCGGTCTGCGCCCGCACCAGCTACGCGACTACGTCGACGAGAACACGATCGGCGTCGTGGCGATCCTGGGCGTCACCTACACCTGCGACTTCGAACCGGTCGCCGGCATCGCCGGCGAACTCGACGCGATCCACACCGAGACGGGACTGGACGTGCCGATCCACGTGGACGCCGCCAGCGGCGGGTTCGTCGCCCCGTTCGTCCAGCCCGACCTGCCGTGGGACTTCCGGCTCGAACGGGTCGCCTCCATCAACGCCTCCGGCCACAAGTACGGCCTGGCGCCGCTCGGCGTCGGATGGATCGTGTGGCGCTCCGCCGACCTGCTGCCGAAGGACCTGATCTTCGACGTCAGCTATCTGGGCGGTGAGATGCCGACGTTCGCCCTCAACTTCTCCCGTCCCGGCGGCGAGATCGTCGCCCAGTACTACACGATGCTGCGGCTGGGCCGGGAGGGATACCGCAGGGTCCAGCAGGCGTGCCTGGACACCGCGCGGTTCCTGGCCGACCGGATCGCCAAGATGGGGCCGTTCGAACTGCTCTACGACGGCCGGGGCGCCCTGCCCGCGGTCTCCTACACCCTGGCCGGTCCCGACCCCGGCTTCACCCTCTACGACCTGTCCGAACAACTGCGCGCCAGGGGCTGGCAGGTTCCCTCATACCCGCTGCCGCCCGACCGGCAGGAGACGGTCGTCCAGCGGGTGCTGATCAGGCACGGCATCGGCCGTGACGAGGCCTCCCTGCTCGCCGAGGACATCCGGCGCTGCCTGGACCGGCTCCACCGGGGCGGCGGGGCGGAGCACAGGCCGGGGTTCCACCACTGAACCACGGGCCGGGGCTCAGCCGCCGGACAGGCGCCGGTGCCAGGTGAGCGCGGAGGTGTCGGTGAGCGAGGCGATCTGGTCGACGACCACCCGCAGCCGCCCGGCGTCGGTCTCCGCCCTGGTGAAGGCGGGACGCAGCGCGGGCTCCAGGGTGAGCGGCGCGCCGAGCATGATCAGGTGGGCGAGGTCACGGACGATCTCACGCTGCCTGGCCTGGTTGGCGCTGTGCGCGTCGCTGGTCATCACGTAGTGCGCGGTCAGCCCCTTCAGCAGGGCGCATTCGAGGCGGGTGCGCCGGGGGACGACCAGGTTGGCGCCGTGGCGCCCCGCGGCCTCGCCGTACGCCTCGCGGGTCGCCTCCTGCGCGGAGCGGCACAGGTGGCCGATGAGGGAGCTGGTGAGCGCCTTGGTCGCGACGAGGTCGGCGAGCGTGCCGTCGAAGTGCCGGGGCCACAGCGGCAGGGCGAACAGCCCGCCGAGGACGTCGTCGAGCTCCGCGGGCTCGGCGTCGGGGGCGTACCAGGCACGGGTCGTCGCGCAGACGCCCCCGCGCTCCGCCGGGTCGCGCAGCACCTGCGGCATGACGGCGCCGGAGTGCAGGGCGTCCTCCAGGTCGTGCACCGAGTAGGCGACGTCGTCGGCCCAGTCCATGATCTGGGCCTCGAAGCTGACGCTGCCCTCGGGGGCGCCCCGCCTGATCCACTCGAAGACCGCCATGTCCTCGGGGTAGGCGCAGTACTTGGGGCTTCGCTCCCTGGTCCAGGGATACTTGGTCGCGGCGTCCAGGCAGGCCCGGGTGAGGTTGAGCCCGGCGCTGCGGCCGTCCTCGGTGAGGACCTTGGCCTCAAGACGGGTCAGCAGGCGCAGGCTCTGCGCGTTCCCCTCGAACCCGCCGCACCCGGCGGCCAGTTCGTTGAGGGCGGTCTCCCCGTTGTGCCCGAACGGCGGATGCCCCAGGTCGTGGGCCAGGCACGCGGTCTCGACCAGGTCGGGGTCCCTGCGCAGGGCCTGGCCCATCTCCCTGCCGATCTGCGCGCACTCCAGGGAGTGGGTCAGCCGGGTGCGCGGGATGTGCTGCCCGCTGCCGAGCGTCTCCGCCGGTCCGACCACCTGGGTCTTGGCGGCGAGCCTGCGCAGCCCCGCGCTGTGCAGCACCCGCGCCCGATCTCGTTCGAACGGGCTTCGTTCGGGGTTGCCGGGCGGTTCCGGCACCCATCTGGCCTGGTCATGCTCGTCATAAGCGTGCATAAGTGCAGTGATTTTATCCAGGAAAGGTGCCACCTATGCGAAACGTCGTGGAAACACCTGGTGACTCCTGGAAACCCCGGCCTCCTCCAGGGAGGAGGCCGGGGCGCACGATCCGTCAGCGGGTGTCCGAACCCGTGCTCACCAGGGCCGCGCGGCCCGCCTCAAGACGGGCGACGGGGATGCGGAACGGCGAGCAGGACACGTAGTCGAGCCCCACCTGGTGGCAGAAGTGGATGGAGTCCGGGTCGCCGCCGTGCTCGCCGCAGATGCCGAGCTTGAGGTCGGGCCTGGTCGCGCGTCCCTCCTCCGCCGCGATCCGCACGAGCCTGCCGACTCCGTCGCGGTCCAGCGACTCGAACGGCGAGACGCCGAAGACGCCGAGCTCCAGGTACTTGGAGAAGAACGCCGCCTCCACGTCGTCCCGGGAGAAGGCCCAGGTCATCTGGGTCAGGTCGTTGGTGCCGAAGGAGAAGAACTCCGCGGCCTCGGCGATCTGCGCCGCGGTCAGCGCCGCCCTGGGCACCTCGATCATCGTGCCGACCAGCGCCTCGACACCGACCTCGGCCAGGATCCGCCGCGCCTCGTCCCTGACGTGCTCCAGCTCCTGGACCGCGCCGACCAGCGGGATCATGATCTCGGCGCGGGCGCCCTCCACGGCCTTGGCGGCCTCGGCGATCGCCCTGACCTGCATGGCGAACAGGCCGGGGATGACCAGGCCGAGCCGTACACCGCGCAGGCCGAGCATGGGGTTCTGCTCGTGCAGGCGCTTGACGGCGGCCAGCACCCTGCGGTCCTTCTCCTCGGCCTGGTCCCCGGCGAGGGCCACCTTGACCGACAGCTCGGTGTAGTCGGGCAGGAACTCGTGCAGCGGCGGGTCGATCAGCCGGATCGTGACGGGCAGGCCCGCCATCGCCTGGAAGATCTCCACGAAGTCCGCCTTCTGCAGCGGTTCGAGGGCCGCCAGCGCCCGGTCGCGCTCCTCCTCCGAGGAGGCCAGGACGAGGTCCTCGACCAGCTGCCTGCGGTCCCCGAGGAACATGTGCTCGGTACGGCACAGCCCGATGCCCTCGGCGCCGAACCTGCGGGCACGGGAGGCGTCCTCGGCGTTGTCGGCGTTGGCCCGCACCTTCAGCCGCCTGGCGGCGTCGGCGTGGGTCATGATGCGGTGCACCGCCGTGACCAGCTCGTCGTCCTGGTCGGTCGCGCCCTCGAAGTACTCGACGACCGGGGAGGGGACGACGGGCACCTCGCCGAGGTAGACCGCGCCGCTCGATCCGTCGATGGAGATGACGTCCCCCTCGGAGACCACGACGCCGCCGGGGGCGGTGAACCTGCGCTCCTTGGTGGAGACCTCAAGCTCCTCCGCGCCGCACACGCAGGTCTTGCCCATGCCCCGGGCGACGACCGCGGCGTGGGAGGTCTTGCCTCCCCGGCTGGTGAGCACGCCCTGGGCGGCGATCATGCCCGCCAGGTCGTCGGGGTTGGTCTCGCGGCGGACCAGGATGACGGCCTCTCCCGCCGCGGCCAGCTCGACGGCCCGCGCGGAGGAGAAGACGGCCTTGCCGACGGCGGCGCCGGGTGAGGCGTTCATCCCGGTGGTGATCCTGGCGCTCTTCGCGTCGCCGTCGAAGCGCGGGAACATCAGCTGGGCCAGCTGGGCGCCGTTCACCCGGGTCACGGCCTCGTCGAGGTCGATCAGGCCCTGGTCGACCAGCTGTACGGCGATGCGGAAGGCCGCCCCCGCCGTCCGCTTGCCCACCCGGGTCTGCAGCATCCACAGCTTGCCGCGCTCGACCGTGAACTCGATGTCGCACAGGTCGCGGTAGTGGTTCTCCAGCGTCTCCATGATCTTCATGAGCTCGTCGTAGACGGACTTGTCGATGCGCTCCAGATCCTGCAGCGGCATGGTGTTGCGGATGCCCGCGACCACGTCCTCACCCTGGGCGTTCTGCAGGTAGTCGCCGTAGACGCCCTGGTGGCCGCTGCCGGGGTCGCGGGTGAAGGCGACGCCGGTGCCCGAGTCCATGCCGCAGTTGCCGAACACCATCGAGCACACGTTGACGGCCGTGCCCAGGTCGGCGGGGATGCGCTCCTGACGGCGGTAGAGGACGGCGCGCGGGGCGTTCCACGACTCGAAGACCGCCATCACGGCCATGCGCATCTGCTCGTGCGGGTCGGCGGGGAAGTCCTGGCCGGTCTGCTCGCGGACGATGCCCTTGTAGGTCTCGACCAGGCGCTGGAAGTCGGCGGCCTCAAGCTCCAGGTCGTCACGGCCGTTCTTGAGCTCCTCCAGGGCCTCGTCGAACAGTTCACCGTCGATGCCCTGGACGGTCTTGCCGAACATCTGGATGAGGCGCCGGTAGGAGTCCCAGGCGAAACGCTCGTTGCCCCCCGCCTGCTTGACCAGGCCGTGCACGGACTGGTCGTTGAGCCCGATGTTCAGGACGGTCTCCATCATGCCCGGCATGGAGAACTTGGCCCCGGAGCGCACGCTGACCAGCAGGGGGTCGTCGGCCTGGCCGAGACGCCTGCCCATCCGGCCCTCCAGCGCGGCCAGGTGCCGGGAGATCTCCTCCTCCAGCCCCTCGGGGAGCCCGCCGTCCTCAAGGAAACGGCGGCACGCGTCGGTGGTGATGGTGAAGCCGGGGGGCACCGGCAACCCGAGATTGGTCATCTCGGCCAGATTGGCCCCCTTACCGCCGAGCAGATCCTTGAGATCTTTGTTGCCCTCGGTGAAGTCGTAAACGTACTTGGGCACGGTTGCTCCTTCTGCGACTTCAAATGACGTGTGGTCCCGCCTTGGTTGGACTCTACCGACGCAGAAGAAGACGAAACGCCACCCACCCCACGAAAGAGCGTTTGCCCAGGTAGAAGGCTACATAGCGGTCTAATCCAATTTAAATGAGCAGCAAAGCCGCAGTGATATGGACCACCCCAAGAATTGGTATAAACCAATTGGTATAAACCAATTGTCTCAGCATTCAAACGCGTTCACGGAGGGTTCAACCCATGCTGTATGGGGTACGGAACGGCCCTCCCGCGCATCCGATGTAACGCGCGTCACACACGCTCCCGGGGTCACACGGGAAACGACCGGGTCCCGATTGTCGAAGATCTCCTGGCTCACCCCGGCTTCGCATGGGATTGTCACCTTTGTGATGAGTAGTGGCGAAGCGAGGAACGACCACCCCTGGGCCAGGCCGGACAGCCGCGAGGAGGAACGACAGACGGCCAGGCCGCCGTGGGAGGCGGGACGGCCCGGCTGGGCGGCCCGCGCCGGGGAGCAGGCCGGCCCTCCGAAGCGGGCCGTGCGGACGGGACGCCGTACGAGAAGGGTCCTCGCCTGGGTTCTGACGGGGACGCTCGCGCTGGCCGCCCTGCTCGCCGGCCTGGCCGTTCTCGTGCCGCGTCTGCTGTCACGCCCCGGGCCGGGCGTCCTGGCCTCCTCGGGCCCGGCCTCCGCCGAACGGTCACAGGAGCCCGGCGCCGTCACCTACATCGACGACGTCCGGCTCGGCACCTGCGTCAACGAGGTCTCCGACAGCACGACCTCCGACAAGAACAGCGGAATCCTGCCCCTGGTGAGCTGTTCGGCACCGCACGACGGCGAGGTGCTGGCCAGGTTCCTGTTACCCCCCGGGATCTGGCCGGGCGAGGCGAAGGTGCGGGAGACGGCCGCGCGGGGGTGCCGGGGACGGCTTGAGCCGCTCTTCGAGAACAGTCCCGCCGGAGACCGGCTGGCCACGCTGGCCTTCGTCCCGTTACGGGAGGAGTGGCCGGAGGACCGGCTCGTGGTCTGCGTCGCCGTGCATCAGGGGGTCGCGCCTCTGGTCGGGCCGGTCGTCCCGGGCGGCTCCGGGCCTCAGGACGCCGACCCCCCGCGGACACAGACGGCCCCCGCTCCCGTGGTCGCCGGGGCGGGGGCCGGGTGGGTCAGTCGTTGAGGTGCTGACGGAGGTAGGCGTCGACCTTGTCGAGGGCCACGCGCTCCTGGGTCATCGAGTCGCGCTCGCGGATGGTCACCGCGTGGTCCTCAAGGGTGTCGAAGTCGACCGTGACGCAGAACGGCGTGCCGATCTCGTCCTGACGACGGTAGCGACGGCCGATGGCGCCCGCGTCGTCGAACTCGACGTTCCACCGGCGGCGCAGCTGGGCGGCCAGGTCCTTCGCCTTCGGCGACAGGTCGGCGTTGCGCGACAGCGGCAGCACCGCGACCTTGACCGGCGCGAGGCGGTGGTCGAGCCGCATGACCGTGCGCTTCTCCATGACGCCCTTGGCGTTGGGCGCCTCGTCCTCGGTGTAGGCGTCGATCAGGAAGGTGAGCGTGGCGCGGTCGACACCGGCGGCGGGCTCGATCACGTAGGGGACGTAGCGCTCGCCGGTCTCCTGCTCGAAGAAGCTCAGGTCGGTGCCGGAGGCCTTGCCGTGGGCCGTCAGGTCGAAGTCGGTGCGGTTGGCGATGCCCTCCAGCTCACCCCACTCGCCACCGGTGAAGTTGAAGCGGTACTCGATGTCGACGGTCCGCTTGGAGTAGTGGGAGAGCTTCTCCTTGGGGTGCTCGTACAGACGCAGGTTCTCCGGGGTGATGCCCAGGTCGGTGTACCAGCGGAAACGCTCGTCGATCCAGTACTGGTGCCACTCCTCGTCGCTGCCCGGCTTGACGAAGAACTCCATCTCCATCTGCTCGAACTCGCGGGTGCGGAAGATGAAGTTGCCGGGAGTGATCTCGTTGCGGAACGACTTGCCGATCTGGCCGATGCCGAACGGGATCTTCCTGCGCGCCGACTGCTGCACGTTGAGGTAGTTGATGAAGATGCCCTGCGCGGTCTCCGGGCGCAGGTAGGCCAGGCCGGACTCGTCCTCGACGGCGCCGAGGTAGGTCTTCAGCAGGCCGCTGAACTGCTTGGGCTGGGTGAAGGCGCCCTTGTTGCCGCAGTTGGGGCAGGTGATGTCGGCCAGGCCCTCGGCGGGCTGCTTGCCGTGCTTGTCGGCGTAGGCCTCCTCAAGGTGGTCGGCCCGGTAGCGCTTGTGGCACGACTGGCACTCGGTCAGCGGGTCGGTGAAGGTCTCCACGTGGCCGCTGGCCTGCCACACCTCGCGGGCGAGGATCACGCAGGAGTCAAGACCGACGACGTCGTCGCGGCCCTGCACCATGGTCTTCCACCACTGCCGCTTCACGTTGTTCTTGAGCTCCACCCCCAGTGGGCCGTAGTCCCAGGAGGCCCGGAGGCCACCGTAGATCTCGCTGGAGGGGTAGACGAGCCCACGTCGCTTGGCGAGGCTGACGATGGTGTCCATGATGTCCGTACGGCGTGCCATAAGGGAAAATCTCCATCCGGCTGGAGGTCGGCGAGGAATTGGTCGAGACCCCAGCTTAGGGGAGCCGCACCTGCGCCAGACGCGCATTGCCCCCACGCCGCCCGTGCGGCGGGTCCTACGGACGTTCGGCGTCCTCGAAGGCGCTGGGCTCGTTGAGCATCAGGGGCATCAGCGGGTACATCGCCATCCTGGCCGCGCCGAGCGCGCGCCGGTAGAACCCCGCCCCCTCCCACTCGCTGACCAGCGCCCACAACTCGGGCTCGTCCACCGACCTGACCACGCGCCCGCGCACGTATCCCGGCTGCCCCGCCAGGGTGTCGACGATGTCGTGCGCCTGGGCGAGGAACTCCCCGGTACGGCCTGCGGGCACCGAGTAGCGGATGAGAGCGAGCATCCGCCCAGAATGCCAGAGCCCGGCCCGCCGCCGCGCACCGGTGCGGGAGCTGCCGCCGGGAGGGGTCACGGCGTTAGGCTCGGGCCGTGGCCGAAAAACGCCGTGAGCGCCCCGCACACCCGATGGCCAGGCCCCGCCCCACCCGGGGCGCGGCGAGAGGCCCCCGTCCGCTGCCGCCCGGCGAGCAGTTCTTCACGCCCGGAGCCACGGGGCTGCGGCGCGAGGTCGAACGGCGCAGCGCGGCCCCGCTCGTCTTCCTCTTCCAGCTTCCCCGCTGGATCCTGCCGGTGGTCCTGGTGGCGTTGCTGCTGGCCGGGTTCGCCGTGCCGTCCTTCCTCGGCGGGATCGCGGTGTTGCCGGTGATCGGGTTCGTCGGCTGGCTGGCCTACATGTCGTGGCCCTCGCTCGGCGTCAGGGGGCGCGTCCTGCGCGTCGCCCTGCTGACCTTCCTGCTCCTGCTGGTCGCCGACAGATTCGGGGCGTTCTAGACGATTTTGACAACCATTTTCATTTACGCGCATACTGGTGAGCATGATGTCCGGCTCCTCCCGACGTATGCACATGCGCACAGCAAGTCTGCTCGCCGCTCTCACCGCCGTCCTCACCGTCACCACCGCCTGCGGCTCCGGCCAGGCAGGACCGGCCGGAGCACAGGGAGGCAAGACCGACATCACCGCGGCCATGTACCCCCTGCAGTGGCTGGCGGAGCGGATCGGCGGCCCCGACGCCACCGTCACCACCCTGACCAAACCCGGAGTCGAACCGCACGACCTCGAACTGTCCCCCGCCCAGGTCGCCGGCATCGAGGCGACCGGTCTCGTCGTCTACGTCAAGGACGTGCAGCCCGCGGTGGACGAGGCCGTCGAACAGCACGCGGCCGGCCGGGGCCTCGACGTCGCCTCCCTGGTCAAGACCATCCCCTCCTCGGCCGGGGAGCAGGGCGAGGGTGAGACGGGCGACGCCGCCCACGACCCGCACGTCTGGCTCGACCCCTCCCGGATGGCCATGATCGCCACCAAGCTCGGCGACAGGCTCGCCGAGGCCGACCCGGCCCACGCCAAGGGCTACCGGGACCGGGCCGCCGCGACCGTCGCCGACCTCACCACCCTGGACGGTGAGATGTCACGGGGCCTGAGCGGGTGCTCCTCGACGGCGATCGTCACCAGTCACGCCGCGTTCGGCTACCTCGCCGACCGCTACAAGCTCCGCCAGATCGGGATCAACGGCATCGACCCGGAGGCCGAGCCCTCCCCCGCCCGGCTCGCCGAGGTGGCGAAAGTGGCCAAGCAGGAGAAAGTGACTACGATTTTCAGTGAGGCCCTCGTCAGCCCGAAGGTCGCCGAGGTCCTCTCCACGGAGATCGGCGCCAAGACGGCCGTCCTGGACCCGGTCGAAAGCCAGCCGGCGAACGGCGACTACCTGTCCGCCATGCGCCAGAACCTCAGTGCGCTCCAGACGGCGCTCGGCTGCTCGTAAAGGCGACACGTGACATCCATCGAAACGGTTTTCAGCATGAGCGGCGGCCAGGTCAGCCTGGACCGCCGCCCGGTGCTCCGGGGCGTCGACCTGACCATCGGAGCCGGTGAGGTGGTGGCCGTGCTGGGCGCGAACGGCTCGGGCAAGTCCACCCTCATCCGCGCCCTGCTCGGCCTCGCCCCCCTGTCCGGCGGCACCACCCTGCTGTACGGCACGCCGCCCGCCCGGTTCAGGCAGTGGTGGCGGATCGGGTACGTGCCCCAGCGGCTCTCGGTCGGCGGCGGCGTGCCCACCACCATCCGCGAGGTCGTCGCCTCCGGCAGGATCGCCAGGCAGCGGCGCCTGCGCCTGACCGGCGCCGCCGACAAGGAGGCGACCTCCAGGGCGCTACAGGCCGTCGGCATGGCCGACAGGGCGGGCGACCCGGTCCAGGCGCTGTCCGGCGGGCAGCAGCAGCGGGTGCTCATCGCCCGCGCCCTGGCGGGCGAGCCCGACACCTTCGTCATGGACGAGCCGACCGCAGGTGTCGACGCCCAGAGCCAGCAGCTGCTGGCCGACACCCTGACCTCCCTGGTCGCCCAGGGCAAGACGGTCCTGCTCGTCGCCCACGAACTCGGCCCGCTCGAACCGCTCATCACCCGGGCCGTCGTGCTCAGGAACGGATTCGTGTGCCACGACGGCGCGCCGCCCCACGCGGTCGGCGCGCACGCGCTGCCCGGTCACGACCACGTCCACCCGCATGAGGCGGGCAAACCGCTGAGCTCGCTCGACTGGAGACCGACGTCGTGATGGACCTTCTGCAGTACGAGTTCATGCAGCGGGCACTGATCGCCGCGCTGCTGGTCGGCCTCGCCGCCCCGGCCATCGGCACCTTCATCGTGCAGCGCAGGCTGGCCCTGCTCGGCGACGGCATCGGGCACGTCGCCCTCACCGGTGTCGCGCTCGGCTTCCTGACCGGCACCGCCCCCGTGCTGACCGCCGTCGTGGTCTCGGTGCTCGGCGCGGTGGCCATCGAGCTGGTCCGTGAGCGCGGCAGGACGGGCGGCGACGTGGCGCTCGCCCTGCTGTTCTACGGCGGCATCGCCGGAGGCGTGCTGCTCATCTCGCTCGCCCCGGGAGGCAGCAACTCCAGCCTGCTGTACTACCTGTTCGGCTCGATCAGCAGCGTCAGCGTCGAGGACGTCTGGGTGATCGCCCTGCTCGCGGTCGCCGTCCTGGGCGTCGTCGTCTTCTTCGGCCGCGAGCTGTACGTGCTCTGCCAGGACGAGGAGGTCGCCAGGACGTCGGGCCTGCCGGTGCGTTTCCTGAGCCTGCTGATCGCCGTCACCGCGGCGCTGACCGTGGTCATCGCGATGCGCGTGGTCGGCCTGCTCCTGGTCAGCGCCCTGATGGTGGTCCCGGTCGCCACCAGCCAGCAACTCACCCGGGGCTTCAGGAGCACGATGCTGCTGTCCATGGTCTTCGGGATGGTTTCCACGGTCAGCGGGCTTACTTCCTCCTTTTATGTCAAGGTGCCATCGGGCGCCATCATTGTTGTCATAGCGCTCGGAGGGTTCGTCCTGGCCCTCGCGCTCGGTAGATTCGTACGCCGAAGCCGACCACAGGAGTCCAATCCATGAGCAGCAGACGCGATGCCGTCCATGACGTCCTCCGCCACAGCGAGGGCTTCCGAAGCGCGCAGGACGTCTACGCCGAGATGCGCGCCGAGGGCGCCAAGATAGGCCTGACGACCGTCTACCGGGCGTTGCAGGCTCTGGCCGACAGCGGCCACGTCGACATGCTCAGGACCGACGACGGTGAGTCCGTCTACCGCGCCTGCGCCAGCGGCGACCACCACCACCACCTCGTCTGCCGCCGCTGCGGCAGGACCGTCGAGGTCGCCGGGCCCGCGGTCGAGCGCTGGGCCGAGACGGTCGGGGCCGAGCACGGCTTCACCGACGTCACGCACACGGTCGAGGTCTTCGGCACCTGTGCCTCCTGCTCGACCGCCGCCAGGACGCACGCGGCGGTGAGTCACTCCTGACGACCGCCCCGGCCACGGCGTGGCTGACGTACCGTGAAAAGCCCCTCACGCCCGCGTTACGGGGGATAATCGTCCGAGACGGCGAGTCGCCGGACGCGCCCTCCCACGCCGAAACCGCCATCCTCAGGAGTCAACATGCCATTCGGACATGACATGGTGCACTCACTCGCGACCGTGGTCGACCTCATCAACACCTCCCCCGCCACCGGAGGCCCCGACAGGCTGACCGACCTGCGGGAGCTCGGTGAGTTCGTGGAGCGCCACCAGGTCAGCGGTGTCGGTGAGCTCTGCTCCTCCGACCTGAACCAGGTGCGCGCGGCACGCGAGGCCTTCCACAAGGTCTTCACCGCCCCCGACCAGGCGACGGCGGTCATCCGGCTGAACACGCTGCTGAGCGGGACCCGCATCACCCCGCGGCTGACCGAGCACGACGGACACCCCCTGCACGTCCACTACTTCGCCCCCGGCGCCTCCGTCGGCGAACACCTGTCGGCCGACCTGGGGGTCGCGCTGGCCCACCTGCTCGTCGAAGGCGAGTGGGAACGGCTGCGCACCTGCTCCGCGCCCGACTGCGACAACGTCTTCGTGGACGAGTCACGCAACCGCTCCCGCGTGTACTGCGACAGCCGCACCTGCGGGAACCGGATGCATGTGGCGGCCTACCGGGCGCGGCGCCGGGCGTAGTCCGCTGTGTCTCTTTGCGCCGCCTGGCGGCGGCGCGGGCTTGGGCGCTTTCGGGTCGGTGTCCTCCCTCGTCGCTCATCCGCTGCGCTCCTTCGCTCCTCGGTCCAGGCACCGACGCGCCCAAGCCGAAACCCCTCACGCACGGCGCCGGTGCACCCGGAGAGCGTTGGGGTCAGCGGACTTTGGCGAAGAAGGCCCGGAGGTCGGCGGCCAGGTCGGCCGGGCGGTCCATGGCGATGAAGTGGTGGCCGGGCGGATTGTCCTCCGGCCAGTGGAGGATGGTGTTGTGGCGCTCGGCCAGGCGGCGGATGCCGGGCGGGCCGCTGTAGACGCCGGTCGGCACGGCGGCCTGGCCCTGCGGCCAGCCGAAGCCGGTGCTCTCGTAGTACGGCCAGGCCGAGCTGCCGAAGGTTCCGGTGAACCAGTACAGGCTCACGTTGGTCAGCAGTTGGTCCCGGTCGATCACCTGCTCCAGCGGCCTGCCCGAGGCGTTGAACTCGTGGAACTTCTGCGTCGTCCAGGCCAGCGCCGCGACCGGTGAGTCGTGCCATCCGTAGGCGAAGGTCTGCGGCGCCGCGCGCAACAGCGCGTGGTGGTCGACGCCGTTCATCCAGTCCTGCTCCTGGAGCCGGGCGAAGGCCGCCCGTTCCTCCTCCGTCATCTCCGGCAGGTCCTTCTCCGTGGGGAAGCCGAGGCCGGCGAGGACATACACACCGGCCACGTGGCCCGGTGCGGCCCTGGCGACCTCCGGCGCGACGTAGGCCCCGAAGTCCCCGCCCTGCGCGCCGTACCGCTCGTAGCCGAGGTGGCGCATCAGCCCCACCCAGAGCCGCGCCACACGCGCCGCGTTCCAGCCGGTCCCGCGTGGTGGCGCGGAGAACCCGAAGCCGGGCACGGAGGGGACGACGACGTGGAACGCCTCCGAGGGGTCGCCGCCGTGGGCGCGGGGGTCGGTGAGGCGGTCGATGAGCCGGGCGAACTCCGCGAACGTGTTCGGCCAGCCGTGGGTGAGGACGAGGGGCAGGGCGCCGGGCTCGGCCGAGCGCACGTGCAGGAAGTGGATCTCCTGGCCGTCGATCTCGGTCATGAACTGCGGGAACGCGTTCAGCCGCGCCTCGTGCGCACGCCAGTCGTATGTGTCGCGCCAGTGGGCGGCGAGTTCCCTGAGGTAGCCGGTGGGAACCCCTCGGGTCCATCCTTCGCCGGGCAGCGGCCGGGGCCAGCGGGCGCGACCGAGGCGGTCGTTCAGGTCGTCCAGGTCGGCCTGGGCGATGTCGATCAGGAAGGGGCGGATCTCGGTGTTCATGGTTCTCCCGACAGGTCGTGGCGACAGGACGACGATAGGAGCCATGTAGGTCGGGACCTGTCCTACATGGTCGGGCATGCTGGGGGCCATGGGTGACACGTCCGCGCGGCTGCTCGAACTGCTGTCGTTGCTCCAGACCCCCCGTGACTGGCCCGGCAGTGAGCTGGCCGGACGCCTCGGGGTCAGTCCCAGGACCGTCCGCCGCGACATCGACCGCCTGCGCGAGCTGGGATATCCGGTCCAGGCGACGATGGGCGCGGCCGGCGGTTACCGGCTCGCCGCGGGCACGGCCATGCCGCCGCTGCTGGTCGACGACGAGGAGGCGGTGGCCATCGCCGTGGGCCTGCGCACCGCGGCCTCACATCCGGTGGAGGGCATCGAGGAGGCGTCCGTACGGGCCCTGGCCAAGCTGGAGCGGGTGCTGCCGTCCCGGCTGCGGCACCGGGTCGGCACGCTCGCCGCGGCGACCGTACCGATGGGCGCCGGAGACGGCCCGCCCGTCGATCCGCGGACCCTGGTGGTGCTCGCCGGGGCCGCCGCCAACCATGAGCGGCTGCGCTTCGCCTACCGGTCGGCGGACGGCACGGAGAGCAGGCGCCTGGCCGAGCCGTACCGCCTGGTGACGGCCGGGCGCCGGTGGTACCTGCTGGCCTACGACAACGACCGCGACGACTGGCGGAGCTTCCGTGTGGACCGGATCGGTGACCCGCTGGCGACCGGCGTGCGGGTCCCGGCCCGGGTGCCGCCCGAGCAGGACGCGGCCGCGTTCGTCACCGACAAACTGCACTCGTCCGCGCCCACGTACGAGGTGGTGGCGGTCCTGCGTCTTCCCGCCGAGGAGGTGGCCCGGCGGCTCGGCGGCACGGTGGGGCGCGTCGAGCCGGTCGACGAGGGCCGTTGCCGCCTGCGCGGGCCGGCCGACACGCTGGAGTGGACCGCGGCACGTCTGCTCATGCTCGGCTGCGAGTTCGAGGTGTGCGAACCGCCGGAGCTGGTCGCGTATCTGCGCGCCCTGGGCGCCCGTGCCACCCGCGCCGCCCGGGCCTCCCGGAGGAGGCACTCTCCGTAATTACCTATTGACTCAGTAGGAAATAAAGGTAGGTTTGCCTGTGGCGTTTCCCTGAGGAATGACAGGAGATTTCATGAGCGTCACCGACGAGCTTCTCGCCAACGCGGAGCGTTATGCCGCGGCGTTCGACAAGGGAGACCTGCCGTTGCCCCCGGCACGCGGTGTCGCCGTGCTGGCCTGCATGGACGCCAGGCTGAACCCCTACGGCCTGCTGGGGCTCACCGAGGGCGACGCGCACGTCATCCGCAACGCGGGCGGTGTGGTGACCGCGGACGAGCGGCGCAGCCTGGCCATCAGCCAGCGCCTGCTCGGCACGCGGGAGATCATCCTCATCCACCACACCGACTGCGGCATGCTCACCTTCACCGACGACGAGTTCAAGCGGCAGATCCAG
The DNA here is from genome assembly GCF_040631275.1 of Streptosporangium sp. NPDC020145. Taxonomy (NCBI): domain Bacteria; kingdom Bacillati; phylum Actinomycetota; class Actinomycetes; order Streptosporangiales; family Streptosporangiaceae; genus Streptosporangium; species Streptosporangium sp. NPDC020145. The sequence goes on along the minus strand of NZ_JBEXZT010000004.1, from coordinate 243,820 downwards.
GCCGAGGTCGGGACGAAGCCCGACTGGGCGCCCGAGGCCTTCCCCGACCTGGAGGAGGACGTCCTGCAGTCCATCAGCCGGATCAGGAACGACCCCTTCATCCCGCACACCGACTCGGTCCGCGGCTTCGTCTACGAGGTCGAGACGGGACGGCTGCGCGAGGTCAAGGCCTGACAGGACCGGGCCGCCCGCCCCTGACCCGGAAGGGGGCGGCCCCGGAACGCCGGTCTCAGGGGAGTGGGGCCTGCGCCACGGGGTTCGGCACGGCTCCGCCGTACCTCCTGTCACGCTTGGCGAACAGCTCGCACGCCTCCCAGAGGTCGCGGCGGTCGAAGTCGGGCCACAGGCGGTTCAGGAAGACCATCTCCGCGTAGGCCATCTGCCAGATCAGGTAGTTGGAGGTGCGCTGCTCGCCGGAGGAACGCACGAACAGGTCGACGTCGGGGATGTCCGGCTCGTCGAGATATCTGGCGAAGGTCTCCTCTTTGACCTTGCCCGGCTTGACCCTGCCCGCGGCGATGTCCTCCGCCAGGCGCAGCGCCGCGTCCACGATCTCGGCCCGGCCTCCGTAGTTGACGCAGAACTGCAGGGTCAGCGTCGAGTTGCCCTCGGTCATCCGCTCGGCGTCCTGCAGCTCCTTGATGACGCTCTTCCAGAGCCGTCCCGGACGGCCCGCCCAGCGCACCCGCACCCCCATCGCGTTGAGCTCGTCCCTGCGGCGGCGGATCACGTCGCGGTTGAAGCCCATCAGGAACCGGATCTCGTCCGGCGAGCGCTTCCAGTTCTCCGTGGAGAAGGCGTAGGCGGACAGGTAGGGGATGCCCAGCTCGATCGCGCCCTCGATCACGTCGAACAGCGACGACTCACCGGCCTTGTGCCCCTCGGTGCGCGGCAGGCCGCGCTGCTTGGCCCACCTGCCGTTGCCGTCCATCACGATCGCCACGTGCCGGGGCACGAGGTCGCGGGGGATGGGCGGCGGGGTCGCTCCGGACGGATGAGGCACCGGGGGACGGACGTTCACGTGGCGGGTTCCCTTTCTGCGCGCTCCCGCTCCACATGCCGGAGCGAGCGTATGCCGTGTTCGAGGTGCCATTGAAGGTAGGCGGCGACCAGGCCGCTGCACTCGGTGCGGTGCCTGCTCTCCGAGGCGTCCGCGCTCCGCCAGTCGCCCTTGAGCAGGGCGACCATCAACGCGATGGTCTCCCCCGCCGGTACGGCGGCGCCCGCCGGGCGGCAGGCCCCGCACACCACTCCCCCGGCCACGATGGCGAACGCCCTGACCGAGGTCGTCCTGCACCGGGCGCACTCCTCCAGGGCGGGAGCGTAGCCCGCGACGGCCAGTGAGCGCAGGAAGTAGGCGTCGAGCACGAGCCTGGCCTCGTGCTCTCCGGAGCCCAGCGTGCGCAGGCCCCCGACCAGCAGCAGGAACTGCCGCAGGGCCGGTTCCTTCTCCGCCATGATCAGCCGGTCGGCGGTCTCCAGCATCGCGCTGCCCGCCGTGTAGCGCGGATAGTCGGCCACGAAGGTCTCGCCGTACGGGCGGATGGTCTCGGCCTGGGTGATCACGTCGAGCGTGCGGCCGGTGTGGAGCTGGAGGTCCACGTGGGTGAAGGGCTCAAGGCGGGCGCCGAAGCGCGACATGGTCCGCCGCACACCCTTGGCGACGCCCCGGATCTTTCCGGTTCGCCTGGTCAGGACGGTGACGATGCGGTCTGCCTCGCCCAGCTTGTGCGTGCGCAGCACGATGCCCTCGTCACGGTACAGGCTCACCGGATCAGTCTAGATGGCACGGCGGCATGCCGGTCCAACCATGATCAACGGGAACGGAAGGATCACGAGTGCGTGTTGTTCACCTAAAACTCATTAAACTTTGGCCCCTGGCGAGTTCCCCATGCCATGTTTCACCCCATCCCTGTACGAAAGGGTGCCATGCCCCGCGTGGTCCTGCTGGGTTCTTCACCCGGCACCTCAACCGCTTTCGGCCAGCCGACGCCGCCCGCCGCGCTGACCCTGCCCGCGCTCCCCGGCTCCCCCACGGTGATCGGCAAGCTGCACGGACAGATCGCCTCCCTTGATCCCGCGCCGGTGACGATCGTCCGTTCCGGCGAGGCCGCGGCCCACCGGGGTCTTCCCGGCCGCCTCGTCGAGACCGCGAATCTCGCGGACGACCTGCGCGCCGTCGCCGACGCGGTCGAGGACGCGACGGAGAACCTGCTCATCCTCCCCGCGAACTCGCTGATCCACGACGAGCTGATCTACCAGATCACCAAGTCGAAACGCGGCGCGCTCGCTCTGATCACCAAGGAGCCCCGTGAGGAGGACGAGAACGGCGACTTCATCGTCCCCGACGTCCCGATCGACGAGGCGCTGCCGGAGATCGGCGACCGGAGCCTGGAGGGCCTGCCGGTCAGGGTGCGGGCGAGCAAGTCCCGGGTGATCTCGGTCGGCTCCGCCTTCCACGCGGTGACCCGTCCGAACTCCGTCCTGCTCGGCCCGCTGCACCTGCACCACAAACACGCGGCCACGCTGGCCGAGGCGGCCCGTGAGCTGGCCGACATGGCCCACCTGTTCGGCCCCGAGGACGACCTGGTCCAGCTCCTCGTCCTCGGCCTGGTACGGCGTGGCGTCTCGGTCGGCATCCGGGGCAGGCGCGACCTGTTCTTCCGCCGGTTGAACACCCCGGAGGAGGCCGTGCAGGCGGTCGCCGAGATGGCGGGGTTCGACGAGGACAGAGCCCGCCTGAACAACGCGGTCAAGGGCGCCGACGGCTTCTTCACCACCTACTTCGTCAGCACCTACTCGCGCTTCATCGCCCGCTGGGCGGCCAGGCGCGGGCTCACCCCGAACCAGGTCACACTGATCTCGATCGCGCTCGGTGTCGCGTCCGCGGCGTGTTTCGCGACCGGCGCGCGGCCCGGCATGATCGCGGGTGCCATCCTGATCTACTTCGCGTTCGTCTTCGACTGCGTGGACGGCCAGGTCGCGCGTTACGCCCGCAAGTTCGGCGTGCTCGGCGCCTGGCTCGACGCCACCTTCGACCGGTTCAAGGAGTACGTGGTCTTCGCCGGGCTCGCGATCGGCGCGGCCGTCTCCGGGGTCGGTGACGTGTGGACGCTGGCGCTGACCGCGATCGCCCTGCAGTCCGTCAAGCACCTGCTCGACTTCTCCTTCGGCGCAGCCAACCGGCGCAGGCCTCCCGCCCCGCTGCCCTCGATGCCGCTGTCGATCAGCCCTGACACCGAGCTGCGCGCGGCGCTGGAGCAGCGCAAGATCGCCCGTAGCGGCGGCATCCGCGGCCTGCTGAAGATGTGGAGCAAGGCCGGCAGGAACAGGGCCGTCTACTGGGCCCGCAAGATGGTCGTCTTCCCGATCGGCGAGCGCTTCGCCGCCATCGCGCTCGTCAGCGCCTTCTTCGACGCCAGGATCACCTTCATCACCCTGATCATCTGGGGCGGCGTCGCCACCGCCTACACGCTCACCGGACGCCTGATGAGGTCGCTCGCATGATCACCCAGCCGCAGACAACCCCCGCCCCCGACCCCTATCTGGAGCGGCTGCGCGTCCAGACCGCCCGGCTGCTCGCCTACCGCGACGACGGCCCGCTCGTCGCCGCGCTGCGCGGCCGGATCGGGCCCGGACTGCCCCCGGTGCCCGGGGCGCTCGCCGCGCTCGTGGTGATCGTCGCGGTCGCGGTCGCCGGGGTGCTGACCCAGGGGCCGATCCTGCTCCTGCCCGCCCTGGTCATGCTGGTCCTGGTGCTGCCGACGGCCGCCCGTGACCACCTGGGCAAGCTCGACTGGCTGGTTCCCCCGCTGATCAGGGCGGCCGAGTTCCTGACGATCATCCTCGTCGGCCTGGCCGCCGACGTGCCCAAGTGGCTGCTGTTCGTGCTGCTCTACGTGGTCGGCTACCACACCTACGACACGGTCTACCGGACGCGGCAGAGCATCTGGCCGCCCGACTGGGTGTTCAAGGCCGGTCTCGGCTGGGAGCTGCGGCTGCTGGCGATCGGCGCGGGTGCCGCGTTCGGCGCCGCCACCTGGGTCGTCGCCGTGCTCACGCTGTACCTCGGCGTGCTGTTCGCCGTGGAGAGCGTGACGAGCTGGGTGCGTCTGGACAAGGCCTCCGCGCTGGCCCAGGCCTCCGACGACCTTGAGGCCTCCCCTGAGGAGGCCCTTGAGCAGACGACGGGCGAGGCCGAACCCGCCTGATCCCGCTTCTCCAGCGAGGGCCGCGACGCGCGTCGCGGCCCTCGTGCTGTGTTAGAAAGCAGCGTGGAACTGGACCGGTTGGATCGTGACATCATCGGGGCTCTCGTCGAGGACGCCCGCGCAACCTATGCCGAGATCGGGCAGCGGGTGGGCCTGTCCGCCTCGGCGGTCAAGCGCCGGGTCGACCGGTTGCGCGAGGTGGGGGCGATCACCGGGTTCACCGCCAGGGTCGAGCCCACGGCGCTCGGCTGGACCACCGAGGCCTATGTCGAACTGTTCTGCGCGGGCAAGACCTCGCCGTCGGAGATCGGGGTCGCCGTCACCCGGCATCCCGAGGTCGTCTCGGCGTGCACCATCACCGGTGAGGCGGACGCACTGCTGCACATCAGGGCCACCGACGTGCGCCATGTGGAGCAGGTGATCGAGCGCATCGCCGCCGAGCCCTTCGTGGTCCGTACGAAGAGTTCCATCGTGCTCTCCCGGCTGATCGACGCCCCTCTGCTGACATCGCGCAACGAATCGCCGTTCCTCGCCTGAATCACGCAAGAGACCTGCGGCAACGCGCAAGATCAGGCTATTGGCCCCGAATATGCCCCGTTTCTAGGCTGGTGCCGTCTCCCACCACAACATCCTTTACGGGGTTCTCAATGACGAGGCACTACCTCATGTGTCGGCCCGACCACTTCGCCGTCGAGTACGCGATCAACCCGTGGATGGACCCGGAGGCGGGCGCGGACCGTGAGGTCGCGATCCGCCAGTGGGAGGGGCTCAGGGGCGTCTACGAGGAGCTCGGCCACCGGGTCAGCCTGATCGACCCGGTGGAGGGCCTGCCCGACATGGTCTTCGCCGCCAACGGCGCCCTGGTCGTGGGCGGCCGGGTGTACGGCGCGCGCTTCACGCATCCCGAGCGGGCCGCGGAGGGCCCCGCCTATCTGGAGTGGTTCACCTCCAACGGCTACACCGCCGCGCGTGAGGCCGAGTTCACCAACGAGGGTGAGGGCGACTTCCTCACCCTCGACCACCTGGTGCTCGCGGGGACCGGGTTCCGCACGGAGGTGGCGGCGCACGGGGAGGCGCAGGAGTTCCTCGGCCGCCCGGTGGTCTCGCTGCGGCTGGTCGATCCCCGCTTCTACCACCTCGACACCGCGCTCTTCCCACTGAACGGGCACAACGTGGCGTACTTCCCCGAGGCCTTCTCCCCGGGGAGCCAGGAGGTGCTCAGGAACCTGTTCCCCGACGCCGTCGTCGCCACCGAGGACGACGCCGTGGTGCTCGGCCTCAACGCGGTCAGCGACGGCACCCACGTGGTGATCAACGCCGAGGCGACCGGCCTGCAGCTGGAGCTCAAGCGGCGCGGCTTCGAGGTCGTGCCGGTCGAGCTGGCCGAACTGCGCAAGGCGGGCGGAGGACCCAAGTGCTGCACCCTGGAAATTCGGAGATAAAGCAGACAGAACGCAACAAAAGGCAAGGAACGGCGAACGGACCGATGACGAGCACAGAAGAGTTCATCGAGCTCAGCGAGCGCCGCAGCGCGCACAACTACCACCCCCTCCCCGTCGTGATCCACGAGGCTCAGGGCGCCTGGGTCACCGACGTCGAGGGCAGGCGCTACCTGGACTGCCTGTCCGGCTACTCCTCACTGAACTTCGGCCACGGCAACCCGAGGATCATCGAAGCGGCCCAGGAGCAGCTGGCCAGGCTCACCCTGACCAGCCGTGCCTTCTTCCACGACCAGTTCGCCGCCTTCGCCGCCGGTCTCGGCGACCTCACCGGCAAGGACATGGTCCTGCCGATGAACACCGGCGCGGAGGCCGTGGAGACCGCGATCAAGGTGGCCCGCAAGTGGGGCTACGAGGTCAAGGGCGTGCCGGACGGCCAGGCCGAGATCATCGTGATGGAGGACAACTTCCACGGCCGTACCACCACGATCGTCAGCTTCTCCACCGACCCCGACGCCCACGACGGCTTCGGCCCGTACACCCCCGGCTTCAGGATCGTGAAGTACGGCTCGATCGAGGCGATCCGCGAGGCCGTGGGCCCCAACACGGTCGCGGTGCTGCTCGAACCCATCCAGGGGGAGGCGGGCGTGCTCGTCCCGCCGGACGGCTACCTCACCCAGGTCCGCGAGCTCTGCTCGGCGGAGAACATCCTGATGATCGCCGACGAGATCCAGTCGGGGCTCGGCCGTACCGGTGAGACCTTCGCCTGTGAGCACGAGGGCGTCGTGCCCGACGTCTACGTGCTGGGCAAGGCCCTGGGCGGCGGTGTCGTCCCGGTCTCGGCGATCACCGCCGACCAGGACGTGCTCGGCGTCATCAAGCCCGGCCAGCACGGCTCGACCTTCGGCGGCAACCCGCTGGCCTGCGCGGTCGCGAACGCGGTCGTCGAGATGCTCCGCACCGGCGAGTACCAGGCGCGGGCCAGGGAGCTCGGCGCGGTGCTGCACGAGAGGCTGCGCGCCCTCGTCGGCCGGGGCGTGGTCACCGTACGCGGCCGTGGCCTGTGGGCGGGCGTCGACATCGACCCCTCCCTGGCCACCGGCAGGCAGGTCTCCGAGGCGCTGATGCGCCTGGGGGTGCTGGCCAAGGACACCCATGGCTCGACGATCCGTCTCGCCCCGCCCATCGTCGTCTCCGAGGAGGACCTCCTGTGGGCCGTCGACCGGCTCGCCGAGGCCCTGACGGAGTTCGCGAAGTAGGAGATCACCGGCCTCGGTTACGTTCCAGGCGATCTAGGCTGGAGTGGACATCACGCCGCCGCCGTGGAAGCCGCCGTACGGGCCGCCCCGGCGGACGCGGCGCGGGCGGTGACTCGGGGGGGTCGGCAGGTGGCGGCGTCGGGTGGGCTTGGTCGGCGTTCTCTCCTGACCGGGCCGGGCCCCGGCGCCAGGCCGCCCCTGCGCGCGCGGCTCACCGGCCCCGCGGGGCTTCTCATGGTCGCGATCTCCGTCGCGGCCATGCTCGCCGTCTCCCTGCTCGGGCCGTCCGCGGCGGTTCCCGAGCTGGGCGCCGGTGCGCCGCCCTGGTCCCTGCGCCTGGACCCGCCGCAGACGCCGGTGATCCAGCTCGGCTGGGTGGCCCTGCTCATCGGGGGCCTGGGGACGTGCGCCGCGCTGTACGCGCTGCGCCGCGGGTGGCTCCCCGTGCGGGGCCTGTTCGCGGCCGGCACGCCGCTCGTCGTCGTCCTCCTGACGCTCGTACCGCCCGCCGGGTCGACGGACGTGCTCAACTACGCGGTCTACGGGCGGATCGCCGCGCTGGGACACGACCCGTATGTGACTCCCCCGGCCTGGCTGCACGGGATCGGTGACCCGGTCGGCGACCTGACCCCGCTCGCCTGGCGGAACACCCCCTCGGTTTACGGCCCGCTGGCCACCTGGGCGCAGCTCGCGGCCTCCCGGCTCGGCGGCGACTCCATGGCGGCGACCGTTTTCGCCTTCAAGGTCATCCTCGCCCTGGCGTTCCTGCTGTCGGCGGTCATGCTCGACCGGCTCGCCGGGCCGGAACGCGATCGGCGGGTCAGGGCGCACCTGCTGTGGAGCCTCAACCCGCTGATGCTGTGGCACGTGGTGCTCGGCGGCCACATGGACGGTCTGGGCGCGTTCCTGCTGGTGGCCGCCCTGTTCGCGCTGCGCAGGCCGGGGATGGGCTCCGGCCTGGTCTCCGGGGCGCTGCTGGGCGCCGCGGCGGCCGTCAAGGCGCCGTTCGTGCTGGCCGGGGCCGGGCTCGCCTGGGCCGCCCGCCACCGGGCGGGACCGTTCCTGACCCTGGGGATGGGCGCGTTCACCGCGCTGGTCACGCTGTACGCGACGCAGGGTCCCGAGGCGCTGGCGAACGTGGCGGGCAAGGTCGGCGACCGTTCGCTGGCCGACCCGTGGCAGGTGCTCGTCAAGAACCTGGGGCCCGAGGCCGTGGAGCTCGAAGGGCGGCTCGCCCTGGGCGCGGCGTTGATCGCCGCGCTCCTGCTGTGCTGGCGGCTGCCGCAGGGACCGCCCGGCCTGCCCGCCGTACGGCCCGCGCTGGCGTGGTGCCTGGGCTGGCTGCTCACCTCGCCGGTGCAGCACCCCTGGTACGACGCGATGCTGTTCCCGCTGCTCGCCCTGATGCCCGCCTCCCGGCTCGACGGGCCGCTGCTCGTCAGGGGCGTCGTCACCGGGCTGGTCTACCTGCCGGGCGCGACCGCCCTGCTGCGGTTGCAGCCGACACCGTTGACCCGGTGGATCGCCGAGGTCTACCGGCCGTGGATCGCCCCGCTGGTCTCGGACGCCGTCATCCTGTACGTCGTCGTGCTCGCCCTGGCCGGTGCCCTGGGCCTGCGCGCCCTGCCCGTGGTACGGCGGGCCGCCGTACCCGAACGGGAGCCGGTCCACACCGGGTGAGCCGTCAGGTGAGGCGCACGGTGGTGATCTCGGAGACGTCGTCCCCGGAGATGGTCGCGGTGTCCCAGCGGGCCGAGGGCGGCGTGGTGTCCAGGGACAGGGTGGCCAGCGCGTTGGAGAACCACGGACCGTTGGTCACCCGCCAGGCGAACGGCGGCCTGGGAATGCGCGCCAGGCGTGCGAGCCAGCCGCCGACCAGGGTGGCCAGGCCGAACTGCGCGACGATGTTGGCCAGTCTGAGCGTACGGCTCAGCGGGTTGCGGATCGGCGAGCAGACGAGCTGGTGGACGGGCAGCCCGTCCACCTTGGCCACGTAGGAGTAGTGCACGTCACCGGAGAGCAGGATGACCGGTTTGCCGACCTTCGCCAGCAGCCGGGACAGGTCCTCGAAGGAACGGCGGAAGGCCGCCCAGTGTTCGAGGTCGAAGGCCTGGCGCAGGGCCTCCGACCAGCGGGCGACCGATCTTCCCCAGGCTCCCTGGGCGAGGGCCTCGTTCCAGTTCTGGACGTGGTGGATGCCCGCGGGCAGCAGGAACGGCACCGAGGTGCCGATCACGAAGCGCTCCGCGCCGTCCCTGTCGAGCTGCTCGACGAGCCACTCCCACTCGACCGGGTCGATCATGCGCCGGTCTCCGGGGGTGAGCTGCCTGGCGCAGCGGGAGTCGAGCATGATCAGACGGGTGTCGCCGAGGTCGCGGCAGTAGCTCCACCTGCTGTCCACCGGGACCTCGTAGGCGTGCTCGGCGAAGGCGTCGAGCAGCTTTCCCCCGTCGCCCTCGGTCGCGCGCAGCTCACGGAACAGCCCGTCGGCGGCGCGCTCGGCCGGTGACATGTTGCCCAGGTGCTGGTAGATCCAGTAGGCGCCGAGGCCGGAGACCACCCGCCTGTGCCACCAGGGGACCCCGGCCATCTTCTCCCGCCAGTCGGCGGAGGTGTTGAAGTCGTCCCGCAGGTCGTGGTCGTCGAAGATCATCGCGGTGGGCACGGACGAGAGGATCCAGCGGATCTCCGGATCGGTCCAGGCGATCCGGTACAGCTCGGCGTACTCCTCGAAGTCGGCGATCTCGGTCCTGGGCTCGCTGTCCCTGCGCGCGGCGATGAACTCGAGCATCTCGGCGGACGGCTCGTCGGCGTAGACCTGGTCACCGAGCAGCAGGAGCAGGTCGGGCCACTCCTCTGGGGGCCTGCCGGCCAGGACGCGGGCGTAGGCGCGCAGCACGTCCACGCCGTGGGAGAGGGTGTGCGGGGCGTCGTGCGGCACACTGGTCCGGCACGAGCCGAACATCACCCTTTTCGGGCCGCCCGGATCCAGGAACCGGATGTGACCGGCCGGGCGGCCGGGCGGCGGCCACACCACCTCCCCGTCGAGACGGACCCGGTAGTCCCCCTCGCCCTCGACGTCCACGACGGCGTAGTGGTGGCCGTGGACGGAGAAGGTCGGCGAACTCGCCCGGGCCCCGTCCGCCTCGACGGTCACCTCGCACGGCACGCTGGTCTCGACCCAGATCGAGGCGCTCGTCGCGTCCACATGACGCAGCAGCGGACCGACCACAAGTTCCGGCACGTTCATCCCCTCAGGCCATCGCGGAACGGTTGGTTCCCGCCGTTTCGAGGTGTGCCTCTGCCCGGCGGACCGTTCGGATAACGACTGTCCCATCCCATTGGGGAAACGCACAAAAAACGGCCATCAGTCCGCAACATATCCATCATGACATGGCAAAGAACCCATAAATAGTGTGATCACCACAAACCATCAAGAGTGGAGCAATGGCGCTCCGCTCACCGCATGGAGGCCTGACCCTCATGACCCTCATGGTGCCGTCAAAGACGCCGGCGACCACCCTCACCGACCACGATCCCCTCGAAGCCGCCCTGCGCCGTCTCGACGAGACGGCGCTCCTGCTCGGGCTGGACGACGGCCTGCGCGCGATGCTCGCCTCCCCCCGCCGCTCCCTGAGCGTCTCGGTGCCGGTCCGCCGCGAGGACGGCCGGATGGACGTCGTCCAGGGCTTCCGGGTGCAGCACAGCACCGTCCTCGGCCCGGCCAGGGGCGGCACGCGCTTCGCGCCCTCGGCAGACCTCCAGGAGGTCACCGCGCTGGCCATGGTCACGACCTGGAAGCACGCGCTCGCGGGCGTGCCGTACGGCGGGGCCAGGGGAGGTGTCCGCGTCGACCCCGCGGGGCTGGACGCCCGGGAGCTGGAGCGGGTGACCAGGCGATACGTCAACGAGATCATGACGATCGCCGGTTCCGACGGGGAGGTCCCCACGCCCGACCCGGACGCCGACGAGCGGATCGCCGCCTGGATGGCCGACGGCCGTTCGGCACCCGGCACAGCGGTCGGCACAGCGGTCGGCACGGTGACCGGCACAGCGGCCGGCGAGGCCGTGGCGGCGGCCGTGCTGGGGGTCCTGGGAGAAGGCGTCCGTACGGTCGCGGTGCACGGCCCGGGCGAAACCGCCCGGCTGGCCGCGTTGCGCCTGGCCGAGGAGGGCTTCCGGGTGGTCACGCCCTCCGGCGGTGAGCCTCTCGGGCTCGGGGTGGACGCGCTCGTCCTGGCCGCCCCGGTCACCGCGGATCCGGCCCGCGACGTCAGGGCCTCTGTCGTGGTCGAGGCGGCCGACGGCCTGCTGTCCCCCGGGGCCGACGCGGTCCTCGCCGAGGCGGGGACCGTCGTGGTCCCCGACGTCCTGACGGGTGCGGGCGAGGTGCTCGCCGCCCGTCCCGACCTGGCCCGGCGGTGCTTCGACACGGTCGCGGCGACGGCCGCCGAGCGCGGGATCACCCTGCGTCAGGCCGCCTGGGCCGTCGCCGTCGGGCGGGTCGCCCGGGCGCACGGGGCACGGCTCCAAGACCCCCTGCCGTAAGCCTTCCGTGTCCCGCCCCGAGGCAGGGCGAAGGCCCGGTCCCCCTAGGGGCCGGGCCGTGAGACCTCCCGCCGCCCTCGGGGCGGCGGGGGAACGCTCAGGAGCGCAGCGCGGGAACGGCGGTGCCGTCTCGCTCGGCGAGCCTGCCCGCAGGCCGCTCGGCGAGCCGGTCCGACGGCCGCTCCGCGGGGGCCTCGTTCAGGGCCCTGACCAGTCGTTCGAGCTCGCTCATGAGTTGTTCGGTGCGTTCGGTGCCGTAGGCGGCCTCGATCTCCCTGTGGTGCTCCGCGATCGATCCCTCGACGCGGTTGAGCAGCTCGGCACCACGGTCGGCGAGGAACACCGCGACCCTGCGGCGGTCGGCGGGGTCGTGACCGCGATAGACGAACGCGCGGTCGATGAGCCGGTCGATCGCCTTGGTGAGCGTCGGATGCGGCATCAGAACCGTCTCGGCCAGATCCCCCATCGAGTGACCGCAATCGTCGGCGAGGGCACGAAGTATGCGCCACTGCTCGACGCTGACGTCCTCAGCGGTGAGCGCGGCGGCCAGACCCCGGTTGACACTACGCTCAGCTCGGCTGAGCAGGTAGGCCAGCGAGGATCCCAGCCCGGTCGTCACCATGTGAAGCTCCCGTCTGTATCCCGGGTGAGTAACGGGCCTCCCATACCCGTCCTTTCAGGAGGATACTCTGCAATGTGGCAGAAGCCATCACACCCGTGATCGAACCCCTGGAAGCTCAGCTCCTCCAAGGGGTCGCCCTACGTGTCGGGCTCGTGGTCCCCATCTCCGGGGTCCTCGGGCTTGTCGGTCCATGCGCGATCAACTGCGCCGTCCTCGCCTCCGACGAGGTGAACCTCACAGGCGGCATTCTCGGCAGACCGGTCGAGCTGGTCCTCATCGACGGAGGGAGACCCGCGGAGGAGGTGGCCGCCGAGGTCGGGGAACTGGCGCGCGGCAAGGTGATCGACGCGGTCGTCGGCACCTGTGGCAGTGACGTCCGGATCTCGATCGTGCGGGCGCTCGCCGGGCGCCTGCCGTTCGTCTACGCCCCTCCCTACGAGGGAGGCGGCCACTCCCCCGGCGTCTACTTCCTCGGGGAGACACCGGAACGGCAGCTCAAGCCGGGGCTCGACTGGCTGATCGAGCTGCGGCGGGCCAAGCGGTGGTTCCTGCTGGGCAACGACTACATCTGGCCGCGCCTGGTTCACGGGGCCACCCGGCGCTACCTCGCCTCGCGCGGGGCGTCGGTGGTCGGCGAACGCTACGTCCCGTACGGCAAGCCCGACCTGAGCAGGATTCTGGACCACCTGGTGGCCAGCAGGCCGGATGCCGTGCTTCTCAGTCTGATCGGCAGTGACCTGGTCGACTTCAACCGCGCCTTCACCGCGGCAGGCCTCGGCTTCCCCCGTCTCTGCGGGGCGCTGGAGGAGCACGGCCTGCTCGGCATCGGCGGCGACGACACCGGCGAGCTATACGGCGCTATGGGGTATTTCTCCAGTCTCGTCACCGATGACAGCTTGAGTCTGGGAGAGCGTTACACTCGCCGTTTCGGATCAAATGCGCCGTTGCTCAACGGGCACGGCCAGGGCTGCTATGAGGCGGTGCTGATGCTCGCGGCACTCGCGAGACGCGCGGGAACCCTCCACGTGCCCGCGCTTGACGAGGTCGCCGACGGCACCTCGATCATCACCGCGCGGGGACGCCTGACCCTCCAGGACCACGGGGTACGGCGTGGCGCCCACATCGGCAGAGCGGACGGTCTCGATTTCGACATCGTTCGATAAAAAGTTGCCTCTGCAAACTTTTCCTTTTCAAGGATTCGTCCTAAAGTGACGCTTGCAACATCTCTTTTAGGAGTAGTTCCATGACTACTGACCCCTCCCTGGAACAGTTCGGTTACCGGCAGGAGCTCCGAAGGACGCTGAGCTTCAACGACCTGCTGATCTACGGACTGATCTTCATGGTCCCGATCGCGCCCTTCGGGATCTTCGGAAGCGTCTTCCAGGCGTCCGGTGGCATGGTCGCACTCGCGTACATCATCGGTATGGTCGCCATGGCCTTCACCGCGTTCTCCTACGCGCAGATGGCCAAGGCCTTCCCGATGGCCGGTTCGGTCTACACCTACGCGGGCCGGGGAATCGTCGGTCCCGTCGGATTCATCGCCGGCTGGGCGATGCTGCTCGACTACGTGCTGGTGCCCGCGCTGCTGTACCTCATCGCCAGCCTGGCGATGGCGTCGTTCGTACCGCTGCCGGTATGGGCCTGGCTGCTGGTGTTCGTCGTCCTCAACACGGTCGTCAACTACACCGGCATCCAGATGACCGCGCGGATCACGAGGTACATGCTGATCGCCGAGCTCGTCGTGCTCGCGATCTTCATCATCATCGGTCTGTTCGCGCTCCTTCAGGGCAAGGCGCAGACCGGCGCGTTGACTCCGTTGTTCAACCCCGACACCTTCTCCTGGCCGCTGGCCTTCGGTGCGGTCTCCGTCGCGGTGCTCTCCTTCCTCGGTTTCGACGGTATCTCCATGCTGGCCGAGGAGAGCAAGGTCGACAGCGCCAAGATCGGCCGCTCGATGATCGCCGCCCTGGGCCTGGCCGGTGCCCTGTTCATCGTGCAGACCTGGATCGGCGCGCTGCTCACCCCCAACCGCAGCCAGCTGCTGAGCGGTGGCGACCCCAACGGCACCGCCTTCTACGACATGGCCGAGTTCGCCGGTGGCCACTGGCTGAGCATCCTGACCGCGATCTCCACCGCCATCGCCTGGGGCTTCGCCAACTCCCTGGTCGCCCAGGCCGCCACCTCGCGTCTGCTGTACGCCATGGCCCGTGACCGCCAGCTGCCCGCCTTCCTCTCCAAGATCCACCCCAAGACCAAGGTGCCGGTCAACGCCACCATCCTGGTGGCTCTGGTCTCCCTGGCGGTCGGCATCTTCCTGGCCAACCGCGAGGACGGCGTCGCCCTGATCAGCGGCCTGGTGAACTTCGGCGCGATGACCGCCTTCCTGGCGCTGCACCTGTCGGTGATCGTGCACTACTTCTTCAAGAAGCGCAGCCGTGACCTGTGGCGGCACCTGCTCGCCCCGCTGATCGGCTTCGGCATCCTGGTCTACGTGGTGATCAACGCCAGCATCGCCGCGCAGGTCGTGGGCATCGTCTGGCTCGCCATCGGCCTGCTGGTGCTCGCCACCTTCTTCGCCTACGGCCGCCGCCCCCTGCTGGCCGCCCTCGGCGAGTCGCACGACGCCCCCCTGAAGTAGGTCCCCCGCGACGTCGCCGCACACCCCCCGCGTCACGCCCCCTTCCGATTCACACAAGGACAGTAGATGCACGAGATCTTTCTTGAGGTGGAGGAGGGTTCCACCTGTGCCCTCCCCGGTTCGGTGACGCGCCTCAGCCAGGCGGGTGTGCGGTGAACGTCGTCTCCTACCGTCCCTCCCCCGAGGAACTCAGCTACACCTTCGGCGGCAGGCCCGCCGTCGGCACGGTCAAGCCCGGCACGATCCTCGAGCTCTACACCGAGGACTGCTTCGGCGGCCGGGTCCGCTCCGTCGACGACCTGCCCTCGCAGGTCTGCGAGTTCCCCTACCTGAACCCGGTGACCGGCCCCTTCCACGTCGAGGGCGCCGAGCCCGGAGACACGCTGGCGCTGCACTTCGTCTCCATCGAGCCCGCCAGGGACTGGGCCGTGTCGGCGACGTTCCCGCACTTCGGGGCGCTGACCGGCACGCACACCACCGCCATGCTGACCCCGCCGCTCGACGAGGTCGTCTGGCGTTACGACATCGACGTGGCCGCGGGTGTGGCGCGTTACCACGCCCGCAACAGCGACTTCACCGTGGACCTGCCGCTCGACCCGATGCACGGCACGGTCGGCGTCGCGCCCGGCGCGTCCGAGGCCCGGATGACCATCACCCCGGACGCCCACGGCGGCAACATGGACACCCCGGAGCTGCGTGCCGGGGTGACCGTCTACCTCGGCGTCAACGTGCCGGGCGGCCTGTTCGCCGTCGGCGACGGGCACGCCCGCCAGGGCCACGGCGAGGTGTGCGGCACGGCCATCGAGTCGGCGATGAACACCGTGGTCGCGGTCGAGCTGATCAAGGGCGTCACCACCCCGTGGCCGCGCCTGGAGGACGACCACAGCCTGATGTCGACCGGTTCGGCCCGTCCGCTTGAGGACGCCTACCGGATCAGTCAGCACGACCTGGTCACCTGGACCTCGGAGGTCACCGGCCTGGAGACGCTGGACGCCTACCAGCTGGTCAGCCAGATCGGCGAGGCTCCGGTCGGCAACGTCTGCGACAGCAACTACACGATGGTCGCCAAGCTCCCCAAGGCCTACCTCGGCGGGGGCGGCGTCTACGAGTCGGCCCACGAGCGTCTGCGCGACCTGGGCCGGCAGTACCTCGCCCAGCGCTGACGGCGCGGGCCCGCGGGGAAGAGACGTCCCGCGCCGCGTACCGCCGGGGTACGGGGCGCGGGGCCTCCCGGAAAAGGCCGGAAAAGACCGGAGAACGCCACGGGGCCGGTCCTCTCGGATCTGAGAGGACCGGCCCCGTCGTCGTTCCGCCCTGGCTCAGCCCGCGCCCGGGACCGTGACGTTCTTCTCCTTGAAGCCGAAGCCGCTGCCGGTGGCCTGCCGCTGCAGTTCGCCGAAGACGTCCTTGCTCGCGTCGAGGTCCTTCTCGGTCGCCGTCCCGCCCTTCAGTTTGCTGGTCAGGGCGGCGAAGCTGTTGGTCACGCTCTGCACCGCGTGGCACAGCGCCGGGTTGGCCTCGGCGAACCTCTTGGCCACCTTGAGCTCGTGGAGGGCGAACAGCCCGGCTATGGCGGCCTTGACGAAGGTGCGCTTGCGCTTGTCCGCGCCCTCCTTGAACCCGCCCGCCCGCAGCGGCTTGTAGATGTAGCGGTGGAAGGCGCCCAGCGCGAGCCCGGCGTGCAGGGCGAAGCGCGTCTTGGCGAACCGCTTGGTGTTGCCCGTCGTCGGGCAGGGTGAGTTGTCGCCGGAGACCGTCGGCGACGGCGCGACCCCCGCCCCCTGCGCGCCGACCGGCCCGTTGGCCTGCCCGCCCGCCGCCGGCGCCCCGGCCGCCGGAGCCTTACTCGCCGGAGGCGCCATGGCCGAGGGCGCGCCGGTGCCGCAGCCGCCGAGCAACATCACCGCCAGGAACACCGCGGTCAGCGCGGCGCCCGATCGAGCACTCCGCTCAGTCACTTCTCCCCCTCGCTGGAAATCCGTGACGTCACGGCCGGTTTCCGCACGGGGGGATCATGGATGCCCGGCAACCGCCACAGACAGGATGAGACGGCTTCTCACCGCCCATGGCATCGTCTCCCACCTTCGGCCAGAAAACCGGCATCGACACACCCAGGGGACGACTCACCCCACGCAGGCGGTCACGATCTCCTCGCACAGGGCGTGGGTGGCCAGGGCGTCCCGCGCGTCCACCGGCGTGCCGGCGCGGACTGCGCCGAGGAACTCCAGGCAGGAACGTTCGATGCCACGCTGGCGGGAGACGGGGGTCCAGTCTCCGCGCCGGGTCAGGGTCTCCGCGCCGGCGTGGTCGATCACGTCGGCGAGGTTGACCACCCGCCGCTTGACTCCCCCGCCCATCACCTCGACCGTCTCCTCGGCGGCGCCGCTCACCCTGCTCATGATCCCGAAGGCCGTGAAGCCGTCTCCGGACAGTTCGAGCGTCACGTGTTCGAGCAGGCCGTCCCTGACCCTGGTCCTGATCCCGGTGTGGTCGACCCGTCCGGGCACCAGGAACCTGAGGGTGTCCACGACGTGGATGAAGTCGTCGAGGACGACCACCCGGGGGTCCTCGGCGAGGTCGGCCCGGTTCTTCTGCATCACGACCAGCTGGCGGGGCAGGCCGAGCAGGTCCGTGTACGGCGGCGCCCAGCGGCGGTTGAACCCCACGAAGAGCGAAACCCCCCGGTCGCGCGCGAGCCGTACCAGGCGCTCGGACTCGGCCAGCGTGTAGGCGATCGGCTTGTCCAGGTAGACGTGCACCCCGGCCTCGATCAGCGGTTCGGCGATCTCCACGTGGGCCTCGGTCGCCGCGTGCACGAAGGCCGCCTCGACCCCGGCGTCGATCACCTCGCCGACCGAGGCGAGGCGGCCTCCGATCCGGTGGGCGTCGCCGAGGCGGTCGAGGGTGGCGCGGTCACGGGTGCACAGGTGCAGGTCGAGGCCGGGGAGCGCGGTCAGCACCGGCAGGTAGGCCTTGCGCGCGATGTCCCCGAGGCCGATCATGGCGATCTTCATGCTCAGAGCGTACGGCTCACGCCGCCCTGGCCGGCCGGTCGCGCCACCAGGCGATCGTCGCGGCCAGCGCCTCGTCCATCGGGGTCGGCGTCACGCCGAAGGTCGTCTGGAAGTCGGCCGAGTCCATGACGAAGGGCCGGACGAACTGGTAACGCAGTTCCTCAAGCTCGGCGAGCATGGGGGACACGAGCCCTCCTGCGCGGATCATCCAGTGGGGCATGGACCTGACGCCGGGGTTCCTGACGCCCGCGATCTCGCACATCCGCTCGGCGACCTGGCGCGCCGTGATCGGCTCCGTCGTCGGGACGTGCCAGGCGCGGCCCCAGGAGCGGTCGTCGGTGGCGGCCGTCACCAGGGCGGCGGCCACGTCGGGCACGTAGGTCCAGCTGTGCGGCTGGTCGGGGTCGCCGATCATACGCACCGTCTTCCCGCCGAGCAGCCGGGGCACCAGCCGTTCCCCCAGATGTGACTGGTCGAGGCAGCCGGGTCCGAAGTAGTCCGACCCCCGCACCTCGGTCACCCGGACCTGGCCCGCCCGGTGGGCCTCCAGCGCCTGCCGCCACATCCGCGCCCTGATCTCCCCCTTGGCGCTGGGCGGGGTGAGCGGGTCGTCCTCCCGCATGGGCCGTCCGGGAGCGGCGTAGACGTAGAGGTTGCCGAGGATGACGTATCCCGCCCCGCTCTCCCGTGCCGCGCAGAGCAACGACTCCGCCAGCGGAGGCCAGTCCTGCGCCCAGCGGTGGTAGGGCGGGTTGACGCAGTTGTAGAGGGCGTCGGCGCCCCTGGCCAGGCCGGTCATCCGCCTCCCGTCGGCCGCGTCGGCGGCGATCCGGGTGACGCCCGGCAGGTCGGGGCCCGATCCCGATCGGCTGACGAGGACGACCTCGTGTCCCTGGCCGGCCAGGAGTCCGGCGACCTGCGAGCCGACCTGTCCGGCTCCCGCGACGACGTGCTTGCCCATGTCCGTTCCCTTTCCCTCGTTGTGCGCGGTCACTGGTTCCACACCAGCCGCAGCACGGCGTTGACGACGTAGACGGCGGCGAAGACGACGCCGGGGGCCACGCGGCCCGCCATGACCAGCGCCGCGGCGCCGCCACCGAACCACAGGACCTCAAGGGCCACCCTGGCGAACCCGGTGAGCGGGATCATCGCGCCGTTGGCGGCGCCGAAGACCGCCCAGACCGCGATGAACAGGGCGGGCGCGCCGAGTCCGAGCAGCAGCCGCAGCGGCCAGTTCGACCCCACGGTGAAGCCCCAGTAGGCGGTCGAACCGAGAACGCCCAGCTCAAGCAGGAACATGACGAGGAGGTTGACGTTCTTGGCCAGGGACAGCATCGGGGGACTCCTTGCAGATTGCCATTCCGTTTCGAGAGCAATGCTCTCTCAGATCCGTCGCACCGGTCAAGAGCAGTGCTCTCTTTTTCTTGCATCGCTCTGATATGGTCCGGGCATGAGCTCAAGCCGCACGGCGCGCGAACGTGTCCGCGCCGAACTGACCAGGGAGATCACCGACATCGCACGAGGCCAGCTGGCCACGGAGGGGGCGACGGGCCTGTCACTGCGCGCCGTCGCCCGGGAGATGGGGATGGTCTCCTCCGCGATCTACCGCTACTTCCCGTCCCGGGACGACCTGCTCACGGCTCTGATCATCGACGGCTACAACGCCCTCGGAGAGGCCGTGGAGCGGGCGGACGCCGCCGTCCCGCGCGAGGACCACACCGGCCGGTGGCTGGCGGTCTGCCACGCCGTACGGGACTGGGCGCTGGCCCACCCGCACGAGTACGCGCTGCTGTACGGCTCGCCGGTGCCCGGTTACAAGGCGCCGGTCGACACCGTCGCCGCGGCGATCCGCGACACCGTGGTCTACGGGCGGATCGTCTCCGACGCCCACGGCGCCGGGGTCCTGAACCCGCCGGGCGGCCTTCCCGCCCCGCCCGCGTCCTTCGGCGACGACGCGGGCCGGGTGCGGGACGTCATCCCCGAGGTCCCCGACGACGTCATCTCCCGCGCCCTGCTCGCCTGGACCGGGCTGTTCGGCTGGGTCAGCTTCGAGATCTTCGGCCAGTTCAACAACGCGGTCCTGGATCCCGCGACGGCCTTCGAACACACCATGCGCTGCCACGCGGCCCTGCTCGGACTGCCCGTCTGAGTCACCGGCCGGTGAGCAGTGTCCGATACTCGTCGGGCAGGCCCGCCATGACGTCGAGGAAGCCCCGCTCCGTGGTGGCCTCGCGCAGCGTGGTGAAGACGGCCCTGGCGTGCCCCCGCACGTCCTGACCGTCCGCCCGCTGCCGCTCGGCCACCCGCAGCACGAAGTCCTCAAGCGGCATCCGCACGCTCTCCGCGCGTCCCTCCGCCGCCCCCCGCTTGAGCGGCTCGTGCAGCGGCACGGCCAGTTCGCCGATCAGGTTCTCCGCCCTGCCCTCGGCGACGCACTCGGCGAGCGTCTCCAGCACCGCCTCGGTCGCGCGGTGGGCGTCGGCGGCCTCAAGCCCGGCGCGGCTCGCGACCCTGGCGAGGAACTCCTCCGCGGGCATCACCCGGACGCCGCGCCGCCGGGCCTCGGCCACCAGGGAGTCGAAGTCCTCCGGCAGGCAGGCGGCCACGCCGTCGATCGCCCCGGGCGCGGTCACCTCGCCGAGCAGCCAGAAGACCTCCCGCGCGTGCCGCGCCGCCACCTCGACGTCGACCCCCTCACGCTCGGCGACCCGGCGCAGGAACTCGTCCACGTCGAAGGGCTCGGGAGCCCTGCCGGTGCGCATCCACGCGCGCACCCGCTCCGGCAACCGCCCGAGCAGCCCCTCGCCGACCGAGAGCCGCTCACCCAGCGTCCCGAGTGTCGCGCGCACCGCGCGTTCGGCCTCGTCCTCGCCCAGACCGGCGTACCGCCTCAGGGTGCCGATGAAATCCTCGTACTCCACGGCTCACTCCTCCCCCGGCTCCTCCGGCCCCTCCTATGGTCAGCTACCCCGAATCCCGAATCGGCCACCAACCGCCCCGGTCAACTCGGCGTAGAGGGGCACGCCCCTCCTCCCGACCCCGCGGTACGGCCCGCACGACCCCCGGGGAGGGCGGCGGATGCGCACTATGCGGAACTTTGCGTCCTACCTATTGACGCAAGAATTCAAATTCCTGTTAATTGTCGTCAATCCCGCGACGGCGACCTCCTGTGGAGCCCGCCCGCGGCGTCACCGTCCACCCCGGGGCCGGTCTCTTGTCGTTTCGTGCTCGTTTTTTCCGTCATGCAAGGAAGTGAAAGAATGCCGAGAAACCGCCTCACGTCATCCCTTTTCTCAATGGCGGTCGCCGGCGTGCTGGCCGCCGTTCCCCTGGCCTCCCCCGCCTCGGCCTCCACCGCATCCGCCGCGCCCATCTGCGCGAGTGATTGGGATTCCGCCAAGGGCTACGCCGGTGGCCTGACCGCCTCCTACCAGGGCCACAATTGGCGGGCGAAGTGGTGGACGCGCGGCAACACCCCCGGCGGCCCGTCGGGCATCTGGACCGACCAGGGCGCCTGTGAGGCGAGCGAGGGCAACTTCGTCGTCACCGAGGCGCAGTTCAACGAGATGTTCCCCAAGCGCAACCCCTTCTACACCTACAACGGCCTGGTCACGGCACTGAGCGCCTACCCCGCATTCGCGGGCACCGGCGGTGACACGGTCAAGAAGCAGGAGGCCGCGGCCTTCCTGGCCAACATCAACCACGAGACCGGCGGCCTGGTCCACATCGTCGAGGTGAACACCGCCAACTACCCCCACTACTGCGACACCGACCAGCCCTTCGGCTGCCCCGCGGGCATCTCCTCCTACTACGGCCGGGGCCCGATCCAGCTGAGCTGGAACTTCAACTACAAGGCCGCCGGCGACGCCCTGGGCATCGACCTGCTCAACAACCCCAACCTGGTGCAGACCGAGGCCTCCGTCGCCTGGATGACCGGCATCTGGTACTGGATGACCCAGAACGGCCCCGGCACGATGACCCCGCACAACGCGATGGTCAACGGCGCCGGGTTCGGTGAGACGATCCGCAGCATCAACGGCCGCCTGGAGTGCGACGGCGGCAACCCCAGGCAGGTGCAGAGCCGCATCGACGCCTACAAGCGCTTCGCCGCGATCCTCGGGGTCGACCCGGGTGACAAGCTGAGCTGCTAGCGGTCACGACGGGCGGGGGCGCGCACCCCCGCCTGTGAGGGCCGCCCGGACAGGCGTCCGGGCGGCCCTCACAACGATGTCACTCCTGGATCAGGCAGATCAGGTAGTGGCCGGGCAGGCCCTCCTTGGCCCCGACGACCACCTTGGTGGGGTTGCTGTACCGGCAGGCGGCGACCGGGTCACCCGACCCCTTGTAGACGAGCCGCCCATTCCTGTCGGTGGAGTAACACCTGATGGAGCCGTACTCGTAGAAGCCCAGTTCTGAGCCGTAGCTGACCTTCGCGGCGCAGTACTCACCGGTGGTCATGGGCCCCTGGCCCTGTTCGACGACGGCGGCCTGCGCGGGGGCGGCCACCGACAACGCCGCCGAGGCGGCCAGCACGGCACCGGAGAGCAAAGTGAGAACACGTCGGGACATAGCTGTCTCCAATCAGAAAGGAAATGGCTGGTGTTTCCCGTTCTCCGCTGATCCCGAAGGACCGCCGGAAAGACTTCAGACCTCGACCAGGCAGATCAGGTAGTGGGACGGCAGGCCTTCCTTGACACCGACGATCACACGGCCCGGGTTGCTCGACCGGCAGGCGTCGTAGGCGTTTCCCGTCCCCAGGTAGGCGAACCGCCCCCCGACGTAGCCGTAGCAGTTGAGGGAGCCGCGTTCGTAGAGACCGACGACGGAGCGGGAGTCGATCCGGGCGATGCAGTACTCACCCGTGGTGATCGGGCTCTCGCCGCGCTCGACGACGGCGGCCTGTGCGGGGGCGGCGACCGTGAGCACCGCCGAGGCGGCCAGCACGGCACCGGAAAGCAAAGTGAGAACACGTCCAGGCATGACTGTCTCCATAGGGAAAAGGCCTTCGGCTTTTCGTTCCCAGCTGTGCCGAGATTCCCGCAGGACCATTTGACCTCAACGGTCCGCCACCGATAGCGGGACTCGCGTCGACGACAGAGCATCTAGACGAAGTATTGGATAGGAAACTTTCCTACGCAATACCATGGGGCCCGCCAAATTCCCGGTTCTGCGAGGTCCTCATAGCCCTCGGCGGTAAACAGCGCCTCACCGGCAAAGCGGGAAGGGACCCGCCCCCGCAGGTCCCTTCCCGGGTCAACCTTGGAAACGCCGTCCGGCTTACAGGTCCGGCAGCCAGGAGCCGTGGAAACCCGCCGGGACGCGGCGGGGAAGCCGGACCGAGGCGACGAACTCCAGATCCGCCGCGTCCAGGACGAGCAGCCGGGAGCCCTCCCCCGAGTGGTCGGTGACGATCGACATCAGCCAGCCGCCGTCCTCGGCCGCCGCGTCCGCCGCGGGCACGAAGATCGCCTCACCGGGGCGCCCCTCGGTGTCCCTGACCAGGGTCGCACCGGTCTCGGTGTCGTACTTCACGACCGCGTCGTCGGAGACGGTGTACAGCAGGCGGCTGTCACGGCCCAGCAGGTCCTCGTTGAACGTGGGGAACTCCACCGCGCGGTCGTCGCGCTGCTCCTCGGTCACCCCGCCGGTCGCCGGGTCGAGCACCCAGCGGTGCAGCACCGCTCCCCCGGTCTCGGCCGCGGGGTTGGCGGCGCCGCCGATCCTGCCCCAGATGGAGACGAAGGACTCACGCGTGTAGCGGATCGCGTCGAGCACCACCCGCCCCGAGGCGTCCTCACGGGCGTTGCCCACGTGGAAGACGTAGCACGGGTCGACGTCGAACCACGTCACCTTCCCCGCGCGGTCCATCACGCCGATCCTGGCCCCGTAGGAGTCGCTCCACTGGAACGGCAGGCTCTTGCCGACCAGTTCCATGTCGAAGACGACCGGCAGGTCGAGCCAGATCACATGGTTCTCGGTGATCGCGAAGTCGTGGATCATCGTCGGCCCGGGCACCTCGACCTCACGGCTCTCCACCAGTTCCCCGGCCGCCGACAGGCGGTGGTAGGTCAGGTAGGGCGGCATGAAGCCGTACCCGAAGAAGTGCAGCTCACCGGTCACCGGGTCCAGCTTGGGGTGGGCGGTCATCCCCGTGGTCAGCCGCCCGCCGAAGTCGCACGGCCCGACCGTGTCGAGCTCGGGCGTCATCTCGTACGGGAAGCCGCTCTCGACCAGCGCGAGGATCCTGTCCGCGTGCCGGATGACCGAGGTGTTGGCGCTGACGGCGGTCCTGTCGAGGCCGTCCGGGCCGAGGAGCCTGGCGCCCTCGGTGAAGGAGCGGGTGCGGACCCAGCGGTTGCGGTACCACTCCGCGCGGCCGTCGCGCAGCCTGACACCGTGGATCATGCCCGCCCCGGCGAACCAGTGCCCCGAGTCCTGGCCGGGCAGCGGGTTGGGCCCGTTGCGGAAGTAACGGCCCGTCAGCTCGGGAGGCAGGGCGCCGGTGACCGGCAGGTCGAAGGCGCCGATCTCGTCGGGGACCGGGGCGAGGTCACCGCTGAGGTAGGCGGGGGTTCCGGAGATCCCGGGAGTGGTGGTCACGTTCTGCTCCAGATGACTCGGTGGGAATCGCGAGGACGGTCAGGCCGCCTGGCCCCGGAACCGGGCCGCGGCGATCTTGGGATAACGGGCGGTGAAGACCATGGGCACCACGAAGGTGACGATCTTGACGGCGATGACGGCGGTGGTGGCGTGCGGAGCGACGCTCAGCAGTACGGCCAGCAGCACCGCGGCGACGACGAAGGCGGCACCCCACACCGCGGTGATGACCGCGTTGACCCGGTAGAACTGGGGAGTCCGCCAGATCTCCTCAGGGGCCATGCTCCTGGCGATGCCGAGGGTGAAGGGCTTGCGGATGGCCAGCGACCCCCAGGCGGTGAGCGCCAGCCAGGCGTTGACGAGGGCCGGGCCGTACGGGATGAGCGAGGAGGAAGGACCGGCGAAGGAGACGGCCGCGCTCAGGACGAAGAAGATCGCGGCGCTGGTCTCGATCACCATCTGGTCCCAGTCCTTGCCGGAACGGCGGTCCACGACGATGAGCCCGAGCGCGATCACCAGCCCGGCCAGGGCCCCCCAACGCCACTCGTCACCGGTGGCGATCACGGCGTAGACGATCCACGGGAGGAACCCAAGGAAACTGCGGACCATGACTTGCTCTCTTCGCGCTCGATATTCCTGTGCAGACAGGTCAAAGGTAGAACTTCCTGTAATGACATGTCAACACAGGAATGTAGGATCGAGGCATGAGCCTCCGACACGCATTGCTCGGCCTGCTGAGTCAGGGACCCGCGAGCGGCTACGACCTGCTGAAGACCTTCGACATCTCCCTCGCCAACGTGTGGCCCGCCACGCAGAGCCAGGTCTACGCCGAGCTCGGCCGTCTGGCGAGCACAGGCCTGGTCGAGGTGACCTCGGAAGGCCCGCGGGGCCGCAAGGAGTACGCCGTCACCGAGGCGGGGCGCGCCGAGCTGCGGCGCTGGCTGACGGAGACCGACCCCGGCCCCCTGGCCAGGCGCAGCGAGATGCTCCTGCGTGTCTTCTTCCTCGGCGAGGTCTCCCACGAGCAGGCCGGCGCCTACCTGCGACGGCAGGCGGAACTCGGCGAGGAGCGAATCGGCAAACTGGCCCCCCTGCGGGAGATGATCAGCGCGATGGACGACGGCCTGTCGGTGTACGGCAGGCTCGCGCTCGAATGGGGGATGCGTTTCAGTGCCATGCAGCGAGACTGGGCGCTGTGGGCGGAGCAGGAGCTCGAACGGCTGCCCGCCGACAGGGGCTGCGACAGGGACTGTGAACGGAAGCCGGAATCCGGGGCCTGCGAGGAGGCGGACCGGACATGACTCGGCCGCGCCACGGGCGGATCTCGCCGTGGACGCGGCCAGGTTGAGGACACCGGGAACAACGGGGGCGCGACCGCCCGATCGGCGGCCTCCCGGGTGCGCCGCCCGGCGGATCACGCCGGGCGGGCGTCCTTCTTCGAACGGGAAACCCCGGGACAGAGGTCCTAACGACCGGCGCGGTTGACCGCGGAGATGATGGCCTTCAGGGACGCGGTCGTGGTGTTGGCGTCGATGCCGACACCCCACAGGGCCTGTCCATCGACCTCACACTCGATGTAGGAGGCCGCCTTGGCGTCGGTTCCCGCGCTCATCGCGTGCTCGGCGTAGTCCAGGACACGGACCTGGACCCCGATCCCGCTCAGGGCGTCGCAGAAGGCCGAGATGGGGCCGTTGCCGACGCCCTCGACCTCACGGATCTCACCGTCGACGCGCAGGTCGGCACCGATGGCGTCCTTGTCGTCCCCCCTGGAGACCGTACGGTGGGCCAGCAGGCCCAGGCGCCCCCACGGGCTGGCCGGGTTGGGGAGGTACTCGTCGGTGAAGACCTCCCACATCTGGGCCGGGCTCACCTCTCCCCCCATCTCGTCGGTACGGCCCTGCACGACGCGGGAGAACTCGATCTGCAGGCGGCGCGGCAGGTCCAGATGGTGGTCGGCCTTCATGATGTAGGCGACCCCGCCCTTGCCCGACTGGCTGTTGACCCGGATGACCGCCTCGTAGGTCCGGCCGATGTCCTTGGGGTCGATCGGCAGGTACGGCACCGCCCAGGTGAAGTCGTCCACCGGCACGCCCGCGGCGGCGGCGTCGCGCTCCATGTGCTCCAGGCCCTTCTTGATGGCGTCCTGGTGGGAGCCGGAGAAGGCGGTGTAGACCAGCTCGCCGCCCCAGGGGTGGCGCGGGTGGACAGGCAGCTGGTTGCAGTACTCGGTGACCCGGCGGACCTCGTCGATGTCGGAGAAGTCGATCTGCGGGTCGACGCCCTGCGAGAACAGGTTCATGCCCAGCGTGACCAGGCACACGTTGCCGGTGCGCTCGCCGTTGCCGAACAGGCAGCCCTCGATGCGGTCGGCCCCGGCCATGTAGCCCAGCTCGGCGGCGGCCACGGCGGTGCCCCGGTCGTTGTGCGGGTGCAGCGACAGCACGATCGAGTCGCGGTAGGCCAGGTTGCGGTGCATCCACTCGATCTGGTCGGCGTAGACGTTCGGCGTGGCCATCTCCACCGTCGCGGGCAGGTTGACGATGACCTTGCGCTCCGGGGTCGGCTGCCAGACGTCGTTGACGGCGTTGCAGACCTCGACGGCGTACTCCAGCTCGGTCCCGGTGAAGGACTCGGGCGAGTACTGGAAGTAGATCTCGGTGCCCTCCAGCTCGGCGGCGAGCTTCTTGCACAGCTTGGCGCCCTCGACCGCGATCGCGGTGATGCCCTCCCTGTCCTGGCCGAAGACGACCCTGCGCTGCAGCGTCGAGGTCGAGTTGTACAGGTGGACGATGGCCTGCTTGGCGCCGCGCAGCGACTCGAAGGTCCGCTCGATCAGCTCGGCCCTGGCCTGGGTGAGGACCTGGATCACCACGTCGTCGGGGATCCGGCCCTCTTCGATGATCTGCCGGACGAAGTCGAAGTCGGTCTGCGAGGCGGAGGGGAAGCCGACCTCGATCTCCTTGTAGCCCATTCCCACCAGCAGCTCGAACATCTTGAGCTTGCGGTGGGAGTCCATCGGGTCGATCAGCGCCTGGTTGCCGTCACGCAGGTCCACGGCGCACCACTGGGGGGCGCGCTCGATGACCTTCCCCGGCCAGGTGCGGTCGTCCAGTCGTACGGCGTCGAAGGGCTGATAGCGCGCGAAGGGCATGGAACTGGGCTGCTGCTGCGGATACATGAGGCTCCTCGGCTGGAAAGACGATCACGGCCGACACGCATGGCTCGCTCCGCGACGAGGGAGCCGGCCTGTTACAGGCCCTCGTCGCGGCAGCTAAGAAGCAGCCCGCGCAGCATGCCTAGCACGTTAGCAGACGGTTGCGAATACCTGAGACGCGGTCTCACATCGCGGGACGTGTGGGGCGTGAGCGGCGCGTGTGCCGTGCCCGTCCCCTGGGCGGCGCCCGGCGGGAGGCCCGCGGAGGGTCGCGGACTACAGTGGCGTTACCGTGGCGCTGCTGTCGACGACAGGGGGATCGACCATGAAGGACGACGACATCCTCGCCCACATCCACGAGCTGATCGCCGAGGAACACGGCCTGCGGCGGCGGCTGGCCTCCGGCGGCATCTCCTCACACGAGGAGAACAACCGGATCAGGGAGCTTGAGGAGGCCCTCGACCAGGCGTGGGACCTGCTCAGGCAGCGCAGGGCGCACAGGGAGTTCGGCGAGGACCCCGACTCGGCGGCGCCGCGCCCGGTGCGGGAGGTCGAGGAGTACCGCCAGTAGCGCGGACCGGCCCGAGGGTCCTCAGCCGAGTGGCCTTCCCTGGCAGCGGGAGTCGACGGGGAGCATGGGCCGGGACGGGGCGATCCAGGAGGCCATGTTCTGCTCCACGTACCAGCCGTACAGGTTGACCTGGGTCCTGGGCACCTCGCCCGGATCGGGGCACAGCACCCTGGACTTGAGCTCGTCGTTGCGGACGAAGCTCACGGCGCCCTCCCGCCCGAGGACGGTGAACATCCGGTCGTCGCCCGCGACCAGGTAGCCGACGAGCACCCGGGGCTTGCCCTCCTCCTCGATCTGCAGCGCGGTCAGCGGCAGGATCGGCGCCCGCATCACGACCACCCCGATCAGGAACGGCGCGAAGACCGCGATGGCGATGGCGATGCCGTGGGTGAGCGTCCGCGCGGCGATCAGGGGGACGGGCCCGGTGAGCAGCACCGAGACCCCCGGCGGAAGCGTCAGCAGGATCGCGGTCGGCACGTCGTGGATGGTGAAGGCCGTGACGATCGCGGGCCACAGCACCACGTAGGACAGCAGCGCGATCATCAGCGGCAGCGCGTAGCAGAAGGCGGTGCGCAACCCCTCGTGATGCGGGAACCGGTCGCGGACCGTGAGACCCGCCGCGGCCAGCGCCAGCATCACCAGCGTCGGCAGGAAGCGCAGCTGCCAGGAGAACAGGCCGACCACGACGGCCAGGACGACCACCCAGCTGGGAAGCCGCTGCGCGGTGCGCACCAGCCACGAGGAACGGCGCGCGCTGATCCAGTAGAGGGTGCCCAGCACCCTGCCGCCCAGGATGAGCGCGGGCAGCACCCACACGCTCGTGAGCAGGACGGCGGTCAGCATGCCCAGTGGACTGATGCTCTGCACGAGGAGGAGCAGCGTCTGGGTGTCCTGCCTGCTGGCGTACCACAGCCGCAGCACCAGCAGGACGACGGGGAAGACCGGCAGCAGCGCGAGCAGCCATTCCTGGTTCCTCGGCGTGGCCATGACTCGCCGGGGGCGTTTCACCGGGAGAGACACTCCTGGGCCGCGGCCAGGCCCCGCTCCCACGGCCACCTGCGGATCGGCGGGGGAAGTACACACGGCTGCTCGGACTGGGCCACGTTGACGTCGCGGCTGGCGGCGAGCATCGGTTCGATGTTGTCCTTGTAGGCGTCCTCCCAGCCGTGGTTCTGCGGGTCGGCGTAGGACCGGTAGAGGGCGAGGTTGACCAGGTCGCGCAGCGCGGCGTTCGGGCCCGCGTTGACCGCCCACATCTCGGTCTTCTCCAGCGCGATGTCGTGGTGGACCAGCTCTCCGGCCGACTCCTTGACGAACCCCGCCAGGATGGCCGCGTCGGTCGTCACCGCGTCGTACTCCCCGTTCTTCAGTCCCTCGATGCAGTCGCTGATCCGGTTCTTCGCGGTGACGTCCGCCCTGGTCGCCCGCTCCAGTTCGACCTCCGAGGTCGAGGTGCCGAGCGTGCAGACCTTCTTGCCCCTCAACTGCCCCAGCGAGGTGACCTTCCCCTCGTAGTCGGACCTGGTCACCACGGACTGCTCGGTGTAGAGGTAGGGGGTGGAGAAGCCGACTGAGGGGTCCCTCTGCCGCTCGGGCGTCACGCTGAAGGTGGCGACCACGAGGTCGACCCTGACGAACAGGCCGTCCTTGTCACGGGCCTGCATACGGGCCCTGTCCTCGGTCTCGATGGCCATGAAGGCGACCCTGTCCTTCGGATAGCCCAGATCCGCGGCGATCATGTACGCGATGTCGATGTCGAAGCCCCTGAAGACGCGTGCGCCGCTCCTGTCCTGCAGCGCGATGCCCGGGGTGTCGTCCTTGACGCCGATCCGCAGAGTCTCCTTGCCGAACAGGCCCGCCTTCTCCCGCAGCTCGGCCTCCGTCGGCGGTCCGTTGACCCACAGGACCGAGGCGCCGACCACGACGGCCGCCAGGACCAGCGCGATCCAGGCGGTCAGCCGGAAGCGCCGCACCCTGCGCCCTCTGCCCGTCGAGCCGCCGAGCTCCGGCGGGACGGGCTGGGGAACGTAGCGCTCCGTGGCGGGGGGCGGTTCCTCGAACGGCTCGGGCGTCCCGGGCGGTTCGGGCTCCGCCGGCCGTTCCGGCTCGGGCCGATCGGGCTCGGGCTCGGGTGGCTCCTGCCCCCGCGCGGGTTTCTCGGTCACTGCGCCCTTGACCTCCTCTTTACCCCGAAGGCTACGCCGGGGTTCCCGGATTCAGGAGGGCCTTCACCAAGACGAGATCGAACGGAGTACCGGGAAAACACCGGCGAAAACCTCCGGCAATGCCCCCCGGTTTCAGGAAGGCCCGCCGACCGGTCAGGATCGCCGAATCAGTGGTCCCGAAAAAACACCACAAGACCAGGTCATCGGCCGTGGAAAACCCTTTTGGGCTCTCCCGGCCGCCCTTTCGCCCGCAGGCGTTTCCGACGGCGTCCGGCGTACGGCGAAACCCGGGAGAGGGCCGGGAAAACCGGCCGTACTCCGAACCGTGAGGGAGACGCTCAGTCGTAGAAGCCGAGACGGCGCAGCTGTTTGGGGTCGCGCTGCCAGTCCTTGGCGACACTGATGCGCAGGTCGAGGTAGACCCGGCTGCCGAGCAGCGCCTCGATCTGCTTACGGGCCCGGCTGCCGACCTCCTTCAGGCGCGTCCCCTTGTGGCCGATCACGATGGCCTTCTGCGACGGGCGCTCGACGAACATGTGCGCGTAGATGTCGAGCAGGTCGTCACGGCCCTCACGGGGCAGCATCTCGTCGACGACGACCGCGATCGAGTGCGGCAGCTCGTCCCTGACCCCCTCAAGCGCGGCCTCCCGGATCAGCTCGCCCACGAGCACCTGCTCCGGCTCGTCGGTGAGCTGTCCCCCCTCGTACAGCGGCGGGCTCTCGGGAAGCCGGTCGATCAGCACGTCCGCGACCACGTCCAGCTGCTCGCCCGACGCCGCGGAGACCGGGACGATCTCCGCGAACTCGGCGAGCTGGGAGACCGCGAGCAGCTGGGCGGCGATCTGCTCGCGGGTGGCCAGGTCGCACTTGGTCACCACGGCGACGACCGGGGTCTTCCTGACGGCGGCGAGCTTCTCGGCGATGAACCGGTCTCCCTTGCCGACGGGCTCGTTGGCGGGCACGCAGAAGCCGATCACGTCGACCTCGGTGAGGGTGGACAGCACCAGGCTGTCCAGCCGCTCGCCCAGCAGCGTCCTGGGCCGGTGCAGGCCGGGGGTGTCCACGATGACGAGCTGGGCGTCGGGCCGGTGCACGATGCCCCTGATGGCCCTGCGAGTGGTCTGCGGCTTGGAGGAGGTGATCGCCACCTTCGTGCCGACCAACGCGTTCATCAGCGTGGATTTGCCGACATTGGGCCTGCCGACGAAGCAGGCGAAACCGGCACGGAAATCAGCAGCTGAGGAACTCACGCCAACCATTGTCCCCGATGGAACGGTCAGCTCTGACGCAACGTTCCGTCGGGACCGGCGACCAGGAGTCGTTCCCCGCCCAGATCGCGGACCACGAGCACGTCCGCCTCCGCCGGGCCGTCCGCCGCCGTGACCAGAGCCGCCGCCTCCAGGGCCTCGGCCCCGCTGGAGACGGCCATCGCCACGGCCACCTGGAGCGCCGACAACCGCAGTGACGGCAGCGCCACGTTGGTCGCCGAGTAGGTCCGTCCCGTCTCGTCGCGTACGGCCGCCCCCTCGGCCGCGCCGTTACGGGCGCGGATGGAGCGGGCCAGCACGATGATCTTGTTGTCCTCTGGGTCGAGGGTCGTGTCACTCACGGCACAAGGGTATTCAGCCCCGGGAGGCGAGGCACGACCGGCCCGCGCGCCCGGCGGGACCGTTCACGAGGCCGCGCCGCCGACGAGCGACCGGGTGAGCCGCCCGGTACGGCCCGCGTCGACGCCCGCGACGCCGGTGTGCACCAGGGAGACCAGGGTGTTTCCCGTGAGGGCGAAGACGACGTGCATCTCGTAGGGGTAGCCGTTGAGCCTGCCCCGCAGCCGCCTGGCCTGGACCTCGGCCCCGGTGTCGCCCAGCCGCAACCGGGAGACCCGGAGCACGGTTCCTCTGCCCGCCAGGGAGTTCCTGGCCACCCGGCAGCCGTCCAGTGCCCGGGTCAGCTCCGCGAAGCGCAGTTCGGCGCCCTGCCCGGCGTAGGAGGCCATGCTGACCCCCGCCAGCTCGCCCAGCCTGTCGCCCGGGTAGGTCGCGGCCACCCGTGCCCCGCCGGGACCGGCTCCTGCGCCTGCTGCCGTGTCGAGCAGGAGTCTGCAGTCCTGGTTGACCGCCCTGAACGGTGGCACCCACCCGTCGCGTGGCCTGGCGGAGAAGCCGTCGGGAAGGTGCGACGCTCCTTCCCGCAGCAGTCCCCGCAGCCTTGTGAGCTCGGCCCGGGAGTCGCCCCCCGCTGAGGCGTCCCGCGCCGCCCCGCCACCGCACGCGGCCGCCCCCACGGCCAGCGCTCCGCAGATAGTGACCGCAATAACAACCTGAATCCCCCGCGTCATGACTCATCCCCCGATGTCACATGCGAGATGTCTTGTCCCCGCCGATCCGCTTTCTTCCCTGTCACCAAAAGCGGCAATCGCCAAGAAACGCCTAAGGGTGCTCTCAACCACCCCATGCGGTTGAGAACACCCTTCAGCGAGCGACGAGAGACTGTCTGCCGGAGCCTCTCGTGCCTTTCCCCCGTGTTTTTCGTCCCGGCCCCGCGAACCCCTCACGGTGCCGGCCCCCATCGGCTCCGCGTGAGCGGCGCCGTGAGAACACAGTGCCCGGCCCCGGTTGCAGGACGCTTGCGGCCCGCTTGAAAGCCGCTTTCCGCGGGGTCAGTCGTGTCCCGCCGAGGCCTCCACGGAGTCGGGCTCGGCGGGGGCGACCCGCCGGACGAGGACCGTGCCGATCCGGTTGCGACGGCCCGCGAGGCTCTCGGCCGTCAGGCTGAGCCCCTCGACCACGGCCTCCGAGCCCGCGATCGGCACCCGGCCGAGGGCGTGCGCCAGCAGGCCGCCCACGGTCTCGACGTCGTCCACCTCAAGTTCGACGTCGAACAGGTCGGCCAGGTCACCCACGGGCAGCCGGGCGGTCACCCGCACGGAGCCGTCGTCCAGTGACTCGATCCTGGGCGCCTCCTGGTCGTACTCGTCGGTTATCTCGCCGACGATCTCCTCCAGGATGTCCTCGATGGTGACCAGACCGGCCGTCCCGCCGTACTCGTCGATGACGATGGCCTGGTGGATCTGGCGGGCCTGCATCTCGCGCAGGAGCTCGTCGATCGGCTTGCTCTCCGGCACGTAGGAGGCCTGGCGCATGATCGTGTCGATCTGCTCCGAGCGGCTCTGCTCCCCGGTCTCCTGCAGGCGGCGCACGACGTCCTTGAGGTAGGCGATCCCGATGACGTCGTCCTCGTTCTCCCCGACGACGGGGATGCGGGAGAAACCGCTGCGCAGGGCGAGCGAAAGCGCCTGGTTCAGGGTCTTGGCGCGCTCGATGAAGACCATGTCGGTACGGGGCACCATGACCTCGCGCACCAGGGTGTCGCCGAGCTCGAAGACCGAGTGGATCATCTCCCGCTCGTCCGGCTCGATGACCCTGCGCTCCTCGGCCAGGTCGACCAGGTCGCGCAGCTCGGCCTCTGAGGTGAACGGCCCCTCCCTGAAGCCCTTGCCGGGCGTCACGGCGTTGCCGATCAGGATGAGCAGCTTGGGCAGGGGACCGAAGATCCTGGTCAGGCCGTACACGAGAGGGGCGCTGGCCAGGGCGATCGGTTCGGCGTGCTGACGGCCGAGGGTGCGCGGGGAGACCCCGACGATCACGTAGCTGATCACGATCATGACGGCCGCCGCGGCGGCGTACGCCCCGCCCTCGTCGCCGAGCAGATCGATGAAGAGCAGCGTGGCGATCACCGTGGCGACCAGTTCGCAGCTCAGGCGCAGCAGGAGCAGCAGGTTGAGGTAGCGCGGCGGGTCGGCGACGATCGCCTGCAGGCGCTTCGCGCCCCGGCGGCCCTCACGCACGAACTCCTCGGCCCGCACCCGCGAGATGCGGGTGAGAGCCGTCTCCGCACTGGCGATCAGGCCGCCGACCACGACGAGGACGACGGCCGAGAGCAACCACCCGTTGGCGAAGTTCACCGCTGGGGGCGCACCTTCCGCCACGATTCGAGAAGCTCGCCCTGCAGGCCGAACATCTCCTTGTGCTCCTCGGGCTCGGCGTGGTCGTAGCCGAGCAGGTGGAGGATGCCGTGCGTGCACAGCAGCTCAAGCTCGGCCTCCGTGCTGTGCCCCGCCTCGGCGGCCTGCTTGGCCGCCACCTGCGGGCACAGCACCACATCGCCCAAGAGCGCCGGGTCGGCCGGGGCGTCGCCCTCCTGACGGGCGCCGCTGCCGGGACCGGGACGCAGCTCGTCCATCGGGAAGGCGAGCACGTCCGTCGGCCCGGGCTCGCCCATCCACTGCTCGTGCAGCACCGACATGGCCTCCTCGTCCACGACGAGGATGGACAGCTCGGCGAGCGGGTTGATGTCCATCCGCTCCAGCACGTGCCCGGCCAGCGAGACGATGAGCCCCTCGTCGATCTCGACACCGGACTCGTTGTTGACCTCGATGCTCATCGGTCGCTCACCGTTCTTCCCCTGGGACGCTTCACCACGCCCTTGATCGGCTGCGGCTCGTCACGTCGCAGCTCGTCGTAACGCCCGTAGGCGTCGACGATGTCGCTGACCAGCCTGTGCCGTACGACGTCGGAGCTGGTCAGACGGCTGAAGTGGATGTCGGGGATGCCGTCGAGGATCTCCTGGACCACCTTCAGGCCGCTCTGCGTGCCGCCGGGCAGGTCGACCTGGGTGACGTCACCCGTGACGACGATCTTCGAGTTGAACCCCAGACGCGTCAGGAACATCTTCATCTGCTCGGGCGAGGTGTTCTGCGCCTCGTCGAGGATGATGAAGGCGTCGTTGAGCGTACGGCCGCGCATGTAGGCCAGCGGGGCGACCTCGATCGTGCCCGCGGCCATCAGCCGGGGGATCGAGTCGGGGTCGACCATGTCGTGCAGCGCGTCGTAGAGCGGGCGCAGGTAGGGGTCGATCTTCTCGTAGAGCGTGCCGGGCAGGAAGCCGAGCCGTTCGCCCGCCTCGACCGCCGGACGGGTGAGGATGATCCGGTTGACCTTCTTCTCCTGCAGCGCCCTGACCGCCTTGGCCATCGCCAGGTAGGTCTTGCCGGTGCCGGCGGGGCCGATGCCGAAGACGATGGTGTGCCGGTCGATCGCGTCGACGTAGCGCTTCTGGTTCACCGTCTTGGGACGGATCGTCCGGCCCCGCGAGGAGATGATGTCGAGGGAGAGCACCTCCGCCGGGCGGTCCGAGCTCATGCGCAGCATCGCGATGCTGCGCTCGACCGCGTCGGGTGTGAGTTCCGCGCCCCCTCGGACGAGTTCGGCCAGCTCCTCGAACAGGCGCACCACGACGCTGCTCTCCTCGGGGCTGCCGGTGATGGTGATCTCGTTGCCCCGGACGTGGATGTCGGCGCGGAAGGCGCCCTCGACGACCCGCAGCAGCTCGTCACGCGAGCCCAGCAGGCTCACCATCGAATGGTCGTCCGGAATCACCACCTTTGCCTGGGTCCTACTGGGGCCCTTGGCCTTGGGCTGGGACGTTCTGCTGGAATCGTTTGTCTCGGACATAGGCGGGCCTTTCGGCCTGTTCGCCTCCAGATATCGGGTTCAGACTTCCCCGCCATCGTATCCGTGTTCGACCCGATCGCGCTTTCCCGTTTTCACCCGGGCGGCCAGGTCAGGCCGCGTCCGCCGAGCACGTGCCCGTGTACGTGGAAAACGGTCTGTCCCGCCCCGGGACCGGTGTTGAACACGATGCGGTATCCGGGCTCCGCGACCCCCTCCTGCTCGGCCACCGTGTGCGCCGTCCTGAGCACCTCGTCGGCGAGCCCGTGGTCGGCCGCGGCCAGCGCCGCCGCGTCCTGGTAGTGGTCCTTGGGAACCACCAGGACATGGGTCGGCGCCTGGGGGTTGACGTCTCTGAAGGCCAGGGTCCGCTCGGTCTCGTGGACGACGTCCGCGGGAATCTCCCCGGCCACGATCCTGCAGAACAGGCAGTCGGCTTCACTCACCATGCGGGCACCCTATCCCCCTGCCGTCCCGTGAAGCCCCTTCCCCACTCCCCGCGCCGTTGTCAATCGGTGATGGCACATCGTCAGCGAACAAAGATCCGCCCAGCTAAGGTAAGTGTGCAAAACTTCAACAACGACAGCCCATGCGATTAGCACGATGTGGCCGCCTGGCGAGGACACGACTGGGTCATGCCCCCTAATGAACCGGCAGAGCGTAAACCCTCTGGGAAGGCCGAGCGTCCCACTGATGTGACCACCGAGACCCTCGTGGCCGACAGGTCGCTGGGGGCGGTGCCCGTCGGTTGGGA
The DNA here is from genome assembly GCF_040631275.1 of Streptosporangium sp. NPDC020145. Classification (NCBI taxonomy): domain Bacteria; kingdom Bacillati; phylum Actinomycetota; class Actinomycetes; order Streptosporangiales; family Streptosporangiaceae; genus Streptosporangium; species Streptosporangium sp. NPDC020145. Next base: position 207,338 of record NZ_JBEXZT010000004.1, on the reverse strand, counting down.
CGCCGACATGGCCGTGACCGCGCTCTACAGCGCGCACTATCGGTCTCTTGTGCGTCTCGCAGTTTTGCTCGTCCGCGACATGGCAACCGCGGAGGAAGTCGTGCAGGACGCGTTCGTCGCCATCCACGGCGCCTGGCGCCGCCTGCGTGACACCGACAAGGCACTCGCCTACCTGCGCCAATCGGTCGTCAACAGATCACGCTCCGTGCTGCGGCACCGGGCGGTCGTTGAGAAGTACGCCCCGAAGGGCCTGCCCGACGCGCCGAGCGCCGAGAACGGCGCCATCGGCGAACTGGAGAGGTCCGCCGTCATCGAGGCGCTTCGCGGCCTGCCCGCCCGGCAGCGGGAGGCCCTGGTCCTGCGGTACTACGGTGACCTGTCGGAAGCGCAGATCGCCCACGCGATGGGCATCAGCAAAGGCGCGGTCAAGAGTCACACGGCTCGCGGCATGGCCGCCCTACGAACCTCACTGGAGCAACTGTCATGACCGACTCCCCCGACGACGAGTACGGCGAGCTTCTCCGCCGTGCCCTGAGCGCGGAGGCGAACTCGGTCGTTCCCTCCCCGGACGGTCTGGAGATCATCCGCGCCCGCATAGAGCGACGCGGGCTCCGCGGGCTGATGTGGTGGCGCGCCGGAGCCTCCGTCGCCGGGGCCGTCCTCGTCGCGGCGGCGGTCGTGGTGGTCGTGCCGCAGTTCCGTCACGACACGAAGCAGGTCCACAGCAACGAGGTCAACTTCACCGTGCCGACGAGCCCGGAGATGTCCGCGACGTCGCGGCCTCCGCTGCGGACCGCCGGGCCGTCCCCCGCCCCGGCCAGGCCCGGCGTCACGCCTCCCGCGCCTCCGGTGGCCTCGAAGTCGGGGACGCCGAGCCCGAAGCCGTCGGCGAAACCGTCCAGGACTCCCAAGCCGTCACCGTCGCCGACCTGCGGGACGACCTCTCCCGGCACCACGGTCGAGCCCGAGGAGACGCAGAAGGGGTGTGGGGAGCCGACCGAGACCCCGGCCCCGCCGGAGCCCTCGGAGACGGGTGGCCCCTCCGAGGCTCCCTGCGCGGCCGGCGAGTGCCCTCAGGACCCCCAGCGGACCCCGGTGCAGACGGACTCCTCTCCCGCCCCCGCGGCCCGTCCCTGAGGCGTTCGCGCTCCGGCGAGCCCCGTCACCAGCGGCCGGTACGGGCCTGTAGCACTGCCGCGGCGGCGACGCCCGCCGTCGAGGTGCGCAGCACCGTGGGCCCGAGCAGCGCGGCCACCGCCCCCGCCTCACGGAAGGCGGCGATCTCCTCCTCGGTGACGCCGCCCTCGGGACCGACGACCACGACGACGTCTCCGATGTCGCCATCGTCCCCTGCGGGCAGGGGAAGGGTGGACAGCGGCGTGGCGGCCTCCTCGTGCAGCACGACGCCGAGCGCGGCCTCCGCCAGCAGGGCGGCGACCCGGGAGGTCGTCGCGGGTTCGGTCACCTCGGGCAGCAGGAAGCGCCGGGACTGCTTGCCCGCCTCCCGCGCGGTCGAGCGCCAGCGGGCCAGGGACTTGGCCGCGCGCTCGCCCTTCCACTGGGTGACGCACCTGGCGGCGGACCAGGGGACGATCACGTCGACCCCGGCCTCGGTCATCATCTCGACGGCCAGCTCTCCCCTGTCGCCCTTGGGCAGGCCCTGCACGACGACCAGGCGGGGGCGCGGCGGCACGACCTCGTAGCGGCGCAGCACCTCCACCCGGAGCGAGTCCTTGCCCGCGTCGAGCACGACGCACTCGGCGACCGCCCCCGCGCCGTCGGTGAGGTCGAGCCGCTCCCCCGCCCGCAGCCGCCGTACGGCAGCCGCGTGGCGGCCCTCGGGGCCGCCGAAGACGAACTCCCGCCGGGCCAGGTCACCCGGCTCCGCCAGGAAGACCGGAACCGTCATCGGCCCTCACAGGCCCCGCGGGCGCCCGCCGGATCAGCGGCCATTGAAGGCGTCCCGCAGGCGGGAGAAGAAGCCCTGCTGGCCGGGGGCGAACTTGCCGGGCGGGCGCTCCTCGCCGCGGAGCCTGGCCAGCTCGCGCAGGAGCTCCTCCTGAGCCTGGTCGAGACGGGCGGGAGTCTCGACGTTGACGTGGATCAGCAGGTCTCCCCTGCCGGTCTCGTTGAGGCGCTGGATGCCCTTGCCGTACAGCGGGATGGTCTGCCCGGACTGGGTGCCGGGGCGGACGTCCAGCTCCTCGGCGCCGTCGAGTGTCTCCAGCGTCAGGATCGTGCCGAGCGCGGCGGCGGTCATCGGGATCTGCACGGTGCAGTGCAGGTCGTCGCCGCGGCGCTCGAACGTCTCGTGGGGGCGCTCGACGATCTCCAGGAACAGGTCACCGGGCGGGCCGCCGCCGGGACCGATCTCGCCCTCGCCGGCGAGCTGGATGTGGGTGCCGTCCTCGACTCCCGCGGGGATGCGGACCTTGATGGTCCGCCGGGTGCGGACCCGGCCGTCGCCGGAGCACTCCTGGCAGGGGTTGCGGATGATCGAACCGAACCCGCCGCACTGCGGGCAGGGACGGGAGGTCATGACCTGGCCGAGGAAGGACCGGGTGACCTGGGAGACCTCGCCGCGCCCGTGGCAGACGTCACAGGTGTCGGGGTGGGTGCCCGCCGCCGCGCCGGAGCCGGTGCAGACCTCGCACAGGATCGCGGTGTCGACCACCAGCTCGCGGGTCGTGCCGAAGGCCGCCTCCCGCAGGTCGAGTTCGACCCTGATGGTGGCGTTGCGGCCCCTGCGGGCCCGCGAGCGGGGACCGCGCCCCGCGCCGCCGCCCGCCGCGCCGAAGAAGGCGTCCATGATGTCGCTGAAGGGGAAGCCGGCGCCGAAGCCTCCGGCGCCCGCGCCACCCGAGGAGAACGGGTCGGCGCCCATGTCGTACATCTGACGCTTGTTGGGGTCGGACAGCACCTCGTAGGCCTGGGTGATGTCCTTGAACCGCTCCTGGGTCTCAGGGTCGGGGTTCACATCGGGATGCAGCTCCCTGGCCAGGCGGCGGTAGGCCTTCTTGATCTCCTCCGCGCTGGCGTCGCGCCGCACCCCCAGGGTGCCGTAGTAGTCACTCTTAGTAGCCACTTAGTTGACCTCTTAGGATGCAGCCAGGATCTGGCTGACGTAGCGTGCCACCGCGCGCACCGCGCCCATCGTGACCGGGTAGTCCATACGTGTCGGACCCAGCACACCGAGCCGGGCCAGTTGCTTGCCACCCGAACCGTATCCGGCGGCGACGATGGATGTGCCCTGGAGACCCGTGTAAGGGTTCTCCGAGCCGATGCGCACCGTCAGCGCCGACAGGTCCGAGGTCTCACCGAGCAGGCGCATGAGCACCACCTGCTCCTCCAGGGCCTCCAGCACGTCGCGGAGCCCGACGGTGAAGTCGGCCCCCGCGAGATTGGCGGCCCCGGCGAAAACGATCTTCTCATCATGCCGGTCCACAAGGGACTCAAGCAGGACCGAAAGGATGGTGGCCGCGACGGGCCTGTCCTCGGCGGGCAGCCGTTCTGGCAGGTCGGCGACCATGTCGGGAACACTGGCCAGCCCGCAGCCGTCCAGGCAGGCGTTGAGCACCGCGCGCAGGTGCGCCACGCGGTTGTCGTCGATGACCTCCTGCAGCTCCACCACGCGCTGCTCGACCCGCCCGGTGTTGGTGATGAGCACGAACATCAGGCGGTGCTCGTTCAGCGGGACCAGCTCGACGTGGCGGACCTTGGAGTTGGAGATCGTGGGGTACTGGACCACGGCGACCTGACGGGTCAGCTGGGCCAGCAGCCGTACCGTGCGCATCACGACGTCGTCGAGGTCGACGGCGCCCGCGAGGAAGCTCTCGATGGCCCTCCTCTCCGCGCCGGACAGCGGCTTCACCTGGGAGAGGCGGTCGACGAACAGCCGGTAGCCCTTGTCCGTCGGCACCCGGCCCGCGCTGGTGTGGGGCTGGGCGATGTAGCCCTGCTCCTCCAGCACCGCCATGTCGTTGCGGATGGTCGCGGGGGACACACCCAGGTTGTGACGCTCCGCGAGAGCCTTCGAGCCGACCGGCTCATTGGTGGACACGTAGTCCTCGACGATGGCGCGTAGGACCGCCAGCTTGCGGTCGTCAACCAACGTGCTCACCTCCTACCTGCGCTCGGACGGGAAACGCCAGGTCTGGCACTCGGTGTTCCCGAGTGCCAAGTGTACGGCTCCAGCCCGGGGGGTGCGATAACACGGCACCAGGATGGGCGGGAGCGGGTCCTGGAGCAAGCCATTGTCAAGTCAGCTGCTATCGCTATCCAAGTGGTAAGGGCCACAATTAGGTATATGTCCAATGATTTCGGATCCCCTTCGGGTTACGGCACCCCCCAGCAGCCGTACGGCCAGCCCCACCAGCAGCAACAGCAGTACCAGCAGGGCGGCCCCTCCTTCGGCTACCCGCCCCCGGGATACGGCGCCCCCCAGGGCCCGCCGCCGAAGGTGAAGCCCAGCGTCGGCTGGATCGTCGGCGTGTGGCTGCTCTTCGTGCTGAGCGTGATCATTGGCTTCGTCGGTTTCGCGGGCGGTCTCTTCAACGCGGTCACCGAAGCCGCCCCGACCTCCTCCTTCGGCCCCGACCAGAAGACGACCGTCAGCATCGACCCGGCGAACAAGCCCGCCATCTACGTCGCCGCGGCCAAGGGCACGAACTTCGAGTGCCAGATCGAGGGCGCCCCGGGAACCGTCAAGCTCCAGCGGCCGAGCTTCCAGCAGACCGTCACCGCCGACGGGCAGCTGTGGGAGCTCGCCCTGCGGATCGGGGTGGACAAGGCGGGCGACTACCCGATCACCTGCACCACCTCGGGCGGGGTCGACGCCAAGTTCGGCGTGGGCAAGGAGATCGTGGCCGACTCGGTGATCAGCGGCACGCTGATGCTGTTCGGCGTGCCGGGGATCGGGTTCCTGCTGGCCGTCATCGTGACGATCGTCGTGCTGGTCAAGCGCAGCGGCGCCCGCAAGCGCCAGGCCGCGGCCGCGGCGGCCCAGTGGGGACAGCCCGGAGCCTACGGCAGGTGAGGCCCGCTCTTTGCTACCGTCCCACGTGATCCCCTGCGAGAGGTGGCTGACGGCCGGTGATGTACGAGCGTGACGTGCTGGCGGGAAACTGGCGTCGTCCCCTCAAGGGGAGGATCCCCCAGGTCCCCGCCGAGCCCGACCTGGTCGTCGAGGACGCCGAGAGCGGCTTCTGCGGCGCCGTGGTCGCCTGCGACAAGGAGGCCGTCACCCTGGAGGACCGCTTCGGGCGGCGGCGCCTGTTCCCGCTCGACCCGGCCGCGTTCCTCCTCGAAGGCAGGACGGTGACCCTGGTACGGCCCGCCGCCGCGTCTCCGGGCTCCCGGGGACCCCAGGGGCCCCAGGGGCCACGGCGCAGCGCCTCCGGATCCATCGCGGTCGAGGGCCTGCGGGCCCGGGTCGCCAGGGAGAGCCGGATCTACGTGGAGGGCGTGCACGACGCCGCGCTGGTCGAGAAGGTCTGGGGACACGACCTGCGCGTCGAGGGCGTCGTGGTCGAGTACCTCGAGGGCGTCGACCACCTCCCCGAGATCGTCGCGGAGTTCGGGCCCGGCCCTGAGCGTCGTCTCGGTGTGCTCGTCGACCATCTGGTCGCCGGGTCCAAGGAGAGCCGGATAGCGGCCGAGGTCTCCTCGCCCCACGTGCTGGTCGCCGGGCACCCGTTCGTGGACGTCTGGCAGGCCGTCAAACCGTCGGCGCTGAGGATCGACGCCTGGCCCCGGGTGCCGCGCGGCCTGCCGTGGAAGGAGGGCGTCATCGCCGCCCTCGGATGGGGCGTCGATCCCGCGGAGGCCTGGCGCCGCATCCTCGGATCGGTCACCACCTACGCCGATCTCGAACCGGAGCTCCTCGGCCCGGTCGAGCGGCTGATCGACTTCGTGACCGACCCCGCCCAGGACGACTGACCCACCCCATCGAGGAGATGGCCATGAGCGACAATCCCGAGCGGTTCCCGCACGAGGAGCACCCCCGGCCTGGGTACGGAGCGTGGCCCGGCCCTCAGCCCGGCCCCCCTCCAGGCCCTCCCCCCGGGCCCTACCCCGGGCCTCCTCCCGGGCAGGGATACCAGGGGTACCCGCCCCAGGGCGGCTGGCCGTACGGTCACCAGGGGTACGGCGTGCCCGGTTACGGCGGTTACGGCGGGCAGGGCCCGCGTCCGGGCACCGACGACACGACCATGGCGATGCTCGCCCACCTGCTGGGCCTGCTGACCTCGTTCGTCGGTCCGCTGGTGCTCTACCTCGCCAAGCGGGACGAGGCCCCCTACGTGCGGGCCCAGGCGGCCGAGGCGCTGAACTTCCAGCTCACCCTGATGATCGCCTATCTGGTCTCCTGGGTGCTGGCCTTCGTGCTGATCGGCTTCCTGCTGATGCCGCTGGTCTGGATCGGCTCACTCATCCTGATGATCATCGCCGCCGTCGCGGCCAACCGCGGAGAGAGCTACCGTTACCCGCTGAACATCCGGTTCGTGAGCTGAGTCCCGTACCGGTCAGGTCAGGTCGCGCACCAGGGCGTCGGCCAGCAGGCGGCCCCGCAGCGTGAGCACCGCCCGCCCGGTCTTGAACGGCTCCACTTCGAGCAGGCCGTCCGCCAGGGCTCTGGCGACGACCCTCGGCCTGTCCAGCTCGCGAAGCGGGAAGCCCGCGGAGAGTCTCAGCTCCAGCATCAGGCGCTCGACCGCCCTGTCCTGCGAGGTGAGCACCTCGCGGGCGTACGCGGGCGAGGCACCGGAGGTCAGGCGCTGGGCGTAGGCCGCCGGATGCTTGACGTTCCACCACCGGGTGCCCCCGACGTGGCTGTGCGCTCCGGGACCGACCCCCCACCAGTCGCCGCCGGTCCAGTACAGCAGGTTGTGCCTGCAGCGCGCCGCCTCCGAGGTGGCCCAGTTGGACACCTCGTACCACTCGAACCCGGCCTCGGCGAGCATGCCGTCGGCGATGAGATAGCGGTCGGCGGCCACGTCGTCGTCCGGCATCGGCAGCTCGCCTCGCCGGATCCTGGCCGCGAGCCTGGTGCCGTCCTCCACGATCAGCGAGTAGGCCGACACATGATCGGGCCCCGCCTCGATCGCGGCGGCCAGTGAGGCCCGCCAGTCGTCGTCGCTCTCCCCCGGCGTGCTGTAGATCAGATCCAGGTTGACGTGCTCGAACCCCGCCGCACGGGCCTCCGCGACGGCCTGGGCCGGGCGGCCGGGGGTGTGCGCCCGTTCGAGGACCCGCAGCACGTGCTCGCGGGCGCTCTGCATGCCGAAGCTCATCCGGGTGAACCCGCCGTCGCGCAGCTCCTCAAGGTAGGCCGGGTCGACCGACTCGGGATTGGCCTCGGTGGTCACCTCGGCGCCCGGCGCGAGGCCGAACTCCTCCCCGATCACCTTCAGGATTGCGACCAGGTCGGCCGCGGGCAGCAGGGTGGGGGTGCCCCCGCCGAAGAAGACGGTCCGGACCGGCAGGTCGGCCTCGCCGAGGTTGGCGCGTGCTCGCCGTACCTCCCTGATCGCGGTGCGCGCGTAGTCCTCGCGGGAGGCGCCGGGGCCCAGCTCCGAGGCGGTGTAGGTGTTGAAGTCGCAGTAGCCGCACCGGGTCACGCAGAAGGGGACGTGGACGTAGAAGCCGAAGGGCCGCTCCCCCAGGCCGTGGAGCGCGCTCTCCGGCAGGTCACCCGAGGGGGGTACCGGATCGCCGTCGGGAAGTGTGGATGGCACGTGACCAAGTCTGCCGCCCCGGACGCGGTGCCCGGTACGCCGGATCCGGCCAGACCGTTGACGGGTAGATCGCCCAGGTCTACGATCCGGGAAAACTTAAAGGAAAGTTTCCTATAAGTTCCACCCCCCAAGGCCCCCCAGGCAACGTGGAGAAGCCCGTGCAGAGACTCCTCCGGAACACGCTCGCCGCGGCCCTGGCCGCCGGTCTCGCGGCCACCGCCGCCCCGGCGCCCGCCCAGGCCCAGACCAACACCGGCCACGGTGACCGCTTCAAGCGGGTCGCCTACTTCATCCAGTGGGGCGTCTACGGACGCAACTACCACGTCAAGGACATGGAGACCAGCGGCGCGGCGGCGAAACTGACCCACATCAACTACGCCTTCGGGTCCGTCAGCGCCGAGGGTACGTGCGTCTCCTCGGACGCCTGGGCCGACTGGCAGCGACCGGTACCCGCCGAGCAGAGCGTGGACGGCGTCGCCGACGCCCCAGGCCAGGCCCTGAACGGCAACCTGAACCAGCTCAAGAAGCTCAAGGCCAAGCACCCCGGCCTCAAGGCCCTGATCTCCCTCGGCGGCTGGAGCGGCTCGAAGTACTTCTCCGACGCCGTCCTCACCGAGGAGAGCCGCGCCAAGCTGGCCGCCTCCTGCATCGACCTGTGGCTTCGCGGCAACCTGCCCGACACCGCGGCCGGCACCGGGGCGGGCGTGTTCGACGGCATCGACCTCGACTGGGAGTGGCCCGGCAGCGAGGGCAACGAGGGCAACGTCGTCAGGCCCGAGGACAAGCACAACTTCACGTTGTTCACCACCGAGCTGCGCCGCCAGCTCAACCAGTACGACCGGCGCAGTGAGCTGACGGCCTTCCTGCCCGCGGGCGGACCGAAGATCGACGCGGGCTTCGAGGTCCGCGACGTCTTCAAGAACCTCACCTTCGCCACCATCCAGGGCTACGACCTGCGCGGCTCGTGGGACCCGATCACCGGTCACAACGGCAACCTGTTCACCGACCGGCGCGACCCCAACACGGTGAAGTACAGCGTCGAGCAGACCGTGCGCGACTACCTGAACCGCGGCGCCTCGGCGAAGAAGATCGTGGTCGGCATCCCGGCGTACGGCCAGGGCTGGACCGGTGTGACCGCGGGCGGCAACGGCCTGTTCAAGCCCGCGACCGGCCCCGCGCAGGGCACCTGGGCGGCGGGCACCGACGACTACAAGAACCTGGTCAAGAAGCCAGGAAAGCGCTACCGCGACGTGCTGACCGGCGCCAACTGGCTCTACGACGGCAACGAGTTCTGGTCCTACGACGACCCGGCCACGGTGCTCCAGAAGGCGGCCTACATCCGCCTGCGGGGCCTGGGCGGCTCGATGATGTGGTCCATCGACCAGGACGACGACAAGGCGTCCCTCACCTCGGCGCTCTACAAGGTCCTGCGCTGAGTCTCCCCTGAGACCGGGCGGGGCCGGCGATCCTGGGTCATCGGCCGCCCCGCCCGCACCACCCCGACGCCCCCGTCCGCGCTCCTCGCGGGCGGGGGCGTCGCATCTCACTTCTTCGGCTTGTCCGCCGAGGAGGACTCGGTGGACAGCGCGGCGACGAAGGCCTCCTGGGGGACCTCGACACGGCCGACCATCTTCATCCGCTTCTTGCCCTCCTTCTGCTTCTCCAGCAGCTTGCGCTTACGGGAGATGTCGCCGCCGTAGCACTTGGCGAGCACGTCCTTGCGGATGGCGCGGATGTTCTCCCTGGCGATGACCCGGGCGCCGATGGCGGCCTGGATCGGCACCTCGAACTGCTGCCTCGGGATGAGCTCGCGAAGCTTCTTGGCCATCTCGACGCCGTAGGAGTAGGCCTTGTCCTTGTGGACGATGGCGCTGAAGGCGTCGACCGCCTCGCCCTGGAGCAGGATGTCGACCTTGACCAGCTCGGACTCCTGCTCGCCGGAGGGCTCGTAGTCGAGCGAGGCGTAGCCGCGCGTGCGGGACTTGAGCTGGTCGAAGAAGTCGAAGATGATCTCGCCGAGCGGCATGGTGTAACGGATCTCGACCCGGTCCTCGGACAGGTAGTCCATGCCCTGCAGATTGCCTCTGCGGTTCTGGCACAGCTCCATGATGGCGCCGATGAACTCGGAGGGGACCAGCACGGTCGCCTTGACCATCGGCTCGAAGACCTTGTCCACCTTGCCCGTGGGGAACTCCGAGGGGTTGGTGACCGTGAACTCCTTGGCGTCCTCCATGATCACCCGGTAGATCACGTTGGGCGCGGTGGAGATGAGGGAGAGGTTGAACTCCCGCTCAAGGCGCTCCCTGACGATCTCCATGTGGAGCAGGCCGAGGAAGCCGCAGCGGAAGCCGAAGCCGAGCGCCGCCGAGGTCTCCGGCTCGTAGACCAGGGCCGCGTCGTTGAGCTGCAGCTTGTCCAGCGCCTCGCGGAGCTCGGGGTAGTCGTCGCCGTCGATCGGGTAGAGGCCGGAGAACACCATCGGCTTGGGGTGCTCGTAACCGCTGAGCGGCTTCGCGGCGGGCTGCGCGCCCGAGGTGACGGTGTCACCCACCCGCGACTGGCGCACGTCCTTCACGCCGGTGATCAGGTAGCCCACCTCACCGACGCCGAGGCCCTTGTCCGCGATCTTGGGCTCGGGGGAGATGACGCCGATCTCCAGGGTCTCGTGGGTGGCGCCGCTGGACATCATCAGGATGCGCTCACGCTTGCCCAGGTGGCCGTCCATGACCCGGACGTAGGTGACCACGCCGCGGTAGGTGTCGTAGACGGAGTCGAAGATCAGCGCGCGGGCGGGAGCGGCGGCCTCGCCGACCGGGGCGGGGACCCGCTCGACGACGTGGTCGAGCAGCTCCCTGACGCCGACGCCGGTCTTGCCGGACACCTTCAGGACGTCCTCGGGCTCACAGCCGATGAGGTGGGCGATCTCCGCGGCGTACTTCTCCGGCTGGGCGGCCGGGAGGTCGATCTTGTTGAGCACCGGGATGATCGTCATGTCGTTGTTCATGGCCAGGTAGAGGTTGGCCAGCGTCTGCGCCTCGATGCCCTGCGCGGCGTCGACCAGCAGGATCGCGCCCTCGCACGCCTGCAGGGAGCGGGAGACCTCGTAGGTGAAGTCGACGTGCCCGGGGGTGTCGATCATGTTGAGGACGTAGTCGGCGCCGTCGACCTGCCACGGCAGCCTGACCGCCTGCGACTTGATCGTGATGCCGCGCTCGCGCTCGATGTCCATCCGGTCGAGATACTGGGCGCGCATGGAGCGGTCGTCGACCACGCCGGTGATCTGCAACATGCGGTCGGCAAGCGTTGACTTGCCATGGTCGATGTGCGCGATGATGCAGAAGTTGCGGATCACCGCGGGATCGGTCTGGCCAGGCTGAATGCGCACCGGTGTCCGTTTCGACGGGATTGACGACGATCTACGGCTGGCATACCAGCCGTTCTCCATGGTGACATGTCCGGGTGATTACCCGGACCAGAGCACGACGCGGCCTGCGCCTTCTCGTGGCGGTCGCGGCCGTGCTCCTTGTGCTGCCCGGGGTGGCAGCGGCCACCCTCACGATCCAGTTTACCGGGACGCCCGCCCCGTGGGCGAAGAGCACGGGCCATGACGCCCTGTGGCTCGGTCACATGTGGGTGGACGGCCGCAAGGACGCCGCCGACGTCAAGGCCCTGACCGTACGGCTGCGCGGCACCGGGATCAAGGACCTGTACGTCCATTCGGGCCCGTTCGGCCTCGACGGCGCGCTTTCCCCCGAGAAGTACTCCGGGGCCGCCGCCTTCCTCAAGGAGATCCACGCGCGGCTTCCCGGCGTCCGGGCCTCGGCGTGGCTGGGGCAGAAGGTGAACGGCCGCCTCAGCCTCGGCGACGCGGCCGCGCGCCAGCGGGTGCTCGACGGCGCCCGCGCGGTCATGGCCGTGGGCTACGACGGCGTGCACTACGACTTCGAACCGGTCGGGGACGGCGACGCCGGCTTCCTCGACCTGCTCGACCGGACCCGCCAGATCGTCGGCAAGGACCTGCTCTCCGTCTCGACGCCCCAGATCGAGCCGTTCCCGCTCACCCGGCCCGTCGCGCGTCTGGCCATCGGACACGACAAGTACTGGTCCCCGGACTACTTCAGGGATGTGGCCTCCCGTACCGACCAGGTGGCCATCATGACCTACGACTCCTACTACCCCTCCACGATCCTCTACGGCGGCCACGTCGTACGGCAGGGCACCCTGGCGCTCGGCCTCGTGCCGGACGACAAGACGGTGCTGATCGGCGCACCCGCCTACCACGACCACGGCGTGGTCTGGGGGGACGCGGCGGAGAGCGTCGCGACGGCGGCCGAGGGCGCCAGACTGGCGCTGACCTCGCACGGGACCCGCCGGGAGCTGTTCGGGCTGGCGCTCTACGTGGACTTCGCCGCCACACCCGAGGACTGGAAGGAGTATGAGGACTCCTGGTTCAACCCCTGACGCCACCGAAGCCCTCCTTCCAGACCGGCGGCCCCCTGACGGCTCTCCGACGACTCTCCGGCGGCGATGCGCGCACGCGGCCGGAGGCGGACACGGTAAGCTGGGTGAACACTCCTACGCCCAGGTTGTCGATTTGAGCGACCACCCGGGTGATTGGTAGCCTATTCAACTGCGTGTGGCGCGCCCTCTCTGCCCGCGCGCCCCACTCCGACGACATTCACCGAGGCTTCTTCGTGGCGAACATCAAGTCCCAGATCAAGCGCAACCGGCAGAACGAGAAGGCCCGGCTGCGTAACAAGGCTGTCAAGTCTTCCCTGAAGACGGCCGTCCGCAAGTTCCGCGAGGCCGCCGACCAGGGCAACGTCGACGAGGCCGTCGTGCTCATGCGCGCCGCTTCCCGCCAGCTGGACAAGGCCGCCAGCAAGGGCGTCATCCACAAGAACCAGGCTGCCAACCGCAAGTCGGCGATCGCCCAGCGCGCCGCCGCCCTCGCGGCCGCCAAGTAGTCCAGGGTTCTTCGGAACGCCGCGCCCTACGGGGCGCGGCGTTCTTGTTTTGTCCCCCTTGGGCGGCTCGGAGGGGTCCGCGCGATCACATAGCTTGATGTCGATTAACTCAATACTAAGTTAATCGACGTCGAGGCTTCTGAAGGAGATTCCGTGCCCTCCCCCCGTGCCGCCCTGGTGGCCGTCACCGCACTCGCCCCGGCGGTCTGGGGCACGACCTATGTCGTGACCACCGTGCTGCTCCCTCCGGAGCGCCCGCTGTTCACCGCCCTGATGCGCGCGCTCCCCGCCGGGCTGCTCCTGGTGGCCGTGACACGCACGCTGCCCCGCGGCGACTGGTGGTGGCGGGCGGCGGTGCTCGGCGGGCTCAACATCGGCCTGTTCTTCCCGCTGCTGTTCCTGTCCGCCTACCGGCTGCCCGGCGGGGTCGCGGCCGTCCTCGGCTCCATCCAGCCGCTCATCGTCGCCGGGCTCACCCGCGCCGTGCTCCGCGAGACCGTCTCGCTCCACCGTGTCGCCGCCGCGATCGCGGCCACCGTGGGCGTCTCCCTCGTGGTGCTGAGGGCCAACGCCGCCCTCGACGTCACGGGAGTCGCCGCGGGTCTGCTCGGCGCGACCGGCATGGCCGCCGGGGTCGTCCTCACCCGTGCGTGGGGCAAACCACCCGGCGTCGGCGACCTGACCCTCACCGGCTGGCAGCTCACCGCGGGCGGCCTCATGATCGCCCCGGTCGCCTTCGCCGTCGAGGGGCCGCCTCCCACGCTGGACGGCGCCGCCGTCGCCGGCTACGCCTGGCTGGGCCTCGTCGGTACGGCCGCCGCCTACAGTCTGTGGTTTCGCGGGGTCGGCCGTCTGGCGCCCCCGCAGGTCTCCCTGCTGGGCACCCTCAGCCCGCTCACCGCCGCCCTGGCCGGTTGGATCGTCTTGAACCAGTCGTTGAGCCCACTCCAGCTGACCGGTTTCTTCCTGGCGCTGACCGCGACGGTCGCGGGCCAGCTCCCGGCGTTCCGCCGCGCCCGCCTCTCCTCGACCCCCGACGCGGGCTAACGGCCGGTACGGCTGGCGACGACGATCTGCACCATGTGCTCAAGCGCGTAGGCGGGATCGGCGCCGCCACCCTTGACCTGTTCGTCGGCCGCCGCGGTCGCCTGAAGGGCGCGAGCGATCCCCTCAGGACCCCAGCCGTTCAGCTGCCGCTGTACCCGGTCGACCTTCCAGGGAGGCATGCCGAGGTGACTGGCGAGCTGCCCGCCACGCATGTTGCGCGGCGCCCCGCCGACCTTCGCCAGCGAACGCAGGCCTCCGGCGAGCGCGCTCACCAGCAGAACGGGCGCCGTGCCGGTGGCCAGCGCCCAGCGCAACTGCTCAAGGGCGTCACCCAGGCGCCCCTCGACGGCGGAGTCCGCGACGGTGAATCCGCTGACCTCGGCCCGCCCCCGGTGGTAGCGGGCGACGGCCGCCTCGTCGATGGTCTTGCCCGGCGTGTCGAAGGCGAGCTGGTTGCAGGCTGCGGCGAGTTCCCGCAGATCGTTCCCCACCGCGTCGAGCAGCGCGGCCGCCGCGTCACCGCCGATGGTGCGCCCCGCCCGCCTCAGCTCCGCCTTGACGAAGGCGAGCCGTTCCGCCGGCTTGGTGACCTTGGCCACGGTGACCACGTGGGCACCGGCCTTCTTGACGCCGTCGACCAGTGCCTTGCCCTTGACCCCGCCGGGGTGGACCAGGACCAGCACGGTGTCCTCAGACGGGTTCGCGGTGTAGGAGACGATCTCCGCGATCACCTCCTTGACGAGGTCCTGCGCGGAGCGGATCACCACCACCGACCTGTCGCCGAACAGTGACGGCGAGGTCAGCTGGGTCAGCTCCCCCGGCTGTACCTTCCCGCCGACCAGGTCGTGGACCTCGGCCCCCGCGTCGGACGCCCGCGCCGCGGCGACCACCTCGCCGACCGCGCGGTCCGCGAGGAGTTCCTCGTCTCCGACTACCAGGGTCACCGGTGCTGGGTTGGTCGCCGCCATGTCCAGCAGCATGCCACGTGCGGCCAGTCGATTGACGCGCTCCCCGGCATGAGTGCCGGAGATTCGGCCTGTGTCACGTGTGCGGCACCTCCTCGGCCCCGCTCCGGCGACCCGCGCCGCCCGAGGCGAACAAACCCGAGTATCGATCGACAAGCGATTCGCAACCGATCCGCAGGCGGCGTGCGGCACACTCCAGGTGAACAGAGGAGAGATTCCCAATGAATTCCACCGTCAGCCGTCACACCTGTCCGCACTGCGGCACGGCCCTCGACGAGGGGCCGATCATGTATCGCTGCTCCCCCTGCGGCCGTTCCCTCTACGCCGCCGACATCGACACCGAGTTCCACCGTCCCCTTGAGACCGCGGTCCCGGTCTGACCCGGAGACCCGGTGGGCTCAACGGTAGGCGGACAGGCCGTCCGCCAGTTCTTCCTCGTCCTCGTCCCGGAAGGCGGACAGGGCCTGCTGCAGGGCGAAGGTCCGGCCGATCACGGTGACACGGGCCGCCGTGTCACCGGACCAGCCGCCGAGGGCGAACACCCGTCTCAGGAAGGCCCCGCCGTGACCGGCGCCGATCGCCGCCAGGTCCTCGGCCTGGTCTCCGATCGTGACCTCGTCCCAGTCGACCACCCCGCCGAGCCGGGGCCGTCCATCGACGATCTCCCACAGGACGTTCTCCACACCGAGGTCGCCGTGCACCAGCGCGTCGGTGAGATGCGGAAGGTCGTCGAGGGCCACGAGTTCCCGGTCGGCCCGCCGCCGCCCATCCTGCGACATGAGCCCGAACAGCTCACTCCTGACATCCTGCGCGAAACACCGCCAGCGGTCCCGGGGCGCCGTCAGGGCGGCCCGCGCCCTCTCGTCCGAACCCGCCCCGGCCAGTGAGGCCAGCAGCGTGACGTACCGTGCCGCCACGGCCTCGGCCACGGCGGGGTCCTTGAGCGTGTCCACCTCGAGCGGAGCCCCGGGAACACGGCTGAGGACGAGAAAAGGCCATCCGTCCACGTCTCCGGTGCCGTGTCCGAGAAGCGCGTCCCCGGGGGCCGATCGCCCGTCCGTGTCCCGGGTGCCGTGTTCGAACAGAGGTGAGGGCGTGTCGAACCCGAGGTCGAGTTCCGCGAGCAGCCGCAGCACCTCCACGCGCCGGGGCAGCCGGGAGGCCGCCGCCCTGGTGCGTGGCAGGCACACGACCCGGTCCGCGCCGACGATCACCCGGTGGAACTGCCCTTCGTGGACGACAAGGTCCTCAGGCGCGTCCGGTAGCGGCCAGGCCGGAAGGCCGTCGTTCGCCGTCGTCATGGAAATCGGGCCACGTAGCGGCGCTGCCAGGGCGTCTCGACGGCCCCTGCGGCGTAGTGCTCACGAACGTAGGCGACCGCCTCCGCGGCCGGAACCCCGTCCAGCACCGCGACACAGGCCAGAGCCGTGCCCGTACGGCCACGCCCACCGCCGCAGGCGACCTCGACCCGCTCACTTCCGGCACGCTCCCAGACCTCACGCAGCGCCTCGACGGCCTCCGTCCGGTCGGACGGAAGCCAGAAGTCGGGCCAGCGGAGCCAGCGGTGCTCCCAGCTGACGACGGGAGGCCGTCGTCCCAGAAGGTAGAGCGCGAAGACGGGTCTTTCCCCTTCGGGAAGCGGGTACCGAAGGCCCCGGCCCCGGACGAGCCGCCCCGACGGCAGCCTCATCACCCCCGGTGCTGTGGCGTCCCATGTTTTGATCATGAAGCAAAGCCTAACTCTCCGCCGGGCACGTCGATCGGCGTCCACAGACACCGAGAGCACTCAGGCCGCCCAAGACGCCGGGCCGCCCGACGGCGTCCGAGTCACCCGACGGCGTCCGAGTCACCCGACGGCGTCCAGGCCGTCCCAGGGCGGCCGAGGCCTCGGGGAACGTCCCAGAGCACCGGGATTCCTCGAAGACGTCGGCATCCGCCCGAAGGCGCCCGGCTCCTCCGGGAGTATCCGGGCCGAAGGTCGTCCAGAGACGTCACCTCTCTCTGACGACGGCCAGCCCCGCCTCCCGTGCGACCACGGTCAGCGTGCCTGACAGGTCCGTCCGATAGACCCGCATACCGAGCGCCAGCAGCCCGGTGACGGTGGAGGGAGCCGGGTGGCCGTAGTCGTTGCCCGCACCCACGCTGATCAGTGCCGCGCGAGCACCGGTGGCCGCGAGAAAGCCGGGGTCATATCTCGCCGAACCATGGTGGGGGACCTTGAGGATGTCAGCCCGCGGCAGACCTCTCCTGAGCAGCTCGGCCTGCGCCTCGGTCTCGACGTCCCCGCTGAGCAACGCGGTACCGGCCGCCCAGCGCACGTGCAGCACGACGCTGGCGTTGTTTATGGTCGTGCCCTCCCCTCCCCCTGGCGGGGACGTCCCGTCCCACGGTGCGAGGACCGTGAGCTCCGAGGGGCCGAAGCGCCACCGCGTCCCCGGCTGCGCCGTCCACTCGGCGACTCCCCGGCGGGTCAGGTCCGCGCTCAGCCGGACGCTCTCGCGCTCGGCCACATCGCGCGGGGTGACCACGACCGCTCCGACCGGCCGGCCGCGGAAGACCCCGTCCAGGCCGCCCACGTGGTCGAAGTGCGGGTGGGTGAGGACGACGAGCGGGACCTGCCTGACCCCCATGGACCTCAGGCAGCGGTCCATCCGAACGGGATCCGGCCCCGTGTCGACCACCACGGCGCGACCGGGACCCGCGGCGACCAGCAGCGCGTCACCCTGGCCCACATCGCACGCGACCAGCAGCCAACCTCCGGAGGAGCGACGGGTCACGACCGATCCGGCCACGACGACGGCGAGGAGCACCCCGACGGCCACCGCGGCGACCACCCGGCGTGACCACCGGCGCCGCAGCGCCAGCACGGCGAGCGGCGCGGCCACCAGCAGCGCGACCAGTCCGGCGAGGCCACCGGGCCATGGGAACACCGCCAGGGGAAGGCCCGCCGCGCGTTCCGCCACACCGACGATCCACCCGGTGGCCAGACCCGCGGGACGGGCCAGTAACCGCGCGGCGCCCATGTGCAGCGGCGCGGTCAGCGAGGCGGCGAACCCGAGCAGCGTCGCGGGTGCCACGGCGGGCCCCGCGAGCAGGTTCGCGGGGACGGCGACCGGGGCGATCTGCCCTGACATCAGGACCAGCACCGGGGTGACCGCCGCCTGTGCCGCCGCGGGCACGGCGACCGCCTCCGCGGCCCAGCGGGGCAGTCGCCCGGCGAGCCGGTCCCGCCAGCGCGGCGCGAGCACCAGGATGCCGCCGGTCGCGAAGACCGACAGGGCGAAGCCGTAGGAGTGCGCGAGGCCGGGGTCGAAGAGGACCAGCCCCAGAACGGTCACCGACAGGGCCGCGAAGCCGTCGCGTGCGCGGCCCGTGCCGAGCGCCAGGGCGGTGACGCCGCCCATGAGCAGCGCACGGAGCACACTGGGCGAAGGACGGGCGACGACGGCGAAGAAGACCATGGCGAGAACGGCGAGCGCCGCCCTGAGCGGAAGACGCAGGCCCATGATCCTGGCCAGCGCGACGGCCGCCCCGGCCACGACTGCGAGGTTGGCCCCGGACACGGCCGTCAGATGGCTGAGACCGGCCTGCTTGAAGTCGGCCTTCACCTGTTCGTCCATCTGGGACATGTCACCGACAACCAGTGCGGGCAGCAGGCCGCGCTGGCCCTGAGGAAGCACCGCGGAGGCCTCACGCAACCCCGCACGGAGCGCTCCGGCGACGCGCTGGACCCACGACGGCCCGCTCAGCACCCGGGGCGGCCCCCGCACCAGCACCACCGCGGCGAGCAGTTCTCCGGGCTCCGCGGGCCCGAACCGCCCTTGTACGGCTACGCGCTGGCTGGGCAACAGGGAACGCCACTCCTCTCCCGTGGCCAGCAAGATCACCGAGGCTCGCAGCCTCACCGCGCCTCCCGGTTCTCCCGCCGTGCCGGACGTCTGCCTGACCACCTCGACGCGTGCGGGCACCACGAAGCCGCTCCTGCGGGAGAGGCCGCCACGCTGGGCGCGTTCCCGGGGGTCGTCCGTCACCACCGCCTCGAACGTCGCCGAGACCCGCCGCCGGGCCAGCTCGGCCACCGGCCCCGTATCGGCCGCGTGCACGTGGAAGGCGACCACACCGGCTGCTGCCGCCACGCACACCAGCACGGCGAGTGCCACCCCACGCCAGGCCGTACGACCCCGGGCGCGGATCGCCACCGCCGTCAGGAGCGCGCCGCCGAGGGCGGTCAGAGCCGCGCAGGCCCCGATGGACGCGGGGCAGCCCACGAGCACGAGAGCGGCCATCCACGAGGCGAGGGCGGGCAGGACCAGATGCAGGGTGTGCGCCCGCGCAGGTGTGTCCTGGCCTGTGTCCTGGCCGGGGTTCGCGGCCTGCCCGGTCAACCAGGTCATACGTGGACCCTGTCCTTCAGGTCGGCGTACTTCCGATCGCCGATGCCGCTGATCTCGCGTAGTTGCTCGATCCCCCGGAAACCCCCGTGGCCGTCGCGGTACTCGACGATGCGCTGGGCCAGCACCTCACCGACCCCGGGTAGCTGTTCCAGTTGCTGCGGGGTCGCGGAGTTGAGGTCGAGGACGACGGCCGCCGGGTCGGCGGGGACGGGCGTGATCGCGCCGACGGCCCCCGGAGCCCTGGGCGCTCCGACGACGATCTGCTCTCCGTCGACCAGCCTGCGCGCGAGGTTGAGGGAGCCCGAGGAAGCGCCTCCACGCACACCTCCCACAGCCCGGAGCGCGTCGGTGACGCGGGAGCCGCCGGGCAGGGTGACCACTCCGGGGCGACGGACCTTGCCGGTGACATGAACGGTGACCTCGGGGACCCCCGGAGGGCCGGTCCCGGCCCGGACCGCCGTCGTGAGCGGTGCGGAGGGCGGACGGGACACCGGTTCCTGAGAGGCCGGGGACGGACCGGCGATCGGTGCGGGCGGCGCGAGGGGCTCAGACTCCGGCCGGGACAGCCACAGGTGGACGCCCGCGACCGCGGCGGCGACGATCGCGACGAGCACGAGGGCTCGCAGCCCGGAACGGCTGAGCCCGAGCACCGGCCCCTGGGCTGCGACGGCCGTACGGAGGGCCTCGAAGGAGGGCGGGAACGGCGGCACCGGGGCCGACCGCAACCAGCTCGCAGGACCGCCTCCGCCCCTGGGACCGCCGTCCGGAGCGGCTTCGCCGTCTCCGCCCGCGGAAGGCGGGTCGTCCCCGAAGGCCACCCCGGCGTATGACGGCCCCGTCCCGCCCCCGGCTTCGGGGAACAGGGCCTCACGGCCCCCGGGACGCCCCGCAAGCGAGGGGAAGGTGGCCGGTTCGCGAGGGCCCGAGACCGTCAGAAGCCGTAGCCGTGCCCCGGCCGTGAACCGTTCGGTGGCCTGATCTGTTGTCCGCACGCCCAGGACGGTACGGCGACGCCGTGGCCCCTCCGGCCGCCGAACGCGGTTCTGGGGAAAACCCCACGTCTCACGAACCGCCTGTGGAAAACCCTTGAGTCGCGTGACGCCGTCCCCCGTGGGGGTCTACGGGGCGGAGCACGGGAAACACGCCCCATGGGAAGAGGCGCGGGAGGTCACCGGTGACCCCGGCCACCCGGCAGGTGCCGGGGACCGGGGGAAGACCTACTGGACGGGGGTGCCGCCGCGCCAGACCCGGCGCGGCTTGAGGCCGAACGCCCAGGCGAAGGCACCCTCGTGGTCGGCGTCCCACTGGACGATGTCGGCCAGTCTGCCGGGGGCGAGGACGCCGCGGTCGGGGACGCCGAGCACGGTCGCGCCACCGAGCGTCGCCGCGCGCAGCGCGTCGTTGACGCTCATCCCGAAGGCCGCCACCGCGAGACTGATGACCAGGGCCATCGAGGTGATCCCACAGTGCCCCGGGTTGTGGTCGCTGCCGAGCGCGACGGTGACGCCCTGGGCGAGCATGCGCCTGACCGGCGGCAGGCTGCCGCGCTGGAGCGCGGTTCCCGGGCAGACCACGGCGGGGACACCGTAGCGGGACAGGATCGAGATGTCCTCGTCGGAGGTGTGGTGCAGCAGGTCGGCCGAGGCGCAGCCGAGTTCGGCGGCGAGCTGGACCGCGCCGCGACGGCTGTAGGCCCCGGCGTGCACGCGCGGCAGCAGACCGACGTTGCGGCCGGACGCCAGGACCCAGCGGGCCTCGTCGGTGGTGAAGTGCCCCTCGTCGCAGTAGACGTCGACGCTGTCGGCACCGGCCGCCGCCGCGTCGGCGCACCAGGCGCCCACCGCTTCGACGTAGTCACGCTGACGGCCGAAGTACTCCGGCGGGACGACGTGCGCGGCGAGGAAGGTGACGTGCACGCGCGGCATCATCGGTTCCTTCTCAAGCTCGCGCAGCAGCCGCACGTCGGCGAGCTCGCCGTCGCGGGTGAGGTGGTAACCGGTCTTGGCCTCGACGGTCGTGGTGCCGGCGAGCAGCCACTCGCGCAGGCGTTCGCGGACGCCGTTGCACAGGGTCCAGGGGTCGGTGCCGCGGGTCACCGTGACGGTCGAGCCGATGCCGCCGCCGGCCGCGGTGATCGCCGAGGAGCTGGAGCCGCCGGAGCGCATGGCCATCTCGGCGTAGCGGTTGCCCGCGTACACCGGGTGGGTGTGGGCGTCGATCAAGCCGGGTGTGACCAGCGCACCGCCAAGGTTCTCGACGTGGTCGACGTCGACGATGTCGTCGACCACCCCGGGAACGCTCTGTGGCAGGTCCGCGGCTCGCCCGACCCAGGCGATCCGGTCGTTGTGCACCAGGATCGCGGCATTGCTGCACACATCGTTACCGGTCCAGAGCCGGCCGATGTTGGTCAGAAGGCGGACCGTCATCGCATCACAGCCTTGCACGCAGGGAAGGACATCGGGAGGGACGCCGTTTCCGGAGACGGCAAACCGGCCTGGCGGACGCGGAGCGTCATGCCTGCTGGGTTCGCTGTGAGTCCGGACGACATCGGGGGTCTCCTGCTCTCATCCGCATATCGTTGTGCGGCGACAGTATCGCCGAGATCATGATCAGGCGATTTCAGTTCAGTTACGTTATTTCACAAGTGAGCTCGCTGTACAGGCTAATTGGGAAGAACCACCGCTTCACCGTGGCCACACCCGAACCACCGGCTGCACGGCCCCGTGCGACCTGAACGCATCTGCGCAGCTCAAGCCACTTCTCATCCATCCGTAACAGCGGTCACCGAGGCAACTTGCACCCCAGCTCTCCGCTGGATTTGCCTTATGGTAGCAATCCAAACCTTGCCCGACCACTGTCGCTTTTGGGGCTTTTGTACGATTTTCAGAGACCAATAGTGCACCCCACAAAGTCCCATCAAGGCAAGCTTTTCCATTGAAATAGGACAAGCCATCTATCTAGGCTGTTGGAACCAGGTCTCGGTATCACACCTCTCGAACGTCCGCGAGTCACGCACCGGCGCGAAGCCCCTCGCCGGACCGGCGGACCATGCCGGGGGAACCTCCGCCCGGCTTCCAAAACGGACATGCCATGTAGCCTTTCGTGCGAGCCGTCTGTCAGCCGTACGCATGGGAGTCATCTTGTCCGTCTCCGCAGACGCCGGTCGGCGTCGCATAGAACAGCTGCTGCAGGACAACGAGGAGGACGTCCTCCGGCGCTGGCAGGAAATAGCGGGTTCCTCCTCGGCGGGCAACGTGGACCGTGCCGCCCTGAGGGGGCAGCTGCACGAGTTGCTCCAGGCGCTACGGCGGTCACTCGGTGAGGAGGGCGGCTCCAGCGACCTGCACGGCCTGCTCGCCGAGCTGTCCCGCAGCCGCGCCCGCCAGGGCTTCACGCCCTCGGAGACCGCCGTCGTGGTGTTCGGCCTGAAGGAGGCGGTCTACGAGAGCGTGGAGACGGACGGTTCCCCCGAGGCCCTGCGGGGGTTCATCTGGTTCTCCCGGCTCATCGACGACCTGGGGCTGTTCACCATAGAGAACTACGCCGCCGCCAGGGAGAAGGTGATCGTCGACCAGGCGGAGCAGCTCCTCGAACTGTCCACCCCGGTGGTCAAGCTCTGGGAGGGCATCGTCGCGGTGCCGCTGGTCGGCACGCTCGACTCGGCCAGGACCCAGGTGGTGATGGAGAAGCTGCTGCAGACGCTGGTCGACACCGGCTCCGAACACGCCGTCATCGACATCACCGGTGTGCCCGCGGTGGACACCCAGGTCGCCCAGCACCTCCTCAAGACCGTGGTCGCGGCGCGGTTGATGGGCGCGGAGTGTGTGATCTCCGGCATCCGCCCACAGATCGCCCACACCATCGTCACCCTGGGCATCGAGTTCGGTGACATCGTGACCAAGGCCTCCCTCGCCGACGCCTTGGCGCACGCGCTGCGGCGCAGTGGCGTGGAGTTCGCCAGCAGGAAGACCCGCGTCGCCGTACGGACCGAGGAGGGATGATGGACCGCGTCCCCATCCTCAAGCTCGGAGACATCCTGATCGTCTCCATCCAGATCGACCTGCAGGACCAGGGCGTCCTGGCCCTGCAGGAGGACCTGGCCGACAAGGTCGTCGCGACGGGGGCCCGAGGAGTGATCATCGACATCACCGCCGTCGAGATCGTCGACTCGTTCATCGGGCGCATGCTGGCGACCATCGCTGCGATCTCCCGCATGCTCGACGCCGAGACGGTGGTCGTCGGGATGCGTCCCGCGGTGGCGATCACCCTCGTGGAGCTCGGGCTCTCCCTCGGTGGCGTGCGCACCGCGCTGAACCTTGAGAAGGGTGTCGCGCTGCTGAACCATCTCGAAGGCGCCCAGATCGCCACGGCCGCCCGGTGACCACCCCCGCAGAACTGCCCGTCAACGGCAACAGCGACGTCGTCCTGGTACGCCAGCACGTCAGGACCGTGGCCGTGGACGTGGGGTTGTCCCTCGTCGACCAGACCAAGGTCGTGACCGCGGCCAGCGAGCTGGCCCGCAACGCGCTGGTCTACGCGGGCGGCGGCCAGGTCCGCGTCGAGATCGTGCACAACGGTCTGCGTAAGGGGCTGCGCCTGACCTTCAGCGACGAGGGGCCCGGCATTCCGGACATCGAGCAGGCCCTCACCGACGGATGGACCACCGGTGGCGGCCTCGGGCTCGGACTCGGCGGTTCCCGCAGGCTGGTCGACGAGTTCGACCTGAAGTCGGCTCCAGGAGAGGGCACGCTCATCACGGTGACGAAATGGGCGAGGTGATCGTCTCTCAGGACGACGTGTGGGCCAGGGCCGAGGACGCCAGCGCCATCGGTTCCCTGCGCCGCGCCGCGGTCGTGCTCGCCGAGAACCGGGGGTTCGACGAGGAGGACACCGGACGGGTCGCCGTGGCCGTGAGCGAGGCGGCCTCCAACCTGGTCAAGCACGCGGTCGAGGGCACCATGCTGATCCGTCCCCACCCCGAGCTCGGCTCGGCGGTCGAGGTCGTCGCCGTGGACCGGGGGCCGGGGATGCGCGACGTCGCCCGCGCCCTGCGCGACGGCTACTCGACGGCGGGAACCCTCGGCATCGGCATGGGCGGCATCGCGCGGATGGCCACCGGCTACGAGGTTCACTCGGTACCGGGACGGGGCACTGTGCTCGGCATGTACTTCACCGCACGTCAGAGCCCCAAGCCTGCCTGCCGGGTCAGCGGCGTGACGCGCCCGATCGGCGAGGAGAGCGTCTGCGGTGACGCGTTCGCGGCCTCGGACTCGGGCACCTCGGTGACCGTGATGCTCTGCGACGGCCTCGGCCACGGCCCCGCCGCCGCCCACGCCTCGCGGGAGGCCGTACGGCTGTTCACGGAACACGCCGCCCTGGCGCCCGGGGACATCCTGGAACGCCTTCACCGGGGGCTCGGCCAGACCAGGGGCGGCGCCGTCGCCGTCGCCCGCGTCGACCGGGTCACGGGCACGGTCGGCTTCGCGGGCCTGGGCAACGTCTCCGCCTGGATCGCGGGTCACGACGGCAGGCAGGGCATGATCTCGGTGCCGGGGATCGCGGGCCACCAGGCCAGGACCCTGCGCCAGTACGAGTACACCGCGCCGCCGCACAGCGTGGTCGTGCTCCACTCGGACGGCCTGTCCGACCGCTGGGACATCTCCGCCTACCCGGGGCTCGCCACCCGGGCCCCCTCGGTGGTCGCCGCCACGCTGCTGAGGGACGCGGGCACGCGCAGGGACGACGCCTGCGTGGTGGCCGTGAGGCCCGCTCTGTGAACCGCGGGGGCTCAGTACCCGACGGTGAGGAGCTGATCAGCGTCCCCGTCCGCGACGAGCGGGACGTGTTCGCCATGCGCAAGCTCGGCCGCGACGTCGCCGAGGCCGTGGGCCTTGAGACCCAGGACCAGATCCGCATGGCCACGGCGCTGAGTGAGATCGGCCGCGAGGTGCTGGGCGAGACGACGGAGACGTTCGCCACCTTCCTTCTGGGGCAGGACAGCCTGGTCGTCAGGATCGGCCTGCCCGAGCAGGCCGCCGTCCAGACGGCGGACGGTGTGGCGCTGGCGGGGCGTCTCGTCGACGCGATCGAGCTGAGTCCCGCCAGGGGAACGATAAGCATGCTCAAACGGCTTCCTCCGGGCCGGCCGAGGCCGTCGGTCGAGGAGATACGCGCCAGGCTCGCGAAGCTGACCCCCACGACCGCCCTGGACGAGCTGCGCCAGCAGAACCACGAGCTGGCCGCGACCCTGGAGGAGGTCATCCAGCTCAACGCCGAGCTGCAGGAGACCAACCAGGGTGTGCTCGCGCTGTACAACCAGCTCTCCGAGGAGCTTGAGGAGACCAACCGCGGCGTCGTCGCACTCTACGCCGAGCTGGATGAGAAGTCCGCCCAGCTCAGGGAGGCGAGCGCCGCCAAGGACCGGTTCTGGGCCACGGTCAGCCACGAACTGCGCACCCCGCTCAACTCGATCATCGGCCTGGTGCGGCTCCTGGTCGGCCCCGGCGGGGAGCCGCTGGCCGACGAGCAGCTCCACCAGATCCAGCTCATCGGCTCCTCGGCGGAGACGCTCCTCAACCTGGTGAGCGAGCTGCTCGACATGGCCAAGGCGCAGGCGGGACGGCTGGACCCGCAACCGTCCCAGGTGGACCTGGTCGCCCTGGCCGAACGGCTGCGCATGTCACTGCGCCCGACCGGCGGCAACCGGGTGCGCCTGACGACGCGGATCGCGCACGACGCGCGGGAGATGCTCGTCGACGAGACGATGCTCACCCGGGTGCTGCGCAACCTGCTGTCCAACGCGCTGAAGTTCACCGAGGAGGGCGAGGTCACGCTCGACGTGAGCTTCGACGCCGCGACCCACGAGGTCGTCCTGCTGGTCACCGACACCGGGATCGGCGTTCCCGAGGAGCACCAGGAGCGTGTCTTCGAGGAGTTCTACCAGGTGCCGGGGCCGATCCAGGTCAGGACGAAGGGCACCGGGCTCGGCCTGCCGTACGCCCGCAGGCTGGTCGAGGCGATGGGCGGCACGCTCAGGCTGTCCAGTGTGGCGGGTGCGGGGACGACGGTCACGCTCAGGCTGCCCAGCCGCGACGACGCAATGCCCTCCGTCGGGCGGGTGCTCGTCGCCGACGACGACGCGGAGTTCCGCGCGACCGTACGGCGGATGCTCTCCGGGGTCGCCGCGCACGTCGACGAGGCCGCCGACGGCCTGGTGGCGTTGGAGACGATGGCGGCGAACCCGCCGGACATCGCCCTGGTCGACCTCCTCATGCCCAGGCTGGACGGCGGGGCCCTGCTGCAGCGGATGGCGCGGGACGAGCGGCTGCGGCGGGTGCCGGTCGTCGTGGTGACCGCGGCGGGCTCGCACCAGTACCCGCAGGAGGCGAGCGCGGTCGTCCCCAAGCAGGGTCTGCGCAGGGACAGCCTGCTCGCGGCCCTGCGCCGCGCCCTGGAGCAGGCGGAGGCACGGTGAACCAGGCGCAGGCGAGGGTGCTCGTCGTCGACGACACCCCGACCAAGCTGTACATCCTGTCGAGCTGGCTGCGGCGCGCGGGACACGAGGTACTGCAGGCGACGGGCGGCGTCGAGGCGCTCGCCAAGGTCAGGGAGCTTCGGCCCGACCTGGTCGTCCTCGACGTACGGCTGCCCGACATCAGCGGGCACGAGGTGTGCGAGCAGATCAAGGCCGATCCGGTGACCGCCTCGATCCCGGTCGTCCAGATCTCCGGGGCGGCGATCACCCCGGCCGACCGGGCGCACGGGCTCGAACGGGGGGCGGACGCCTATCTGGCCGAACCGGTCGAACCCGACGAGTTCGCCGCGACGGTCGAGGCGACGCTGCGCTACTACCGGGCCAGGCAGCGGGCCGAGCGGATCGCCGAACGGCTGGCCGCGCTCACCGAGGTCACCCTCGCGATGAACTCGGCGGACACCTTCGACGAACTCCTCGTCACGGCCGTCGAGGGCACCTCAAGGATCCTCGGCAGGCAGGCGGGCGCTCTGGCGTTGCCGCCCGACGGGCGCGTCCGCAGATACACCGCGCTGCCTCCTGGCAGCGCCGTCTCCCGGAACGTGACCGCGACCACTCTGCCCGCGCTGGACGCCATGTCGCTGGGCAACGCGGCGGGAACCCGGGTCTTCACCGTCCTGGCGAGCGACTGGCTGCGGCTGATCCCCGACGCGGACCTCAAGGGCGACGTGCGGGGGGTGCTCTGCCGTACGAAGGGGGGCAGGCCGCCGGTCTTCCTCGGCGTCGAGGCGACGCCGGAGCTGGGCCAGGACGAGTCGAACGTCCTGCGGCAGCTCGGCCAGGCGCTGGCCCTGGCGCTCGACGCGCTGCGCGCCTACGCCGAGGAGCACGCGATAGCCCTCACCCTGCAGCGCAGCCTGCTGCCCGCCAGGATTCCCGAGGTTCCCGGTCTGGAGATCAGCTGGCGTTACCAGCCCGCGGTGGACAACGTGGAGGTCGGCGGCGACTTCTACGAGGTCCTGCGGCTCGGTGAACGCGTGCTCATCGCGATCGGGGACGTCCAGGGGCACTCCCTGCTGGCCGCGACGGTCATGGCGGAGCTGCGTCACGCGCTGCGGGCCTCGCTCATCGGCACCGTCGACCTGGGCGCGTCCATGGGACTGCTCAACGACGTGCTACGGCGTTATCACCCGGGCATGACCGCGACCGTGTGCCTGACGCTGATCGACCCGGCGACCGGGTGCATGGAGGTCGCCAACGCGGGCCACATCCCCCCGTTGCTCATCGGTGACGGCCGGGCCCGCTACGACCGCCTGGGCAATCTCCTGCTCGGCGTGGCCGAGGAGACCTACCGGGTCGACCGGCTGGTCGTTCCCGAGGGCGGGGCGGTGCTGATGTTCACCGACGGCCTGGTCGAGGACCGCGACAAGCTCCTCGACGAGAGCCTGGAGATCGTACGGCAGCTGGCGGACACGGTCGAGGACGACCTCGAACTGTTCTGCGAACGGCTGATCAGGCGGTTCGGCGCCCGGGAGGACGACGTGGCGCTGGTGGTCTTCCGGCGCGGCACGGAGTGAGAGAGCCCCGCCCCGCCGGGAAACGGCGGGGCGGGGCTCAGGGTCTCTCTCAGACGGTCTCGACCGGCTTGGCGGTCCGCTCCAGCTCGGCGAAGAGCGAGGGCAGGACCCTGGCGTGCAGGATCGTGCCGTCACCGGTGTGCTCGATGCCCAGCACCTCGCCCTCCTTGTGCGCCCTGGAGATCAGGTCTCCCCGCTGGTACGGCACCAGCAGTCTGACCTCCTGGTCGAAACGGGGCATCTCCCGCTCGATCAGCGCCATCAGCTCGTCGATCCCGGCGCCGGTGCGGGCCGAGACCACGACGATGGGCTTCTCCCTGGCCTCCAGCTGGGCCAGCACCACGGGGTCGGCGACGTCGGCCTTGTTGACGACGACGATCTCCGGGATGTCGCGGGCGCCCTCGATCTCGGAGACCACCTCCCGCACGGCCGCCAGCTGCGACTCCGGGTCGGGGTGCGAGCCGTCGACCACGTGCAGGATCAGGTCGGCGTCGCCGATCTCCTCAAGCGTCGAGCGGAAGGCCTCGACCAGCTGGTGCGGCAGGTGCCGGACGAACCCGACGGTGTCGGCCAGCGTGAACAGCCTGCCGTCCGGCGTGTGCGCCCTGCGGACCGTCGGGTCCAGCGTGGCGAACAGGGCGTCCTCGACCAGCACACCGGCGCTGGTGAGCCGGTTCAGCAGCGAGGACTTGCCCGCGTTGGTGTATCCGGCGATGGCCACCGCGGGCACCTCGCGCGACAGCCTCCGCGCCCGCTTGGTCTCTCTGGCGGTGGTCATCTCCGCGATCTGACGGCGCAGTTTGGCCATCCGCTCGCGGATGCGCCTGCGGTCCAGTTCGATCTTGGTCTCACCGGGGCCTCGGCCGCCGATGCCGACGCCGCCCGCGGCGCGTCCGCCGACCTGGCGGGACAGGTTGCCACCCCAGCCTCGCAGGCGCGGCAGCAGGTAGTTGAGCTGGGCCAGCTCGACCTGCGCCTTGCCCTCGCGGCTCTTGGCGTGCTGGGCGAAGATGTCGAGGATCAGCATGGTCCGGTCGATGACCTTGACCTTGACGACCTCCTCAAGCTGACGGAGCTGGCCGGGGCTCAGCTCTCCGTCGCACACCACGGTGTCGGCTCCGGTCGCCGCGACGATGTCGGCGAGCTCCTGCGCCTTGCCCGAGCCGATGTAGGTGGCGGTGTCGGGCTTCTGGCGGCGCTGGATCAGCCCTTCCAGGACCTCCGACCCGGCGGTCTCGGCCAGGAGCTTCAGCTCCAGGAGGGAGTTCTCGGCGTCGGCCGCCGTGCCCGAGGTCCAGACGCCGACCAGGACGACTCGTTCAAGTCGCAGCCGGCGGTACTCGACCTCGGTGACGTCCTCAAGCTCCGTCGAGAGCCCCGCGACCCTGCGCAGTGCCTGGCGCTCTGCCAGGTCCATCTCGCCGATCTCCGGCAGGTCGTCGAATCGGTCGATCTCCAGCGGCTCACGAATGTCTATGTTGTCGCTCCGTTCAGGTGCGTGGTTCGTATGCGTCATCTCCTGGGAGAACGCCCGAACCTCGGTGTCTCTTCCCATGATGGTGCCACGCGGACGGCTGGGTATTCATCCCGTTATCCGGTGTGGCTCACACGGGCAGCACCTTGGCGTCCCCGGCGCCGGTCCGCACCGAGACGCCGTTGGGCGAGGCCGGGTCGTTGGTGACCTTGACGACCTCCTCGCCGACCCCGGTGCCCGCCGTGACGTTGTAGCTGCCCTGCGGCAGTCGTACGGTCGCGTCGCCGGTGCCGGTCTCGACCTCCACGCGGCCGGGGGCCGCGGCGAACCTGACCCTGACCTCACCCGCCCCGGTGGTCGCGACGAGGCTCTTTCCTCCCAGGTCGTTGCCCTCGATGTCGCCGGCGCCCGCGCTCGCGTTCACCTCGCCGGTCAGTGAGCGCATCGTGATGTCACCCGCGGTCGACTCCAGGGTGACGGCGAGCCCCTTGGGGATGTCGATCCGGTAGTCGACCGAGCAGTTCGAGGAGCCCGGGCAGTCGTAGCGCAGGGTGAGCGTGCCGCCCGCGACGGGGTGCTCGGTCTTCGGGCTGTTCCTGTCGTCCCCGCCCCAGTGGCGGGTCTCGGTCACCCGGACCTCCTGCTGCCCGCTCTCGGAGATCACGATGTCCCCCACCTCCGCGTACGTCTCAAGGGCGGTGACGCCGCCGCCGACGGTGTAGGTGGCGACGGACTGCTTCCGGTCGCCGAAGTCGACGTTCAGCCTGCAGCCGGACAGCAGCAGGACCGCCCCGGCGAGCGCCCCCGCGGCGACCAGGTTCTTCCTCTTGGACAGCATCTCCGACCTTCCTCGTTCACCCCTGTTCGGGACGTGTCCAACTCTTCCGGGAGGACGGCCCGCTCTCCATCGGGGAAGCCCCCGACAAGTCCCTCCGGGGACCCCGGTCTTTGCCCCCTGGGTGACCATCGAGTAGCGTCTATTCCACAATTCAGAAGTATTTTTCCACCCTATGGAAAGGATGCTCATGGACGGCGTTGAGATCCACGGCCCGTCGGCGGACCGGTTCGACGAGATCCTCACGCCGGAGGCGCTGGCCTTCACGGCCACACTCCAGCGAGAGTTCGGCGCCAGGCGCCTTGAGCTGCTGGGCGCCCGCCAGGCGCGCCAGGCGGAGCTGTCCGCGGGCGGCACCCTCGACTTCCTGCCGGAGACGCGGCACGTGCGCGAGTCCGAGTGGCGGGTCGCCCCGCCCGCTCCCGGCCTTGAGGACCGCAGGGTGGAGATCACCGGCCCCGTCGACCGCAAGATGACGATCAACGCGCTGAACTCGGGGGCCAAGGTCTGGCTGGCGGACTTCGAGGACGCCAACGCCCCCACCTGGGAGAACACGGTCAACGGCCAGCTCAACCTGCGTGACGCGCTCGACAGGACCATCGACTTCTCCGCCGGCGGCAAGGACTACGCGCTCAGGCCCGACGAGGAGCTCGCGACGATCGTGGTCCGCCCGCGTGGCTGGCACCTGGAGGAGAAACACCTCACCCTCGACGGTGAGCCGTTCTCCGGCTCGCTGGTCGACTTCGGCCTGTACTTCTTCCACTCGGCGCGGCGGCAGATCGACAAGGGCAGGGGCCCCTACTTCTACCTGCCGAAGATGGAGTCTCACCAGGAGGCCCGCCTCTGGAACGACGTCTTCGTCAGGGCCCAGGAGCTGCTCGGCATCCCGCGGGGCACGATCCGCGCGACCGTCCTGATCGAGACCTACCCGGCCGCCTTCGAGATGGAGGAGATCCTCTACGAGCTGCGCGAGCACTCCGCGGGGCTCAACGCGGGCCGCTGGGACTACCTGTTCAGCGTGATCAAGAAGTTCCGCACCCGGGGCAGGGAGTTCCTGCTGCCCGAGCGCAACGCGGTGACCATGACCGCCCCCTTCATGCGCGCCTACACCGAGCTGCTCGTGCGCACCTGCCACCGGCGCGGCGCCCACGCCATCGGCGGCATGGCCGCGTTCATCCCCTCCCGCCGTGACCCCGAGGTCAACAAGGTCGCGCTGGAGAAGGTCACCGCGGACAAGACCCGTGAGTCGGGCGACGGGTTCGACGGCTCGTGGGTGGCCCACCCCGACCTGGTCCCGGTCTGCCGCGAGGTCTTCGACTCCGTCCTCGGCGAGCGGCCCAACCAGCTCGACCGGCTGCGCGAGGACGTCTCGGTCTCGGCCGCCGACCTGCTCGCGGTCTCCAAGACCCCGGGTGAGATCACCGAGGCCGGGTTGCGCAACAACGTCGACGTGGCGCTGCGCTACCTCGCGGCCTGGATGGGCGGCCAGGGCGCGGTGGCCATCCACAACCTGATGGAGGACGCGGCGACCGCGGAGATCTCCCGTTCCCAGGTCTGGCAGTGGATCCACAACGACATCCGGCTCGCCGACACCGGTGCCCAGGTGACAAGGGAACTCGTCGAGCGGATCATCGAGGAGGAGCTCGCCGGGATCGCCGCGCAGCCCGGCTACGACGCCGAGCGCTACGCCCAGGCGACCGCCCTGTTCAAGGAGGTCGCCCTCGACGACGACTTCGCCGAGTTCCTGACGCTGCCCGCCTACGCCCGCATGCCCTGAGGCGACCGCGACCGCGGGGCCCGGGACCGGCGGGCCCCGCAGGGGAAGGGAGGCGTGATGCCGGAGAAGACCCTCGACGAACCGGTCCGGCGGTTCCTGGAGATCCTCGGCCCCGGCTCGGTGATCACCGATCCCGTACGGCTGCGCACCTACGAGTGCGACGGCCTGACCCACCATCGCGCGAGTCCCGGCGTCGTCGTGCTGCCGGAGACCGCCGAGCAGGTCGCGGCCGTGGTGCGGGTCTGCGTCCGCCACGGCGTGCCGTTCGTGGCCAGGGGCGCGGGGACCGGCCTGTCCGGCGGGGCGTTGCCGAGGACGGACGGGGTGCTCGTCGTCACCTCCAGGATGCGGCGGATCCTGTCGGTCGACCTGCCGAACCGGCGTGCCGTCGTCGAGCCCGGGGTCACCAACCTGGCGATCACCGAGGCGGTCCGCGACCTGGGTTACTACTACGCGCCCGACCCCTCAAGCCAGCAGGTCTGCTCCATCGGCGGCAACGTCGCGGAGAACTCCGGCGGCGCCCACTGCCTGAAGTACGGCTTCACGGTCAACCACGTGCTCGCCCTGGAGGTCGTCACCCCGGACGGCGACATCGTCGAGCTGTCGAACACCGATCCCGGCTACGACCTGCTGGGTGCCTTCGTCGGCTCGGAGGGCACGCTGGGCGTCACCACCAAGGTCACCGTCCGGCTGACACGGGCCCCGCAGGCCGTGACGACGCTGCTGGCGGCCTTCGACGACGTCGAGGGGGGCGGCCGGGCGGTCTCGGCGATCATCGGCGGCGGCATCCTGCCCGCGGCGATCGAGATGATGGACGCCCTGGCGATCGAGGCCGCGGAGGCGGCGGTCGCCTGCGCCTACCCCGAGGGCGCCGGGGCCGTGCTCATCGTCGAGCTGGACGGCCCCGCCCCCGAGGTCGCGCACCAGTTCGCCGAGGTGCGGCGGATCTGCGAGGAGAACGGTGCCTTCGAGCTGCGCACGGCGGCGGACCCGGCGGAGCGGGCGGCCGTCTGGAAGGGCCGCAAGTCGGCCTTCGCGGCGGTCGGCCGGATCAGCCCGGCCTACATCGTGCAGGACGGGGTGGTGCCCAGGACCGCGCTGCCGGAGGTGCTGGCTGCCATCGACCGCATCTCCCTGGAGCACGGCATCCGGGTGGCCAACGTCTTCCACGCCGGGGACGGCAACCTGCATCCGCTGGTGCTGTTCGACGACGGTGAGCCCGGGGCGGCCGAGCGTGCCGAGCTGGTCTCCGGCAGGATTCTCGACCTCTGCGTCGAGCATGGCGGCTCGATCACCGGGGAGCACGGCGTAGGCGTCGACAAGTCCCGATATATGACGAAAATGTTCTCTGACGAGGATCTCGCGACCATGCAGCTGGTGCGTTGTGCCTTCGACCCGGCGGGCCTGTCGAACCCGGGAAAGATCTTCCCGACCCCACGGCTGTGCGGCGAGGTCCCCGGGGTGCGCAAAGGCGCGCACCCGCTGGTCGAGTCCGGCCAGGCGGAGCAGTTCTGATGACGGCCCCGTTCGAGGCGCTGCGCGGAACGGGCGTGACGGTCCGGCCGGCAGAGCCCGGGGACGCCGTCGCCGGGGTCATGCCCCGCTGGGTCGCGCTGCCGAGGACCACCGCCGAGGTCTCCGCGCTGATGCGGGTCTCGGCCGGGCACGACCTCGCCGTCGTCCCCGCCGGGGACGGCACGAAGCTGGCCTGGGGGAACCCTCCCGAGCGTTGCGACCTGCTGCTCCGCACCGGCCGTCTGACCCTCGACGGTGAGACGACCGTCGAGCACTCCCCCGGCGACCTGGTCGTCAGGGTCTGCGCCGGCCTCCCCCTCGGCGCGCTGGCCTCCTTCCCCGGCATCGCCCAGGAACTTGCCCTGGACAACCCGCTCGGCGCGGGAACCGTCGGCGGCACGCTCGCCACCGGCGTCGCGGGCCCCCGAAGGTTCAGGTACGGCACCGCCCGCGACCTGCTGATCGGCGTCACCGTGGTCTTGGCCGACGGCACGGCCGCGACCTCCGGCGGCCGGGTCGTCAAGAACGTCGCGGGCTACGACCTCGGCAAGCTCCTGTGTGGCTCCTACGGCACGCTCGGGGTCGTCACCGAGGCCGTCTTCCGCCTCCATCCGTCCCCGCCGGAGCGCCGCTGGATCACCGTCGGGCTCGGCCGGGAGCCGGACCCGTTCACGGCCCTCGACGGGCTCGTGGCCGACCTGACCGCCTCGCAGGCCGAACCCTGCGCCGTCGAGGTCGACTGGCCGGGAGACGGGGACGGGCCGCTCGTCACGGCCCTCGTCGAGGGGACGGCGGCCGGGGAGCGGGCGACGGCCGTACGGGAACTGGCGCGTGGACGTCCTGCGTGGACCGGGAACGGCGCGCCCGGCTGGTGGAACACCCTGCCCGGTGACCCCGGCGGGGCGCTGTGCGAGCTGCGCCTGCCTCCCGCCGAGGTCGGCCGCGCGCTGCGGGCGGTCACGGCGTGTGAGCCGTCCGTCCGGATCCGGGGCTCGGCCGCCTCGGGGGTCCTGTGGGCCGCCCCACCGCCGGAGGCGCTCCCGGCGTTCGTCCCGGCCGTACGCGACCGGCTCGGCGTGCTCGGCGGCCACCTGGTCGTCCTCGCCGCGCCGTACGGACGGGACGAGGGGATCGACAGGTGGGGGCCGAGCGGCGCGCTGCCGTTGATGCGGCGGGTCAAGGAGCGGTTCGACCCGGACCGGAGGATGTCCCCCGGCCGGTTCGTCGGAGGGATCTGAGATGGACCCTGAGCTGATCGGCGACTGCGTGCACTGCGGGTTCTGCCTGCCGACGTGCCCGACCTACGTGCTGTGGGGCGAGGAGATGGACTCCCCCCGTGGCCGGATCCACCTCATGGGCCAGCACGTGGAGGGCACGCCCCTGACCCCGGAGATGGCCGGGCACTTCGACGCCTGCCTGGGGTGCATGGCGTGCGTGACGGCCTGCCCGTCCGGGGTGAGGTACGACCGGCTGATCGAACAGACCAGGGCCGAGGTCGAACGGGTCCACCGCAGGCCGCTCCAGGATCGGGCGCTGCGTGCCCTGGTCTTCCGGCTGTTCCCCTATCCCCGGCGGCTGCGGGCGATGCGGCTGCCGCTACGGCTCACCGAGGGCGTGCGCCGCAGGCTCGCCCCGAGGCTGGGGCGGATCAGTCCGGCCCTGGCCGCGATGGCCGAGCTGGCGCCCCCGGTCCCCGCCCGGGTACGGCTGCCGCACAGGGTCAGGCCGGTCGGGCCGCGCAGGGCCACGGTCGGCATGCTCACCGGTTGTGTCCAGGGCGCCTTCTTCCCCCAGGTCAACGCGGCCACCGCCAGGGTGCTGGCGATGGAGGGCTGCGAGGTGGTGATCCCGCCCGCGCAGGGCTGCTGCGGGGCCCTGTCCCTGCACTCGGGACGGCAGGAACAGGCCGGACGGCTCGCGGATCGGACGATGGCGGCCTTCGAGCGCGCGGGAGTGGACACGGTCGTGGTCAACGCCGCGGGCTGCGGATCGACCATGAAGGAGTACGGCGACCTGCTCGGGCCGGAACGGGCCGGGGCCGTCAGGGTCGTGGACCTGTCGGAGTACCTCGCCGAGCTCGGCCCCGTGACCCGGCGGCACCCGCTGCCGCTGACCGTGGCCTATCACGACGCCTGTCATCTGGCGCACGCCCAGGGAATCCGTGCCCAGCCCAGGGCGCTGCTGTCGGCCGTGCCCGGGCTCAGGCTGGTGGAGATCGCCGAATCGTCCATCTGCTGTGGCTCCGCGGGGACCTACAATCTCCTGCAGCCCGAGGCCGCGCGCGACCTCGGCGACCGCAAGGCGGAACGGGTGCTGGCCACCGGCGCCGACCTGCTGGTCTCGGCCAACCCCGGCTGCACCCTGCAGATCACCTCGGCCGTCCGCCGCCGCGGCATGGACCCGATCCCCGTCGCGCACGTCGCCCAGGTGCTTGACGCCTCCCTGCGCGGACTGGACCGGGCGTGGTGAACGCGGGAACAAGGAACAGGAACGGACCGCATGGACAAAACGGATATGAGCGACGCACGACACGGAGCCGCCGCCCCGGCCTCCCCGGGCGGCACCGTGCAGTCGGTCGACCGGGCGCTCGACGTGCTTGAGGCGCTCGCCGAACGGGGCGGGGAGGCCGGGCTCTCCGAGATCGCGGCCGGGACCGGCCTGCCGTACGGGACGATCCACCGGTTGCTGCGCACCCTGCTGGCGCGCGGTTACGTACGTCAGGAGTCCGACCGCCGCTACGCGCTCGGCGGCGCCCTGGTACGGCTCGGCGGGGTCGCCGAGCGCATGGTCGCGACGCTGGCGCAGCCGTACCTCACGAGGATGGTCGAACTGTCCGGTGAGACGGCCAACCTGGCGGTGCTCGAAGGTGACTTCGTCGTCTACGTCGCCCAGGTGCCCTCTCCCCGGAGGCTGCGGATGTTCGCCGAGGTCGGCAGGCGGGTGCTGCCGCACAGCACGGCGGTGGGGAAGGTCCTGATGGCCGACCGCGCCGACGACGAGGTGGCGGCGCTGGTCGGGCGCACCGGCATGCCCAGGCGCACCGCCAACACGGTCGTCGACCTGCCCGGCATGCTGGAGGAGCTGCGGCGGGTGCGTGAGCGGGGCTACGCCATGGACTTGGGCGAGGAGGAACTCGGCGTGCACTGCCTCGCCGTCGGGGTGCGCGACGGCTCGCGCACGGTCGCCGCGATGTCGATCTCCGGCCCGGCCGGGCGGATCGAGGCGCTCGACCGGGAGGAGCTCGCGGAGGGCATGCGGGGGATCGCCCGCGACTTCGGCACCGCGCTGGGCGCGTGACCCCGCCGGTTACCGGGCGGGCGGGGTGATGTTGAGGTTGCTGCCCTGGGGAACCGGGACCACCGAGACCTGGCCCTTCTGGATGGCCTGCCAGAGCACGGCGCCCTGCGGCCCCAGGACCTTGACGAGGTCCTTGATGGACTCCATCTCGGTGCGGACCTTCGCGTTGCGCTGCGCCTGGGCGATGTTCTCGGTCTTGGCGGCCTGCTCGTCGGCCAGGGCGTTCACCAGCGCCTCGGGCGGCTCGGGCTTCTGGATGGTCAGGGAGATGTCACCGCACTGGCCGCTGCCGGTGTAGTTGGGGTTGCAGAAGTAGTCGGCGCCGCCCGTCTCCTCGATGAACTGCCTGGCCAGCACACCGACCCGGGCCTCCCAGGCCTGCTTCACCTTCGGGTCGTTGAACAGCCCCCGCCACTCGAACTCCTGGGAGGCGGCGTCCATCGCACGGTCGAGCGGCACCCGCATGTACAGGTTGAGCATCCGCCCCCAGCCCTCGGACTGGCCGTCCTCGTAGTAGGCGCGGAACTTCAGCCCGATCTTCTCGTGGAAGCGCTGCAGCGTCTTGCACTCGGTGTTGAGCGTGAACGTCGCGACCCCGGACACCGTCATCTCGACGTTGTCCTTGGACACGACGGACAACGGCTTGGACTCGGCGTCCTTGGCCTCGGAGA
The DNA here is from genome assembly GCF_040631275.1 of Streptosporangium sp. NPDC020145. Classification (NCBI taxonomy): domain Bacteria; kingdom Bacillati; phylum Actinomycetota; class Actinomycetes; order Streptosporangiales; family Streptosporangiaceae; genus Streptosporangium; species Streptosporangium sp. NPDC020145. Next base: position 169,615 of record NZ_JBEXZT010000004.1, on the reverse strand, counting down.
AGTCGAAGGTCCGCTGCCCGAACGGGTAGGAGTAGGGGGTGTCGCCGGGGCCGAGCAGCGTCGCGCCGCTCGATGGGTTGATACAACGCTCGAACTTGATCGGCTCGAAGAGGCCGCCGGCGTAGTGCAGGACCATCTCGTCGGGCTGGGTGCTCACCCGTGAGCAGCCGCTGAGGATCACCGCGCACACCACCAGCAGGGGCACCGCGATCAGGTAGATCCGCAGCGACCTCCGTTTGCCGACCGGTCCCTTAGTGCCCATCGCCCATCCTTTACGTCCGCCTTATATCCATTTGTCAAAGGCGGATCCTATTACCGTCACATCACGAGCGAGCGACGTGACCGGATGCGACCGTGGGCAGCCCGTCAGCAGGAGTTGAGGATCTTCCGCATGGCGTCCTTCTCCGCGGACGTCACCCACAGACCGTACTTGGCCTTCACCTGGATCTGGCGTGAGACATAGGTGCACCGGTAGGCGCCGCGCGGCGGGAGCCAGGTGGCCGCGTCACCGGCGCCCTTCTGACTGTTCAGCGGCCCGTCGACGGCCAGCAGGTTCAGCGGGTCGTTGGCCAGTTCCTTGCGCTTGCCCTCCGGCCACTGCTGCGCGCCCTTCTGCCAGGCGTCGGCCAGCGCGACCACATGGTCGATCTGCACCGCGGAACTGGTCTTCTGGCCGCGCTCGAACCTGATGGTCTTGCCGCTGTAGGGGTCGTCGAGGACCCCGGTCAGCACGATGCAGTCGTGAGTGCCCGACTTGAAGGTCTCGTCCTTCAGGTCGCGCTTGAGGATGTCGTTGCGGGTGTCACAGCCGTTGTGGTCGACGTCGGACCAGGCGGGGCCGAACTCCCCGCGGTCGAAACCGGTCATCGGGGCACGCCCCTTGACCTGCAGCCTGTCCAGCTCGCCGAGGGCCTCGGCGGCGGACTTCCCCTGGACGGCCGACGACCCCCCGCCCGCCTGCCCGGTGAGACCGCATCCCGCCAGAGTGAACGCGACCGCCGCGGCGACCGCTCCCCGACCAAGCGCCGACCGCAGCATGGCACCCCTTATGACGAATTACGACTTCAGCGATGACGAAGCGGCCAACTACCCGCATCCACCGTCATCAATCATAAGGTCACACGCCGTAACCCTCATTACCTGTTTCAGGACGCGATGGTAAGTAACCCCTCAGACGCGACCGTAGGAGTCCTCAAGCCGCTCGATGTCGTCCTCGTCGAAGTATCCGAAGGCGATCTCCAGGATCCGGGTCGCCTTGCCCGACGAGCTGAGCCGGTGGGTCTGCCCCGCCCTGATGAGCACCCGGTCGCCGACGGCGGGCTCGATCCGCTCACCGTCGATCTCGAACACCGCGCCGGGGTCGAGGGCGACCCAGAGCTCGTCACGGTGCTCGTGCCGCTGCAGGCTGAGCCGCTGCCCCGGCGCCACTTCGATGATCTTCACCGTGGACGTCTCGTTGAGTGTGTACCGTTCGAAAGCACCCCACGGGCGCTCGTCCCGGATCACCGCGCCGAGCCGGTCGATGTCCTGCAAGATGCCTCCATCCACTCACCTGAGTACAGGAACTGTGACATGTCCACGTAACGAGCGCGCATGTTCCATGAAACTGGATGCTTAACTCAGGTGAGACGATTACCTCACGTTACGAGAATTCACCGGGATCACCGCACTCGCCACGCGGAACCCGCCGCCACGGCCTCGCGACCCACGGGCAGGGAGTACGTGCCCGCCCGGAGGAGATGGCTCCGGGCGGGCACGGATACGGGCACGGCTACAGGCCGTACTCCTTGACGATGCGCTCGTGCCGCTCGACCTCGACGTCGACGGCCTTGGCGAGGTCGAGCCAGGCCAGCGGATGCACCCAGCGCTCGGTGGCGTCGTCGAGCACCGCGTCGAGCTCGACCGGCGTGACGTCCGGCGGGATCGCGATCCAGCCGAAGACGCCGGGCAGCCGCTCGCCGGAGGTCGGGTGCGCGACCGTGTAGCTGTCGTCGCTGTAGACCCACATCGGCCAGCCGCGCTCGGCCATGACCTCGTTGAACTCGGTCCAGTCGGCCTCGCTCGGAGCGGCGCCGTCGAAGAACCAGCTGGTGTACCCACCCGGGCGGAGCATGCTGACCGCGGCGAACGGCGGGATGAAGCCCTCCTGCTCCTCCTGGCTCTCCGGGATCGGCTCCAGCAGCTGCGGGTCGAAGACAACCAGGTCACCGGCGTTGTAGTCCATGCCGGTCGGCTGCGGGATGGCCAGCCTGGCCGTGGCGGGGCCGGTGCGCAGGCTGATGACCACACGCTGGCTGCCGTCGGGAGCGGGCAGGACGATGCGCACCAGGCCCATCTCCTCCTCGATCGGCCCCTCCGTCGACTGCAGCGGCATGCCGAGCTTGGTGGTGCCCGCGCGGACGGTCTCCCAGTCCTCGGCGGCCGTGGCCATGGTGATCATCCGCCAGATGTCCTCCGGCTCGATCTCCTCCGAGTCGAGCGCGTCACGCAGGATCGCGGCGCCCTTGGCGTTGTCGCCGCTCTGCTGCACGGCGGCGGCCCACAGACGGCTCGCCTCCATGCCCGCGCCCGCGGCGACGGCGGCCTCGCCCTCGGCGGCGGCCTGTTCCCAGCGCTCCCGCGCGCGGTGCAGACGGCCCAGGGACAGGTGACGCTGAGCCTCGGGAAGCCGCTGCGCCATCTGTTCGAGGCGCTCGTCCTGACGGGCCTCGATCAGCAGACCGGTGAGGTAGGAGACGTCCTGCTGGTCGGCGGTCTCGATGTCGCCCGACTCGACCAGCATGGTCCAGTAGATGTCGGCGCCCCTGGCCGGGTAACCGAGGAAGCCCAGCGTGGTGGTGTGCCTGCGGGTGGCGGGCAGGTCACGGCCGGAGAGCGGGGCCAGCCAGCCGACCCAGCGCTCGGGGTCGGCGTTGAAGCCGTCGGCCGCGTCGAAGTACTCGACCAGCTCAGCCTCGGGACCCGGCGCCTCCGGCTCGACGACCGCGTCCGCGGCGGTGCGCAGCGCGGCGATCCGCTCGGCGATGCTCCCGGCGGCGTCCCCGGCGGACTTCAGCTCGCCCACCGCGGACTCGGCGATGTCGGCCAGCTGCCTGGCCTGCCAGACGCTCTGCCTGCTCACCGCCAGGTCCCCGGCGACCAGCGCCAGCTCGACCCGCGTGCGGTAGCCGCCCATCATGGCGAAGTAGTCGATCCACTGCTTGAGCACCCGGCCGAGCTGCCAGGTGTTGGTGATCTTCGCGAATCCGGCGAGCTCACGGATGGCCCGCGCCCACTCGGCCCAGACCCGCGGGTGGTCGCCGACCACGTCCAGGTCGGGCAGCGCGTCGACGGACTCCTGCGGCTTGCCGAGCACGGCGAGCACGAGCGAGCGCAGCACGCCCTCGCGGTGCTCCTTGGCCACGGGGTCGTCGGGCTTGAACCCGGTCGCCGCGTCGAGCGCGGTGAGCGCGTCCTGGGCGCGCCCCGCGGCCAGCAGGGCGCGGGCGGAGGCGGCACCGAGCTCCCAGCTCGCCTGCCTGTCGGCGGCGCCGAGCCTGCCGACCGCGGACTCGGCGTAGGTGACCGCCTCCTCGGCGCGGCCCGCGTCCAGCAGAGCCGAGACGTACTGCTCCGCGACGGAGGAGAAGGCCAGCGAGTCCGGCTCGACCCCGAGGGCGCCGAGGGCGGCCAGCCGCTCGTCGGCGTAGCCGGGACCGTCGGTGTTCGCCTGGGTGAGGGCCAGCGCCGTCACGGCCCCGGGCGCTCCGGGGCAGTCACGGATGTCCTCCCGCTGGGCGAGTTCGACCAGCGTCTCGGCGTCGGCGAGGGCGACGGCCCCCTGGGCGCGGTCGCCGACGCGGCCGATCAGGTGCCAGTAGCGGGCGTAGAACTCCAGCCAGGGCAGCCCCAGGTTCTGCGCCTGCTGTGCGATGGCCGGCGCGAGCACGTCGAGCTGCGCGTACCGGCCCTCCAGCGCCTGCGCGGGCACGTCGCCGATCGCCATGGCCAGGCCGGTGTTCCCGGCTTCGTGCAGTTGCCGCTGGGTGTCGCCCACCCAGGCCCAGATGTCCACGTCCATGGGACGTCAGTCTGCCAGGTCGGCGACCATGCCCCAAACGACTGCGCCATCCCGATTGGCCATGTGATTCACCCGGTTCGGTGGAGTTCGCCGTGCCGGGCCGTGAGAGCGCTCCCGCGAGCTCACAGGTTCAGCTCCCCCGAGGCGACCATCACGGCGGGCCCGGCCAGGTAGCTGGTGTCCTCCTCGAGGGTGACGGTCACCGTGCCGCCGAGCACCTCGACCGCCCAGGTGCCCGTGTTCTCCCCTGCCAGCCGGGCCGCGGCGACGGCCGAGGCGACGGCGCCGGTCCCGCAGGAACGCGTCTCGCCGGAGCCCCGCTCGAAGACCCGCATCACCACGCGGCGCTCCCCGACCGGGTTGAGCAGCTCGATGTTCACCCCCTCGGGGAACACGGCGGGGTCGAAGCCGGGCTGACGGGACAGGTCGAGCTGGGCGACCGGGTCGCCGATGACACATGCCAGGTGGGGGTTGCCCATGTCGACGTGGAGCCCCTCGTAGCGCTTTCCCGAGACGGTCGTCGCACTCTCGCCGAACGTCTTCGGCCGCCCCATCTCCACGGTCACGTCGCCGGTCTCGGCCAGCCGTACGCGCTTGACGCCTCCCCTGGTGGCGACCCCGAACTCGCCGGCGTCCGCCAGGCACGAGTCGACCAGGTAGCGGGCGAAGACCCGCACACCGTTGCCGCACATCTGCGCGACGCTGCCGTCGGCGTTGCGGTAGTCCATGAACCACTCGGCCCGGCCCGCCTGGTCGGCGACCTCTGGGCTGAGCTTGGTGGGCATCACGTGCAGCACTCCGTCCGCCCCGATCCCCGCGCGCCGGTCGCACACCGCGGCGACGAACGCCGCGGAGAGCTCCAGCTCGCCGTCGAGGTCGGGGATGATCACGAAGTCGTTCTCTGTGCCGTGGCCCTTGACGAATCGCATGTTCCAACTCTATCGGCGCCCTACCGGGGTATCAGCGCGAGCGCCCTGCCCAGCAGATCGGGCTCCTGCTGGGGCAGCCAGAGCACCCGTGGGTCGCGCCGGAACCACGACTCCTGACGGCGGACGAACCTGCGGGTGGCCCGGATCGTCTCCTGTTTCGCCTGCTCCTCGGTCCACTCGCCGTCCAGGAAGCGCAGAACCTGGGCGTAGCCGAGCGCCCGGCTGGCCGTACGGCCCTCGGCGAGGCCGTGCGCGGCCAGCCGTCCGACCTCCTCCACCAGCCCGGCCTCCCACATCCGCTCGACCCGTACGGCGACCCGCTCGTCGAGGACCTCCCTGGGCACCTCGACCCCCAGCTGGACGCTGTGGTAGATCGCGTCGTAGGAGGGCATGGTGGCCGAGAACGGCCTCCCGGACAGTTCGATGACCTCCAGCGCGCGGACGATCCTGCGGCCGTTTCCCGGCAGGATCGCCCCGGCGGCCTTCGGGTCGAGCTCGCGGAGCCGTTCGTACAGGGGAGCGGTTCCCACGCGTTCGAGCTCGGCCTCCAGCCTGGCGCGGATGCCGGGATCGGTGCCGGGGAACTCCAGGTCGTCGAGCGCGGCCCGCACGTAGAGCCCCGACCCCCCGGCCAGGATGGGCACGACCCCCCTGGCAAGCATGTCGTCGATCAGCGGCCTGGCCAGCGACTGGTACTCCGCGACGCTCGCGGTCCTGGTCACCTCCCAGATGTCGAGCAGGTGGTGCGGGACCCCGCGCCGTTCCCCGAGGGTCAGCTTGGCCGTCCCGATGTCCATTCCCCGGTAGAACTGCATGGAGTCGGTGTTGATCACCTCACCTCCCAGTTCGAGGGCGAGGTCGACGGCGAGGTCGGACTTGCCCGCGGCGGTGGGACCCACGACGGCGATGACTGGTAGCTGGCGCACGGTGATAAGTGTGTCAACTCCCTGGGTATGCATGGGATGACGATGATTCGTCACATCGGATCGGGGGATTCACCCATGTCGATCTTCGACAAGGTCAAGAGCATGCTCGGCGACCACAGCGCCAAGGCCGAGGAACTCGCCAAGCAGGGCGTGGATCAGGCGGCGCGGATGGCCAAGGAGAAGACGGGCGGCAAGTACGACCGGCACATCGACACCGCGGCCGCCAAGGCGAAGGAGATGGCCGACAGAATCGACGAACCGGACGGCACACCACGGCCTCCCGGGCAGGACGCCTCCCCGGGGTACCCGGGTCAGGGCCGCTCCGACGAGGGCAGGGTCGACCCGCCCGCCGTCTGACGGGTTCCAGGCTCGGTGGGCGCGGAGGTGAGAGGGCCTTTCAGTCCCAGTCGAGGGTCGGCTGCAGATAGCCCTCAAGGGTGAGCAGCCAGCGCTTGGACTCCACGCCCTCTCCCCCGCTGAACCCGCCGAGCCCGTTTCCCGCGACCACCCGGTGACAGGGGACGATGATCGGGATGGGGTTGGCCCCCATGATCGACCCGATGGCCCTCGCCGGGACACCCGTGCCACTGCGCGTGGCCAGCTCGCCGTACGTCACGGCCCTGCCGTAGCCGACCGTCTCGTACAGCGTGCCGAGCACCCTGCGCTGGACGGGCGAGGTCAGCCGCCAGTCGACGGGGACGCGGAAGGTCCGCAGTCTGCCCGCGTAGTACTCGGCGAGCTCGCCGAGCACCGCGGCCGTCCTGTCCCGGTCGTCGGCCTCGGCCAGGCCGAGGCCCGCCAGCATGCGTGCCCTGAGGTTCCCGCTACGGTGGGTCCAGCCGACCCCGGCGACCCCGTCCTCGGTGACGGCGGCGAGCATCTCCCCCAGGGGCGTCTGGACCGTCCCGAACGCCACGGTTGCCGCCATGTGTCCCCCTTGTGAGTGCGTCCCCGATCCCCGCCGACCGCGGCAGGTAACGGCATTCTTCATGAAAGAGCGCCGCATGGAGCCGTATTCCCCACCGATGATCGCGATCAACAGGCCCTAGCATCGGCTCGTGTCCCATCGCGAACTCGTCGTCCTCGGCACCTCAAGCGCGGTTCCCACCCGGCACCGCAACCACAACGGCTACCTCCTGCGCTGGGACGGCCAGGGCTTCCTGTTCGACCCCGGGGAGGGCACCCAGCGTCAGATGCTGTACGCGGGAGTCGGCTCGCACGACGTCACCTGGATCTGCGTCACGCACTTCCACGGTGACCACTGCCTGGGGGTCCCCGGCATCGTCCAGCGCATCGCCAGGGACGGGGTCGCCCACCGGGTCTCGGCGGTCTTCCCCGCGAGCGGGGAGGTCTACTGGCGGCGCCTGCGTCACGCCACCGCCTTCGCCGACACCTCGGTCATCGCCGAACACCCCGTCTCCGGGGAGGAGACGCGCCTCGACGCGGGGCCGGTGACCCTCACCGCCCGCCCGCTGTCCCATCCCGTGGACTCCTACGGCTACCGTCTCGACGAGCCGGACGGCCACCGGATGGTTCCCGAACTGCTGGCCGCGCGAGGTCTTCACGGCCCCGCGATCGGGGAGTTGCAGCGCACGGGCACGGTCGTCGCCCCCGACGGCACGACGGTCGGGCTCGCGGAGTGCTCAAGGCCACGCCCCGGTCAGAGCGCCGCCTTCGTGATGGACACCCGGCTGTGCGACGGGGTGTTCGCCCTCGCGGAGGGGGTCGACCTGCTGGTGGTCGAGTCCACGTTCCTCTCCGGGGAGGCCGCGCTCGCCTCCCGTTACGGCCATCTGACCGCGGAGCAGGCCGGCCTGGTCGCCGCCGAGTCCGGGGTGCGCCGTCTCGTCCTGACGCACCTGTCGGAACGCTACGGAGCCGGCGACGAGCCCCGCTTCCTCGACGAGGCCCGGCGCCACTTCGGCGGCGACGTCGTCCTGGCACACGACCTGGAACGAATCGCCGTGCCCCACCGCGTCGTGGGCTGACGACCCCTCAGGGGGCCGTGGAGGCCCTGGACGCGAGGGCGGCGACGAAGTAGCCGACCCCGTAGGGGGCGTCGGCGTACAGGACCCTCCCGTCGAGGCGACCGCCCGCCCCCGCCAGGACCCGTAGCGCGGCCCTGCCCTGGACCCACAGCTCCTCGGCCTGTCCCCGGTCGAGCTCCGGCACCTCGCCCCGCCCCAGCGCCTCGACGATCTCCGCGTCGTACGGCAGCGCCCGCGGGTCCAGATATCCCGGTGACTTCTCGGTCAGCCGGGCGGAGCCGTCGGCCATGACCAGCAGCGCGACCCTGTCGTGCTCCTCGGCCAGCCGCGCCCCCAGCCGTGCGCACTCCTCCTCGGAGGCGTCGAACGGCACGGCGTGGAAGGCGGTCGCGGCCATCCCCTCCCGGTCGAGCAGCCACCGGCCCGCCGTCAGGGAGAGCGGCAGCACGGGCTGCCCGGCGCCGACCAGGACGTCGGCCCCCCAGGGGGCCAGGCTTCCCGCGGCGTGCGGGCCGTACGCCCCGGCGCGGGTCGCGCCGCCGACCACCAGGACCGCCTCGGGCCCGGCCTCGCGCAGGCCGCCGACCGCGACCGCGCAGGCGTCCCTCAGCCCGTCGAGCTCGGGGGCGGCCTCACCGGCCAGCTCGGGGAACAGCAACGGAGGATGCGGGCAGACCGCCGCGGCGACAAGCACCTCGTCAGAGTAACGGAGCGCTTTGACCGTCCCGCACTCCTCCGGTCTCGGAGACAACACTGCGGTTCTCACATTTTCCCGATTTTTCACGCTGTTGCCTTGTATAGGGCGCGCAAAATGGATCGATCCATATTTGCCGTTTCGCCCGCGCCGGGTTTCCACGCCCATCGGGAAGCCTGTCCGGGGAAAGAGCCGGAAATACCTGTTCTCCAGGGAAAACACGCACAGGACCTCTGGGTGGCGCGCCAAACTGGACGGAACACGAAACGTCCCCCAGTCTCCGACGCCCCCGAACGCTCCGGGCTCCTGCGGCCCTCAGGGTTCCCGGGCTCTTCGGCCCTCAGGAAGGAAGTGCGGCTTGTCATACTCCGGGAGGGCGCCGTACGCGTGGCCGTACGCCCTGGCGAGCGTGGTCGTGGCCGCCGGGGTGGCGGGGATCAGCGTCGCGATCGTCACCGGCTCGCCCGAGCCTCCCGTCCCCGGGCCGGACCCCGGCCTCACCCGGGTCGTCACGCGGACGCCGGTGGCCGCGCCGTACCCTCCGCCGCTTCCCCCTGGGCCCGCGGCCGTGCTCGTGCCGCCGGTGGCCCGTAAGACGGGACACCGGGCGGAGCGCCTGCCCGCGCACCTGCCCGCGCGTCCGCACCTGCGGCCGCCCGCGCATCCGCAGGGGCGCACCGTGTGGGGTCGTACGCACCCGGCTCCGCGTCAGCTCCCGCGGCACCCGAAGGTCAAGAAACCGATCAGACGGCCCGAGGCCCCCGCGAGGAAGCCCAGGCGGCAGAGCTTCTGCGACATGCTGGACGGCATCCGCCGCGCCTACTGCGACGCCGTGCTCGACGGCCTTGAGGGCCGCTGAACGGCGTTCAGGAACGGACGGAGCAGCCGGAGTCCTGGACCATGGGGGCGGCGGGACGGCCGATCGACGGCATGCCGAGCATGACGCCGGAGCCACCGGTCGCCGCAGCGCCCTGCCTGGCCTGCCAGGCGTCCCCCGCGCGGGTACGGCGCAGTTCGAGAGCGGGCCCGTCGGCCACCAGGTGGTGCGGCGCGGCGTAGGTGACCTCGACGCGGACCATGTCACCGGGCCTGGGCGTCTCGTCCCCCGGGGTGAAGTGGACCAGGCGGTTGTCGGGGGCGCGGCCGGACAGGCGGTTGGTCGCCTCGTCCTTGCGGCCCTCGCCCTCGGCGACCAGCACCTCCAGCGTCCGGCCGACCTGCTTGCGGTTCTCCTCCCAGGAGATCTCGTTCTGCAGGGCCACGAGACGCTCGTAGCGCTCCTGCACGACCTCCTTGGGCACCTGCCCGTCCATGGTCGCCGCGGGCGTGCCCGGACGGATGGAGTACTGGAAGGTGAAGGCGTTGGCGAAGCGGGAACGGCGCACGACCTCCAGGGTCTCCTGGAAGTCCTCCTCGGTCTCGCCGGGGAAGCCGACGATGATGTCGGTGGAGATGGCCGCGTCGGGCATGGCGGCGCGGACCCGCTCGATGATGCCCAGGTAGCGCTCGGCCCGGTAGGAGCGGCGCATGGCCTTCAGGACCCGGTCGGAGCCGGACTGCAGGGGCATGTGGAGCTGGTGCATCACGTTGGGCGTCTCGGCCATGGCCGCGATGACGTCGTCGGTGAACGCGGCCGGGTGCGGGCTGGTGAAACGGACCCGCTCCAGGCCCTCGACGTCGCCACAGGCCCTCAAGAGCTTGCCGAAGGCCAGCTTGTCGCCGAACTCGACGCCGTAGGTGTTGACGTTCTGACCGAGCAGGGTGATCTCCAGCACCCCCTGGCCGACGAGGGTCCGCACCTCGCTGAGGACGTCGCCGGGACGGCGGTCCTTCTCCTTGCCGCGCAGCGAGGGCACGATGCAGAAGGTGCAGGTGTTGTTGCACCCGACGGAGATCGAGACCCAGGCGGCGTAGGCCGACTCGCGCTTGGTCGGCAGCGTGCTCGGGAAGGTCTCCAGCGACTCCTTGATCTCGACCTGCGCCTCCTGCTGGACGCGCGCCCGCTCAAGCAGCACCGGCAGCGAGCCGATGTTGTGCGTGCCGAAGACCACGTCGACCCAGGGCGCCCTGCGGACGATCTCCCCCTGGTCCTTCTGCGCCAGGCAGCCACCGACGGCGATCTGCATGCCGGGGTTGCCGACCTTCGAGGGGCGCAGGTGCCCGAGGTTGCCGTAGAGCCGGTTGTCGGCGTTCTCTCGCACGGCGCAGGTGTTGAACACGACCACGTCGGCGACCTGCCCCTCGGGCACGGGGACGTAGCCCGCGTCCTCAAGAAGGCCGGAAAGGCGCTCGGAGTCGTGCACGTTCATCTGGCACCCGTAGGTACGAACCTCGTACGTGCGGGCGCTCTCCACGGTGGCAGTCATCTCAAGACAAGGGTAGGCGCTCCGCCGACCCCAAGGTACGGCCCGAGCCGCCCCGCCTCCCCATGGGCACCGCGCCGGGGATCACCGGGCAGGATCCCGCCGAACCACTCGAACGGCCCTTTATGCCTGTGGATCTCATCGAGATATGACAGAAAACAACAAACCTTTACCCGGAGTAAGGGGGATGTGATCTGATCGGTACCTCAGGGTTAGCCCGAGGTGCCGATCACGGATTTACGTTGTGTTTCATGACGGAGAACGGGGAAGCGACTCCTCTGGTCGTCCTCACGAACGTGAACAAGCATTTCGGCAACCTGCACGTCCTGCGTGACATCGACCTGACGATCTCCAGGGGGGAGGTCGTCGTGGTCATCGGCCCCTCGGGAGGCGGGAAGTCGACCCTGTGCCGGACGATCAACAGGCTGGAGACCGTCGACGACGGCACGGTCACCTTCGACGGGCGCCCGCTCCCCGCGGAGGGCAGGGCGCTGGCCATGCTCAGGGCCGAGGTCGGCATGGTGTTCCAGTCCTTCAACCTGTTCGCGCACAAGACGATCCTGGAGAACGTCACCCTCGGCCCGGTCAAGGTGCGCCGCCTGGGCAAGGCCGAGGCCCGCGCGCTGGGCATGGAGCTGCTGGAGCGGGTCGGCATCGGCGCCCAGGCGGCGAAGTACCCCGCCCAGCTCTCCGGCGGCCAGCAGCAGCGCGTGGCCATCGCCCGCGCCCTGGCCATGAACCCCAAGATGATCCTGTTCGACGAGCCGACCTCGGCGCTGGACCCGGAGATGGTCCAGGAGGTCCTCGACGTCATGATCGGCCTGGCCGCCGACGGCATGACGATGATGGTCGTCACCCACGAGATGGGGTTCGCCCGCCGCGCGGCCGACCGGGTGGTGTTCATGGCCGAGGGCCGCATCGTCGAGGAGAGCACTCCCGAGGAGTTCTTCACCTCCGCCAGGACCGACAGGGCCAGGGACTTCCTCTCCAAGATCCTTACGCACTAGGGCCGCCGGTATCTCTCAAGGGAAGACGAGGTAGCAGGATGCGTGTACAGCGTGCCGGAACCGTGTTGGTCGCGGTGGCCGCCATGGTGGCCGGACTCACCGCGTGCGGTGGCGGCAGCGGCGGCGGCAAGTTCGTCGTGGGCATCAAGTTCGACCAGCCCGGGCTCGGCCAGAAACAGCCGGACGGCTCGTTCAAGGGCTTCGACGTGGACGTGGCGAGATACGTCGCCAAGCAGCTCGGCTACCGGGACGACCAGATCGAGTTCAAGGAGGCCATCTCGGCCAACCGGGAGCCGTTCATCCAGCAGGGCCAGGTCAACATCGTCGCCGCGACCTACTCGATCACCGACGACCGCAAGAAGAAGATCTCCTTCGCCGGGCCGTACCTCGTCACCGGGCAGGACATCCTGACCCGCGCCGACGACACGACGATCAACGGTGAGGAGGACCTGAGGAACAAGAAGGTGTGCGGCGCCCAGGGTTCCTCCTCGCCCAAGCGCCTGGTCGACAAGTTCGGCGAGGCGTGGAAGAGCCAGTACCTCACCGAGCAGCAGGGCTACGGCGCCTGCCTGCCGCTGCTGGAGAACAAGCAGGTGGACGCGATCTCCACCGACGCGACGATCCTGGCCGGGTTCGCCGCCCGGTCGCCGGGCAAGTTCCGCCTCGTCGGCAAGCCCTTCTCCGAGGAGAAGTACGGCATCGGCCTGAAGCTGGAGGACAAGGACACCCGCGAGAAGATCAACAAGGCTCTGGAGAAGATGTTCGCCGACGGAAGCTGGAAGAAGGCCGTGGACGCCAACTTCGGTGAGTTCGGTAAGTTCTTCACCACGCCGCCGACCATCGAGCGCTACTGACCCGTCCCCGGGCCGGGGCGCGTCCCGGCCCGGGTTCCCTGGAGGGAACGAGTGCAGGCACTCCTCGACGAATTCCCGGCCATCCTGAGCGCCTTCTGGCTGACGATACGGCTCACGCTCTCCAGCGGGGCCGCGGCCCTGGTCCTCGGGACGATCCTGGCCGCGATGCGGGTCAGCCCGCTGCCCGTGCTGCGCGGCATCGGCACGGTCTACGTCAACACCCTGCGGAACACGCCGCTGACCCTGGTGATCGTCTTCTGCGGGCTCGGCCTGGGCCTGGTGCTGGACATCTCCTTCTCCACGAGCCTGTCCACGAACTACCTCTGGCTGTCGATCATCGGGCTGTCCGCCTACACGGCCGCGTTCGTCTGCGAGGCGATCAGGTCCGGGATCAACACCGTGCCGGTCGGCCAGGCCGAGGCGGCCCGCGCCATCGGCCTGACCTTCTCCCAGAACCTCAGGCTGATCGTGCTGCCCCAGGCGCTGCGCGCGGTGGTCGCCCCGCTGGGCAGCATCCTGATCGCGCTGACCAAGAACACCACGATCGCCGCGGCCATCGGCGTGACCGAGGCCTCGCTGACGATGAAGACCCTCTTCGAGGCACACGGTGACTCGGTCGTCCCGATCTTCTTCGGGTTCGCCCTCGGCTTCCTGGTCCTGACCCTGCCGACCGGGCTGCTGTTCACCTGGCTGTCCAGGCGGCTGGCGGTGGTCCGGTGAACGCGCGCTCGGCCGACGTCCTCTACGACGCCCCCGGGCCACGCGCCCGGACGCGCAACACCGTGCTCACGGTGCTGGTCGTCGTGGCGGCGCTGCTGGCCGCCTACCTGATGGTGGCCAAGCTGGGTGAGAAGAACCAGCTCGACCCGGCCCTGTGGACGCCGTTCCTGCGGGGCGACGTGTGGCTCAACCTGATCGTGCCCGGCCTGCTGAACACCCTGAGCGCGGCACTGGTCGCCTCACTGATCGCGGTGCCGTTCGGGTTCGTCCTGGGCATCGGACGGCTGTCCGACCACGCCGTGATCCGCGTCCCCGCGGGTGTGGTGGTGGAGTTCTTCAGGGCGATCCCGCTGCTCATCATGATCTTCGCGGTGATGTACGGCGGGAGCGCGGTCTTCGGGCTCACCGTGACCCCGTTCGCCGCCGTGGTCGTCGGCCTGGTCCTGTACAACGGGTCGGTGCTGGCGGAGATCGTGCGGGCGGGCATCCAGGCCGTGCCGCGCGGCCAGTCGGAGGCGGCCTACGCCGTCGGCCTGCGCAAGGGCCAGGTCATGCGGATGATCCTGCTGCCGCAGGCGGTCACGGCCATGATGCCGGCGATCGTCTCTCAGCTCGTGGTGCTCCTGAAGGACACCGCGCTGGGGTTCATCGTCTCCTTCGAGGACCTGTTGAACGCGGGGGCGCGTGTGCTGCCGTCCAACTTCAACAACCTCATCCCCTCCGTGATCGTCATCGCGATCGTCTACATCATCATCAACCTGGCCGTCGGCGCCGTCGCCACCTGGCTGGAGAGACGCAGCCGCCGAAGCCGCAGGACCACGGCCGCTCCGGTCGAACCCCCCGGGGCGATCGTGGTGTCCGGAACGACCCCCGGCGTCTCCGCGGTCGACTGACGGAGTCCGGGACAAGCTGATCATCACTGTTTGGGAGGCTGCATCAGGTGAGCATGGGAAACGAATTTCCGCACGCCGCGAGGGATGAGGACCATACCGGCGACACGGGACGGGTTATCGGGCAGGATGGCGCCATGTCCCCCGAGCAGGTCGTCCGGCCGTATGCCACCTGGCCCTCTCCCATCTCGACCACGGGTGTCGCCCGGTCGGGGCTGCGCCTGGGGTTCCCGACGGTGTCGGGAACCCAGATGTGGTGGACCGAGGACCGCCCCCTTGAGGGCGGCCGCACCACGATCGTGCGGCAGGAGGCCGACGGCACACGCACGCAGCTCCTGGCGGCTCCGTGGAACGCCAGGACCCGCGTCCACGAGTACGGCGGGCGGCCGTACGCCCTGGTCCCCGGCGGGGGGCTGGTGTTCGCCAACTTCGCCGACCAGCGCCTCTACCTTCTGTCCCCCGGCTCCGAGCCCGAGCCCCTCACGCCGGAACCCGAGCACGAGTGCGGCCTGCGCTACGCCGAGATGACCGTCCACGAAGGGCGGATCCTGTGCGTGCGCGAGCGGCACGACGCCGAAGGACGGGTGAGCCGCTCGATCGTCTCCATCCCGCTGGACGGCGGGGCCGAGACGCGCGAGCTCGTCGGCGGGAGCGACTTCTACGCCTTCCCCGCCCTGTCGCCCGACGGCGAACACCTGGCCTACGTCTGCTGGGACCACCCCCGCATGCCGTGGAACGGCACCGAGATACGGGTCACCCGGCTCTCCGACGGCCTGACCAGGACGGTGGCCGGAGGCCTTGAGGAGTCGGTCCTGGCCCCCTCCTGGCGCGACGACCTGAGCCTTTACTTCATCTCCGACCGCTCCGGCTGGTGGAACCTCTACCTGAGCGGCGTCGGCGGCGCCCCCGCGCGGGCGCTCCACCCCCTCCAGGAGGAGTGCGCAGGACCGCTGTGGCAGCTCGGCGGAGCACCCTACGCTCCGCTGGCCGACGGGCGGATCGTCCTGCTGCACGGCCGGGGAGACCTGCGCCTGGGCGTGCTCGACCCCGAGGACGGCACACTGACCGACCTCGAAACCCCCTACGACGGCTGGCACCCGTCCCTGTCGTGCGACGGGCGGGCGGTGGCCGCGATCGCCTACGGCCCGGAGATTCCCCGCGCCGTCGTCCGGCTCGACCCCGCGACGGGGAACGCCGAGGAGTTCCGGCGCGACGCCACCGAACTGCCCGACCCCGCCTACCTGCCCGTTCCCCGGGCCGTCGAGTTCGACGGCAAAGCCGGGCGCCGGGTGCACGCGATCGTCTACCCGCCCGTCAGCCCCGAGGCCAGGGGCGAGGGGCCCGCGCCGTACGTGGTGTTCGTGCACGGCGGTCCGACCGCGCACAGCATCAGCGCGCTCGACCTGGAGAAGGCCTTCTTCACCAGCAGGGGCATCGGCGTGCTCGACCTCAACTACGGCGGCTCCACCGGGTACGGCCGCGCCTACCGCGACCTGCTGCACGAGCAGTGGGGGATCGTCGACGTCGAGGACGCGGTCTCCGCGGCCGAGTGGCTGGCGGCCGAGGGGCTCGCCGACTCACGGCGGATCGCGATCAGGGGCGGCAGCGCGGGCGGCTGGACGGTCATGGCCGCCTGCTGCGCCTCCGACGCGTTCGCGGGCGGCGTCTCCTACTACGGGGTGAGCGCGCTCGCCTCGTTCGTGACCACCACCCACGACTTCGAGTCCCGCTACATCGACTGGCTGATCGGTGCGGACCCCGCGCTGTACGGCCCCCGCGAACCGCTGGGCATGGTCTCCAAGGTGACCTGCCCGATGCTCCTGCTGCAGGGATTGTCCGACCCGGTGGTGCCTCCGGAGCAGTCACAGGCCTTCGCCGACGCCCTGGCCGAGCGCGGTATCCCGTGCACCTACCTCACCTTCGAGGGAGAGTCACACGGCTTCCGCCGCGCCGAGACCCGAAGCACGGCCCTGGCCACCGAGCTGGCCTTCTACCAGCAGATCTTCCACTCCTGACGGCTCCGGCACGCCGGGTGACCCCGCGCCTGGACGACCCCTATCGGGCGAACTCCGTGGCGCGGGACTCCCGGACCACGGTGATGCGGATCTGACCGGGGTAGGTCAGCTCCTCCTCGACCTGCTTGGCCACGTCCCGGGCGATCACCTGGGCCTGGATGTCGTCGATCGCGTCGGGTTTGACCATGACCCTGATCTCTCGGCCCGCCTGCATGGCGAAGACCTTCTCGACGCCGTCGTAGGAGGTGGCGATCTCCTCCAGCCGCTCAAGGCGCTTGACGTACGCTTCGAGGGACTCCCGCCTGGCCCCCGGCCTGCCACCGCTGATCGCGTCCGCGGCCTGGGTGAGCACGGCCTCGACGGTCCTGACCTCGACCTCGTTGTGGTGGGCCTCGATCGCGTGGACCACGTCCTCGTGCTCGCCGTACCGTCTGGCGATCTCGGCGCCGATGAGCGCGTGGCTGCCCTCCACCTCGTGGGTGAGCGCCTTGCCGATGTCGTGCAGGAGTGTGCAGCGCTTGAGCAGTAGAGGGTCGAGCCGGAGTTCGGCCGCCATGATCCCGGCGATGTGGGCGGACTCGACCAGGTGGCCGAGCACGTTCTGCCCGTAGGAGGTGCGGTAGCGGAGCTGGCCGAGGAGGGTGACGAGTTCGGGGTGCATCTCGGTGATGCCGAGCTCGACCAGCGCGTCCTCACCGGCGCGCACGCACAGGTCCTGGACCTCGGCCCTGCTGCGCTCGTGGGCCTCCTCGATGCGCTGCGGATGGATGCGCCCGTCGAGGACGAGCTTCTCCAGCGTCAACCTGGCGGTCTCTCTGCGGACCGGGTCGAAGCACGACAGCAGGACCGCCTCGGGGGTGTCGTCGATGATCAGATTGACCCCGGTGGTCGACTCGAAGGCACGGATGTTGCGGCCCTCACGACCGATGATGCGGCCCTTCATCTCGTCGCCGGGCAGGTGCAGGACGCTGACGACGGACTCGGCGGTCTGCTCGGTGGCCACCCGCTGGACCGCCAGTGTCACGATCTTGGTGGCGCGCTTCTCCCCCTCTTTGCGGGCCTGGCCCTCGATCTCTCTGACGATCAGGGCGGCCTCACGTTTGGCCTGGTTCTCGATCTCTTTGACCAGTTCGGTCTTGGCCTGCTCGCCGGTGAGCCCGGCCACCCTCTCCAGGACGGCCCTGCGTTCCTGGGCGGCCCGGTCGAGGTCCTCGCGGCGGTCGGCGAGCTCGGTCTCCGTCTCGGCCAGTTTGCGAGCCCGCTCGGCCTGGCGCCTGGCCTCCTCGTCGAGCCGCTGCTCCCGTTCGGCGAGCCGCTTCTCCCTGCGTTCGAGGTCGGAGCGGAACTCCTTGAGCTCCTGCTTCAGGAGCCTGCTCTCGGCCTCCGCCTCCTTGCGCAGCCCGGCGGCGGCCTCCACGGCGGCCTCCGACCTGCGTAGAAGGTCTCCGGCGTCGTTCTCCGCCTTGGCGCGAATCTCGGCGGCCTCCTGCCTGGCCACCTCAAGTTCGGTCTGGATCTCCTCAAGCTGCTCGGGTGAGGGACCGCTCGGCCGTCCCAGTGCTCCGCCGGTACGGCGTAGCAACACGATCAGCGCGGCTATCATCGCCACGGCGAGAACCGCGACCGCGACCGTCAAAGTGACGACCACAACCGAATTCATGCGCGCCCCGCCCTCCTCGCGTTGCCAATAGCAAGACACGAGGCGTCACACGCACGGCACGGAAAGTCCACATGGTGGTATCACCAGGACATATGTTGATCCGGGAGCGACGCCGCATCAGCCCATCCCACCGGCTCTGTCGCCTGCCCGCATCCATGAAGCTTGTTCGTCCGCAATTTACCGTTATGACAATCCGCGCTGCGCGGAGTAACTCCTCACTGCCGTCGAGGTTAAGCGTCAAAGAGGTAACGGGCAAGCAAAGGCGCACCGGGAAACACTCGAACGTGAAGCGACCCCCCTTTCCCCCGTACGGCACGACCGCAGGACGCACCGGCTCGCCGGCCGCTCAGGTTTCGCCGACGGCGACGACACCCGTCAGGACCGGGGCGGCGGCCGTACGGAATGGGGAGGGGCGCCTGGGGCCACCGGCTCCCGGGTCAATCCTCTGAATAGTCGTGTTCGTCCATGGAAGAGGGTGAGGAGGGGAAATTGTCCGCCTCCTCGCTCTCCAAAGCCTCACGGATCACCCGGAAGGCCAGCCCGGGGCCGTAGCCCTTTCTGGCGAGCATGCCCGCCAGCCTGCGGGTCCTGACCGCGGGATCCAGACCACGGGTCGAGGACAGCCTGCGTGTGACCAGGGCGCGTGCCGTCTCGGCCTCCCGCTCGGGGTCGAGCCGTTCGACCGCGTCCTTGACGATGTCCTCGTCGACCCCTCGGTGGCGCAGCTCCGAGGCGAGCGCCTTCCTGGCCAGCCCCCGCCCCGTGTGACGGGAGCTCACCCAGGCCTCGGCGAACGCCTCGTCGTCGATGAGACCGACCTCGGAGAAACGCTCCAGCACCGCCTCGGCGGCCTCCTGCGGCACCTCGCGCCGTTGGAGCGCCTCGGCGAGCTGGGCCCGGGTGCGTGGCGCCATGGTCAGCAGCCGCAGGCAGATCGCCCGCGCCACCGCCTGCGGATCGGCGTCGGGCCCCCGGGCCGCCACCGACCCCTCGGCCGGACCGTCGGGCAGGAGACCGTCCCCCTCCCCCGCGCGCCCGGCGCGCCTCCCCCGGGCACGCGTGCCCCGGGAGGAGCCCCGGCCGCGCCGGTCCCGCCGGGTGTCCTCCGAGTCGGGCCAGGCACCCCAGTCTCGCGGCCCGGCCTCACCGGCCGGACCGGAATCAGGTCCCGTCGTCATCGGTCAGCCCGGATCAGGCGTCGCCCGGCTTGGGGGTCGAGGCCTTGGAGCCACGGCCGGAGGAGGCGGCGGGGGCCGGAGCGGCGGGCGGCGGGGTGGCCGGGCTGTCCAGGCGGGGGCCGATGCCGAGCTTCTCCTTGATCTTCTTCTCGATCTCGTTGGCGATGTCGGGGTGGTTCTTCAGGAAGTTACGGGCGTTCTCCTTACCCTGGCCGAGCTGGTCGCCCTCGTAGGTGTACCAAGCGCCGGACTTGCGGACGAAGCCGTGCTCGACACCCATGTCGATCAGGCCGCCCTCGCGGGAGATGCCGACGCCGTAGAGGATGTCGAAGTCGGCCACGCGGAAGGGCGGAGCCATCTTGTTCTTGACGACCTTCACCCGGGTGCGGTTGCCGACCGCCTCGGTGCCGTCCTTCAGCGTCTCGATGCGGCGGATGTCGAGACGGACCGAGGCGTAGAACTTCAGCGCCTTTCCACCGGTCGTGGTCTCGGGCGAGCCGAACATGACGCCGATCTTCTCGCGGAGCTGGTTGATGAAGATCGCGGTGGTGCCGGTGTTGTTGAGCGCGCCCGCGACCTTGCGCAGCGCCTGGGACATCAGGCGAGCCTGGAGGCCGACGTGGCTGTCGCCCATCTCGCCCTCGATCTCGGCCTTCGGCACCAGGGCCGCGACCGAGTCGATGACCAGCAGGTCGATGGCGCCGGAACGGATCAGCATGTCGGCGATCTCGAGCGCCTGCTCACCGGTGTCGGGCTGGGAGACCAGCAGCGCGTCGGTGTCGACGCCGAGCTTCTTGGCGTACTCGGGGTCGAGGGCGTGCTCGGCGTCGATGAAGGCCGCGATGCCGCCGGCCCGCTGGGCGTTGGCCACGGCGTGCAGGGCGACCGTGGTCTTACCGGAGGACTCGGGACCGTAGACCTCGATGATGCGGCCCCTCGGGAAACCGCCGATGCCGAGGGCGACGTCGAGCGCGATGGAACTGGTCGGGATCACCTCGATGGGCGCACGGGCCTCGTCACCGAGTCGCATGACGGAGCCCTTGCCGAACTGCCGCTCGATCTGGGCGAGGGCGGTCTCAAGCGCCTTCTCGCGGTCGTTAGCTGCCATGGGAGCCCCCCTGGAGGGTCGCGGGTTGGATCGGTTGCCAGAAAGCTACGGGGTGCCACCGACATTTTCCGGAGAGCACGCCGAGGAGCGTCAGCGCGTCCAATATAGCCGAACGACTGTTCGAGCGAGGCCGGACGACAGCGCATGTTCCGGGGCGTGCGGGACGACCCACCCCATCCGGAAGGCGATATTTCCGAGAATTCCCCCATGCCTGTTGTCAGGGGGCTGACCTGGGGCGATCCTGGGGGCAGCCGACCCTGAGGTGCCGACGTGACCAGCACGTTCAGCCAGCAACGCCTGACCTACCTTGGGTCCCTGTCCGCCGAGCTGTCGCGGCAGGGGCTGGCCAGCCGCATGGTCGGCGGGGATGACCCGGTACTGTGGGTGTGGCATCCGGAGAGCCTGAGACAGACGATCGTCTTCGCCACCCCGGCCGGAGACGGATGGCTCTTCCTGTGGTCCCCCGACGGCCGGGAGAAGGCAGGGGACCCCCGCGGGACCGCGGAGTCCCTCGACCGGCTGCTGAGCGCCCCCGACCCCGGCCCCTGATCCGCGCACGGCGAAACGCCGCCGCCCGGGGGGCCGGGGAACCTACGGGTGACGCACGCCGACCGTCCCGCGCGGGCCGGACGCCCTTACCTCCGTCGCCCTCCGCCGTGGCGTACGTCGTCCGGCCCGCGCCCGCCCGGTCTGCCTGCCGGTTACGGCGGTGACGACCGCGCGCTCCGGCGGATAGGGATCGGCGGGTTTCCAGTCCCGGCCGTCACGGGTGTCCGCGCCGAAACGCGGCACAACCACGGCCAGGAACACGGCCGCGGCCAGGAAAAAGAGAAAATTGGTCATTTTCCAGTCCACTTCCATTGCCCACTGCGTCCATTCCAAGGCACCCTTGGCACAAGTGGCCAGATCCAGTAGAGGGAAAAATGGACCGTATTTCCACCGAGCGTGACATCGTCGCGCTCCTCGGTGACTGGGCGTCGGGCCGAGGCCCTCTCTATCGCAAGCTCGCGGACGCGCTGGCGCAGGCCGTCGAGGACGGCCTGCTCCTCCCCGACGACCGGCTGCCCTCCGAGCGCGGGCTGGCCGACGCGCTCCAGGTGAGCAGGGCGACCGTGGTCGCGGCCTACCAGGAGCTGCGGGGCGCGGGCCTGCTGTCGAGCCGGCAGGGAAGCGGCACCAGGATCGCCTCGGACGTCAAGGTGCGCAGGCCGACCGCCGACGGGCGGGTGCCCGGTGGCACCGCGATGACCATCTTCCAGCGGCTGATCGACGGCCCCGGCGAGCTGATCTCCGTCGCGGTCGCGGCGGGCGGGGCGGCTCCCGAGCTGGCCGTCGCGCTGCGCGAGCTGGTCCGCGACGACCTGGACGACCTGCTTTCCGGGCCCGGCTACCACCCCTCCGGGCTTCCTGAGCTGCGTGAGGCGATCGCGGGTTACCTGACGAGGAACGGCCTGCCGACCGCGCACGACGAGATCGTGGTGACGACGGGCGCGCACCAGGGCCTGGTCCTGGTGACCGAGCTGTACGTCAGCCAGGGGGCGACGGTGCTGGTCGAGTCGCCCAACTGGCCCGGTTGCCTGGACGTGTTCCGCTCCGCCGGGGCGCGCCTGGTGACCGTACCGCTCGACGAGGAGGGGCCTGAGATCCACACGCTCGGCGCCATGTTGCGGGAGCGCAAACCCTCGCTCCTCTATCTCATGCCGACCTATCACAACCCGACCGGGGTGCTCATGTCGGCGGCGCGCAGGCGCAGGATCGCGGAACTGGCCGCCGAGCACGAGGTGCCCGTCCTTGAGGACAACGCCTACATGACCTACCACGCGGAACCGGGGGCCGTACCCGCGCCGCTCGCGGCCTACGCGCCGCCCGGCACGGAGATGCTCTCGCTCGGCTCGCTCGCCAAGGCCGTCTGGGGCGGCCTGCGCATCGGGTGGGTCCGCGGGCCCGCCGAGATCGTGCAGCGGCTCTCCCGGCGCAAGGTCCTCGCCGACATCGGCAGCCCGGTGATCGACCAGGCCCTCGCGGCCAGGCTGATGCCCCGCCTCGACCGGATCCTCGCCGAACGGGCCAAGGAACTCGGCCTGCAGCTCGACCACATCGACGCCCTGCTGCGGGACCGGCTGCCGAGCTGGCGCTGGCGGCGCCCCGACGGCGGCGGCGCCCTGTGGGTCGAGCTGCCCGGTGTCGACGCCATGGCCTTCGCCCAGGTCGCCGTACGGCACGGCGTCGACGTGGTGCCCGGAGCCGTGATGGACCCGGACGGCGGGCACACCAACCACATCAGGCTGCCCTTCACCTTCTCCCCCGAGGTCCTCGACGAACTCGTCCACCGGCTCGCCCGTGCCTGGTCGGAGATCGCCAGGCACGGGCCCGCGCCCGCCGTACAGGTCGTGGTCTGAGACGGCTAGGGGTTCGCGGCCTGGCGTCTGCGCATCAGGCCGTAGATCATGATCCGCATGACGGGCCGTTCCCGGTCGTCGAGGAACTCCCCGCGCTGCTGGAGGATCCCGCAGTCAGGCCTGGACAGGGAGGCCGCGAGCCCGACGACCGTCACCCGGCCGGTCAGGACGTCCCCCGGTCTGACCGGCCGCAGCCAGCGCAGCTCGTCCACGCCCGGGGAGACCTCCGCCTCGGCGTGCAGCAGTACCCCCTCCGTGTAGAGCCTCATGAACGTCGCCGTCACGTGCCAGCCGCTGGCGATGAGGTCCTCGTGGTCGAGGTGACGGGGCTGCGGATCGTACGCCTGGGCGAACCGTACGATCTCCTCGTGGGTGATCTTCCGGCTGCCCAGCTCGAAGACGTCTCCGACGTGGAAGTCCTCAAAGGCGCGCGGCATCGGCGGCCCCTTCCCTTCCCGCCGCGAGCCTGTCCGCCAGGCGGGGGAACAGGGCCAGGGCGTTGTCCAGGAAGGGGATGTCCCCGGCGTCCGCCAGGTGACGCAGGGTCCCGGAGACGACCGCGTCCCGCATGAACGGGAAGTCCGTGCCGAACAGGACGTTCTCCCTGCCGGTCACCTCGGCCAGGCAGGCCAGTGTCGCGGGCGAGGCCGCCTGGGCCGTCTCGTAGTACAGCCGCCGCAGTTCTCCCGCCACGTCCAGCCCGCCCGCCCCCGGCAGTACCCAGGTCGCCGCCAGTTCCAGCCGCCAGGCCAGGAACGGCACCGTGCCGCCCGCGTGGGCCAGGACGAACCGGATGTCGCGGCAGCGGCCGAGGGTGCCGCCGAAGAGCAGGTCGGCGACCGCCCGCGTGGTGTCCATGACGAAGTCGACCAGCGGCGGCGGGACCTTGGCGGCGAACCCGGGCCCGCCGGCGCAGTCGCACCGGTAGGCCGGGTTCGGATGGACGAAGACCACGGCCCCGCGCCGGTCGAGTTCGTCGAAGACCGGGGCGAACGCCGGATCGCCCAGGTAACGGCCGTCGGCCAGGCTCGCGCTCATGACGACCCCGTCGAGGCCGAGCACGTCGAGCGCGTACTCGATCTCCGCCAGGGTCGTCTCGACGTCGGGCATGGGCAGGACGGCCAGGGCGCCGAACCTGCCGGGGAAGTCGCGCACCAGCTCGGCCGACCACTCGTTCGCCTGCCGTACCAGGGAGGCGGCGCCCTGGCCGAGCGCGGCGTCCGGCAGCAGGATCGACAGGATCGCCGCCCGGACGTCGTTGGCGTCCATCACCCTGAGGGAGTCCTCGACCGTCCACTCGGGGAGGGGGACGCCCGGTGCCATGTGCGTCACCCCTCTCCGGCGCAGCTCGGCGATCAGCGGCGGGTGGTAGCTGTGGTGGTGCACGTCGATCCAGCCGCCGCCCATCTCAGGTCGTCGCGATCTTCGGCAGCCGGCTCAGCGCCTCGTCCAGCTGGGCCTGGGGGATCGCGTAGTCCTCAAGCTGGCCCGCCAGGTAGGCGTCGAAGGCGCCCAGGTCGAAGTGGCCGTGCCCGGACAGACCGAACAGGATCGTGCGCTCGCTCCCCTCCTCCTTGGCCGCGAGCGCCTCCTGCACGGCGCCGCGCAGCGCGTGCGACGACTCGGGCGCCATGATGAACCCCTCGCTCCTGGCGAACCGCACGGCCTCGGCGAACACCTCGTTCTGCTCGTAGGCGCGGGCCTCGATGTAGCCCTGCTCGTGCAGCGCGCACAGGGTCGGGGCGTCCCCGTGGAAGCGCAGGCCGCCCGCGTGGATGGGCGCGGGCATGAAGTCGTGGCCGACGGTGCGCATGGGCAGCAGCGGCCCGAGCCCGGCCGAGTCGGGGTAGTCGTAGGTGTAGGCGCCCCGGGTGAGCGTCGGGCAGGCGGTCGGCTCGGCCGCGATGAACCTGGTCCCCGGCCGTTCCCCGGAGAGCCGGTCGGCCATGAAGGGGAAGACCAGCCCGGAGAAGTTGGAGCCCCCGCCGACGCACCCGACCACGACGTCGGGGTAGTCGCCCGCCATCTCCAGCTGGCGCTTGGCCTCAAGACCGATGACGGTCTGGTGCAGCACCACGTGGTTCATGGCCGAGCCGAGCGCGAACTTCGTGTCGTCGTGGGCCAGGGCGTCCTCGACGGCCTCGCTGATGGCGATGCCCAGGCTGCCGGGCGAGTCGGGGTCCTTGGCCAGGATGTCGCGGCCCGCCTGGGTGCGGCTGGTCGGGGAGGGGAACACCTCGGCGCCCCAGGTGTGCATGAGCGAGCGGCGGTAAGGCTTCTGCTCGTAGGAGGCGCGCACCATGTAGACCGTGACGGCGACGCCGAACAGGCTGCCCGCGAAGGACAGCGCCGAGCCCCACTGTCCCGCGCCGGTCTCCGTCGTCAGCCGCCGCACGCCCTCGTTGGCGTTGTAGTAGACCTGCGGGATCGCGGTGTTGGGCTTGTGCGATCCCGCGGGCGAGACGCCCTCGTACTTGAAGTAGATCTTCGCCGGGGTGTCCAGCGCCTTCTCCAGGCGGTCGGCCCGCACCAGAGGGCTCGGCCGCCACATCCGGTAGATGTCCCGCACCTGCTCGGGGATGTCGATCCAGCGCTCCGGGGAGAACTCCTGCTCGATCACCGCCTGCGGCAGCAGCGGCGCGAGGTCCTCAGGGCGCAGCGGCTCGTGCGTGACGGGGTTGAGGTACGGCGGCAGCGGGGCGGGCAGGTCGGGCAGGATGTTGTACCACTGCTGGGGCAGGTCGTTCTCCGCCAGGATGAACTTCTTCACGGATCTCCCGGTCCTTCCGTTCGGAACTGCGGCTAGAACTGCGGCGCCGCGCTGGGGGCGCGCAGCGTGCCGAGGTGCTTGTGCCAGAGATGATCAGGATTCTCCTCGACCTGGCGGGTGATCTCTCGCATTTTGGTCAAAGCCACCGGCTCGCCGCCGTCGTAGACGTCTCCCTGGAGCATCTTCAGCACGTCGAGGCGGTATCTCGGGTCGGCGACGAAGGCCGTGAACAGGATGTTGAGCCGGTAGTAGATGGAGATGAACTCGTACCAGTTGCTCACGGCGTTGCGTAGTTTGCCCTCGTAGTTCGCGAAGGAGGGCTTGGTGAAGTCACCCCGCTCCGCCGCCGCGAGAATGTCGTAGGAGGCGATCCTGGCGCTGTTCATGGCCACGCTGACGCCGCTGGAGAAGATCGGGTCGACGAAGCGGGCCGCGTCGCCGATCATCAGCCAGCCGTCGCCGCAGATCTCCCGCATGGCGTAGCTGTAGTCGCCCTCCGGCTTGAACGGCTTGACCTGCTTGCTCGCGCGCAGCGCCTCGGCCAGTTCGGGGCGGCTCTCCACGCACCTCCAGAAGAAGGTCTCCCAGTCGGATCCGGCCTCGCTGAAGTGCTTCTTCTGCGTGACGACCCCGATGCTGGTGATCGTCTCGGTGATGGGGATCTGCCACACCCAGGTGTCGGTGATGGGCAGGAAG
Organism: Streptosporangium sp. NPDC020145; assembly: GCF_040631275.1. Taxonomy (NCBI): domain Bacteria; kingdom Bacillati; phylum Actinomycetota; class Actinomycetes; order Streptosporangiales; family Streptosporangiaceae; genus Streptosporangium; species Streptosporangium sp. NPDC020145. The sequence continues at coordinate 143,358 of NZ_JBEXZT010000004.1, read as the reverse complement.
TGGACGAAGATGTAGTCGCTCTGCTCCTTGTCGACCGACAGCGCGCCGCGGTCGAGCCCGTCGAACCAGGTGTGGATCGCGTACTGGTTGAACACCGGGTCGGAGACCTTGAGTTTGAGCTGCCTGCCGAGGAAGGTGTTGCGCCCGCTGGCGTCGATCACCATCCTCGCCCGCACGTCCGTCTCCCTGCGGCCCATGCTGAAGACCAGCTTGGGCTCGGGCTCGGAGAAGTCGACCCGGCGCACCCGGATGCCCTCGTAGACCTTGGCGCCGAGCGACTCGGCGTGCTGCAGCAGGATCAGGTCGAACCGCCCGCGGTCCACGTGGTAGGTGTAGTCCTGGTTGACCCCGGCCTGGTCACGCTCGCTGAAGTCGATCTCGGCCGTCCCGAACCCGTGGGAGACCTCGAATCCCAGGGTGGGGATCTTCGCGTCGATCGCCGAGGTCCAGGCGGCGCCGTACTTCCTGGGGAAGCCCGCGGCCTCGATCTTCGGCAGCGCGCCGATGTCGGACAGCACGGGGGTGGTCGCGGGGATCAGGGACTCCCCCACGTGCTCGCGCGGGAAGATCGCGCCCTCGAACACGCCGCAGGACAGCCCGGCCTGCGACAGGTAGGAGGCCATCGTGGATCCCGCGGGACCGCCTCCGATGATCGCGATGTCGAAGTCAACGTCAGACATGATTGGCCTTCCCCTCGTGGACACGTTCACGGGCACACCGGTACACGTTCACTCGCTGCCGAGCCGTACGACGAGACCGCTGATGCTCCGCAGGTCCTTGAAGTTCCCGCCGACCATCTCCTCCATGGGAATCTCGATCCCGTACTGTTCCCTGATGAATCCGACGAGCCGGGTGGTCGTGAGCGAATTGAGAATTCCCCATTCGAGCAACGGGGTCTCCGGCTCGATCTCCACGTCCGAGGTGTCAAGGATTCTCTCCTGCAGGTATTTGCGGAGTACGTCGGAGACCTCCGACTCGTTCATTCGCAGCTCCCGTCTCATGGGTGACCCATCGGGCGATCACACCGCCGTGGCCGTCGCTCCGGGCACGACCACCGGCATGAGACTACGAAGCGGTGCTCTGACTGTCCTCCTGACAAATATTGAACTTCACCTCTCCCCCGCCACCCTGAGGACAGGTGGACTCCTCATTTGGTAGGGGGGTGGAAAGGACGAGTGGGCAGACTTGTTCCCCACGTTTTCCCGTTTCCGGGACAGAAGCTTCCGCTGGAATGATGAGGACAGCGGAAAGCGGCCGATCCTAAGCTTCCGAGCGTGGATTTCGCCTGGGATTCCGACCAGCGGGAGCGATACGAGCTGGTCCGGGAAAAGACACGTACATGGCCGGTGACCGAGAACGGGTTCCTCACCCGTGAGGACTGGGGGCGGTGCGCGGCGCTGGGCCTGACGGGCCTGTCCGTGCCCGCCGAGTACGGCGGCGGCGGACTCGGCTTCCTGGACACGGCGCTGACCGTGGAGGCGTTCGGCCGGGGCTGCCAGGACATGGGGCTGGTCTTCGCCACCATGGCGCACCTGTTCGCCTGCGCGATGCCCATCGCCGAGCACGGCGGCGCGGAGCTGCGTGCGGCGACGCTCCCCGGCCTGTGCTCCGGCGAACTGGTCGGCGCCAACGCGATCACCGAGGACGAGGCGGGCTCGGACGTCACCGCGATGACGACGCGCGCGGTCCGCGACGGCGACGACTACGTCATCACCGGGGTCAAGTCCTTCGTGAGCAACGCGCCGATCGCGGACGTCTTCACGGTCTACGCCTCGACCGACCCGGCCTTCGGGCACATGGGGGTCAGCGCGTTCGCCGTGTCACGCGGCACGCCGGGACTGACCGTCGGTGAGCCGTTCCGCAAGGTGGGGCTGGAGAGCGTCCCCGCCGCGCGGGTCCGGCTCGACGGGTGCCGTGTCCCGGCGGACGCCATGCTCGGTGTGCGGGGGCAGGGGGCGGCGATCTTCCAGTCCTCGATGCGCTGGGAGCGCACCTGCCTGTTCGCCGGCTACCTGGGCCTGACCGAACGGCTGCTCGACGCGGTCGTCGAGCACTCCGGGGAGCGCAGGCAGTTCGGCCGCCGTGTCTCCGACAACCAGGCGGTCTCGCACCGCATCGCGCGGCTGCGGCTGCGCCTTGAGGCGGCACGGCTGCTGCTGTGGCGGGCCTGCTGGCGGCTCGACCGGGGCGAGCGCGCCGTACTCGACGTCGCGATGGCCAAGCTCGCGGTCAGCGAGGGCGCGGTGCAGGCCGGTCTCGACGCCGTGCAGATCTTCGGCGGGGCGGGCATCCGCGGCGAGGCGGGGGTGGAGCGCGCGCTGCGGGACGCGCTGCCCTCGACCGTCTTCTCCGGCACCACGGAGATCCAGCTCGAACAGATCGTCAAGGAGCTGGGGCTGTGAGACTGCACGAACTCGTCCGCCGGAGCGCCCGCCGCGCCCCGCAGGCGCTCGCCGTCGCCGGGCCGGACGCCGCCCTGACCTACGGCGAGCTGGACGCCGAGGCCGACCGCCTGGCGCACGCGCTGGCCGCGACCGGCGTACGGCGGGGCGACCGGGTGGCGCTCTGGCTCGACAAGTCGGCGCAGGCCGTGGTCGCGACCCAGGCGGTGCTGCGTCTGGGGGCCGCCTACGTGCCCGTCGATCCGCTCAGCCCGGTCGAGCGGGCCGTCCACCTGGTGCGGGACTGCGCGCCGCGCGCCGTGGTCACCTCCCCCGAGCGCCTGCGGACGCTGGAGCTCAACGGCGTGGACGTCCCGGCGCCCGGCCCGGGACCCGAGGGCACCCCGCCGCCGCTGCCGGAGCCGGACGGGACGGCCGACGACCTGGCCTACATCCTGTACACCTCGGGCTCGACCGGCGTGCCGAAGGGCGTCTGCCTGTCACACCGCAACGCGCTGGCCTTCGTCGGCTGGGCCGCCGCCGAGCTCGGGGCCGTCCCCGCAGACCGCTTCGCCAACCACGCCCCCTTCCACTTCGACCTGTCGGTGCTGGACCTGTACGTCGCCTTCCACGCGGGGGCCTCGGTGCACCTGATCCCGCAGGAGACGGCCTACGCCCCGCGCCTGCTGGTCGACTTCCTGCTGGACCGGCGGATCACCGTGTGGTACTCGGTGCCCTCGGCGCTGATCCTGATGGCCCGCGACGGCGGGCTGCTCGACGCGCGCCCCTCGGCGCTGCGCGCGCTGCTGTTCGCCGGCGAGCCGTACCCGGTGACGCATCTGCGCAGGCTCCGTGAGCACCTGCCCGGGGTGCGCATGCTCAACCTGTACGGACCGACGGAGACCAACGTGTGCACCTTCCACGAGGTCGGCGAGGTGGCCGGGGACAGGACCACGCCGGTCCCCATCGGGCGGGCCTGTTCCGGTGACCGGGTGTGGGCGGTCAGGCAGGGCGGGGGCGTGGCAGGTCCCGGCGAGGAGGGTGAGCTGGTCGTCGACGGGCCGACGGTGATGCTGGGGTACTGGGGCTCCGCGCCGCAGGCCGGGCCGTACGCGACGGGTGACCTGGTGCTGCTGCAGGACGACGGCGACTACCGCTTCCTCGGCAGGCGTGACGGACAGGTCAAGATCCGGGGGTACCGGGTCGAGATCGGCGAGATCGAGGCGGTGTTGCAGGCCCATCCCGCCGTCGGTGACGCGGCGGTCGTGCTGACCGGCAGCGGCATCGACGCCAGGCTGGTCGCCTACCTGGTGCCCTCTGGGGCCGAGCGCCCGAACCTGCTGGAGATCAAGCGCCACTGCGCGGCCTCGCTGCCCCGGCACATGATCGTCGACGCCGTCCGGCACGTCGACGAGCTGCCCAGGACACCGAACGGCAAGATCCACCGCCGTCTGCTCACCTCGGAGGCACGATGACGCCGACGCCCACGGGCACAGTCGAGCTCGATCCCCGCCCGTCGGGGGCCCCCGTCTCACGCCGCGGGGCGGGCGCCGCCGTCTACGTCCTGACCGCGATCCTGCCCGCGCTGGCGGCCGTGGGCCTGCTGGTGATGCTGGGGACCTCGGCGGGCACGGCGCGGCCGGTGCCCTCCGCCTCCGGTCCCGTCGAGCACAGCGTCCAGCTGTTCGCCGCGATAGCCGTGGTCATCCTGGCCGCCAGGCTCTTCGGACGGCTGGCCAGGGGCGTGGGGCAGCCGCCCGTCGTCGGGGAGATCTTCGCCGGGCTCTGCCTCGGGCCCTCGGTGCTCGGCGCGCTGCTGCCCGGCGTGAGCGCCTGGCTCTTCCCCGCCGAGGTGCGTCCCGTCCTGCAGGGCCTGGCCGACCTTGGGCTGATCGCCCTGATGTTCGTGGTCGGCCAGGAGACGAGGCAGACCTCCTTCCGCGGTCAGGGCGGGGCCGCCGTGACGATCGCCCACGCGGGCATCGCGGGTCCCTTCCTCGGCGGCGCGCTCCTGGCGAGCCTGCTGTATCGCGACTGGGCCGGGCCTCAGGCCAGCCCGGTGGTCTTCGCGATGTTCCTCGGCTCCGCCCTGTCGATCACCGCCTTCCCGGTGCTCGCCCGCATCCTGGTCGAACGGGACATGTTCCGTACCCCGCTGGGCAGGCTGAGCATGTTGTGCGCGGCGATCGCCGACGTGGTCGCCTGGTGCCTGATCGCCGTGATGACCGCGGTCGCGGGCCGGGACACCCCGGTCAGGGCGGCGCTCACCGTGACGCTGGTGCTCGCCTACGGCGTCGTGATGACCTGGCTGGTCCGTCCCTGGCTGGCCAGGATTCTCACCGCGCTTGAGGACCGGCCGGAGATACGCCTGCTGGTGCTGCTGGCGGGCCTGCTCGCCTCCTCCGCGGTGACCTCGGCGATCGGGATTCACGCCATCTTCGGCGCGTTCCTGTACGGCCTGTGCTGTCCCTCCGGATCCCTGTCCCGGCTGACCGAGCGGATCAACTCCGTCTCGGGGCTTCTGCTGCTGCCGTTCTTCTTCGTGGGCACGGGGCTGCGCACGGACGTCTGGCGCAGCGGGCTCGACGCCTCACTGCTCGGCGTGACCGTGCTCGTCGTGGTGGTCTCGATGCTGGGCAAGCTGGCCGGTCCGATGCTGATGGCCCGCTCGACCGGGCTGAGCTGGCCCGACTCGGCCTCGCTCGGAGTGCTTCTCAACGCCAGGGGCCTGACGGAGCTGGTGGTGCTCAACCTCGGGCTCGCCCTGGGGATGCTCAGCGAACGGCTGTTCGTCGTGCTGGTGGTCATGGCGCTGGTGACGACCGCCGCGACGGCCCCGTTACTCTCGCTGCTCGACCGGCTGACGGCCCGCCGTCGAGATGGAGGGGCCCGTCGGCTGTAGCCCGATCAGCAGGCCCACGACGACGAGGGCGGCCCCGGCGAACTCCGGCCAGCCGGGGTGGCCCGTCCCCAGGACGACGGCGGCGACGATGGTGCCCAGCGGCAGGAAGCCGGAGAACAGGCCGGCCCGTTCCGCGCCGAGCCGGGGCAGGGCGTCGTACCAGCAGAAGAACGCGAAGGCGGTGACCACGACGGCGAGGTAGGCCAGCGCCCCCGCCTCCGAGGGCGTGGGCGTCCGCAGCATCCGCGGTCCGTCGACGACGGCCCCGGCGATCAGCAGCAGCGGCACGGAGGCGGCGGCCGAGTAGGCGGCGACCCTGACGGCGCCGAGTTTCGGCAGGAGCGGGATCGCCAGCAGTGAGAAGCCGACCTCCCCGCCGAGCGCGCCGAGCGCGAGCAGCACCCCGACGAGCGTCGCGCCGCCCAGGCCGATCGTGACGGCCGCCCCCGTGGCGACCACGACCGCCGCGACCACGACGTGCGGGGTCGGCCTCCTGCCCTCCATGAGCGGTGTGGCGACCGCGAAGACGATGGGGACGGTGGCCACGATCGTGCCGACCATCGCCGGGTCGGCGTAGCGGGTCGACTCGACCACGAACACGTTGAACGCCGCCAGCCCGACCAGGGCCAGGGCGGCGACGAGAAGGATCTCGCGGCGGGTCAGCCTGACCGGTGGCAGCCGCCTGGCTTTGACGACGGCGAACAGCAGGACCGCGCCGACGGCGTAGCGCACCGCCTGCCCGCCGTACACGGGATAGCCGTGGAGCGCGGGAGAGACCCCCGTCAGTGTGCCGACGCAGAACATCGCGGTCGCCGCACCGATCATGCCGCGCCGCCTGTCGGCCTTGTCTCGTATGAACGTCACGGGGTGTCATCGTGGCAAGCGGCATGATCTCGCGAAAGTGCCAATGGGCGGGCAAGTGGACTGACCTCCCGTTACGCGTTGGCCGCCCGGCTGCGTTCCTCCTGCGGATACCTCCTGCGGGACAGGTGGACGGGGTTCTCCCCGACCTTCATCAGGCCCGTCTCGTAGGCGTAGATCACCGCGCCCGCCCTGTTGCGCAGGTGTTTCTTGTGCAGCACGTTCTGGACGTGGGACTTGACGGTGCTCTCGCTGAGTGACAGGTCCCTGGAGATCTCCGCGTTGGTGTAGCCACGGGCCAGCAGGCGCAATACGTCCAGTTCCCTGCTGGTCATGTCGGTCACCGGCGGCGTCCTGGGCGATCCCGTCGCGGCGGTCCTGACGGTCCGCTGGCACGCCTCGGGGGCCAGGAAGGAGTATCCGGCGGACAGCATCCTGATCGCGGCACGCAGTTCCTCGGCCGAGGCGTTGGTGAACAGCAGACCTCCCACCTCGGGCTCGGCCATGTCGAGGGAGCGGGCGTCCCAGGCGTCGACGAGCGCGAGGAAGCGAGGGGTCTCGCCGGGGAGCTCCGCCACGATCTTCCTGGTCGCCTCGACGGAGTCGGCGCAGTCGCTGAGCGGTCCCATCACGACGACCTCGGGGCACAGGTCGCGGATGCTGCGGATGGTGTCCGTCGAGTCGGTCGTCTCACCGGTCACCGCCATGTCTCCGGTCTCGTCGAGGATCTCCCTCAGTCCGATCCGGAGAAGCGTGCGGCTCTCGGCCAGAAGGACCGTCTTCTTCTGGGTGGCATTCTTCATCGTCACCGTATCTGGCCTGGGAAATCGCGGTTTCGGCGGCTCTCGTCCTGCGTGCCTGAGGGCACGGCCCGCGCACGGGCCGTCAGGAGATCGCGAAGGTTCCAGATCACGAGGTACGGCCGCCGCACGCGGAGGCCGCGCGCGTGTGTCGGCCGGGGCGCCCTCCCGGCGGGCCCGTCCCTGACGGGCGGACCATGGGTCATGGGGCGGGTCGGCTCGCGGTCGACAAGAGACACAGCGGACAGACCCCCACTATCCGGATACGCATACCTCGGGTATACAACAGTGCGATCGCAATGTATCTACCAATTTTTGTGACTTAACCCTCGCTATTTGCGACCGGAACGATATTCGGCCAGGTGGCGGCCTTACGAGAAAAGTCGATCAACACGAGGAACCATACGAAGTTCGGCATGGCCGGCGAGGCCCGCTCACCCATGTGATGGGCGGGACGATCACGAAGCGCTTATTTACCCAGCTAGTTGACACGTCCCGGAAACTTTCCGGTGACCGGCCCGTCCGCCCGGGGAACACGCTTCAAGATCGGCGCAGGGAAAGGGGCGGCCATATCCGGCGGCGTTTCGCGCGAAACCCACGGCCCGGGAACGAAGGCACCCCGGAGGCCGGGGCGGGGCCCTCAGCGCAGGCGGGGGGCGACGTCGATCACCCCGCACACCGCCCGCCAGACGTCCTTGGCCGCGAAACCGTCGGCGAGCGCCTGGTCCACCGTCCTGCCGCCCAGCTCGGCCAGGATGTAGTCACGAGCCCACGACTCGGCGTAGGCGTCACCGAAGTGCAGTTTCATCCGGTCCCAGAAATCCGACAGGCGCATCCCCCAAGTATGACCCCGGCCACGGGTGCCGGACGCCATGGATCGAGGAGCCCCGCCGTGGCGCGCGCCCGCCCCCTGCCCCACGAGAGAAATCCGATTTCACGGAGGCGACGACCGAACATTCATCACGAGCCGTGATAAAGCCATCACCCTCCGAACGGGAAAGGGCCGCCCGCCGCACGGGCGACATGACGCCATATACAAAAACGCTTTCGGCACTCCTTTACGGATGTTCGGATCCTGATCGAATCGCGAGGGCGGAGAGGCTAGCGCAGCGCTTTCTCGATCGCGGCGAGGGTCGCGTCGTCCAGCATCTCCCCGTGCCCGCCGACGAAGTAGCGCTCCACCATCTCGAACACCACCGTCTCGCTCCCGGCGACCTTCTCCGCGACGTACCCGGGCCCCGCCTTGGCGGGCGCGTCACTGCGCAGATAGGTCAGGTCCGCGAAGTACGGCGTGATCCACGGCAGCGAGTTACGGGTGAACGAGTCACCGACGAGCAGGGTCCTCGGCTCGTACAGCGGCGCCCCGGAGGAGGCGTTGGCCGTGCTGAAGGAGGTGGGCAGCTGCGTGTCGTCCTGCTTGGTCCGCCGTACCCCCTGCCTGACCAGGGACCACCGGTCGATGATCTCCTCGCGTGGCGTGCCCAGCATCGGCCCGAGGTCGCCGACCCTGGGCTCCTGCCCGACCTTGACCAGGCTCGTTCCCCGCGCCAGCCGGGGGTCGAGCGTCTGGGCCAGTGTCATGCCGTACAGTCCGCACGAACGCTCGTTCCAGTGGCTGTCGGTCCGCCAGTAGGTCGGCGCGCCGGTCTCCACGCGCAGTCGTTGGAGCGGGCCCCGCAGGTCCATGTAGCCGGGCGGGCGGGCCGCCTCAAGCGCCGCCCAGAACTCCTTCTTGCGCCTCTGCAGGCATCCCTGGCCGAGGAAGCGCTCCGGGAGCTCGTCGGGATAGGCGGTGGTCTTGTCCGGCGCGACGGTGAGCACGAACCTCCTGCCCGATCTCCGCACGATCTCGGCCAGCCTTCGTGTCCGCTCCAGGGTCTCGGCGACGCTCCAGCGCGGCCCGCACGCCTCGATCACGTCGTCCCCGAAGTAGAGCCAGCCGTTACGGCCCTCGATCGCCCGGGGATAGGTCGGTTTCCTGCCGGTGTTGTACGACGGGAGCTGGCCGAACACCCCCTCCGACAGGGCGGCGTTGCCACGGATGGCGTACTGCCGCAGCGGCAGGTGGGCCACCGCCCAGGACTCGGCCTTCGGGATGAGGTCCCAGCCCTCCGACAGTGAGGGGAACTCCGGCAGTCTCCGGTTCTCGATCTCGACGGCCCGGTCTCCCAGGGCGAAGGCCAGCGCGGGCCCGAAGAAGAACAGCCCCGCCGCCAGCAGCGTCGGCAGCCGCCCCCGGAGGCGACGGGGCCGGGTCCCCGAGGTCGCCGGTTCGGTCTCGACTGCGGTCATCGACGGCCTCTCTCTCAGAACTGGTAGTACAGGAACGGGCTGAAGGTGCCCGCGGCGACCAGGACGGCGGAGTAGGGGGCGGCCACCCACGTCACCACGACGCGCGCCGCCACCGCCGTACGGCCCCGCCCCGCCTCGACCAGGCGGCCGAGTGTGAACGAGGCCGGCAGCAGCACCACGCCCAGCGCCAGCGCGAGGGTGAGCGTCCGCTGGTGGTTGAGCGCGAAGGCCGTGAACTCGTCCAGGCCGCCGGGCCGCCAGCCGAACATCGCCTGGAGGACGTCGACCGCCCCGGTCATCGTCTCCGCCCGGAAGAACACCCAGCCGACCACGACCAGCAGGAAGGTCACGGCACGACGCAGCGCCGCGGTCGTGACGGTGCCCGGCGGGCGGTCCCAGCCCAGCAGCCGCTCGGCGACCAGCAGGCCTCCGTGGTACAGACCCCAGACGAGGAATGTCCAGTTGGCGCCGTGCCAGAAGCCGCAGAGCACGAAGATGACCAGCAGGTTGCGGTAGGTGACCAGGGTGCCCCGGCGGTTGCCGCCGAGCGGGATGTAGACGTAGTCGCGGAACCAGCGGGACAGGGACATGTGCCAGCGCCGCCAGAAGTCCGTCACCGAGTACGCCGAGTACGGCCGGTCGAAGTTCTCCGGAAGCCGGAAGCCCAGCATCATGCCCAGGCCGATGGCCATGTCGGAGTATCCGGAGAAGTCGAAGTAGATCTGGAGCGTGTAGGCCACGGCCCCCAGCCAGGCGGTCGGGGTGGTGATCTGGCCTCCGGCGTGGGCGAACGCGGCGTCCGCGACCGGGGCGATCGTGTCGGCGACGATCACCTTCTTGGCCAGCCCGAGGGCGAACCGGGGGAAGCCCGCGGCGAAGTCGGCGTACCGGTCACGCCGGGTGTCGGAGAGCTGCTCGGAGATCTCGTGGTACCGGACGATCGGCCCGGCGATGAGCTGGGGGAACATCGCAATGTAGGTGACGAACCGCACCGGGCTCCGCTGGGCGGGCCTGCTGCGCCGGTAGACGTCCACCACGTAGGACAGGTGGTGGAAGGTGAAGAACGATATGCCGATCGGCAGGGCGAGGCTCACGATCGGGCTGTGCCCCAGTCCCAGGGCGCTCGACAGGGCGTCGATCTGACGGCTGGCGAACCCGGCGTACTTCCACACCCCCAGGATCGTGAGGTCCCACACGATCGTCGTGACCAGCAGGCCCCTGCGTGTCCGCGGACGTTCCCTGAGCCGCTCCGAGTCCAGGGCGAGGCCCATGGCGTAGTTCACGGCGATCACCGACAGCAGCAACGCCGTGTACGGCCCCGCCCCCCAGGTGTAGAAGACCAGGCTGACCACCGCGACGAGGGAGTTGCGCCAGTGCGAGGGGAGCACCCAGTAGGCCAGCAGCGTGACCGGCATGAAGAACCACAGGAACAAGGAGGAGGAGAACGACATCGGTGTCCCGGAGAGAAGGATGAGGGGGCCGGGCTGGGCCTTTCGGGAAAGGTGCGCGGCCAGGTGCGGGACCTTGGACTCCGCGGTCGCCTGCGCGGTCAGGCGGACGGGAAACCGGAACGAGATCCGCATATGTCACGGGAATCCATGGGACGCGCTCGACCATGGTTTCCCCTTCGGCGGTTTCCGGCGCGCGAAAGGATCGGCCAAGGACCTTCGGCGGCGATTCAGTTCACCCTATCCGCGCTTTTGGTCATGACATGACCGAATGACAGAGCGCACGCCATGCTACCGAAGACCGCGTTCTTCCGAGATACGCATTCCTCCAGATCAACGCGACGGCCGTACTATCCGGGCGTTTCTCCGGACTTCACACCGGGAGCATGGAAACGAGGACGCGTCACGCGAAAACTCCTCTCAGGTGCGGCCTTTCCGAACCGAAGACGGGAGAGCAGGCGGTTTCCCGTGTTTCACGGCATTCCCAGGGCCGCGACCGTCCGGTGTCCGACGGGGGCGCGGATCCACGACCTGTCAGGGCGCGAGGGCCTTCCACCCGGGAAGGCCCCCGTCACAGGACATGTGAGCCGTACATCTCGCCGAGGGGGTCGGCGAGCAGTTCCAGGCGGGTGCCGTCGGGGTCCCGGAAGTAGATGGAGGCGCCGCTCTCGATCTGGTGCGGTACCCCGGCGGCCTCCAGCTTGCCGCGCAGTCGTTCCCAGGTCGCCGGATCGACGGACAGGGCGATGTGGTGCAGGCCGCCGAGCACCTCCCGGTAGGGGCCGACGTCCAGGCCGGGAAAATCGAAGAAGGCCAGCAGGTTGCCGTTTCCCACGTCGAAGAAGAAGTGGTTCGAGCCTCGGTAGTCGCGGTTCTCGACGATCTCGGTGAGGGGGAACTCCAGCAGGTCCTGGTAGAAGGCGATCGTGGTCTCGACGTCCGAACAGAGCAGCGCGACGTGGTGCAGGCCTCTGACGCTGCTCGGCGGACGGTGATCCCTGAGGTACTCCGCCCTGATTCGTTCACGTGCCGCCTCGATGGCGGGGTGGTCGATGCTCATCGCGCACGCTCACCGGCTTGGTTGCTCACCTGGGATCTATCTCCGTCTTGATGGTGGATGAACCTTTTCTGACTCATGCCCCACTTCCGGGCCCCGGCTGGCATCACAAATTTGGATAAAAGCTATTAAGGACGACTTATTGTGATCTTTCCCCCTATCAGTGGGGTGAGGGAGTGGGACGGATTCTGTCGGTGGCGCCGTGCACCATGGAGCGGTGGCCGGGCCGTCCGGCCGGGACGAGACGAGGGGGCGATCTCACGTGCGTGAGGCGGACACCGATCCCATGGGCGGGGCGCTCAGTCTCTTCACCCCCGTGACCAGGCAGTGGTTCACCGGAGCCTTCTCCGCCCCGACCGCCGCGCAGGAGGGCGCGTGGGCGTCCATCGCCCGGGGCGACGACACTCTCGTGGTCGCGCCGACGGGGTCGGGCAAGACCCTGGCCGCGTTCCTGTGGTCACTCGACCGGTTGGCGGCGCGGGCGGAGGAACGGACGGAGGAGGAGCCCTCCCGGCGGTGCCGGGTGCTCTACGTGTCCCCGCTCAAGGCGCTGGCGGTCGACGTCGAGCGCAACCTCAGGGCACCGCTGGCCGGGTTGCGGCAGACCGCCCGGCGGCTCGGGCTCCCGGTGCCGGAGATCTCGGTGGCGATCCGCTCGGGCGACACCTCCGCCGAGGAGCGCAGACGTTTCGCCGCCAAACCGTCCGACATCCTCATCACCACCCCGGAGTCGCTGTTCCTGCTGCTGACCAGCAAGGCCCGTGAGGCGCTGCGCGGGGTCGAGACCGTCATCCTCGACGAGGTGCACGCGGTCGCGGCGACCAAGCGCGGCGCGCACCTGGCCCTCAGCCTCGAACGGCTCGACGCCCTGCTCGCCCGCCGCGCCCAGCGCGTCGGGCTGTCGGCGACGGTGCGCCCGGTGAGCGAGGTCGCCACCTTCCTCGGCGGCGGGAAGCCCGCCGTGGTGGTCCAGCCGCCCTCGGACAAGGTGATCGAGGTCGAGGTCGTCGTCCCCGTCGAGGACATGACCGAGCTCGACGCCCCGGTACGGCCGGCCGACCCCGCCGACGAGGAGCGGTGGCCGGCCGGTCCCGCGCCCAGACGCTCCATCTGGCCACACGTCGAGGAGCGGTTGTTCGACCTGATCGGGCGGCACCGCTCGACGATCGTGTTCGCCAACTCGCGGCGGCTGGCCGAACGGCTGTGCACCCGCCTCAACGAGCTGGCCTGGCAGCACGGGGCGGGCTCCCAGCCGGAGCCGGGGGCCGGGGAGCCCGCCCACTGGGCCGAGGGCTTCCCCACTCCCCCCGGCGCCCCCGCGCCCCCGGCCTCCCTGGCGACCTCGGCGGCGATGATGGCGCAGGCCGGTGCCTCGAAGGGAGCCCTCCCTGAGATCGTGCGGGCCCACCACGGCTCGGTCTCCAAGCAGGAGCGTTCCCAGATCGAGGAGGCTCTGAAGTCGGGGCGGCTGCCCGCGGTGGTGGCGACCTCCAGCCTGGAGCTCGGCATCGACATGGGCTCGGTCGACCTGGTCGCCTGCGTCGAGTCGCCGCCGAGCGTGGCCAGCGGCCTGCAGCGCATCGGCAGGGCCGGTCACCAGGTCGGGGCCGTCTCCCGTGGCGTGATCTTCCCCAAATACCGAGGCGACCTGGTCCAGACGGCCATGGTCGCCGAGCGGATGCGCGACGGGCGGATCGAGGAGCTGCGCTACCCGCGCAACCCGCTCGACGTGCTGGCCCAGCAGATCGTGGCGATGACGGCGCTCGACGACTGGACGGTCGACGAGCTGGAGACGGTGGTACGGCGTGCCGCGCCGTACCACGGGCTGCCCCGCAGCGCGCTTGAGGCGACGCTCGACATGCTCGCCGGGCGTTACCCCAGCGAGGAGTTCGCCGAGCTGCGGCCGCGTGTCGTGTGGGACCGGGTCACGGGCACGCTGAGCGGGCGCCCCGGCTCCCAGCGGCTGGCGGTGACCAACGGGGGCACGATCCCGGACCGGGGGCTGTTCGGCGTGTTCCTCGCCGGGGAGAAGTCCTCCCGGGTGGGCGAGCTGGACGAGGAGATGGTCTACGAGTCCCGCGCCGGGGACGTGTTCGTGCTGGGCGCGACCTCGTGGCGGATCGAGGACATCACGGCCGACCGGGTCCTGGTCTCCCCCGCCCCGGGCCGGCCGGGCAAGCTGCCCTTCTGGCACGGTGACAGCGCGGGCCGCCCTGCCGAGCTGGGCAGGGCGATCGGCGAGTTCCTGCGTGAGATGTCCGCCGCGGGCGCGGACTCGGGCGGCGGGAAGACCACGGAGTCGTCCGCCTCCGGCGGCCCGGACCCGGCCGATACGACGCCGAGGCGGCGGAGGCCGGGGCGGGGTTCGGAGGGGGACGGCGGCGCGGCGCGCGAGGCCGCCCTGTCCCGCATCCGGGCGGCCGGGCTCGACGAGCTCGCCGCCGCGAACCTGCTGTCCTACCTGGCCGAGCAGCGGGAGGCGACCGGTTACGTGCCGGACGACCGGACGTTGCTGGTCGAGCGGTTCCACGACGAGCTCGGCGACTGGCGGGTCGTGGTGCACTCGCCGTACGGCGCCAGGGTGCACGCGCCGTGGGCCCTGGCGATCGGGCGACGGCTGCGGGAGCGCTACGGCACCGACGTCCAGGCGGTGCACTCCGACGACGGCATCGTGCTGCGCGTTCCCGACACGCTCTCCGGGCCTCCCTCGGACATCGCGGTCTTCGACCCCGACGAGATCGAACGGATCGTCACCGAGGAGCTCGGCGGTTCGGCGCTGTTCGCGGCGCGTTTCCGCGAGTGCGCGGGCCGGTCGCTGCTGCTGCCCAAGCGCACGCCTGGCAGGCGCACCCCGCTGTGGCAGCAGCGGCAGCGGGCCTCGCACCTGCTCGACGTCGCCGGAAGATACGCCTCCTTCCCCGTGGTGCTTGAGACGATGCGCGAGTGCCTGCAGGACGTGTTCGACGTCCCCGGGCTGGCCGGGCTCATGCGCGACATCGCGGCCAGGCGGGTGCGGCTGGTCGAGGTCGAGACCGGGCAGGCGTCGCCGTTCGCGGCGTCGCTGATGTTCAACTACGTGGGCGCGTTCATGTACGAGGGGGACGCCCCGCTGGCGGAGCGCCGGGCCCAGGCGCTCGCCCTCGACACGAGCCTGCTGGCCGAGTTGCTCGGCCAGGCCGACCTGCGTGAGCTGCTCGACCCCGACGTGATCGCCGACACCGAGCGGGAGCTCGCACGGCTCGACCGGCCGTTGCGCGACGCCGAGGACCTGGCCGACCTGCTCCGCTCGCACGGCCCGCTGGTCGCGGCGGATGTGAGCCTGCGTGAGGGCGACCCGGCCTGGCTCGGCGCGCTTGAGGCCGCCAGGCGGGCGATCAGGGTGCGGATCGCCGGGCAGGAGCAGTGGGCGGCGATCGAGGACGCCGCCCGGCTGCGTGACGCGCTCGGCGCGCCGTTGCCCGTCGGGGTGCCGCACGTGTTCCTCGAACCGGTCGAGGACCCCCTCGGCGACCTCGTCTCCAGGCACGCCCGTACGCGCGGGCCGTTCTCGGCGGACACCGCCGCCGCGAGGTTCGGTCTCGGGCCCGCCGTCGTCACCGACGCGCTGCGCCGCCTGGCCGTCCACGGCAGGGTGGTGAACGGGGAGTTCAGGCCCGGGGGCCGGGGTGAGGAGTGGTGCGACGGCGGGGTGCTGCGGACCCTGCGCCGCAGGTCGCTGGCCAGGCTCCGCAAGGAGGTCGAGCCGGTTCCCCCGGAGGCCCTGGCCGCCTTCTCCCCCGCCTGGCACGGCATCACCGGCGGTCAGCAGCGAGGCAGGCCGCCCATCGACGCGCTGGCCGGGGCCATCGAGCAGTTGCAGGGGGCGGCGGTGCCCGCCTCCGCGCTGGAGACGCTGATCCTGCCCTCGCGGGTGCCCGGATACGACCCCTCGATGCTCGACGAGCTGACCTCCTCCGGCGAGGTCGTCTGGGCGGGTCAGGGGTCGCTGCCCGGTGGAGACGGCTGGGTCGCGCTGTACTTCGCCGACACCGCCCCGCTGCTGATGCCCGATCCGGTGGAGATCACCATGACACCGGTGCACGAGCGGGTGCTCGACGTCCTGAACGGCGGGGGCGCGTTGTTCTTCCGCGACCTGTCCGGCCGGGTCGGCTCCCTGATGCCGGGCGCGGTCCCGGACGACGGCGCGCTCGCCGCCGCGCTGTGGGACCTGGTGTGGGCGGGGCGGATCACCGGTGACACGCTCGCGCCGCTGCGCGCCACGCTCGGCACCGGGCGTCCCGCCCACCGCAGGGCGCCTTCGCGCAGCAGGCGCGCGGTGCTTCCCAGCCGGAGCGGCCCGCCGACCGTCGGCGGGCGCTGGTGGTCGTTGCCCGCCCCGTCACAGGACGCGACCCAGCGCGCGCACGCCCAGGCGGAGGTCCTGCTGGAACGGCACGGCGTGGTGACCCGTGGCGCGGTCGCCGCCGAACGGCTGCCCGGTGGGTTCGCCGCGGTCTATCCCGTGCTGCGCGCCTTCGAGGAGAGCGGCCGGTGCCGCAGGGGTTACTTCGTCGAGGGACTCGGCGGGGCGCAGTTCGCGCTGGCCGGCGCGGTCGACCGGATGCGCGCGACCTCGGCTCCACCCGTCCGCCCGCCCGCCTCCCCATCCGCCGTCCCGCCCGCCACCTCGCTCGACGATCCGGCCGCCGGGGTGTCTTCGGACCCGTGGCGGACCGGCCCGCCGGTCATGGACCCCGGGGGTGAGAGCGAGTGGGGCGGCGGGTCCTGGGGAGCTCGGGGCGGAGGGCCGCGGGGTGCGATGTCACAGGGTGCGGTGCCACGGGGTGAGGCCTCGCGGCGGGCGGTCGTGCTGGCGGCGACCGACCCGGCCAACCCGTACGGCGCCGCCCTGCCGTGGCCCGCGCACCCGGGAGAGGTGTCTCACAAACCGGGCAGGAAGGCGGGTTCCCTGGTGGTGCTGGTCGACGGGCACCTGGTTCTCTATGTGGAACGCGGCGGCAGGACCCTGCTGTCCTTCGCCGACGGCGACGTCCTGCAGCCCGCGGTCGACGCCCTCGCGCTGGCCGTACGCGACGGGGCGCTGGGCAAACTGACCGTCGAACGGGCCGACGGCACCGCCATCAACGACTCCCCGCTGGGTGCCGCCCTCGAATCCGCCGGATTCCATCCGACCCCCAGGGGGTTGCGTCTGCGCGCCTGACCGGCACCGTCCCGTGCGGTGGAGTGAATCGCGTCCACCCCCGGAGGTCCGAGAGGCACCCTGAGACGTCACGGACGAAGGTGTGGGTCATGGGCCGTCATGGCTTTCGTGGCCTTCACCGGGACGGTTCGGGGCGGCGTTCGATGAGGGCGAGGCTCAACGCCAGGCAGAGCAGCGGGACGGCGGGCAGCCAGTACCTGCTGTCGTAGGCGGTGACGGCCACCGGGCCCACGATGAGGGCGAACGCCATGGCCAACGGCAACGCCCCGGCCGGTGTGGCTCTCCTGCCCGTCTCCGAACCCTGCACCTTCGAACCCCGGGTCTCCGAACTCCGGGTCTCCGAATCTTGAGCCTCCGGATCCCGGGTGCCCAAGCCGGGGGCGTCCGAGCTCTGGGCGAACCGGCTTTCGGCACCCTGGCTTTCGGCGCTCCGGGTTCGAACGCCCTGAGTTCCGACGCCTCGGATCCGGGCTCGCCAGGTTCGGGCGTCCCGGGTTCGGGTGCTCCGGGTTCGGGTGTTCGGGATGAGACGGGTCGCGCAGGCCAGGAGGGCTCCCCCCGCGAGGGCGCCGAACAGCGGTCCGGGCAGGAAGCCGAAGGACTGGTAGGCACGCATCACCCCCGCCGCGGGCTCGACGACCCGGGTCTCCGGCCGTCCGTGCCCGTAGGCCAGCAGGTCGGCCCTGATGCCTCCACCGGGAATCCTGACCCCGTCGGGCAGCGGACCTTCGGTGTTGGGCAGGACGTAACGGTTGTAGACGACCGGCGCCACACCCGGCACCGGTCCTCTTCGCCAGCTCAGCGTCCTGCGCAAATCCTCACCGACCACCCGGAGATAGTCCAGCGGCTGGGTGATGACGGCGCGCCGGGCCAGGTCTCCCGCCAGGGCGTCGATCCTCGGCTGGAACAGGTCCGCGCGGGTGACGACGGGGTGGCCGGGCACCCGGCGCAGGGGCGACCAGTCCGACCAGATGAAGTACGGCGAGGCCGGGCGCGAACCGACCGGCTGGGACGGGCACAGGACGGCCTCCTCCTGCGGCGGCCTGATCCTCCGGCAGTCGGCGAACGGCATGGTCCTGGCCCACAGCCACACGCCGTTGCCCCCGTTGAGCGCGGGGGTGCCGTGCCAGGCGCCGTACCACGCGGCGTAGCCGCCGAGCGGGACCGCGACCGCGACCAGCGCCGTGAGCAGGGCTCGGGCGCCCGCGCGGGCGACCAGGAGGTAGGCGGCGAGCAGCGGGAGCAGCACGAGCCCGATCGAGCGGGTGAGCGCCGCGACGGCCAGCAGCAGCCCGGCCGTGGCCGCACGGCCGGGGGTGACCCCGGGCGTCCAGAGCACGACCGCGACGGCGACGACCACCAGGAACGTGAAGGGGACGTCGCTCAGGATCGTGTGCTCGAAGAAGATCTGGTAGGCGTCGAGAAGGACGGGGGTGGCTGCGAGCACCGCCCACCCCGCCCGTGTCCCGGCCGCCCTGCGGCGGACGAGCGCGTAGATCGCCGTCCCGGTCGCCAGCCCCATCAGATGCTGGAGGATCGCGACGGCGGCGAAGCTGTGCAGCGGTCGCAGGAGCCACAGCAGCAGGGAGTAGCCGCTGGGACGGACCTCGTAGGGCTGCGGCCGTTCGGCGACGCCCACGTAGTCGAAGGAGTCCTCGAACCACACGACCGGCGAGTAGCCCATGACGGTGAGAACACGCAGCGCCACCGCGACCAGCAGGACGGCCAGGAAGAGCCGGTGCCGCCTGGGCGAAGGGACCTGTGGGCGAACGCGGGCATTCTTCCGTTCCGGACTGACAGCCTTCATGATCGCTTTTATATATTGACGTAAGGGTATTCGTGATCTTTTGTGGGGTACATGCATCCCAGAAAAGCGATCTAGGGATTTTTCCCCCGAGCCACCGCCGCCACCCTGTGGCTTTTAATACGTATTTTCGGGATATATCCCTGAAAGTCTGGTTACCCAGGAACCCTCGGGAGCCCCGAAGAACGGCTGAACGGCGTCGCTCCGTTGAGCGACGCCGTTCAGGCGGTACGGCCCCCACGCCCCCGCGGGGTCGTACCGCTCGGCCGTGTCCTGCTGACGGCTCCCTTCGGGCTCACGCCGTCAGGCGGCTGACACGGCCGCGGACGGCGGTGTTGGGCCCGCCGCATCCCTCATGGGCGAGCCGTCCGCCGCCCCCTGCGGCGCCGGTGCCGTGTTCGGGCGCGCGATGGAGCCACGCGCTCGCCGGGCCTCGGCGACCGGCGCCCCGCCCGTCCGTCCCGCCACTCGCCGCGACCTGCGCGGCCGTACCGGCATGGCTGTACCGGTACGTCGAGCGGGACGGTCACCTCCGGCACCGGACGGCGCTCACCGTCATCCCCCGGCGAGCACCCCCGGAGCTCAGGAAACCGTACGAACCCCCGTGAAACGCATGATCCCCTCCTGCCCCGCGCACGGACCGGACGGGAGGCACCCCCGTTCGAGCCGCGCAGAACAAGCATCGCGAACGGCAAAATCAACCACAATCATTAAAATGATCCTTAAAAGGTGCGCACTCCCGGGATCGGGACAAAAATATGGCTTCAGCGGGACGGGACATCCACCGCGGAAGCACCGAAAGGGGAGCACCCTATGCAGGGGTTTTCCGAACTCCGCCTCGGGCGCCTGGACGAGGTCAAGGTTTCGGTCGTGCTCCATCCCGGGGCCACGCTGCTGTCGCTGACGGCCGGGACCCTGGGGGGCCGTCCACACGGCGTCCCACGGCACTGGCAGAAGGCGGTCATGTCCGCCGCCCCGCGCAACGCGGCCGAGGTGCTGCGCCCGCTGTTCGCCCCGTCCTTCTCGGTCATCCCCGACTGCGTCAGCCCGGCGGTCTCGATGTCGGAACCCGACGCCGACACCCATCTGGAGCGGCTGGCCGACCTCTCCCCCGACACCCTGCTCGCCGAACTCGAAACGGAGTTCCAGCCTGCCGTCCCCGCCCAGTGGCGGCCCGTCGTCGAACGCCCCGGCGCGTGGATCCACGCCTACTCGCACCTCATGCGCGTGCTGTGGCAGGAGTTCAGGCCGGTCTGGCGCCGGGCGGACAGCCTGCTCAAGCGGGAGCGGGAGCGGATCGGGGCCGCCACGGTCACCGACCGCCTTGAGACGGTCATGGGCAACCTCAGCCCGCGCTTCCACTTCTCCGGCACCACGCTCGGCCTTCCCGACCAGCAGGCCAAGCGGTTCGACCTGGCCGGACGTCGGCTCGCCCTGGTGCCGATCGTGTCGGGCAACGGCGCGAGCATCTTCGCCTTCGACGATCCCGGGATGGTGTGGATCGGCTACCCGCTGCCCGCGCTGGGGGTGCTGTGGGACGACGGCGACCAGAAGG
Organism: Streptosporangium sp. NPDC020145; assembly: GCF_040631275.1. Classification (NCBI taxonomy): domain Bacteria; kingdom Bacillati; phylum Actinomycetota; class Actinomycetes; order Streptosporangiales; family Streptosporangiaceae; genus Streptosporangium; species Streptosporangium sp. NPDC020145. The sequence continues at coordinate 123,058 of NZ_JBEXZT010000004.1, read as the reverse complement.
ACGCCCCGCCCGACTCCCTGGCCCTCACCCTGGGGCAGGCCCGTGCCGCCATCCTGCGGGCCGCCGGGGCCTCGCTCACCATGAGCGAGGTCGCCTCCCTGCTGCGCTCGACCCCCGCCGCGGCGACCTACCACTGCGCCCAGCTTGAGGCCGCGGGACTGCTGGACCGCGAGCGACACGGCCGCCACGTGCGCGTCAGGGCGACCGCGAAGGGCGAGGCGCTGGTCGCCCTGCTCGCCTGAGCCGTACGCGCCGGGACAGGACACGCCGGGACGAGACACACGGGGATGACTCCTCGCCGGAGGTGGGTATCCCACATGGGCCCGTACAACCTCCAGAAAGGCCGGCCCCGTGATCCAGGAACATCGTTACGTCGTGGTCGGCGCCGGGCCCGCGGGGTTGCAGATCGGCTACTTCCTGCAGGAACGGGGCGCCGACTACGTGATCGTCGAGCGGGAGCGGTCCGCGGGTGACTTCTTCGCCCGCTTTCCCCGGCACCGGCGGCTGATCTCGATCAACAGGGCCCGGGACTGGTCCGACGATCCGGAGCTCAGGCTGCGCTGGGACTGGAACTCGCTGTTGAGCGACGATCCGTCCCTGCTGTTCCCCGCCTACAGCGACGACTACTTCCCCTCCCCCGACGATCTGCGGCGCTATCTCGCCGACTTCCACACCACCCACGACCTGCGGGTCGCCTTCGGCACCGGGATCAGCCGGGTGACCTGCAAGGAGGAGGGGTTCCGGCTCGAAACGGAGGGCGGCGGCCAGTTCCAGGCCGAGTGCCTGATCTGGGCCTGCGGATGGGGCGGGCCGTACGTTCCCGACATCCCCGGCATCGAGCACGCCGAGGGGTATGAGGACATGACGGTCGATCCCGAGTCGTTCCTCGGCAAACGGGTGCTGATCCTGGGCAAGGGCAACGCGGCCTTCGAGACGGCGCACGCGCTGCGCGACCACGCCTCGGCGATCCATCTGGCCAGCCCGAGACCGGTCAGGCTCGCCTGGAACTCCCGGCATCCGGGGGACGTGCGCGGCTGTCACGGCACGCTGCTCGACAGCCACCACTTCAGCTCGCTGCACGCGCTGCTCGACTGCTCGGTCGAGCGGATCTCCTTCGACGGCGCGGTCTACACCGCCGACGTCGTCCACAACCACGCGGGCGGCGGCCCGGAGAGGCTGGAGTACGACGCGGTGCTGCGCTGCACCGGCTTCCGGATGGACACCGAGGTGTTCGCCGACGAGCTGCGGACCCTCCCCGGCGGGAGGCTGCCCGCGCTCACCTCCGACTGGGAGTCGGCCGGTCTCCCCGGGCTCTACGTGGCGGGCACCATGATGCAGGCCCGGGACGCCAGGCGGGGTTCCTCGGCGTTCATCTACGGCTTCCGCTACAACCTGCGCACGCTCAGCCGCCTGCTCGCCGAGCGCTACGACGGGGTACGGCTGCCGCGCACCCCCGTCCCCCGGCCCGCGCTGACCGGGACGGTCCTCGACCGGGTCAACCGCAGTTCGGCCCTGTGGGCGCAGGCGGGCTACCTGGTCGACGCCCTGGTGATCACCGAGCACGGCATCGAGTGCTACGAGGAGCTTCCCGAGGACTACGCCGTCGAGCGCTTCGGAGATCTGGTGACCGTCGGCCTGTGGCAGAGCAGGGAGCCCGGCCCCGACGACCTGGAGGCCGTCGCGCTGGGGGCCGAGCGGCTCCCGCTGCCCGAGGGGGTGACCCGCGGCGCCGGAGGCGGGGCCATCCATCCGGCGGTACGGGTCTTCAGGAACGGCGTGCTGACCGGCGAGCTGCACCTGCCCGACAGCGTGGCCGCCCGGTGGCGGGACCCGGAGCGGCACGTGGCGCCGCTCGACCGCTTCTTCGACCGGCTGCTGCCCCGGTGAACGCACCCGTGTGAGCCCGTACGGCGTGCTCAGGCGGGCTGGAGCCGTCTGACGACGGCCTCGGCGACCCCTCTGGCGCTGCCCGGGTTCTGACCGGTGATCAGCCGGTCGTCCTCGACGACGTGGGCCTCGAACGGCCTGCCGGCGACGCTGTAGTGGGCTCCGAGCCTCTTCAGCTCCTCCTGGAGGCTGTAGGGGACGGCGTCCTCGCGGCCGGCCGCCTCCTCCTCCGGCCAGGAGAAGCCGGTGACGTCCCTATCCCTGACCAGCGGCTCCCCGTTCGAGAGCGTGACGTTCAGCAGCCCGCAGGGGCCGTGGCAGACGGCCGAGACCACGCGTCCGCTCTCGTGGAACCTGGCGACCAGCGACTCCAGGTCGTCACTGCGCGGGAAGTCGAACATGACCCCGTGCCCGCCGGTGAGATAGATCGCGTCGTAGTCCTCGACGTCGACGTCGGCCACCTTCCTGGTGTCGTCGAGGAGGTTCATGAACCTCCTGTCCCGATAGCGCCGTTCCGTGCCCAGTTCCGCCAGCACGTCGTGGGCCAGGCTCTCCGGGTCGATCGGGATCGTGCCGCCGGACGGGCTCGCGATGTCCAGGGAGAACCCGGCCCGCTCGGCGTGGTCCCAGAAGTGCGTCAGCTCCCCCAGCCACAGGCCCGTCCGCATGCCCGCCTTCTCGTACTCGCCGACGTTGGTGACGACGACCAGGATTCTCTTCGTCGCTGACATGTCCGCTCCTTCGCGCGGGAACCCCTCCGTTCCGCCGGGTTACCCGCACCAAAACCCCACAAACCGCCCAGGGTCAGCGGAGGAGCAGATCGACCACCCCCGCGGTGCCCTCGTCGCCGTGGCCGTCGGCCAGGCGGCGTTCCATCAGGGTCGTGAACGGGGTGATCAGTTCGGCGCTGATCCCCTGCTCCTCGGCCGTCCGCAGCATCGTCGCGTTGCCCTCGACCATCATGGCGAGGTTGGAGGTCACGTTCCTGGTGTAGTCGCCGCTCTCCAGGTGGTCGGCGATGCCGTAGGTGTAGGAGGTCATGGCGGTGAGCCAGGCCACCAGCGTGGGGGCGAACTCCTTCGGCGAGATGTCCTTCTCCCGGCGCAGCAGGGCGAAGGCGTGCGTGACCCCGGCGAACATCCCGGTCATCGCGCTCAGCAACGCCACGTCCTGCAGCGCGGCGTACCCGGCGTCCTCCCCGACGTGAACGGGCCGCGCCGGTACGGCCAGCGTGTCCCGGTGCTCGTCGAAGAGGTCGCGTGAGCCGCTGTAGAAGATGAAGGCCCCCGACTCCGGGGCGCCGATCATCGGGGGGACCGCCATGACGCCGCCGTCCAGGAAGCGGGCGCCGCGTTCGGCGGCCCAGGCGGCGCGGGCGCGTCCCTGCCCGGGAGTGCCGGTGGTGAGGTTGACCAGGTCCCTGCCCGCCAGGTCGGCGCCGTCCAGGGTCTCCCCGACGGAGGCGTCGTCGAGCAGGCAGGTCACCACGAGGCGGTTGGCGGCCACCGCCTCCGCCGCGCTCCCTGCGATCCGCGCGCCCCGCCCGGCGAGCGCCTCGGCCCTGCCCGGGGTACGGTTCCAGACGGTCAGCCGGTGACCGGCGGTCAGCCAGGCCTGGGCCAGCGCGGTGCCCATGGCGCCGAGGCCGAGCAGAGTGAGTCCGGAAGTGTTGTCGTTCATGCCTACTAGGCTGGATCCCGGTCCCCGGAACGATCAAGTACGCACTTCGAAGTGGGTGCTTACCCCGGGGTGAGTGAGCAGGCAGGAGGGCTGGAGATGGCGACCGTACCCAGGCCGGGGGCGTACGTCTGCGGGATCGACGCGGCGATGGACGTGATCGGCGGGAAGTGGAAGGTCCTGATCCTCTGGGCGCTCGACGAACGGCCGTGCCGCTTCGGCGAGCTGCGCAGGCTGGTGCCGGGGGTGACCGAGAAGGTGCTCGCCTCCCACCTGCGCGAGCTTGAGGGGGACGGCATCGTGCACCGTGAGGTGTACGCCGAGGTGCCGCCCAGGGTCGAGTACTCCCTGACTCCGCTGGGCGCCTCGCTCAACGCGGCGCTGGGCCCGCTGGGCGCCTGGGGCAGGGAGCACCTGCTCGGCGGTGCGGAGGAGAGCGCCGAGCGGGCCTCCTGACCAGGCGGCCACGCCGTACGGCCCGGCCCCAGCGGGAACCGGGGCGGGCCGTACGGGAGGGAGACGTCAGGGGTTCAGGCGGTGCAGGTCACGGGGGAACAGCGTCGCGCGGCGGACGTTGTCGGCGCCGGTCAGCCTGGCGGTCCACCGTTCGAGCCCCAGGGCGAACCCGCCGTGCGGCGGCATGCCGTGCCGGAAGGCCGACAGATACCCCTCGTACGGCTCGGCGGACTCGCCCTTGGCGGCCAGGACGGCGAGGTAGTCCTCGTACCGGTGCAGGCGCTGACCTCCGGTGACCAGTTCGAGGCCCCGGAAGAGCAGGTCGAAGCTGTTGGAGTACTCCGGCCTGCCCGGCTCGGGATGGGTGTAGAACGGCCGCTTGACCATCGGGTAGCCGGTGACGAACAGGAACTCGCTGCCGTGCTCGCCCAGCGCCCACTCCGACAGCCAGCGCTCGTGGGCCGGGGCGAGGTCCGGCTCCCCCCTGGGGTCCTCGGCGGTGTGGGCGGCGATGAGCTCCTGCGCCTCGGCGAAGTGGATCTCCGGGATGCGCTCGGGCACCTTGGGCAGCGCGACGTCCAGCAGCGCGCACTCCTCGCCCGCCTGACGTGCGACGGCCTCCGTCATGCCCGCCAGCACCTCGCGCAGCACCGCCATCACGTCCCGGTGGTCGGTGACGAACCCGAGTTCTGCGTCCAGCGAGGTGTACTGGGCCAGGTGCCGCGCGGTGTCGTGCGGCTCGGCCCGGAAGACCGGGCCGGTCTCGTAGACCCGTTCGAAGACCCCGACCATGGCCTGCTTGAAGAACTGCGGAGACTGCGCCAGGTAGGCGGGGGTGCCGAACCAGTCGATCGCGAAGACGTTGGCGCCCGACTCGGTCGCCGAGGCCACCACCTTCGGCGTGTGGATCTCGGTGAAGCCGAGACCGTCGAGCGCCGCCCTGAAGCCCGCGACCGAGGCGGCCGAGATGACGTGCGGCGCGCGCAGCGCCGGGTGGCGCAGCGTGACCGGGGCGTGGTCGAGGATGGTCGGCAGTGTCGCGGGCACCCCGGGCCGGTAGAGGTCGAACGGCGGGGCCTCGGCGGGCCCCGACAGGGCGACGACCTCCGGGGAGGTCAGCTCGACCCCTCCGGGAGCCTGTGGGTTGGCGGTCACGGTCCCGGTGACGCTCAGGACCGTCTCCTCGGGGTGGCCGTCGGCCTCGGCCATGGCCTCGGGGCCGGTGAAGACGGCCTGGGCCAGGCCTGACCGGTCCCGCAGGATGAGGAAGACCACCGATTTCAGGGTCCGTCCCCGGTGCAGCCAGCCCTGGACGGTGACCCGGTCGCCGATTCGCCGTGGAAGCTCGGCGGCCAGGGTACGAGTGGATGTGGAGATCATCACAAACCTCAACTCAGTGAGTGGTGATCCCTTGGGAGTGCGGGCGAGAAGGGAACTCGCGGTGCCACCGCACTTTCGCCGCCGTCACGACGGCCTCGACGGCCCGATCACGGGGGCCGACCGGCGGGGCATTGGGCGCGCACGCCGTTTCTCCCCGCACTCGGGAGGGTCTTCACCCCCGGGGACAGGTCCGCCTTCGCAGCTTCCGGCGGCTCTCTCCGACCTGTCCGTGCCCGGGGACTACTCGTCTCCGTCAACGCGTTGCCGGAAGGTTACGTTCGCTCCGCCGCCCACCGCAACCGCACGCGCCGCCGGGCCCTGCTCATGGCGGGAGGACACGCCCTAGTCTGTGGGCGTGCCGGAATCACCGATCTTGACGAACCCCCTCCAACGCCAGTCGCACCCGGCTGGGATCGTCGGCCTGCGGAAACAGCGGTCCGAGCTCACCGGGAGCCGTGCCCTCCCCTCCCTGCCCGGCGGCGTCACGCCCGGCACGGCCCCAGGACCGTGGGCCTGGGCCGGGCCTTCCGGCGTGACCGAAACCGCCCCGGGCTCGTGACCGTGGAAGCGACCCTGACCGCGTGTGACGTGCGGGTTGACCTGGGCGGGCAGGCGGTGCTGCGCGGAGTCGGCCTGACGGCGGGCCCCGGGGAGATCGTGGCCGTCATCGGGGAGAACGGCGCGGGCAAGTCGACGCTACTGCGCTGCCTGGCCGGACTGGAGATCCCGGCGGACGGCAGGGTCCTGGTGCTGGGCGAACCTCCGGCGGACACCGCGGGATTCTGGCGCGAGGTGGCGCTGGCCGGCGACGAGCCCGCCTGGTATCCGGGGCTGAGCGTCCGGGAGCACCTGGAGATGGTGGCGACGCTGCACGGTGGCGGGCGGATGGACACCGGGACGGCCCTCGCCGCGTTCGACCTCGACAGACGCGCCGACCTGCACCCGCTGACCCTGTCGACCGGGCAGCGCCAGCGGGTCTCACTGGCCGCGACACTGGTCAGGCCGAGCCGCCTGCTGCTGCTCGACGAGCCGGAACGCGGCCTTGACGCCGCCTTCCGCGACCGCCTGGCGGACCTCCTGCGTGAGTACGCCACGCGGGGCGGCGCCGTCGTCATGGCCACCCACGACCTCGCCCTCGCCGAGGCCTGCGGCGCCCGCCTGGTCAGGCTGGAGGCGGCGCGATGAGACGCTGGCAGGACCGGTACACGACGTTGTTCGGCGTCGCCATGGCGCTCGCCGTCCTCGGCAGGCCGATCGCCTCCGTGCTGGAGAACCTCGTCCACCCGGCCGATCCCCGGCAGGTGGGAGCCGGGCTGGCGCTGGTCACCGTGGCCTACGCGGGCTACCTGGCCGTCGTCAGGGCGGCCGGGCCGGTGGTGCTCGGCGCCGCCGACGCCTCCTGGCGCCTGCTCTCCCCGCTGTCGCGCCGTACCGTCCTGGGCGGGACGGCGCGGACGTTGCTCGTGATCTCGATCCTGGGCGGGCTGGTGCTGGGCACGACGCTGGTCGCCGTGCTCGGCGCCCCCGACCTGCTCCCCCTGCGGCTGGCGGCCGCGCTGGTGATCGGCCTCGGCGCCGGGCTCGGCGGCATGGCGATGGGGGTCCTCGGTCAGGCCTTCCCCACCTGGGACGCCTGGTTGCAGGCCCTGATCGCCCTCACCGTGGCGGTGGCCGTACTGATGGCCGTGTCCGGTCCGGGGCCCGGCCGGGTGGCGGCCGCTCTCCCCGCCGGGGTGGTCGGCGCGGTCGCCTGCTGTACGGCGGCGGTGGCCGCGTTCCTGGTACGGCGGGCCTGGACGGCGCTCGACCGTGTCCCCGCCCGTGCGATCCTGGCCGCCTCCGCCCGGTCGGGAAGGGTGGCCCAGGCGACCGTGACCCTGGATCCGGGCGCGCTGACCTGGTCGGTCGAGGACAACCACTGGCGGGGCCGGGCGCTGCGCTCGCGCCGCTGGCCGGTGCCGGGCGCCTGGGCGCTGGCCTGGCAGGAGGCCCGCCGCGCCGGACGCCGTCCGGTACGGCTCGCGGTGCTGGCCGGTGCCGCCGCGCTGCCCGCCCTGGCCGTGACCGCCGGGTTGTCCCAGGTGGCCGTCGCGCTGACGGCCATGGGCACGCTCGCCGCGGCGGTCTCCGTCACTTCCGGTGCCCGCCGTGACGGTGACAATCCCGCCCTGCTGCGGGCGCTCGCCGTCGGTCCCCGTACCGCGCTGGCCGTACGGGCTCTGCCGCCCGCCCTGTTCGGCGCCTGCTGGCTGGGGGCGGCCCTGGCCGGGCTGAGCGTCTCGGGTGCCCTCGGCACGGGCACGTGGTGGCCGCTGCTCGGTCCGGCCTGCGGCCCCGTCCTGGCGGTCGCGGCGCTGCGGATGGCCAGGAGGCGCCCGATCGACCGCTCCATGCCGGTCATCGACACTCCGGGCGGCGCGATTCCCACGGGGCCGCTGCTGTGGGGGCTGACCGGCGTCGACCTCGCCCTGCCCGGTTGCGCGCCCGCCCTGCTGGCCCTGGCCGTACGGCCCGCCGACCCGCTGCCCTTCCTGGTGGCGCAGACGCTGACCGGCCTGGCGCTCCTGGGCGGCTACGTCGCGCTGTCCGCAGGCGGTTCCCGGAGGCGGCCCACCCGGAACGGGCGCGCACCGGCGGCGGGTTCGTCCTCGCCCAACCGGAGACCCTGATGACCGCACCGCCCCCGGTCGAGCACCTGTGACGCGGGACTCCGCCTTCTCCTGGCGGTTCGTGGCGCCGTTGTTCACCGGATCGACGATCAACGCGGTCAACACCTCCCTCATCGCGACCGCGCTGGTCCCGGTCGCCGCCGCCGTGCGCGTCCCGGTCGGGCGGACCGCGGTGCTGGTCTCCGCGCTCTATCTGGCGGGCGCCATCGCCCAGCCGACCGGCGGGAAGCTCGCCGAGGAGTTCGGGGCCCGCCGTGTCTTCCTGACCGGCCTGCTGATCGTCCTGGCGGGCGGCGTCGTCGGCGGGACGGGGCGGAGCCTGACCGCCCTGGTCGTGGCCAGGACCCTGATCGGTGTGGGCAGCTCGGCCGTCTACCCCTCGGCGATGCTGCTCGTCCGGCGCCGCGCGGAGGCGGCGGGCCTGACCGCGCCGCCCGGTGGCGTGCTCGGCGGCCTGATGCTCGCCGGTTCCGCCACCGCGGCCCTCGGTCTTCCCATCGGCGGCGTCCTGGTCGACGCCTGGGGCTGGCGGACCACGTTCCTGGTCAACCTGCCCGTCGCGCTCGCGGCCCTGGTCATGGCCCTGCTGTGGATTCCCGCCGACCCGCCGGTCGAGGGGCCGGTGACGCCCCGGCAGCTCGCGGCCCGCGTCGACGTGGCGGGCATCGCCGGGTTCGGCGGGGCGATGGCCGCCCTGCTGGTCTTCCTGATGGAGCTGCCGCGTCCCAACTGGACCGCCCTCTGCCTGGCCGTACTGCTCGGTGCCGGGCTCGTGTGGTGGGAACTGCGGGCGAGCCGTCCCTTCATCGACATGCGCCTGCTGCGCGCCAATCCGGCGCTCACCCGCACCTACCTGCGCTGGGCCGTGGCGTCGCTGTGCGTCTACACCGTCCTGTACGGCCTCACCCAGTGGTTGCAGGCCGAACGCGGCGTCTCCTCAAAGGAGGCGGGCCTGCTCCTGCTGCCCATGAGCGCGCTTCCCGTCCTGATCGTGCAGCCCATCTCACGGCGCAACCTCGTCCGCGCCCCGCTCCTCGTCTCGGCGTTCTGCTGCCTGGCCGCCTCGATCGGGGTCCTCTCGCTGACCAGGGACACCCCGATCCTCTGGGTCATCGGCATCACGCTCGCCGTCGGGGTCACCCTGGCCGCGACCTCAAGCGCCAACCAGACCACCCTGTACGCCCAGGCTCCGGCCGCCCAGCTCGGCACCGCCTCGGGGCTGCTGCGCACCTCCGGATTCCTCGGTTCGATCGCCTCCACCGCGCTGATCTCCCTCGCCTTCCACACCCAGGTGAACGACGACCGCCTGCACGTCCTCGCCCTGATCATGGTCGCCGCCTCGGTGGCCGGGCTGGCCCTGGTGCTCACGGACCGCGGGCTCACGACCCGGGCCGACATGTGACCGTGGCTGAAAACCCTTTGTTCCCGGTACGGCGTGCCTGGAAGCATCACGGCCCATGAGCCTTATCGACATCGACGAGATCCCGACCGGCCCGGTGCCCGTACCCGACGTCATCGCGACACTCGCCGGTGACGACGACATCACCCCGGTGTGGCGCAACGAGCTCGGCGGCCTGACGTTCCGGCTCGACGACGGGCGTGGCGGCGTCAGATACGCCAAGTGGATCGCCGTCGGCACTCCGGAGATCGACCTGGCCGCCGAGGCGGAACGCCTGACCTGGGCGCGACACTGGGTGAACGTCCCTCAGGTCCTCGAACACGGCGACGACGCCGACGGCTCCTGGCTGGTCACGGCGGCGCTCGTCGGCCGTTCCGCGGTGGACGACCGCTGGCGTGACGGCCCGGAGGCCTCCGCGGCCGCGGCGGCCGCGATCGGCCGGGGACTGCGCGTCCTGCACGACGCCCTGCCCGTCGCGGAGTGCCCGTTCGACTGGAGCGTCGAGCGGCGGCTCGCCCGCGCCGACGAGCGCGTCGCCGACGGTGAGGGGCCGCAGGACTGGTCCCCCGAACACCGTCATCTCGGCCTCGCCGAAGCCCGGGCGATCATCGGCGACCCTCCGCCGATCGACCGGCTGGTCGTCTGCCACGGGGACGCCTGCGCCCCCAACACCCTGGTGCACGACGACGGCACGTTCGCCGCGCACGTCGACCTCGGCTCGCTCGGGGTGGCCGACCGGTGGGCCGACCTCGCGGTCGCGGCCTGGAGCACCGAGTGGAACCACGGCCCCGGCTACGACCACCTGGTGTACGAGGCCTACGGCGTCACCCCTGACGAGGAGCGCATCGCGTACTACCGCCTGCTGTGGGACCTGGCCTGACCCCTGATGGCGACACGTGAGGGGGCCGTCACGGAAAAGGGCCTTCCTTTCATCGATCCAATGTTGGCAGTAAACCAGCGAAAAATGGCATTTTCCCGGCCTATATCGCTCTCCTGCTTCTGATTTGATCGGTGATGAGGTAATCGCCCAAGGATGGAGTGCACGTGTCAGCTATCAAACGCGTCCTGGCAGCGCTGACCCTTGTCGTCGCGGCCCTCGCGGGCCTTGTCAGTCCAGCCGGGGCGGATGTCGCGAGCGTGAAGGGCGTACCGGCCGCGGCGAAGGACATAATCCCCTGGCCTGTGGTCAGCCCCGCCCCGGAGGTCTGGGACACGAAGTCCGACTGGAGCCAGCAGCAGGCCACCGACTGGGTCAACAGTTGCGGGCCGGAGAGGCTCTGCACCTGGATCAGGTACAACGCCGGCAACGGCGACAGGTACGTTCTGTTCCGGTTCTACACCTGCGCGGAGTACGCGCTGACGAGGTGGGGTGGCACGACGCCCTATTTCAACAACCAGAACGTCCGTGTGGAGCTCCGCGACCAGCAGCACAACCCCATCAGGTACTTCGAGCCCGGAGCCAAGTTCATCACGAACTGGGACCCGGTCTGGTTCATCAAGCTCTGCTGACCCCGGATCGTGCCCGGCCGGACCGGACCCGGTACGGATCCACCGGCGCGCGTACGGCGTGAGCCGCCCGACACAGGACCCCAAACGGAACCCCCGGCCACCGGGGGTTCCGTCATTCTCAGGAAAAAGGCCTCTTTTTCCGCCACGGCCTTTATGGGGGATCGCTCAGCTCGTTGACCGGGGTGAAACAGCGGAAACGAAATTCTCCTCGCCTTTCGAGCGTCAAGCACCCGTCCAGAGATTCCGCGCGACCGGGCGTGAGGCCGGCTCCCGTTCAATTCCGGAGAAGCGGGGACCCACGGATTCCCGGTAGCGAGCTCCACGGAAGACATAAGAGCCCTTCGGGGCACACCGGACCGTCACTCACGGGACACGGGTGACCATTGACGACTACGGAGAGTTATCAAACGAAGAAACAGTGGCCCCAGGTTCACGGGAGGTGCCTCGCATGAGGCGACAGATCACCAAAGCCGCCGTCTCCACCGCGTGCGCCGTCGCGATGCTCGCCGGCGCGGCGCTTCCGGCCTACGCCGCGACGGGTCGCTTCGTCTACCGGCTTCAGGCCGGGCGGCCCAACCTTCTGGTCAATCCACAGAGCCTCAGGTGCATCGGCCTGTCCGCGTTCGGGCAAACCGTCCTGCTCGTGTCCAACGGCACCGACGAGGTCGCGAACATGTACGTCAACCGCAACTGCACGGGAGCACCCATCCCCGTCGCCCCCGGGGAGCGGCGGGACTTCGACGAGCCCATCTCGGCGGTGATGTTCGTCCCCCGCTGACACCCGGGAAGCGGGTAGGTCATCCCGCCAGGGCCGTCAGGCGGTTGCTGAAGCGGGTGAGCATGGTGGTCTGGGAGGTCTCGGGGAACAGGCGGCCGACCGTCGGCGGGATGCGCCAGTTCGCGGGACTGCGCCTGGCCAGCCGGGAGACCAGCGAGACCTTCGGGTAGCGGGCCCGCTCGTAGGCGCGCAGCCGTACCGGAAGGTCTCCACCCTTGGCGAGTTCACGGCCGAGCACCCACACGTCCTCAAGGGTCTGGTTGGCGCCCTGCCCCAGGGTCGGCGGCATGGTGTGGGCGGCGTCGCCGATCAGGGTGACGCGGCCCTGCCCCCAGACGGTCCGGACCCTGTTCCAGTGGTGGCCGAAGAACCCGAGGTCCTCCTCCCGCGCGGCGGCCAGCACCTCGGGGACGGGTGAGGCCCAGTGCCCGAAGCGACGCCTCAGCTCGGCCAGCGGTTCCGCGGGCCGTGGGTCGGAGGGCGACCAGCGCACGTCGAACCACCACTGCAGCAGTCCGTCGCCCCCGGGTATCAGCCCGCACGCCCCCTCCTTCCCGGTGATCATCAGGTGGAGGTTGGTGTGGGTGAGGTCGATGTCGATCGGGCTGAGCGCCTGCCAGGTGCCGAAGGTCGCCGTACGGACGACCTCCTCGCCCCAGAGCTGCCGCCGTACCGCCGAGTGATGGCCGTCGGCCCCGATGAGCAGGTCTCCGGTGGCGGTCGTGCCGTCGTCGAAGGTCACGGTGACCTTCTCGTCGTCCTGCGTCACGCTCCGAAAGCCCGTCCCGTAGCGGACGAGTCCCTCGGGCAGCCCTTCGGCGAGACGGTCCAGCAGGATGTTCCGGGAGACCGACTTGTTCTCGAACCCGAACCGGGCGGCGGTGTGAACCAGGTCCATGGTGGTGCGCAACCGGCCGCCGGAGGTGAGCGCGTCGATCCTGTCGATGCGCCCTCCGACACCGTCCAGGCTGACACCGAGATCGTTCAGTACGGCGACGCCGTTGCTGAACATGGTCAATCCCGCCCCGCCCGTCCGCCTGGCGGCGGCCCGCTCGAAAACCCGCACCCGATGACCGGCGGCCAGCAGGTGACGCGCCACGGCCAGACCGCCCACGCCGGCACCAACGACAAGGATGTCCATATTTCCTCCAAATCGGAGTATCTCCGATATGAAGATATACCAAGCTGGAGTAGGTTGGCTGAGTGGCCCACAAACATCCGGAAGAGGACATCTACCGCGAGTTCCTGATCGCGGTCGTGCAGCACAACGAGGCGGTGGCCAACCGGCTCGGCCTGCAACCGGCCGACGTCGCCGCCGTCATCCTGCTGGAGATGCGCGGCCCCCTCGCCGTCGGAGCCATCGCCGAGGAGCTCGGCCTGCCGTCTGCCTCGACGACCCGGCTGATCGACCGCCTGGAGAAGGCGGGTTACGTACGGCGGGTGCGCGGCGAACGCGACCGCCGTACGGTCACCGTGGAACTGCTCGAAGACGGACTGGGTGACTACGAGGCCACCCGCGACTCCGCGAGACGCCACCTGGACGCGATCGGCGCGCACTACACCCCGGAACAGATCCCCCTGCTCCTGGGCCTGCTCACCCACATAGGCCACGCCTACCGAACCGCCACCCGAGAACTCCGCCAGTCCTCGTCCTGAAAGCGCGGCCCAGGAGGATCGGCCCCCGCCGCACGGCCACCCTCGAACCCGCCACCTGAACCACACCCATCATCGGAAGCCCCCGCAGTGAATGGCGGAGGATCGCTGCCGCCCACCCAGCGACCGTCCGATTTTCGGATCAGCTCCAAGTGAGGCGGTTCCCGGGAGTAGGCACGAGGTCTTCACTGGGGCGAGAGCGATCTAGGCATTGAGCTGAGCCAACGCGATGGGACGCCCACGGGACCCACATGACGTGCACATGCACGGATCCCCTCCAATGATCATGCACATCCGAAGTGATCACTTTGATCCCTTATCGATACTTACATGATCGTTGATCTTCGACGTACGGTCTGACGGCTTTGTCCTTTTCCGTCTGAATGGAGGGTGAGTGGGCTCCCCCTTGATGGTCCGCTCCGCCGCGTCGTTACGCCGACGTCCGTCACTCGAACGATTCCTGGCCGCAGGTCTCACCGTCGTCCTGGTGATGACACCGACGCAGCCGGCTCAAGCAGCCCCTACTCCGCAGCCCAAAACACCTCAGGTGAAAACCGTGGCCGAACGCCCAGACCGGGTGTCGGCCGCGCTGACCGCCCGGTTGCAGGGCAGCCGGGTCCTCGTCACCGACGAGACAACAGAGTCGAACCTCACCTACGCCAACCCCGACTCCACCTTCACCACCGAGACAGTCAGCGGTATCGCCCGCGTTAGGCAGGGCGAACGGTGGGTCGCGGTGGACACTACGCTGATCGAGGACAACGGTGCCCTCCGACCCAGAGCGGCCAAGGCCGACGTCGAGTTCTCCGCCGGAGGCCAGGACCGGCCGTTGGCACGGATGTCGCAGGGCGACAAACGGTCGTTCGCGTTGACATGGTCCGCCCCGTTGCCGAAGCCCGTGGTCAAGGGCAACGTCGCCACCTACATCAACGCTGCCGGTGTCGGCGCAGACCTCGTCGTCACAGCTCTGCCCACCGGCTTCCGTCATGACGTGGTACTACGGGAACGTCCCAACGGGCCGGTGGAGTTCAAGCTTCCGGTGCTGACCGAGGGACTGCGGTTCGGCATGACCAAAAAGGGCGGCCTGAAACTGACGACTCCCAAGGGCAAAGTCGTCGCCTCCGCCCCCGAACCCTTCATGTACGACTCCTCTACCGACAAGGCGGCTCAACCGAGAAACGCGGCAGCGACGAAAGCCGCTATCGACACGAAGGTTGTCAAGGACGAAAACGGTCAACAGACGCTGGTGCTCAAACCCGATCCGAAGTTCCTGGCCGACCCGGCTACGAAGTACCCGGTGACGGTGGACCCCACAACGACCCTCACTTCACCGAACGGCTACACCGTCAACTCCCCCTGCACGACCAGCGGGGGCGGCGGCATGTCCGTGGAGCTGACGCCTGGCATCAGCGACATCACGCCGTGCACGTCAGGAGGCACCAACGTCAACCGCGCCCTGATTCACTTCGACACCTCCAGCCTGTCCGGCCAGCAGGTGGTGGACGCGCGTCTGGATCTAATCGGCGACCTGGTCAGATGCCCGGTCGGCCAGAGCCTTCGGGTCCGGCGTATCACCAGCAGCTGGAATCCGGACCCGTGGAACGGCCCCAGTGTCATGTGGGCTGACCAGCCTTCCTCCACCAACGCTGGTGAGGTCCTCTCAGCACCGCCGACGGTCTGCGGACCAACCTCCTACGCGCAGAGGACCCCTTGGTCGATCCCCGTTACGGCGATCGCTCAGGCGTGGGCCGGCGGCGCCGCGGGCTACGGGCTCGTCCTGGCACCGAGCGACGAACCGAGCCGCACTAACACCTTCGGCTGGTACTTCGACGACTACTACACCGCCAATCCTCCCAAGCTGGTGATCACCTACGGTGCCACCCCGTGGACCGGCAGGCTACGCGCGATACCTATGACCGCGGCCAACAACAAGTTCTACGTCACCACTCTCACCCCCGCGCTGGCCGCCGAGGTCAACGACGTCGACGGTGGCGTGCTGAAAGCCGAGTTCCAGGTCGAGCACGACCCATCAGTTCCCGCTCAGGGGAGCGGCCTCATCTGGTCGGGCGAGGTCGACAACGTGACCGCCAACGCCGAGGCGAAGATCACGATTCCGGCGGGCAAGCTGGCCGACGGCTGGACGGTCCGCTGGCGCGCCCGCGTCTCCGACGCCTCCTCCTCGTCGGCCTGGTCGCAATGGCAGCCACTGAACGTTGACGTGACCGCGCCCACCATCTCCTACTTCGACTGCAACTACCCCGCAGGCCAGTGGAACGCTCGAATGCAGGACGCCAAGTGCTGGCTGGGAACGGACGCGGTCACCGTCGACGAATTCAACGCGGACGACATCAACACTGAACTGTGGTGGGGACTGGACGACCCGTCCGCTCCGAACCGGATCGCCACCGGCTGGGGCTGGTCCCAGGGCAAGCTGGTCAACGACTTCCCCATCACTCCGGTAGACGGCTGGCACACCGTCTACATCAAGGTCCGTGACAAGGCCCACAACCTCTCCCAGGTCACCACGCACAGTTTCGGAGTCGGCAACGGAGGAATAGCCACCCCGGCGGACAACAGCCGCACCGGACAAGCGGTCACTCTCTCAGCCGCGGCCGCTCCGGACTACGACAAGGTCCGCTACGAGTACCGCACCCGTTTCCTATTCGTCGACTACACCGTTATCCCCACAGCCGATGTGAGCACGCCGGGCTCGTCGACCCCGATCTCTTCGTGGCCGCAGAGCCGTACCGACACCTCCAAGAACTTCGCCGACCTGACCTGGAACCTGGCCAAGACCCTGCACGACGCGGGCGGCACTGACCGCTTGGTTGAGGTTCGGGCCTGCTTCAACAAGAACTCCGCTCCCGGCTACGACTGCGCCCCGCCGATCCGGGTGGCCCTGGACCACTCGGCCTTCGGCGGCTCCTACGCCACCGCGCAGATCGGCCCCGGAAACGTGGCGCTACAGACCGGCGATTTCTCTCTCACCACCTCAGACGCAAGTCTGTTCGGTATCAAAATCGATCGCACTCTGACCACCCTGGACCCGACCGCCAACCGCGACGACGAACAACTCGCCGAGAACAAGGTCTTCGGTCCCGGCTGGCGAGCAGGCTTCCCCTCGGTTCCATCCGGAATCACGGACTTCTCCCCAACCACCGGAACTGACTCGCTGCAGCTCGTCGGCCCCAGCGGTGAAACACTGACCTACGTCCGCAACGGTCAAACCTTCACCGGGGTGAACGACGCCTCCGACGGTTCACAGATCACCGTGGGCGCTGAGGAGTTGACCGCCACCGACTCCGCCGGCTCGAAGACCACCTACACCAAGCTAAACGGTAAATGGGTCGTCGCCCGTGCCGAAACGTCTGCGGCGGAATCCGCAGTCACCTACTACCGGGACACCCAGGGCCGGGTGACCCGTGTCCTGGCGCCGGTTCCGACCGGGGTCACCTGTGGCACGACCCTGGTGGCCGGCTGTCGGGCGCTGGAACTTGGTTATGCCTCCTCGACCACCGCCACCGGTGTGGCCTCAGGCTGGGGTGACTACACCGGGCAGGTCAAGCAGGTCTCCTTCACCGCCTTCGACCCCGAGACGAACGCGATGAAGACCACCGCGCTGGCGACCTACCTCTACGACTCCACCGGTCACCTACGCCAGGTCTCCGACCCCCGCATCAACCTGGCCACCACCTACTACTACAACGCCGAAGGACGCCTCTCCCAGCTCACTCCTCCGGGCCTGGCACCCTGGCGACTGGAGTACGACACCACTGGTCGCTTGGCTCACGTTCAGCGGGAGGGCGGTGCTGTCGATCCGACCTGGGCGGTCGCCTATGACGTACCGATCGGTGGCACAGGCGCTCCCATCGATCTATCTCTCACGCAGACCGCCAAGTGGGGCCAGCACACCGATCTGCCCACCACGGGAACTGCGATCTTCCCTGCTTCTCATCTACCGCCTCGAGCGGGCAGCGGTGCTTATGCGCCGGTGGCGGGCGATTGGGAGTACGGTCAGCTGACTTACACCGACGTCAATGGCCGCCCAGTCAACATCGTCTCCTACGGCGCCGGGGCTTGGCAGGTCACCTCAGCTCGGTACGACGACAAGGGCAACGTCGTCTGGCAGTTGTCAGCGGGCAATCGCGCCCAAGCGTTGGCTCCTACCGCTGACACCGACCCGTATACGACGGGCCGCACCGACTCCGCCGAGCGGGCCAACCTACTTGCCACCGTCAGCACCTACAACGCTGACAGAGATGTTCTGTCGGTCCAAGGGCCGACCCATCCGATGATGTTGGCCAATGGTGCTCTGGTGTCGGCACGGCAACGCACGACGATGACCTATGACGAGGGAAAACCGCTCAGCGGCCGGGATTATCACCTGGCCACCACGGTGAAGGTCGAACCTGTCGTACTGGACGGTTCTGCGACGCCGGGTGCCGCCGACACCCGCGTGACCAAGACCGGTTACGACCCGATCGCCTCCGGTGATACATCTGGTTGGGAACTTCGCCGCGCCACCAGCCAGACGACCGTCATGCCGGGCCAAAGTGATCTGGTGAAGAAAACTCGGTACGACGCCTCGGGCCGGGAGATTGAACGGCGTATGCCCGCCTCCGCGGGTAACGACGCCGGAACAACGGTGACCTCCTACTACACCGCCGGGACGCACCCCAGTGTCAGCGCTTGCGGCAACAAACCCCAGTGGGCGGCCCTGACATGCCAAACGGCTCCAGCAGGGCAGCCTTCAGGAAGACCCTTGCCGATTACCACGACCACGTACAGCTACTACGGCACGCAAGCAGAGGTAACCGAAAGAGCGGATACGACCGTACGTACTTCCACTACCACTTATGACGGAGCGGTTCGACCGACAAAGGTCACGCTCACTGTGACCCCGCCCAGCGAAGGAGGCGTCGGGGTACCGGAGAAGAACTTCAGCTATGACCCGGTGACCGGCCTGCGTACCCAGGTCACGGCCGGTGGAGTGAGCGTCGGCGACGGCTATGACTCGTTCGGACGGATTGTGTCGACGACCGACGCCGACGGAAATACGACAACCATCACCTACACCCTGAACAGCCAGATAGCGACTCTCAACGACGGCAAGGGAATCAGCACCTTCACCTACGGCGGGCTCGATGCGGCAGGACGTGTTGAGCGACGGGATCTGCCAACCCAGGTGGATACCGGTTCTGTGGGCGTGTTCAAGGGAGCTTACGACGCCGAGGGACAGACAATTCTTGAGTCCTACCCGAACGGCCTCGCCACTTCACGACGTTATGACAGCACCGGCAAGCAGACCGGATTGACCTATGGCAAGGGAGGAACCAACTGGCTTGCGTTCTCCCAAACCTTTGACAGTCTTGGCCGTGTCGCCTCGAGCGGCAACGCGTCGAGCAGCTTCCAGAAATACTCCTACGACGGAGCTGGGCGCCTGTCCAAGGTGCTTGACACCTATCAGGGAAACTGCACCACGAGGCTGTACGGATTCGACGCGAACAGCAACCGCACCAGCCTGGTGACCCATGGTGCGGGCACCGGGGGCGCTTGCTCGGATTCCACCCCCTCGACCACCAGGAGCTCCGTCTTCGACGCCGCAGACCGAATCGTCGATGCGGGGTACGTATATGACGCCTTCGGACGGACGACCAAGATTCCTGCGGATCAGGTTAGAGGGAGCGGGGAACTACAGGCGACGTACCATGCGAACGACATGGTCGCCTCACTCGATCAGGGAGGGCAGCAGAAGAGTTTCACTCTCGACCCGCTCGACAGGATCCGCTCGACGACCACAATCGGCGGCAGCCAGGCGGGTACCACCACCAATCACTACTCCAGTAGAGAAGACAGTCCGTCCTGGATCTCAGAGGCAGATGGCACGTGGACGCGCAACGTCATCTCGTTCTCGGGCCTTGCGGTGGTCCAGAAGAGCAACGGCACCAGCACAATCCAGCTGGTGAACCTTCACGGTGACATCGTGGCCACCGCCGAGAACAGTACAGCAGTGGCTGGAATTTCCACATACGATGAGCAAACCGAGTATGGTGCGTCTCGTTCTGAGAATATCAATCCTCCTTCCAGGTATGCATGGCATGGCGCCGAGCAGCGTTCACAGGACACCCTGGCGGAAACCATTATGATGGGAGCCAGGCTTTACAACCCGAGTTCTGGAAGATTCCTTCAGGCCGATCCTGTTATCGGAGGAGGGGAGAACAATTATTCTTACCCGACAGATCCAGTAAACGGCCAGGACCTAGATGGTAAATGCTGGGCATATGAATTAGGGTGGTCCGGGTACGAATGGTGCTATATGACATACTCCGACCACCCATATCACTTGCTGGCTGGCGCCGTCGCGAAGCTGACCATAGTAGCGATTGGACTATACTACAGCGGCAAGAGCGTTAAATCCCTGATCGGATCTTTAAAAGATGTACTAAGGAATCCCGGAGCGGCGATAGCGCAGGCCGCAAAGATTCGGGACGGGTGTCTTAAGGATGTTAAATCCTTCGGGGCATGTGGAGGATCGCTCTCAGATTTTCTGGGAGTTCGAAATGATTTTGACAGCTATATAAAATATGCGAATTACTGGTGGGAGTACAGAGACTCTCTAACCGAAACAGAACGCTGCAGCGTAATAGCGAAGTACGCCGGAACAGCGGGCCCCTTGTACGGAAAACACTGTAAGCACTAGATTGATCTTCGTGGAGATGCCGCCAGAGCATTGATTCCGGCGGCATCTCCATCGGAAGCTCGTCAATCCCGGCCGAGATGTCGGAATATTAATTCCGACGCATTGTCGAAACAGCCTCCGAATTTGCCGATTCGATCGGCCGCCGAAAGGGGTGCGAGCGTACCGGTGGATATCCGCCACCGTTCGGCCACGAAGACCATTATGTCCGTTTTGGCGTCAAATGTAGCAAGCGCTCCCGTGCGACGCCATCCGCACGAGAAAAATCTTCGCATTGTCATTATCGATGGCTGGGTTCCGACCTCCTTTGAGACAGCTCTATTGATCATCGGCCGTGGCTGCGACCTCGGCGTGATGCACATCACCTGGTGGTTTAACGCTAATCGCTATGACCATGTCCGCATCTCGAAATTCTGATCGGGCCACCCCAGGCGTGTGCCCGGTCTGTTTCCGATCGTTTCTTCGACGCTCGGGGTTGCGTGAATTGGATTAGGCTTGTTCCGACGAAAGCATCTGGGACGGTTGGACGGTTTTCTTCGCGGAGGCATCGTGGTTCGTGGGGGTTCTGCTCGCGGTGTTTCGGACATGTCCGGGCGGGGAGGGCTGGCAGCTCTCTGGTTTTTCTCGTTCGGTGTGGCGAAGTTCCGTCACGGGTCTCCCGTGCTGGTGGTGGCCCTGCTCGTCTGCGTGGCGGTCAGCGTTTCCTACTGCCTGTTCTGGCTGTACAGGAGGTGGCGCTTCGGTGGGCTCTCCGACCGCGAGGAGGGGGAAACCGAGGAGAAAGCCGTCGGAGCCAAGGAGTCTTTCTGGAACTCATGGCAGTTCGAAGTCCTGCTTCTGGCCTACCTGCTGGTCACGTTGAACGGGTACCGCGACGACATCTGGGTCTTTCTGCTCTACGCCCCGCTTCCCTTACTGCTCGCGTCCATCCTTCTAAGAAAGGCGTTCACAGCTTTGCGGCGCGGGTCAGGGTGAGGATGTCCTGAAGTTCTCCGTGGCGGTCAGGAGGTTGGTGAGGAAGGTCCCGGACCGCTGGAGGGTGGTTATCTGGGTGTCGAAGTCCTGCAGGTGGGTCTGGAGGTAGTTCTGGGCGCAGGGGTGGATGTCGGGGCTCGGGCCCTCGATGCAGGGCAGGATGGTGCGGATGTGGCCGACGACCGTGGGGACCTCGGCGGTGTAGTGGCGGTGGCCGCTCGCGCTGCGGTGTGAGGTGAGCAGACTCTGCTCCTCGTAGTACCGCAGCAGCCGTACGCTCACCCCGGTCTCCCGGGCCAGTTCACCGATCTTCATCCCACGATGGAAGGAATCGAGTTTCGTCCATGGGGAGTAGAGCCGAGACGCAAAGAGTGGTTTCAACGAGGCATCGCGCAAGATATCGCGCATCGGGTGATCTCGCGCCGCTCGGTCGTGGAGAGGCTCTACGCCTGACCGGCTCGGTGCCGACGACCGTCACGCGACCACGAGTAGCTGATCATGACCTCCGAGAACACCCCTACACGGCCACTTGCATGCTGCTCCTGCACCGTCTCAGAGCACATCAATCATGACCTTTCAGACACTCTCCAATAATCAACCCATTCTGCGAAAATCCTGGTGAATGTCGTCTCAAGCCTCCCAGCGGATGCATCGCTGACAGAAGTGGCCCAGCACGACAAGATGACGCTGTGCGGTCACGGGGGAACTACTCGAAGAGGGCCTGGGCGACTACGAGGCCACCCGCG
Organism: Streptosporangium sp. NPDC020145; assembly: GCF_040631275.1. Classification (NCBI taxonomy): domain Bacteria; kingdom Bacillati; phylum Actinomycetota; class Actinomycetes; order Streptosporangiales; family Streptosporangiaceae; genus Streptosporangium; species Streptosporangium sp. NPDC020145. The sequence continues at coordinate 101,232 of NZ_JBEXZT010000004.1, read as the reverse complement.
ACTCCGCGAGACGCCACCTGGACGCCATCGGCGCGCACTACACCCCGGAACAGATCCCCCTGCTCCTGGGCCTGCTCACCCGCATAGGCCACGCCTACCGAACCGCCACCCGAGAACTCCGCCAGGCCTCGTCCTGACCCGGAGTGGCAATTACTTTCGGTCGTCCATGGAGACCGACTGATGGTAGGACAGCTCGTAGAGGTGTCCCGGCTTGATGATCACGCTTACCTCCACCGGTCGTTCGTCGGCGGAGTACACCGTGCGGAACTGCCGGAGAACGGGAACCCCCTGCGGGATGTCGAGGGCCTCCGCCTCCTCGGTCGTCGGCGGACGAACCGACAGGCGGTCCACGAACTCACGCTCCGGGTAACCGAGGTCGTGCAGGACCTGCGGTGCGCCTCCCCGGATTTTGCCCCGCCCCGCCAAAGGAGTTCCCGCGGCCAGGCTGACCGGGTAGTAGGACCAGGACAGCTCCACCGGCTCGTCCTGGCGAAGTGTCAGCCGGCGCCGCAGCACGGCTCGTTCCTCACCGAGAGCGGCGGCGACATCGGCGGGTGCCGTGACCTCGGCGACATCGAGCAGTTTGTATTTGACCCCTCGTTCGGCCGGGTCGAAGTACGCGGCGGCGTTCACCGTGAACTGGTGACGATCACGCACGAACACCCCCTTGCCCGTCTCACTGACGAGGTACCCCTCCGCCTTGAGGATGCGCCAGGCGGTCTGCACGGCGGTCGTTGAGACGCCACGCTTGGCGGCCAGCGCCGGAATGGACGGAAGCTGTGCACCGGGTGGAATCTGCCCGGCCATGATCTGAGCACGAAGGTCGGCGGCGATCCGCTCGGACTGGTCTCGGGTATCGGGCTTCACAGCTTCCCTCCGTTGGGATCTCTACAGGAGATCGGCGTCAGTCCACCGGTACGTCGTAGACGAACCGATGGCGGCTCGCGTCGAACAGCCAGATCGTCACCTCGACCGGCCGGTCGTCGGCGTGGATCGTGCGGATGAGTTCGACCACGGGCGTACCCGGCGGGAGTTCCAGCGTCTCCGTCTCGGCCAGGGTGGGCATCCGAGCCACAAGCGCCTCCACCGCGTGGGTGAGCGGCGTTCCGAGGACTTCGGCGAGAGCGACGTGCACGCCCCCGGGGATTCTCTCCGGACGGACGATCCGGGTTCCCTCGACCAGGTGAGCCGGAATGTAGGAGTCAGCGGTCGCCGCCGGATGACCGTCCAGCACGACGAGGTGGCGCCGTACGACAAGCGGGGTGTCCACGGTGACCTGAAGCAACTCCGCGACATCCGGTGGAGGAGAGGTCATCGCGACCTCCCGGAGGACCAGCTCACGATGGACACCCTGGTCGGCGGCCTCAGCCTGAAGAGGACTGGTCCCTTCTGGACGCCGGGAACGGAGATACCGCCGGGAGCCGAAGCGGTCAAGCCTCCTGATCATGGAGCCTCCTCAACGGCTTCCCACCCTTGAACACCTCGTGCCCTTCTCATGAGAGCTTCCGGAGGACCGCACGACCAGCCCTCCGGGAGAAGTCACGCGCCGTCCGCTGGATTCACCGGATACCGGTACCTCAGGTCCCACTGGTGGGTGGGCATGACGTAGGTCGTCACCTTCACAGGACGATCGTCGGCCGTCCAGCCGATGTGCGTGATGTCGTAGACCCGCTGGTCGTCGGCCATCTCCAGCAGTCTTGACTCCTCCGGGGAAGGCGGCCGGACCGTGATGCGCTCCTCGATCTCCCGCTGGCCGTGCCCCAGTTCCTCCAGGCGGCTGGAGATACCGCCCACACCGGAGTCGCTCTCCGCGATCGGCGTGCCGTCGGCGATGACGCGCGGAATGTAACTCGTCGCGATCTGGACGGGCACCTCCCCGCTGCCCGCAGAAGGCACCACCTTCATGTGGCGCGTACGCACGATGACGCTTTCCGCCTCCGGGTCCACGTCGAGGATCTCCGCGACATGCTCCGGCGGCCGACCGGGACCGACCGTGTTGTCAGAGCGCAGGTCGTATCCCAGCTCCGCCAGTTCGGTGGCCAACGCTCCCCGCGAACCTCCACGCTCACGGTGCTCCCGGCTGTGCCTGACGGCGGCATGCCGGGGAAGCGGAGGAAGCTCACGGACAAAAGTGCCCTTCCCTCGATGAACGCGTAGCAGTCCTTCGGCGACGAGGACCTTCAATGCCCTGTTCACCGTCACCCGGTTGACTCCGAGCTGGGCGGCCAGGTCCTCCTCACGAGGGAGCTGATCACCCCGCGCGTAGGTCCCGTCCTGGACGCGAGCCCGGACAATGCTGGCGATCTCACGGTACTGACTGGCAGCGGACATGCGTCCGATCCTATCCAGCGTTGTGCTACGTACTTCATTTCGCTTGTCTCGCTCCGACACACAGGATATGAAGTACGTAGTACATAGATCGCTTGGTCCTGATCACCAACCCGCAAAGGCCCTTTATGAACGAGCGCAACAGCTCCGCAGGGTTCACCGCGCTTCCGATGTCAGGCACCCCGCGCCATCCACCTGCTAGTCCAGGTCGTGGTCGGCGGAGAGGTCTCGGCCTGGGGCGAGGAAGTCGACGGCGTATTCGGTCGTCTCTCCGTGCTGGTCCCAGTAGTGGTTGGTCATGGTCAGCACGGGCGTTCCCTCCTCCACTTCGAGCAGTTCGGCCGCGTCTGCGGGCACCGGCCTGATGGCGATGACGTCGCGCCCCCGTACGGCCCGGCGGCCGGTCCGCTCCTCGACCAGACCAAAGGTCATAGCCCGCTGCGGTTTGGTGGACAGCAGCTCGGGGATCGCCTCGGCCAGCTCGCCGGGAAGCCACGATGTCGACAGCGCCACGACGCCCGCGTCGTCCCGGTACATCCGGCGACGCCGGATCACGGGAGTCTCGGCCTCGACGCCCAGCGCGTCGGCGACCTCCTCAGGAGCGGGGACGAGATCGGCGCCCAGGATCTGGGCCTTCTCACCGGGGCGACAGCCACTGCCCGTGGCCCGCAGCATCTGAAGCCGGTCCGGTCCCGTGGTGAGCTTCTTGGGCAGCATGGCGATCGTCCCGATGCCGGGAACCGACGTGGCGTACCCCTCCGCCCTCAGCACGGCGGCGACCCGGGTGGCGGTCGCGGTGGACACGCCCTCGTCACGCATGATCGCCCTCACCGAGGGAATGCGGTCGCCCGGCGGGATCTCACCGCTCTCGATCCTGGCTCTGATCTGCGCGGCGATCCGCCTGTACGGGGCCAGCCCCTCAAATCCGTCACTCATCACAAACCTCCCGTGCTAGTGCACTCTGAATCACCCGTTGACTTCGACATCGCTCTAGAACACTATAGAGCTACCCTTCCTCAAAGGCCACTGCCTGCAGCGCAGTAGAGCCGTCCAAAGAAGTTCGGCGAGAGCGCAGCACCAACAGCGAGGAGTACCGGCATGGAGAACGTCAACGAGGAGCACGTGCCCCGCGTGTTCGCACTGGTTCAGGAAGGCTGGGAGGGCGAGAGGGCCGAGGTGGTGGCCTACGGGCTGACGTTGCCCTGTGGGCAGGCGGCGACCATCGGGGCCGACGGCCGGGGGCACGGGTTGTGGAACAGCGCGCAGAGCGCCGCCAGGCGGCTGCACTCCGACCTCGTCTGGTTCGGTGACGAGGACGGGTGAGACGGGCGCGGCGGGGTGGGGGTCCCGGCAAGGGGGTCCGGGGAGGGCCTCACCCCGCCGTGCCTGTCTTCGCCCCGGTGCGGACGGAGCAGGGACGAACGCGGGTACCCCACACCGCGTCGTCCTCGCCGTCCGCCGGGGCTTCTCCCCGCCGGGCGCTCGGCGGGGAGGACCCGTCGGCCGGTTCCCAGTGGGGAGGTACTTCCGCTGGGAACCGACCGGCGGGAGTCCGGTCAGCGACCCGGGTTCCCCGGCACGTGCTCAGAAGTCACGCACCGGAAGGTCGTGTACCGCAGCGGAACACGCCCGAACCCGGTCGAAAAACATCAGAAGAGCAGGAAAGGCATCAGAAGAACAGAAGGTCACACTCCGGTTGGCTGCTTCTTGGTGGTGATGGGGACGACCTCGGCGAGTTCCTCCTGGCGCCGCTGGACGGTCTGGAAACCGACCAGGTCGTCGGGGAGCGCGTCCGGCACCTCCTCGTCGAACCTGGCCAGTGTCTTGATCCGCAGTCCGGCCACCGCGATGGCGGCGATGGCGAAGGCGAACAGGACGTACATCAGGCCGACACCGCGTCCCGGGCCGGTGCCGATCACGGCGCCGAAGGTGTCGGCGAGCGCGCCGCCCGGCATCATCAGCGGGTCGAAGATCGCGCTGCCGTACGGCGCGACCAGGCCGAAGCCGATGGGCAGCGTGGACCACGCGATGAGGGTGTTCAGCGCGATGACCCGGCCGTGGAAGCGCTGCGGCACCTTGACCTGGATGATCGTGGCGTAGACGCCGTTGAGCATGGTCAGCCAGAACGACATCCCGAAGACACCGATGGAGACGATGACGAGGTCGCGCTGGAAGCCGACGACCAGGCAGAAGACCGACAGGATGAGGGTGGAGAGCATCACGCCGCGCAGCCGCTGCCGCCTGGGGCCGCCCCAGATCGTCATGGCCAGACCCGCGATGAAGACACCCAGACCGCCGAAGAAGGAGACCCGGCCGACGTCCTCAAGGGTGGCGAAGCCCAGCACCAGCGGGGAGATGAGCAGGAACAGCGGGGACAGGAAGACGTTGAGGAAGGCGAAGAAGAACAGCATCGCGCGGAAGCCCTTGACGCCCCAGGAGAACTTCCAGCCCTCGACCATCTCGGCGACGAGGGTCTCCCTGCGCTTCCAGGCCATGGTCTTGGGGAAGCGGACGAACAGCAGGACCCCGATGGCGAAGACGTAGGAGGCGACGTCGAGGGCGAGGATGCCCTCCAGGCCGATCACCGCCATCAGGCCGACGGCGACCAGCGGGACGATCAGCTGGGCGGTACCGGTGATCATCTGAACGACGCCGTTGGCGTGACCGAGGAAGCGCTTGGGGACCAGCTGTGGGATCGCCGAGTTGTAGGCGAGGCGTTGGAAGGTGAGCGCCACCGACAGCACCACGAGCAGCGGATATATCTGCCAGACGTCCAGATTGCCGGTCCACAGCAGCACGCCCATGATCAGCTGGGTGCTGAAGGCCCCGATGTCACCGGCGAGCATGATCTTTCGCCGGTCGTAGCGGTCGACGAGGGTGCCCGCGAGCGGGGCGACCAGCATGCCGGGCACCAGCGCCAGCACCGAGAACAGGGCGAACCTGACGAGTGAGCCGGTGTGGATGTAGATCCACAGCGGGATGGCGAACTCGGTCAGGGACGATCCGACGATCGAGATGAGCTGGCCCGCCGCCACCGCGGCGAAGCGCCGCATGCTCGGCTTCGGCCCGGTCCTCGGCCCGCTCTCCGGTACGGCCTGGCCGTCCGAGGCGGGAGCCGGGGCGCCCTCCGAGCGGTTGGAGACACCTTCGAGCCACCAGGTGGAGCGTGCCGTACGGCGCAGCTCCTCGGTCTCGCCGGAGGCGATGGCCTTGTGGGTGCCGGTGAGGATGACCGACAGTTCCTCGGCGCGGTACTTGAGGAAGAAGTGGCCCGCCTCGTCGAGCACGACCGCCGCGGTCGAGTCGGTCAGCAGGTGCCACTCGCGGAAGCGTTCCTGGTAGAACTCGGTCGCCGGGTCGCGTTCGCCCGCCACGGAGATGATCGGCGCCTTGAGCGGCTCGACCCCCTCCTCGAACAGGCGGGTGAAGTAGCGTTCGGCCTCCCTGGTGCCCTTGCGCCGGTTGTCGATGACCAGCTTGAGCTCCTCGCGGCCGAGGTCGTCGACGTCGAGGCCCGCGGCCTGCAGGGCGTTGGCCCAGACCTGGTCGCTGCGGAGCTTGTCGGTCAGGTTCGCCATCCACGCCAGCGCCGACTGCGGCCTGGCGAAGGGGAAGACGCCGCCGAGGTAGATGGCGTCGACCTGGCGGCCGGCCGCCTCAAGGCGCCTGGCGATCTCCACGGTCAGCATGACGCCGAGACCGCAGTGGCCGTAGAGCGTCAGCGGGCCCTTGACCCCCTTGAGGATCTCCTCGACGCAGCCCTCGGCGACCTCGGCCACCGGGCGGGTCTCCTCGATCAGGCCCATCTCCTGGCCGGGTACCGCGACCGCGTGCAGCGCCCACTTCTTGGGCATCGCGTCGGCCAGCGGCTGGTAGATGGCCGCGCTGCCGCCGCCGTACGGCACGCAGACGAGGTTGGAGGTCGTGGCCCTGGCGGGGGTGAGGCGGTGCAGCAGCAGCCGGGGGCCGCTCTCGCCCGCCTCGACGACCTCGGCCAGTTCGCGCACGGTCCGGTACTTGAACAGGTCCAGGATGCTGACCTGGCGCCCGCCTGCGGGGAGAGCCTTCCGCAGGCGGGCCACCACCTGTGCGGCGAGCAGCGAATGTCCGCCCAGGTCGAAGAAGTCGTCCAGCACGCCGACCTGGACCAGGCCGAGCACCGCGGCCCACACCGAGGCGATCGCCTCTTCGATCGGTGTCGCCGGCGGGACGAAACCCGCCTCCTGGTCGGGGCGTTCCTCGTCGGGTTCGGGCAGCCTGGCCCGGTCGACCTTGCCGTGCGACTTCAGCGGCAGCTCGTCCAGCCAGACGAAGCGTGCCGGGATCATGTATTCGGGGAGCCGCTCGCCGAGTGAGGCGCGCAGTTCGCCGACGGTCGTCTTCTCTCCCACGAGGTAGGCGACGAGACGGTCCTCGCGCAGGTCCACCACGGCGTGGGCGACACCGGGCTGGTCGGTGAGGACGGACTCGATCTCCGACAGTTCGACGCGGTAGCCGCGGACCTTGACCTGCAGGTCACGGCGGCCGAGGAAGCACAGGTCCCCCGAGGGCAGCCAGCGGCCCAGGTCACCCGTCTTGTACATGCGGGCGCCGGGCTCGCCGTACGGGTCGGGCAGGAAACGGTCGGCGGTCAGGCCGGGCTGACCGAGGTAGCCGCGGGCGAGCCGGTCGCCGCCGAGGTAGATCTCACCGGTCATGCCGGGCGGGACGAGCCGCAGGTGCTCGTCGAGCACGTAGACCCTGGCGCCGGGCAGCGGCCTGCCGATGGGCAGGTTCAGCGCGCGTTCGGCCTCGTCGGTGACGGCGTGGGTGGAGATGCCGACCGTCGCCTCGGTCGGGCCGTAGTGGTTGACGACCCTGGTGTGCTCGGTCAGCTCGCGGGCCCAGCTCCACTTGGAGGCCTCGCCGCCGAGGACGAGCAGCTTGCGCGGCAGCAGCTCGGCGGGGTTCACGTCGGGGTCGGCGAGCAGCGACGCGAGGTGGGAGGGGGTCATCTTGATGTAGTCGGTACGGCCGAGCTGCTCGGCCAGGTCCTCGACCGGCGCCTGCGGGTCGACCAGGTGCAGTTCGCCACCGGTCATCAGCGACAGGTAGAAGATCGTCACACCGAAGTCGAACGACAGCGACTGCAGCAGGGTGTAGACGCCCGCGGGCTCGACGGCGAAGCGTTCCCTGACCCCGGCCAGGTAGTTCAGCACCTGCCGGTGCTGCACGCCGACGCCCTTGGGGCGCCCGGTGGTGCCGGAGGTGTAGATGACGTAGGCCAGGTTGCCCGGGATGACACCGGGGTCGTCGAACGCGGTCTCCTCAAGCGCCTCGGCGTCGAGCAGGACGAGCCGGGGACCGGAGACCAGGTCGGCCAGGTCCGTGGTGGTGATCACCACGGCGGCCCCGGAGTCCTCAAGCATGTAGGCGAGGCGGTCGCGGGGCTGCTTGGGGTCCAGGGGCACGTAGGCGCCGCCGGACTTCAGCACGCCGAGCAGGGCGGCGGCCACGTCCGCGGACTGGTCGAGCAGCACCCCGACCCTGCTGTCCGGGCCGATGCCGTGCCGGTTGCGCAGGAGCGCGGCGATCCGGCCGGAGCGCTCGTCGAGCTGGGCGTAGGTGTAGGTGTCGTCCTCGTGGGTCACCGCCGGGGCGTCGGGGGTGAGCCCGGCCTGCGCGGTGACGATCTCGTGGAGCAGGTCGTGACCGGTCGGCACGAGGTCGGTGCTCGACCCGAAGCCCAGGACGAGTTCCCGCTCCTGCTCCGACAGCAGCGACAACTCGCCGACCCGGGTGTCCGGGGAGTCGACGATGGAGCTCAGCAGGGTGATGAAGCGGGAACCGAGCAGTTCGACGGTCTCCGGGTCGAACAGCGCCGTGTTGTAGGTGAAGTTGCCGACCAGGCCGTCGGGGCTCTCGAAGAGGTAGAGGGCCAGGTCGTAGCGGGTGGTCCTGACGGGCATGGAGACGTAGGAGATACGCCCGTCCTCCTGGCCCGCCTTGTAGTTCTGCAGCGCGAAGGTGACCTGCACCAGGGGTGACCTGCTGACGTCGCGGACGACGTTGAGCTCGTTGACGAGCTGGTCGAACGGCAGTTCCTGGTGGGCGAAGGCGTCGAGCGCGGTCTCCTTGGTGCGGGCCAGGAAGTCGGTGAAGGCCGGGTCGTCGGCCAGGTCGGCGCGGAGCACCAGCGTGTTGACGAACATGCCGACGACGTCGTCCAGCTCGGGCAGGCCCCGCCCGGCGACCGGGGAGCCGACCGCGAAGTCCGTCTGTCCGGAGTAGCGCGCCAGCAGCACCTGGAAGGCCGCCATCAACGTCATGTACGGCGTCGCGCCGGAGGACTTGGCCAGTTCGGTCAGGCGCGCGGTGAGGTCGGCGTCGACGGCGAAGTCGAGGGAGGCGCCCTCGTAGCCCTGCTCGGCGGGGCGCGGCCGGTCGGTCGGCAGTTCGATGGCGGGCAGCCCGGCGAGCTTCTCGCGCCAGTGGTCGACCTCGCGGCGGTGGTCGCGTCCGCGCTGCCAGAGGGCGTAGTCGCCGTAGCCGACCTGGGCGGGCTTGAGGGTCTTGCCGTCGTGCAGGGCGAGCAGCTCACGGATGATGAGGTCCACGGACCAGCCGTCGACGACGGTGTGGTGGGCGGCCAGCAGCAGGACGTGGTCGTCGGGGGCGAGCCGTACCAGGAGGGTCCGCAGCAGCGGCCCGGTCTCCAGGTCGAACGGCGTCGCGACCTCGTCGTCGAGGAGTTCGACGGCGGCGTCCAGGTCGGCGGCCTCGGTGACGCGCAGTTCGGCGGGGCGGGGGCCGTCGACGACCAGTTCCGGCGTGCCGTCCTCGGTGGTGAGGAAGCGCATCCGCAGCGCCTCGTGGCGGACGACGATCTCGTCGAGGGCGCGGCGCAGCGCCTCCTCGTCGAGTTCGCCGCGCAGGCGCACCGCGACGGGAACGGTGTAGGTGGTGGTCCCCGGCCGGTACTGCTCAAGGAACCACAGGCGTTCCTGGGCATGGGACAGGGGTGGGGTGACTGAGGGGTCCCGGGCCGTGATGGTCCGGGACTCCTCCCGGCGCCGGAGCCGCTGGGCGAGCAGTGCCCTTTTGGCGTCCGACAGCGTTGTCTCGGTCATTGCAGCTCCGTCCGGAGGGCGGCCAGGAAGTGTGCGGCGTCCCGGCCGTTGATCAGTCGGTGGTCGTAGGCGAGGCCGATGTTGGCGACGGTCCTCGTCGTCACCGCGCCGTCCTCCCCGAGGACGAGTTCCGGTTGTGGCGAGGTGATCGCGAGCGCACAGACCGTCCCCGGGAAGACAAGGGGGACCGCGAGGACGACGTCGGCGTCGGTGTGGAGGGTGACGGCGATGTTGGCGCCGGTGAGGTCCCTCTCCTTGAAGTCGCCTTCGGCCGCCGCCAGGCGGTAGCGCATCAGCGTGTCGGCGATCTCCTTGAGCGTCCCGGTCTCGCGGACCACCGGGACGTAGAGCCCCTCCCCCATGTCGAAGGTGACGCCGACGCGCGGGGCGTCGGAGAGCCTGGCGCCGTCGCCTTCCACCGCGGCGAAGAACAGCGGGAACTCGGGGTGCAGGGCGGCCACGGCCCGCACGAACAGTTCGGTGAGCCCGACCGGCCTGCGGACCTGCCTGCTGAGGTCCTTGGTGCGCTCCAGGGCGGGGCCGACGTCGAACTTCACGACGGTGTAGGCGGCCGGGATCGTGCTGTGCGAGGTGGTGACGGCCCTGGCGACGGCCCGTTGCACCCGGGAGAGGGTGTGCCGCGCGGCCTCGTCGAGCTCCTCGGGTACGACCGGCGGGGCGGGCGGTTCCTGGGTGAGGCCGGCGAGGCGTTCCACGTCGGCGCGGCGGATGACGCCGAGGCCGAGGGAGGCGATCTGCTCCGGGGTGATGCCGAGTTCGGCGATGAGGGCGCGGGCGGGGTCGGTGATGACGGGGTCGCGCGGCGCCGGGGCGTCGGCGGGAGTGCTTACGGGGACACCGACGGGGACGGCCGCCGTGGCGATCGCGGGGGCCGCTGCCGCGACAGGCATCGCGACAGGCACCGGGGCGGCGTCGGGAACGACCTCGGCGGGCGGGGCCTGGGGTTCCTCGGTGATCCTGGCCAGCAGCGCGCCGGGGGTGACCCAGGTGTTGAGCGCGGCGCCGTGGTGCAGGTAGCCGGACTCCTCGGCCTCCAGCTCGTCGGCCGCCTTCGAGGTCTCCAGGACCACGACGGGCTCGCCGGCCCTGACCGGCTTGCCGTCCTCGACGAGCCACGCCACGACGAGGTACTCGCTGTCGTTGTTGTTGAGCTTGGGGACGCGGATGTCAGCCACGCAGGGCCTCTCGTACGGCGTGGTGGATCGTGGACTCCCCGGCCAGGACCTCGCTCTCCAGGTGGGCAGCGGTGGGGATGACGCTGTCCCGCGAGTGGACGAGGCGGACGGGGCCGCGCAGGCGGTCCCACACGCGCTCGTGCAGGAGGTGCGCGACCTCGCTGCCCCAGGTGCCGCCCGCCGTGCTCTCCTCGGCGACGAGGACGACGCCGCCCACGTACGGCAGCAGCGCCTCGACGTCCAGCGGGTAGAGCCGGGAGGGGACGAGCAGGCGGCAGGAGATCTCGTCCTGGAGCAGCAGGGTCCGCATCGCGGCCAGTGCCCGGTGCGCCATGCCGCCCGGCGCGATGATCACGCAGTCGGGTCTGCCGTCGGCCTCGGCGATGGCCAGTTCGCCGTCGCGGCGTACCGGGAACATCGGGTCGGTCTGGCCCATCTGCCGGGTGTAGAGAACCTTGTCCTCGAAGAACAGGCAGGGTTCGCCGCGTCCCAGCATCGAGGCGAGGGCCTCACGGTTGTCGTGGAAGGGCGACATCTCGTACAGCGACAGGCCGGGCATGCCGATGAAGTGCTTCTGCATGCTCTGGCTGTGCGTGGGGCCGTATCCCCTGCCGCCGCCGGTGGGGCAGCGCACGATCATCCGCAGTGGCAGGCGGCTGCCGTACATGGAGACCGACTTGCTGGCGAAGTTGCAGATCTGGTCGAAGGCGAGCGCGACGAAGTCACCGAACATGATCTCCGCGACGGCCGTGTTGCCGGTGAGGGCCAGGCCCGCGGCGACGCCGGTCAGGGCGCCCTCGCTGATCGGGGTGCCGATCACCCGTCCCGGGAAGCGCATCGAGAGACCCTTGGTGATCTTGAAGGCTCCGCCGTAGGGGTCGAGGACGTCCTCACCGATCACGTAGGCGGTGGGGTCGTCGTCGAGCAGCCCGTGCAGGGCCTCGTTGAGGTTCTCCCCGACTCTCACGACGTCCCCCGAGAAGACGACGCCTCCCAGCGGGAGGGCGGACGCGCGGCGATCTCCTCCGCGATGGCCTCGACCTGGGCCCTGACCGTTCCGTCGAGCCGGTGGAACTGGTCGGGGTGGTCGTTGGCGTAGCGGACGTACCAGTCGTTGTCCTTAGCCGCCTGTACGGCGTCGGCCGGGCGGATGTCGTCGCCCTTGCTGTGCGGGCCGAGCCGGTGGGTGGCGAACTCGACGATCAGGGGCCTGCCCGCCCGCACCGCGGCGACCGGCGCCTCAAGGGAGGCTCTGATCTCGTTGACGTCGGTGGAGACGACCAGGTGGTGGGTGATGCCGAAGGCCGCCGCCCTGCTCGCCACGCTCCCGGCCATCTGCGCCGTGGTCGGGGTGGACTGGGCGATGCCGTTGTTCTCCACGACGACCATCAGCGGCAGCCGCCAGAGGGCGGCGAGGTTCAGCGCCTCGTAGACGGCGCCCTCCCCCCAGGTGCCGTCGCCGATGTAGACGCAGGCGAGCGTGCCCGGTTCGGCGCGCTTGAGGTGCAGGGCGACGCCCGCGGCGACGGGCATGCTCTCGCCCTGGACGCCGGTGGACATGTAGCGGTCGCGGTGGATGTGCTGGCTGCCGCCGACTCCCCCGCAGACCGCGCCCTGCCTGCCCATGATCTCGGCGAGCAGGCCGTGCGGGTCGCGGAACCTGGCCAGGTAGTGGCCGTGGCCCCGGTGGTTGCTGAAGACGTGGTCGTGTTCGCCGAGCAGCGGGGTCAGCGAGACGGGGACGTACTCCTGCCCGAGGCAGGTGTGGGTCGTGCCGTTCAGGTCACCCTTGCCGTACAGCTCCAAGAGCTTCAGTTCGAAGTGCCTGACCAGGAGCAGCAGTTCCAGGTCGTCGTCGCCGAGGCGCGACAGCCTGAGCCGGTCGAGGGTCTCAGTCATCTCCGAGGGACTCCACGATCCCCGAGATGGTCGGGTTGTCGAAGAAGTCGTCAAGGGAGACCTCGACGTCGAGCCGCTTGCGCATCCGGGCGATGATCTGGGTGATGGTCAGCGAGTGGCCGCCCAGGTCGAAGATGTCGTCGTTTTCGTCGATCGGCGAGATGCCCAGGACTTCTTCCCAGATCTCGCGTACCTGGTCGGTCAGGGTGGTGACGGAACCCATCTCTTCTCCAGAGTGTCGTTCAGTAGCGTGTTGATCGGTTTTTCGGGGGCGGAGGTGGCGCGTTCCAGAAGAAGACGCAGGTCGTCGGCCACTTTTCGGGCGTCCGAAACCACCTCTGGGTCATAGCGAAGGCTGACCGTGAGCCCACCGGGGCCGTCGACGCACTGCAGGTGCAGCGCGCCTCTCACCGCGTGGTTGAAGACCGTCCACTCGACCGAGGCGTCGAGACCGGTGAAGACCGGGTCGGCGTCGCGGCGGGTGCGGTAGCTGACGGAGACGGGAACCAGCGCGGCGTGCGGCCGGATGCGGGGCATCGCGCGGACCAGCGGAACCTGACGGAACCGGTAGACCTCGCGCAGCCCCGCGCGTAGTGCGGTCGCGAAGGACCCGAAGTCCTCCTCGACGGAGGGTTCCGAGGAGACAGGCAGTTCGTTGACGAACAGGCCGATGTGGCCCGCCGCCTCCTTCGGCCGGGTGGACAGGTCGACGGCGGTGGTCACCCGGTCGTTGCCGTATCCCCTGAGCAGGACGTGCAGGGCGGCCAGCAACGTCTCGAAGCGGGTCAGCCCGGGGACCGCCGAGGGGGCGGCGGTGAAGCTCAGCTCCCGCCCCTCGCCGGCGCGCCGGGAGCGCAGCGTCCGCCCGAGCAGCACGGTCTCGCCCTGCTCCCGCCAGCGGGACTTCCAGAAGTCCCGCGCCTCGGGCAGCAGGGCGGCGACCCGCTCCCGCTCCAGGGCGCCGTGGTCGAGGGACTCCAGCGGAGTGAGCGGTTCCCCGTTGTACAGGGCGGCCAGGTCACCGGCCAGCACGTCCTTGGAGTGGCCGTCGAAGACCAGGTGGTGGGCGACGAAGACGAGCACGTGACGGCCCGGCCCCGTCTCCAGGAGGGTGAACCTGGCCAGCGGCCCCTTCTCCAGGTCGAAGCCGCGCAGGATCTCCTCCCGTACCGCGGCCTCCACACCCTCGGTCACCCGCAGGCGGCGCACCGGGACGTCGGCGCCGGGGACGAGCCGCAGTCCGCCCTCGGCCTCGGCGGCCACCTGGCCGAGCATGGGGTGGCGTTCGACGAGCGCGGTGCACGCCGCGAGCAGCGCGTCCGCGTCGAGGTCGCCGTCCAGGCCGATCAGCAACGGCATGTGGTAGGCGGTGCCCGCGCCGACGAGCTGCTCGGTCACCCACATCCCCTGCTGGGTGAACGTGACCTCGTGCCCGGCGTTCACGGCACCCGCTCCATGCTCGCGCGCAGGGCGCGCTTGTCGACCTTGCCGCCGTTGTTGCGCGGCAGGGCGTCGAGGGTGGTCACGTGCGCGGGCAGCTCGTGCGGGGCCAGCCTGTCCTTGAGGAAGACGCGCAGCTCCTCGGGGGCGAGCGGGACCTTGGTGGCCATCGCGACGGCGACGACGGTGCCGAGCACGGGGTGCGGCACGCCGAAGGCGGCGGCCTCGACCACGGCGGGGTGCTGGTAGACGGCCTCCTCGACGTGGATCGTGGAGACCTTGTAGGCGCCGGACTTCACGACGTCGCCCTCGCGGTCGACGAGATAGAGGTAGCCCTCGGCGTCGATGCGGCCCAGGTCGCCCATCCGTACCCAGCCGTCGCGGAAGGTGGAGCTGTCCGGGTCGCCGTAGTAGGAACGCGGGGCGGCCGGGGAGCGCATCCACACCTCGCCGGTCTCGCCCGGCGGCAGCGGGTGGCCGTCGGCGGTGGCGATCCTGACCCGGCCCCCGGCGATGGCGCGGCCGACGCTGCCCGGTCGCTCGGGGTCGAACATCATGACCGTCTGCGCGGGGGCGGCCTCGGTCGAGGTGTAGTAGTTGGTGATCGTCGCGTTGGGGAAGGCGGCGGTGAGCGCCTCGGCGACGGCGGAGGGCAGCGGCGCGGCGGCCGAGCCGAGCAGCAGCACGCTGGACAGGTCGTGGCGGTCGCCGATCCCGGCGTTGAGCAGTTCGATGGCCATCGCGGGCACCAGGAAGACGGTGCCCGCCCGGTAGGACTCGATCAGCGTCGCGAAGCGGCCCGGGGTGAAGCGCGGCAGCGTCACCACGGCGGGGTGGGCGTCGAGGGCGTTGATCAGCATGGCCTGGCCGGCGTTCGTGCCGATCGGGAAGGCGTGCACCAGGTGGCGCGAGTGCGCGAAGGGACGTCGCTTCGCGCCGCAGCCGTACGCCAGGTTGGCGTGGGTGGCCGAGACACCCTTGGGACGGCCCGTCGTGCCGGAGGTGTAGAGGATCTGTGCGAGGTCTCCGGGCGCGGGATCGGCGATCTCATAGGACGTTTCCACACGCAGCTCGTCCGGGGTCGCGCTCCAGCCGACTCCGGGCGCGTCGAGGCCTGCGGCGTGGACGGCGCCGCTCGCGCCGCAGTGCTCCAGCATGAAGCGCAGGTCGGCGGGGGCCAGGCGGTCGGAGAGCGGCACGGCGACCGCTCCGGCCGCGAGCACGCCGCAGAAGGCGGCCGCGTAGTCCGCCCAGTCCGCGTTCCCGAAGACGAGACCGACCCTGTCGCCCCTGCTCACACCCCGGGCTACCAGGCCGTTCGCGATCGCGGTCGCCCTCTGGTGCCACTGGAGATAGGTGAGCGGCGCCGAGCCGTGCACGATCAACGCGACCCCGTCCGGGTCGGCTGCGGCCCGGTCTCTGAGCAACTGGGGAACGGTCAGGTTCACCAAGTGAACCTCCCACAAAAGATCGGATGTATGAACCCGGCGCATAAAGAGCGCCCGAGGTCTCTACAGGAAAGAATCTTTACTATTGTAAAACGAGCGCCAGTCTTACATGATCGCCACGGCCACGCAAGCCCTTTGGGAAGGTTGTCAGGATAGGCCTGGATCCCCCAGAGATGGCGGGCCTTGCGAAGCCGGGGAAGAGGTGTAACACTAACGACCCAGACCTAACTGAAAGGTTTCTTTCCAGAAAGAAGCCCTTCGTCTTCTGTGCTCAACTCGGCAAATATGCGCGGAGCGGGCTTTCGCATACCCATTTACGAGGCGTGCTCATGTGCGTGCGATCCCGCGGCCGCCGAAGGAGCTCTGCGTGCTTCAGCCAGAGACCATTTCCCCCGGCCAGCCCTGGACGGAGTATCCGCTGTCGTACGGCCAGCAGCGGTTATGGTTTCTTCACCGCCTCGACTCCGGCGACTCAACCTACAACACATCCTATGTTTACAGGTTGAAAGGTCGACTTGACACCGCCGCCCTCGAAGCCTCGTTCACCGCGGTCGCGGCCCGGCACGAAAGCCTGCGCACCCGTTTCCACGAGGTGGCCGGGGAACCGGTCGCGGTCGTCGAGCCCCCGGCTCCGATCGTCGTCGAGCGGCTGACCGCGGCGGACGAGGAACAGGCGCGCACGCTGGTCTCCACGGTCACCAACACCTCCTTCGACCTGGCCGCCGCGCCGCCGTTCCGGGTGGCGCTGATCGAGCTCGGCCCGCTCGAACACGTGCTCTGCGTCGTCCTGCACCACATCAACGGCGACGGCTGGTCGCTGAACGTGCTGTGCTCGGAGGTCGCCGCCCACTACGCGGGCGGCGGCGTCGCCGACCTGCCGGCCCTCCCCCTGCAGTACGGCGAGCACGCCCGCGCGCAGCGCGCCGCCGAGAACACCGAGCTTCGCTGGTGGGTCGAGCACCTGACCGGGGTCTCGCCCCTCGACCTGCCCGCCGACCGGCCCCGTCCCGCCCAGCGCAGCGGTGAGGGCGGGGAGGTGCACTTCCAGATCGGCGGGGAACTGGCCGCCGGGATCGCGGAACTGGCCAGGCGCTCGCGCTGCACGCCGTACATGGTGCTGCTGTCCGCCTACCAGGTGCTGCTGGCCAGGCACACGGGACAGGACGACTTCTGCGTCGGCACACCGTCCGCGGGACGGGACAGCACCGACCTGGAGACCATGATCGGTTTCCTGTCGACCACCCTGGCGCTGCGCTGCGACCTGTCCGGCGACCCCTCCTTCGCCGACCTGCTCAAGCGCACCCGCAAGGTCGTGCTCAACGCGCTCTCCCGCCAGGACGTGCCCTTCGAACGGCTCGTCGCCGAACTGGACGTCGAACGGGACCTCAGCCGCACGCCGCTGTTCCAGACCCTGTTCGCCTTCCACACCCACGGCGAGACCGGCGACCCGTTGCCCGGTCTCGACGCCGAGCCCTTCCCGCACGGCTGGACCAGGGCCAGGGTCGACCTGTCCATGGACCTCACCCCCACCCCCGACGGCCACGTGCTCGGCACCGTGCTCTACAGCACGGACCTGTTCGAACAGCGGACCGCCGAACGGATGGTCGCCAGGTTCGTCAGGCTGCTTGAGGCGGCGATCGCCGCCCCGGAGACGCCGATCGGCGCGCTGCCCATGCTGCCCGAGGCCGAGCTGGCCCTGCTGGGCGAGTGGAACGAGACCTCGGCGGAACTGCCCGAGGTGACCCTGGTCGACCTCGTGCTCGACCAGGCCGCCGCCTCCCCCGGCGCCGTGGCCGTCGGCACGCTGACCTACGCCGAGCTGACCGCCCGCGCCGCCGACCTGGCCGGGCGGCTGGCCGCCGCGGGCATCGGGCGGGACTCGCTCGTCGCCGTCCGGATGGAACGCGGGACGGACATGGTCGTCGCGCTGCTCGGCGTGGCGATGAGCGGTGCGGCCTACCTGCCCGTCGACCCCGAGTACCCGCAGGCCCGCGTCTCCTACGTCATCGAGGACTCCGGCGCCGCCCTGGTCCTGACGAGCCTGGACGACCTGCCGCCCGCGCAGGCGGTTTCGCACACACGGCCCCGTCCCCGCGACACCGCCTACGTGCTCTACACCTCGGGCTCGACCGGGCGGCCGAAGGGCGTCGTCGTGCCCCACCGGGCGCTGACCAACTTCCTGCTCGCCATGCGGACGCTGGTCGGCTCGACGTCGCGGGACGTGTGGCTCGCGCTGACCTCCCTGTCGTTCGACATCTCCGCCCTTGAGCTGTACCTCCCGCTGGTGACCGGCGGCAGGATCGTCGTCGCCGACGCCGAAACCGCCCGCGACGGCGCCGCGCTCGCCCGCCTCGTCCAGGACGAGGGCGTCACCCACGTGCAGGCGACGCCGTCCGGCTGGCGGGTGCTGCTCAGCGGGGACCTGCCGAGGGTGACCGCGCTGACCGGCGGTGAGCCGCTCGCGCCCCAGCTGGCCAGGGAACTGCGGCCCAGGGTCGAAAGGCTCGTCAACGTCTACGGCCCGACCGAGACCACGATCTGGTCCACGGCCTGGGAGGTCCCCGAGGAGCCCGGCGAGATCGTCATCGGCGGCCCGATCGCCAACACCGTCGTGCACGTGCTGGACCCGGCGGGCTCACCCGCCCCGATCGGCGTGCCCGGCGAGCTGCTCATCGGCGGCGACGGGGTGGCCACCGGCTACCTCGGCCGTCCCGCGCTGACCGCAGAGCGGTTCGTGCCCGGCCCCGGCGGCTCACGTGTCTACCGCACCGGGGACCTGGCCCGCTGGCGGGGCGACGGCACCCTTGAGTTCCTCGGCCGCACCGACAACCAGGTCAAGCTGCGCGGCCACCGCATCGAGCTCGGCGAGATCGAGGCGGTCCTCGACACCTGCCCCGGCGTCGCGCAGGCCGTCGTCGCGGTGCGCGGCGAACGGCTCGCCGCCTTCGTCGTGCCCGTCGAACCGGGCGACCCCGGACTCCTCGACGCCGTCAGGGAGCACGCGGGCGGGCAGCTGCCCGCCTACATGGTGCCCGGCGTGCTCGTCGAGGTCGCCGCGCTCCCGCTCACCCCCAACGGGAAGATCGACCGCAAGGCACTGCCCGACGTCGAGGCGGCTCCGCGGACGGGCGCGACCGCGCCCCGAACCCCCGCGGAACGGCTGGTCGCCCAGGTCTTCTCCGAGGTGCTCGACGTGCCCTCGGTCGGGGCGCACGACGACTTCTTCTCCCTCGGCGGCCACTCGCTGCTGGCGACCATGGTCACCTCGCGGCTGGCCGTACTGTCCGGGATCGAGGTTCCGGTCAGGGAGGTCTTCCTGCGGCCCGGTGTCGCCGCGCTGGCCGAACTGCTCACCGGCGCCGAGCCCGCGCGTGACGGGCGGGACGACGAGGGGCCCCGGCCGCGGCCGGAGGGAGCCGGTCAGCCGCTGTCCTTCGGCCAGGAACGGCTCTGGTTCCTCAACCGGCTCGACCCGGACGACGCCTCCTACAACATGTGCCTGGTCAGGCGGCTGCGGGGACCGCTCGACAGGACGGCCCTGGCCAGGGCGTTCGAGGGTGTCACCGCCAGGCACGAGAGCCTGCGCACCCGCTTCCCCGAGGTGGACGGGGCGCCCTCGGCCGTCGTCGACCCGCCGGGGCCGGTGCCCGTCGAGGAGATCTCCGCCGCCGGGGAGGCCGAGGCGCTCGACCTCGTCGCGGGCCTGACCAACCGGCCCTTCGCCGACCTGGCCGACCGGCCGCCGCTGCGGGCCGTCCTCATCGAGATCGGCGAGGACGACCACGTGCTGTGCGTGGTGATCCACCACATCCTCGGCGACGGCTGGTCGCTCAACCTCATCTTCGAGGAGCTGGGTCACCTCTACTCGGGGGGCGCCGAACTGCCCCCGGTGCCGCTGCAGTTCGGCGACGTCGCCCACTGGCAGCGGGAGCGCGACACCTCGGCGCTGCTCGACCACTGGCGCGAACGGCTCGCCGACCCCACCCCGCTCGACCTGCCGCTGGACCGGCCGCGCACCGCCGCCGGCACCAGGGACGGCGACGTGGTCGAGGTCAGGCTGACCGCGGCACAGGCCCGTGAGCTGGTGCTGCTCGGCAGGCGGCACGGCGCGACCATGTTCATGGTGCTGCTGGCCGCCTACCAGGTGCTGCTGGCCAGGCACACCGGCCAGGACGACGTCCTGGTCGGCACCGCCACCGCGGGCAGGGACCGGGTCCAGCTCGAACCCGTCGTCGGCTACCTCAGCGACACGCTGGTGCTGCGCGGCGACCTGTCCGGCGACCCCGCCTTCACCGAACTGCTCGAACGCACCCAGATCGGCGTCCTGGACGCCTTCTCCCACCAGGGTGTCCCCTTCGAGGAACTGGTCACGGCGCTGCGGGCCGAACGCGACCTCACCCGCACCCCGCTGTTCCAGACGATGTTCATCCTGCACACCCAGGACGGCGGGCAGGACGGCGGCGCCTTCGCCGGGCTGACCGCGTCGGCGTTCGAGCACGGCATGCGCCAGGCCAAGCTCGAACTCGCCCTTGAGGCCTGGCAGGACGAGCACGAACTGCTGCTCACCCTGGTCTACGACACCGCGCTGTTCGACCGGGCGACGGTCGAGGCGCTGGGCGCGCGGCTGCGGCTGCTGCTCACCGCGCTGCCCGGCGCCGCGGACGAGCGGATCTCCGCGCTGCCGCTGCGCACCGAGGAGGACGAGGCGCTGCTGGCCCGGCTGGGTGAGGGACCCGCCCTGCCCGCGACGCCCTCCGTCCCCGAACTGGTCGCGGCGGCCGTACGGGAGCGGCCGGACGCCGTCGCGGTCGGCTGCGGGACGCGCGCGCTGACCTACGCCGAGCTTGACGCCAGGGCCGGTGAGCTGGCCGGGCTGCTGCGCTCGCGGGGCGTCACCCCCGGGGACGTGGTCGGCGTACGGCTCGGCAGGACCCCGGACACGATCGCCGCGCTGCTGGCCGTCTGGCGCGCCGGGGCCGCCTACCTGCCGCTCGACCCCGACTACCCGGCCGAACGGCTCGCCTTCCTGGTCGAGGACAGCGGGGCGTCCTTCGTGCTCGACACGGTTCCCGAGTCCGTGCCGCAGGCGCTCCAGGCCGGGCCGGTGCCGGAGGGCGCCGCCGCCTACGTGATCTACACCTCCGGTTCGACCGGCACCCCCAAGGGCGTGGTGGTCGGGCACGACGGACTCGCCGCGCGGGTGGCGTGGATGCGCCAGGCGTACGGCCTGCACCCCGGTGACCGGGTGGTGCAGTTCGCCTCACTGAGTTTCGACACGCACGCCGAGGAGATCTACCCGGCTCTGGCCGCGGGGGCGCGTGTCGAACTGCTTCCCGACGGCGGCGTCACCCTGCCCGACCACCTGGCCGGGGTCACGGTCCTCGACCTGCCGACGGCCTACTGGCACGCGCTGGTCGACCAGATCGACGACGTCCCGTGGCCGGACACGCTGCGGCTGGTCATCCTGGGCGGCGAGCAGGTGCACGAGGCCGCGGTCGCCCGCTGGCGGGAGCGCTTCGGCGACCGGGTGCGGCTGGTCAACACCTACGGCCCGACCGAGGCGACGATCATCGCGACCACGGCCGAGCTGGACGGCTCCCCGGGACGCCCGCCCATCGGCACGCCCGTCGGCGGCACCCGCGTCCTGGTCCTGGACCGGAACGGTCAGCCGGTGCCGCCGGGTGTGCCCGGTGAGCTGTGCGTCACCGGGGCGGGCGTCGCCCAGGGCTATCTGGGCAGGCCCGCGCTGACCGCCGAGCGGTTCGTGCCCGGCCCCGGCGGCTCACGTGTCTACCGCACCGGCGACCGGGTGCGCTGGCGCAACGACGGGCGGCTGGAGTTCCTCGGCCGCGATGACGACCAGGTCAAGGTCAGGGGCTTCCGCGTCGAGCTCGGCGAGGTCGAGGCGCGGCTGCTGGCCTGCCCCGGAGTCGGCCAGGCGGCCGTCGCCGTACGGGACGGGATCCTGGTCGGCTACACCGTCGGCGCCCCCGAGGGGGAGGATCTCGCCAGGCTGCTCGGGGCGACGCTGCCCGCCTACATGGTGCCCTCCCTGTGGGTGCGGCTCGACGCGCTGCCGCTCAACCGCAACGGCAAGATCGACCGTGCCGCGCTGCCCGCGCCGCAGGCGGCCCCCAGGGAGCGGGTCGCCCCGCGCGGCGACGCCGAGCAGCTGGTCGCCGACGTGTTCGGCGAGGTGCTGGGGATCGAGGACGTCGGCGCCTTCGACGACTTCTTCGCCCTCGGCGGGCACTCGCTGCTCGCCACCCGCGTCATCGCCAGGATCCGCGCCCTCGTCGAGATCGACGTGCCGATCCGCGTGCTGTTCGCGCGCGGCACCGTGGCCGGGCTCGCCGCCTCGATCGAGGAGATGCTGATCGCCGAACTGGCGGAACTGTCCGACGACGAGGCCGAGGGTCTCGTGCAGACCTCCCAAGGAAACGGGGAAGCGTGATGAGTCACCACGTCGTGGTCAACCACGAGGAGCAGTACTCGATCTGGCCCGACGGCAGGCGGCTGCCGGACGGCTGGCGTCTTGAGGGCTTCTCCGGCCCCAAGGAGGAGTGCCTGGCCCACATCGACCAGGTGTGGACCGACCTGCGCCCGCTCAGCGCAAGGAAGTCCTGACATGTCCGACGAGTGGATCTGGGTCTCGCTGGACGACGTCCGTGGCCGTCATCTGAGGAGGAGTGTCAATGGTTAGGGAACGGCTGGCCGCGATGGTGGCCTCGGCGTCGGACGGCGCCGTCACCGCCGAGGAGGCGCTGAACGCCACGGTCCCGCTGTCCGCCCTGGGGGTCACCTCCCTGGCCCAGATGCGGCTGATCGACGCGGTCGAGACGGAGTTCGGCATCGAGATCGACCTGTCCGGCGACGGCCTCGACCTGCTGGACGACCTGGGGGCGCTCGAACGCCACATCGCGCAGGCCGGAGACTCCGGCCCCTGAGGCACCCCTGACAGAGCGGTCGGGAGGCGTTTTTCGAACGGGGGAGAGAAAACATGGACATCCGGTTCTCGGGGAGCCGATCGGGTACGGCTCCGCTGACCTGGGGACAGCGGGCCATCTGGGACGCGATCAGGAAGACGGCGCCGGACGACCACTACTTCAACTTCGGCCGCGTGCTCGCGGTGCCGAGACGGGCCAGGCCGCTCACCGTGGCGCGGGCCGCGGAGGTCCTGGGCGTCCTGGTCGAACGGCACGAGTCGCTGCGGACGAGGCTGAGCGCCGGGTTGAGCACAGGGCTTGAGACGTCCGTGGGGACGGGGCCAGGGGCGGCCCCCTCCCCACGGGTACCGGCGCAGACCGGCGGGCAGGACGGGGGCGCCGAACCGGCGCAGGTCCTCGGGACCGCCGGGAGCATCCCGCTGACCGTCTCCCGTGACGACCCGGAACGGCTGATGGAGGAGCTGGCCGCGACGCCGTTCGACTACGCCGGCGAGTGGCCGCTCAGAGTCGGGCTGGTGGTCGGCGAGAACGACGCCGGGGACGAAACGGTGACCCACATCGTGCTCGTCTTCTGCCACCTGGCCGCCGACGGGCTCGGCGCCGAGGTCGCGATCACCGACCTGCGGCTGCTGCTGTTGCGCGGGGCCGTACCGGGACCGACGCCGCCCTCCCCGCTCGACCTGGCCCGCTGGCAGCGCTCCGAACCCGGCCTGCGGGTCGCCCGCGTCGCCGCCGAGCACTGGGAGCGGGAGTACCGGCGCATCCCGCCGACCATGTTCGACCGCCGGGTCGCCGCCCCCGAGGGGCCGCCGATCTGGCGCGCGCAGCTGGTCTCCAGGGCGCTCGACCTGGCCGTGCAACGGATCGCGGCCGTGTACGGCACCAGCACCTCGACCGTGCTGCTGGCCGCCTCCAGCGTGCTGGTCTGCGCGGTGACCGGGCACGAGGTGTGCGCGATGCTGCCCATCGTCGGCAACCGCTTCCGCCAGGACGCCGCGCAGGCCGTCACCACCCTCTCCCAGGAGGGCCTGTTCGTGCTCGACGTGGGCGGGCGCTCCTTCGCCGAGGTGCTCAGGGCCGCCAAGCCCGCGGCGCTGCGCGCCTACCGCTCCGCCTACCACGACCCCGGGGACAGGGACCGGCTGACCGAACGGGTCAGCCGCGAACGGGGCACCCGGGTCCACCCCTACTGCTGCTTCAACGACATGCGCTTCATCGACCGGGTCGACGCCTCCCACGACGAGCGGACCGTACGGCTGGCGATGGAGGAGACCACGCTGACCTGGCCGCTCAGCCAGGACCAGCTCAACTGCCGCTTCTGCCTGCACGTGACCGGGGAGGGCGGCGGCCTGGGTGTCTCGCTGACCGCCGACACCCGTTACCTGCCGAAGGAGGCCATGGAACGCTACCTGCGCGACCTGGAGTCGCTGCTGGTCGAGGCGGCCTTCCACGAGACGCTGGAGCCGGTCGGATGACGGTCTACGCCTACGCCGAGTCCACCTCGTGCGTCCAGGAGGGGTCGCTGCGCTTCCACCTGACCCGCACCTCACGCGCCCCGGCGCGCGGTTCGGTCACGGTCGAGGACGTCGCCGCCGACCGGCCGGTGCTCCAGGCGAGGTTCGACGGCCCCGTCTGGACGCTCGACGTCCCCGGCGACTGGCCCAGTTCGCTCTACCGCGCGGTCTTCACCTCGGAGGAGGACTCCTCCGACGGCCTCTCCGACGTCTACTTCGTCGTCAGGGCGGCCAGGCCCTCCTCCCGGGTCCTGCTGTCGATCCCGTTCCCGACCTGGCAGGCCTACAACCGGGCGGGCATCCCCGGGGAGTCGATCTACTGGACCGAGGAGCCGACCCGCGCCGCGAAGGTCTCCTTCACCCGGCCCGGCGGGGGGCCGCCGCCCGAGCGCTGGGAGGAGGGCATGCTCCGCTGGCTCGGCCCGGCGGGCTACGACGTCGACTACTGCTCGGGGCTCGACCTGCACGACGGCGCCGAACTGCTGGCCGGTTACCGGCTGCTGGTCGTCAACGGTCACGACGAGTACTGGACGGCCGGGATGCGCGACAACGTCGAGGCGTTCGTCGCCCGCGGCGGCAACCTCGCGGTGTTCTCCGGCAACACCTGCTGGTGGCAGTTCCGTCTTGAGGACGACGGCCGGACCATGGTCTGCTACCGCGACGCGGCCATGGACCCGATGGCCACGGTCGAACCGGGCCTGACCACGGTCGAGTGGTCGAGCGCCCCGGTGAACCGGCCGGAGAACACGCTGACCGGCGTCAGCTTCAGACGCGGCGCCGGGACGTGGGGGCCGTACATGCGGCTGATGCACGAGGAGTCCTACACGGTCAGGTTCCCCGAGCACTGGGTGTTCGAGGGGACCGGGCTCGGCGAGGGCGACAAGTTCGGCCAGGGCGCCATCGGCTACGAGACCGACGCCTGCGACTTCGTCGAGGTGGACGGTGTCCCGCTGGCGACCGGCAGGGACGGCACCCCGCCCTCCTTCGTCATCCTCGCCACCGCCGACCTGCGCCACTGGCACCGCTACGGCCAGGGAGGCATGGCGACCATGGGCGTCTTCGGCCTCGGCGCCGGGACGGTGTTCACCGCCTCGACCGTGAACTGGGGCAACGCCCTGCACGACCCCATGGTCGACCGGATCACCCGCAACGTGCTCGACCGCCTGTCGGAGCCCGTCGGCGGCTGGCAGATCGTCGGCGGCGCCGGTTCGCTGCGCGCGCTGACGGTCTTCGGCTCCCGCCTGTACGGCGTCGCCCCCGACGGCTCACTGCTCGTGCGTGACGTCTCGGCCCAGAACCTGCGCTGGCGGCACGCGGGAACCGCCCCCGGGGTCGTCGCCATGGCCACCCCCAGGGAGGCGACCACCGCGCATCCCATCGGCCTGTACGGCCTCACCGCGGACGGGCGGCTCGTCTTCGGCGACCAGGAGGACGGCTGGACGACCCTCGCCGAGGCGCCGGCCGAGCCGGTCGGCCTGGGCATGGTGAACGGGGAGTTCTTCGCGGTGAACGCCGAGGGGCTGTGGAAGCTGCGCCCGGAGACCTCCGACTGGGTCCTGGCGGGCCCCTCCGGCGGCGCCGTGAGCCTCACCGCGATGAACGGCCGCCTCTACATCGCCGACGCCGAGGGCAGGATCCGCACCCGCCCGCCGGTCGTCGGCCCCGCCGGGTGGGAGGACCTGTGCGACGCGGGCGGCTGCACCGTCCTGACGGCGCACGCGGGCCTGCTGATCGGCACCGGCCCCGACCGCCCGCTGTTCTGGCGCACCCCCCTGCCCGACCGCTGACCCGCCCCTGTCACCTGGTGGAACCTCCGGCAGGGGCGAGAGCCGGGTAGTCCTTGAGCTCGACGGACCTGGCGAACCTGTCGGTCGCCTTCAGCATCACCCGGAGCAGGAGGCTCCGCTTGAACATCCAGTTGCGCATGGTGATGCGCAGCGGCGAGGGCGGGGCGAGGAAGGGACCCGCGCTGCTCTGCCCGGTCACCGTGGCGTAGCGGTGCATGATCTCCTCATACCTCGCGAACGCGGTCACGTGGTCGCCGTCCGCCTCGGCCAGTTCCCCGGCCAGCACGTGGGCGCCGACGATCGCCAGGCCGCTGCCGAAGCCGCCCAGGGTGTTGCCGTAGGCGGCGTCGCCGAGCAGCACGACCCGCCCCTTCGCGTAGTGGTCCATCCTCACCTTGCTGATCGAGTCGAGGTAGACCTCCTCTGCGTCGCGCAGCCTGGCCATCAGCTCCGGGACCTTCCAGCCCATGCCCCGGTAGGCGTCGATCAGCAGGCGCTTCTGCTGTCCGGCGTCGTAGCGGTCGTAGTCGAGCCGCTCGGAGGCGAAGACGAAGAACGCGGGAGCCTTGGGGCCGCCGAGCGCGGCCATCCTGCCCGGCTCGTTGTACATCGCGGGCGGGTGGTCGAGGCCCAGGTCGGCCAGCGCGTAGTAGTGGCCGGTGAAGTTCACGTAGCCGGACTCGGGACCGAAGGCCAGGCGCCGCACGTTGGAGTGGATGCCGTCGGCGCCGACGACCAGGTCGAAGGTGCGCGGCGCGCCGCGCTCGAAGGTGACGTGCACGCCGCCCGTCGTCTCGGTCAGCGAGGTGATGGAGTCGCCGAAGACGTACTCGCAGCTCCGCCTTGTCCGCTCGTACAGCAGGGCGGCCAGGTCGCCGCGGCGGATCTCGATGTCGCCGCCGGTGAACGCCCCGGGTATGACCGCCAGGCGCCTGCCGTCCGCGTCGACGACCTCCTGGTCGGTTCCGCCCGTCTGGCGCCGCCGTACCTCGTCGAGGACGCCCATGCGTTCGAGCACGGTGAGGTGGGTGGCCCCCTTGAAGTCGACGGCCTGGCCGCCGAGCCGGAGGGCGGGCGCCTTCTCCACGACGGTGACGGTGCAGCCCATGCGGCCGAGCCAGAGGGCGAGGGCGGGCCCGGCGACGCTCGCGCCGGAGATGAGGACCGTGGTGTTCTTCATGTGAGGAGCTTCGGCGCGGGCGCTGACAGCCCGCCGACACCGCGTTGACAGTCACCCGTCCCACGCGCCGGGCGCTGTCAGCACCTCCTGCCGGGCCTCCTCCTGGCTCATGGCGGCGCCTCGGGCGAACGCCTCGGCGAAGGCCTCGGCGCCGATGAGGTCGCGGGCGGCTCCGGCGATCCCGGCGACGTCGCGGTCTCCGGCGACGGCCATGCCGCGCAGCGCGACCGCCGTGCCGAGCAGCGCCGCCGCCTGCCGCCCCGCCCCGTCGAGCAGCACGGCCCCCGCCAGCCCCTCGGCGACGTCGGCGAGGTCGGCGGCCATCGGGGACCCGTGGACCACGGCGAGCGCCCGGCGGTGCATGAGACGGGCCTGTTCCCGCTCTCCCCCGGCCTCGGCCAGCCTGCCGAGCGCCACCAGCACGCGGGCCTGTGTCCCCTCGATGCCGAAGTCGCCGTCCTGTGAGGCGTCGAGGGCGAGACCGAGCAGGCGTGCCGCCTCGGCGAGGTCACCGTCGTGCCTGGCGATCTCCGCCAGTCCCAGGTGGACCGTGGCCGCCGCGCCCGGCCTGCCGGTGGTGCGGGCCAGTTCCCCGGCGCGCCGGTAGTCGGCGACGGCCGCGGCGGTCTCGCCCTGGCGCACCAGTCCTTCGGCCCTGCGCGTCAGCACGTCGGCGGTCTCCTCGGTGGCGCCGAGCCGTTCGAACAGTTCCAGGGCCCGGGCCCACATGTCATGGGCGCGCGCCCACTCGCCGCGCCCGGCCGCGATCAGGGCCAGCCCGTCCAGCGCCTGGGCCGTCCCCCACCGCTCCCCGATGGCGTCGAAGTGGGTCAGCGTCTCCTGAAGTCCCCGTTCCGCCGAGACCGGGTCGCCCCACAGCATCGCGAGCAACGAGACGCTCAGCCTCTCCAGGGCCCGCAGCCAGGGGTCGGACCCCGCCAGCGTGCGCAGGTCGGCCTTGGGCGGGGGCCCGGCGGCCATGCCCCACAGCGCGACGGTGAAGGGGTGGCGCAGCCGCTCAAGCCCGGCCACGGTCGCCTCCGCCCGCCGCCAGTGCTCGGGCAGCGCCCGGGGTACGGCGTGCACCACGCACATGACGTACTCCTCCTCGAACCCCTCCGCGGGCTCGGGGGCCGTTTCGAGGAGTTCGGCGGCGATCTCCCCGACCTGGCCGCGCCGCCCGCTCAGCCACCAGTAGGCCGCGAGCGCGGTGACCAGCCGCAGCGCCGTCCGCCTGCCGTCCTCGTCGCCCGTCTTCGCCGCGGCCACGGACCTGCGCAGCGCGGCCGTCAGGTTGCCGTGGTCGGCCGACAGCCTGGCCAGCCACGTCAGCTGCTCGGCCCCGCGCAGGTGCGGGTCCGCGCGCCGGGCCAGGGCGAGGAAGTGGCGGGCGTGGGCGCGGTCCATCCGCTCCCGCTCCCCGGCCTCGGCCAGCCGTTCCGCGCAGAACAGCCGGATCGTGTCGAGCATCCGGTAGCGGTCGCCGTCGGTCTCGACCAGTGACCTGTCCACCAGGTCGGCCAGCAGGCCCGCGGCGTCCTCGACGTCGCAGACCGCCTCGACCGCCTCCAGGCAGGCGCCCGCGGAGAAGACGGCCAGCCGCCTGGCCAGCACCCGCTCGCCGGGGGTGAGCAGGTCCCAGCTCCACTCGACGACCGCCCGCAGGGTCCGGTGCCGGGCGGCGGCCGTACGGTCGCCCCTGGACAGCAGCCGGAAGCGGCCGTGCTCGGCCAGCCGGACGGCGATCTCCTCGACGGTGAAGGAGCGCAGCCTCGCCGCCGCCAGTTCGACCGCGAGCGGCAGCCCGTCCAGCGCCGCGCAGATCCCGGCGACCGCCGCCACGTTGCCCTCGTCCGTCTCGAACCCGGGCCGTACGGCCGCCGCCCGGTCGGCGAACAGCCGGACGACGGGGTAGGCCGCGGCCTGCGCGGGGGTGGCGTCAGGGGGCGGGACGGCAAGCGGCGCCAGCGGCACGAGCGTCTCGCCGGTGATGCCCAGGGGTTCGCGGCCGGTGGCCAGGATCGACAGCCCGGGGCAGGCGCCGAGCAGTTCGCGGACCAGGGTCGCGGCGGCCTCGACCACGTGCTCGCAGTTGTCGAGGATCAGCAGCAGCTCCCGCCCGGTCAGGGCCGAGGCCAGGTGCGCCACCGGGTCGGGGGCGTGGAGCGAGTGCAGGCCCGTCTCACGCAGCCCAAGGGCGCCGAGCACCGTCTGGGCCACCTGGGGGGCCGTGACGGTCGTTGTGACGGCCGGCGCCCGGCCGCCCTGCGGGGCCGGGTCGGCGAGCGGGGACAGGTCGACGAAGCACACCTCACCCTGGGTGCCCCGGGCGTCCCGGGTGCGCCCGGCCGCCTCGACCGCCAGCCGGGTCTTGCCCGTGCCGCCGGGGCCGACGATCGTGACCAGCCGGTGCCCGCGTAGCGAGGCGAGCCGTTCCAGCTCCTTCTCCCGCCCGACGAAGCCGGTCAGCTGCACGGGCAGGCCGTTCCCCCTGGGCGGGGCCGGGCGTTCGGCGCGCAGGACGGCCAGGTGGATCGCGGCCAGTTCGGGTGAGGGGTCGGCGCCGAGTTCCCCGGCCAGCAGTCTCCGTGTCTCCTCGAAGACCTCAAGCGCCTCCGCCTGGCGTCCCGCGGCGCTCAGCGCGCGCATCAGCTGGCCCCTGGGGCGTTCCCGCAGCGGGTTGGCGGCCGTCAGCCGCCGCAGTTCGGCCACCGGGTCGGCCTCGGGGAGCGCGAGCTCGGCCTCGGCGAGGTCCTCGGCCGCGGTCAGCCTCAGCTCCTCAAGGCGCGCCACCTGCGCCCCGCCGAAGGGCAGGTCCTGCAGGGCGGGCCCCCGCCACAGGCCGAGCGCCTCACGCAGGACGTCCGCGGCGGCGGCGTGGCGGCCGGAGGTCAGCAGCAGCCGCCCCTGGCGGGCGAGCCGTTCGAAGCGGTGGACGTCGACGTCCTCGGGGTCGGCCGCCAGCCGGTAGCCGGTCCCGTGGAACTCGACCAGCTCGGCGGGCAGGACCCGGCGGAGCCTGGACACCTGGGCCTGCACCGCGTTGGCGGCGCCCGAGGGAGGGGCGTCGCCGTACTGGCCGTCGATCAGGCGCTCGACGGTCACCACCCGGCCCGGTTCCAGCAGGAGCATCACGAGCAGGGCGCGCGGTCTCGGCCCGGGTACGGCGATCGCCTCACCGGCCGGGGAGCGCACGTCCAGAGGGCCGAGGATGCCGAACCGCATGGGGTCGATTGTCCCCGGCTCTCAGAGGGCGCGGGGACCGTAGAGGGCGGAGGGGGCTCCGGTGGTCATGGCCCAGTAGCGGTCGCCGTAGGACCAGTGCCACCACTCGGTGGGGTAGTTGACCAGGCCCGCCGCGTCGAGGGCGGCTCCCATGAGCTCGCGGTTGCGGCGCGCCTGCGGGGAGATGCCGGGGGCGGCGGTGTAGCAGGCGCCCTCGCTCTGCTCGGGGGTGGCGTTGAGCGGGCTGCCCATGTCGACCTCGACGCCGTCCTCGGTGCACAGGGTCAGGTCGACGGCCGCGCCCGCGGTGTGCGGGGCGACCTCGACCGGTGAGACGTAGCGGCTGGCCGCCGAAACGATCTCCTCGGGCGACATTTCCGGAAATGTCGCCCGGAGTTCCGCCGAGTACTCGTCGAAGATCTGCTGCTGCGTCGACGGCGGCCGGTATCCCTCGACGATCAGCAGCCGGTACCCCTCGGGGAGGTGCCGCTGCGCCTCCTCAAGCCTGGCCACCAGCCCCTGCCTGAGGTGGGCGAAGGCCCCGTCACGGTCGGCCATCCGCCCGTCGACCCGCAGCCGCCCCCGGACGTCGACCAGCCGCTCCCCGGACTCCTCGACCGGAATCGCGGCCACCCGGGGATCGGAGATCAGAACGATGTCGTGCATAGCCGCAATTGTCACACCGTCTCGGAGAAGACCTGCTCCCGGGCCTGGTTCAGGGCCGAGACCAGGGCCCCGCGTAACACGGAGTTGCCCATGACCTCCGAGACGACGACCCTGGGCTGGCTCGGGCAGACCCTGGCCACCGCCTCCTCGACCCTGGCCGCGAGCACCTTCCCGCCCGCCCTGCCGATGTCGCCGCTGAGCACGATCAGCCCGGGGTCGAGCACAACGGCCACCGCGGCGACACCGACCGCCAGACGCCCGGCCAGCTCGTCCAGGAAGCCTCCGGAGTCGTTCGTGACGGCCTGGCTGACGTGGTCGGCCAGCGACTCCCCCCGGATGCCGTGCGCGTCCGCCAGGCTGGCCAGGGCGTCGCCGCCGACCAGTCGCTGGAACGAGCCCGACTGGGGTTCGGTCACCTCGGTCGGCAGCGGCTCCCCGGGCACGGGCAGCCAGCCGATCTCACCCGCGCCGCCGGTGAAGCCGCGGTGCAGGCGCCCGCCGAGCATGACCCCGAGTCCCTGGCCGACGCCCGCCCAGACGAGCACGAAGTCCTCGACGTCCAAGGCCGCGCCGCAGAAGCGCTCGGCGAGCGCCGCCAGGTTCACGTCGTTCTCTATGGTCACCGAGACGTTGAGGTCCCGGCGCAGCTGGGCGAGCACGCCCTCGTGCCAGGAGGGCAGGTCGAAGGAGAAGCGGACGTCGCCGGTGCGGGGGTCGACGACGCCCCTGGTCCCGATCACGAAGGCGCGCAGCCGGTCCATGCCGATGCCCGCCGACTCGCACGCCTTCTGCACGGCGCCGCGCACCAGGCGTACCGGATCGTTATGACCGCTGGGGTCGACGCAGACCTCGGCGACCGTCTCGCCGGTTATGTCGGCCACCCCCGCGCTGATCCGGTCGGGCAGCACGTCGAGTCCCGCGACGTACGCACAAGAGGGAACGACGCCGTAGAGCGCCGCGTTCGGCCCCCGCCCGCCCGCCTGCTCCCCGACCATGGCGACGAGCCTGCGCTCCTCCAGTCTGGCGAGCAACTGACCGGCGGTCACCTTGGAGAGACCGGTGAGTTCTCCCAGCTCAGCCCGGGTGAGAGGCCCACTGGACAGCAGGAGCTCCAGGGCTGCGCGGTCATTGAGCTGACGCAGCAGCCGAGGGGTTCCCGGACGTCTGGACAAGATCGGCTTCCCCCCGTCACGATCCGCTAACGATCGTTTCTTTTAAGAAAGTTTCTTGTTAGTTTAGCCCTAGTCAGCCCGCAGGCAAGAGCGACCGAGCCGCGGGTTACGACAACTCCGATCACTGATCGTGAGTAAGAGGGTCGCGGGGACCCAAGCCAAAAAGCAGCTGAGCGCCTACCCCGTCGAAAGCCGGAAAGGGAGAACTCAAGTGAAGTTCGCGAGAATCGCCACCACGACGGCAACCACCGCCGCCCTCGCCCTGGGCCTTGCCGCGTGCGGCAGCAGTAGCGAGCCCACCACCTCGAACAGCGCTGGTGCGTCCGAGGCGCCTTCCGCCGCCTCCGGCCCCAAGTTCGCCGGCCAGACCCTGACCGTCTGGCGCCTGGGCGCTCCGGACGAAGTGCAGAACAAGCTCATGGCCGACATGAACGCCAAGTTCAAGGAGGTCACCGGCGCCGACGTCAACCTCCAGTGGGTGCCGTGGCCGGACGCCCAGGCCAAGTGGACCGCCGCTCTCGCCGGCGGTGAGGGCCCCGACGTCACCGAGTTCGGCAACGACCAGGTGGCGGCGTGGGTCGCGCAGGACGCGCTGGCCGACATCACCGACCTCGCCAAGAGCAACCCCGACTTCCAGCAGATCCCGCAGAACCTGTGGGGCTACGAGACGGTCGACGGCAAGATCTACGCCGCGCCGTGGGGTGGTGGCACCCGGGCCGTCCTCTACCGCAAGGACTGGTTCAAGGAGCTGGGCATCGAGGTTCCCAAGAACTGGGACGACCTCGTCGCCGCCGCCAAGAAGATCGTGGAGAAGAAGGGCAAGGACGTCGACGGCTTCGCCTTCAACGGCGGCTCCGACGCCAACATGTCGCTCTCGCCGTTCGTGTGGTCCGCGGGCGGCGACTTCGCCGCCTTCGAGGGCGGCAAGTGGGTCGGCAAGCTGACCGAGCCCGGCTTCAAGGAGGGCTTCCAGTACTACACCGACCTGGTCGTCAAGCACGGCGCGTCGCGTAAGTCGGCCCTGAGCCAGAACTCGATCGACATCCGCACCCGCTTCGCCAACAACAAGGTCGGCATGTTCGTGACCGGTGGCTGGGACATCACCACCATCAAGGAGCAGAGCAAGAACAAGGTCGGCGACGACCAGATGGCGTTCTTCTCCCTGCCGGCCAAGGACGGCAGCGGCCCGGCGCCCGCCTTCCAGGGTGGCAACGACATCGCCATCTGGAAGGACACCAAGAACCAGGAGCTCGCCGCCGAGTACCTGAAGGTCGCCGCGGGCAAGGAGTTCGGCACCCGCTACGCCAAGGAAGGCGGCCTGCTGCCGCTGTACCCGGAGGCGCTGGCCGAGTTCGCCTCCGACCCGCTGCAGGCGCCGTTCGCGGAGACCTTCAAGGTCGCCAAGGGCTTCCCGAACGACACCAACTGGGCCGAGGCCAACGACACCAAGGCCGTTCTGCAGAACGCGGCCCGTTCGGTCATCGAGGGCAAGAAGAACATTGACACCGCCCTGGCCGACGCCAACAAGGAACTCGAAGAGATCCTGAACCAGTAATCATGGCCAACACCTCAACCATCGCCCGGGACGGGGGCTCCTCCCCCGTCCCGGCGCGGGGGCGCAGAGGCACGAAGCCCCCGCGCGGCTCCAGAGGACTGCCCGAAGGGGTGGTCCCTTACGCGCTGCTCATCCCCGGTCTGGTGGTCATCGCCGGACTGCTGCTCTACCCGCTGTACCAGATGGTCGTCATGTCCTTCCAGGACGTGGGACTGCGGCAGATCCGGGGTGTGCCCGCCAAGTCCGTCGGGTTCGACAACTATCTGAAGCTGTTCGAGTCGGAGCTGTTCTGGACCTCGCTCCGCAACACCGTCGTGTTCGCCGTCGTCACGGTCGCCTGCACGCTGGGACTGGGCACCCTGGTCGGCCTGCTGCTGAACAAGCTCGGCAGGAAGATGTCGACCTTCCTGGTCATCGGCATCATGGCCGCCTGGGCGACCCCGGCGATCGCCAGTGCCATCATCTGGCGCTGGCTCTTCGACGCCGAGTCCGGCGTCATCAACTGGGCGCTCAACGCGCTGCCCGACTGGCTGTCCAACCTCCTGTTCGGCAGGGCCGACTGGACGGGTGAGCCGTGGCTCAACGACCCGGTGACCATCTACCTGGTGCTCATCCTGGTCGTGGTCTGGGCCGGCTTCCCCTTCATCGCCGTCTCGGTGCTCGCGGGTCTGCGCAGCATCGCCGCCGAACTGTACGAGGCGGCCAAGGTCGACGGGGCCTCCGCCTGGCGCATCTTCTGGAAGATCACCTTCCCGCTGCTCAAGCCGGTCTTCTCCGTGCTGACCGTGCTGTCGGTCATCTGGGACTTCAAGGTCTTCACCCAGTTGTTCGTGCTGGCGGGCGGAACCTCCAACCGTGACGCCTTCAACCTGTCGCTGTACGCCTTCACCCAGGCGTTCAGCTCCCCGCCCAAGATGGGCCTGGGCGCGGCGATCGCGGTGGTGCTGACGCTGATCCTGCTCATCATCACCTTCTTCTACGTCCGCCAGATCGTGAAGACGGAGGACGTGCGATGACTCCCAAGACCAGGAAGCTGCTCGGCAAGATCGGCCTCAACACCGCGGCCGTCCTGGTGTTCCTGTTCGCGGTGTTCCCCGTCTACTGGATGATCTCCACCGCGTTCAAGAGCAACGAGGAGATCTTCACGACGCGGTTCATCCCCTTCCCGACGGACCCGACCATCGAGCACGTCGAGAGGGTCTTCAGCGAGGGCGTCGCCGGCCACTCGATCTGGCGCTACATGCTCAACAGCGCCATCGTCGCGATCGGCACCGTCCTCATCGGCGCCGTCTTCTCCCTGCTGTCGGCGACCGCCGTGGCCCGCTTCAGGTTCCGCGGGCGCACCTCGTTCCTGATCCTGCTGCTCATCGTGCAGATGGTCCCGGCCGAGGCCCTGCTCATCCCGCTGTTCCTGATGGTCAGGCGAGCCGGTCTCTACGACCAGCTGATCGGCCTCATCGTGGTGAACGTCGCGCTGACGCTGCCGTTCGGCATCTGGATGCTGCGCACCTTCGTCGCCGCGGTGCCCAGGTCTCTTGAGGAGGCCGCCTGGATCGACGGCGCGAGCCGCTTCACGACCTTCTGGAAGGTGCTCTTCCCCCTGGTGGCCCCCGGTCTCGTGGCCACGAGCATCTTCACGTTCATCACCGCGTGGAACGAGTTCGTGTTCGCGCTGACCCTCATCAGCGATCAGGGCAGTTACACCATGCCCGTGGCACTGCGCTACTTCGTCAGCCAGCGATCGGTCGACTGGGGCGGAATCATGGCCGCCTCGACCCTGATGACGATCCCGGTGATCATCTTCTTTCTCCTGGTGCAACGGCGAATGGTCTCCGGCCTCGTCGCCGGCGCTGTCAAGGGCTAACCCCGCGGTGCTGGTACGGCCACGCCCCCACAAGGAGCTGGCCGTACCAGCCCTGTCCTCGTTTGTCCCCTACTCACCTCAGGTAAGGAGCATCTACCGCCATGTCTGAGCTCATCGCGGCTCCCAGCGATCAGGTACTGCGACGTCTCGCAGCCGGAACGCTGCTCGTCGCGTTCCAGGGCACCACCGCCCCCGACTGGGTTCTCCACGACCTGGAGAACGGTCTCGGCGGGGTCACCCTGTTCGGCTTCAACGTCGCCGACCCCGCCCAGCTCTCGGCGCTCACCTCCCGCCTGCGCGATGCCGGTGACCCCGTCATCTCACTCGACGAGGAGGGGGGCGACGTCACCCGGCTCGCCTACCACGTGGGCAGCCCCTACCCGGGCAACGCCGCCCTCGGCGCCGTCGACGACGTCGAACTGACCCGGCGTGTCTACCGCTCCATCGGCGACGACCTCGCCCGCTGCGGTATCAACCTGGACATGGCCCCGTCCGCCGACGTCAACACCGCCGACGACAACCCCGTCATCGGCACCCGGTCCTTCGGGTCGGACACCGCCCTGGTCTCCCGGCACACCGTCGCGGCCGTGCACGGTCTGCAGTCGGCCCGCGTGGCCGCCTGCGTCAAGCACTTCCCCGGCCACGGCGCGACCAGGCAGGACTCCCACCTGGAGATCCCGCTCGTCGACGCCTCGGCCGAGTTGCTGCGCGAGCGCGAGCTCGTGCCCTTCCGCGCCGCGATCGAGGCCGGGACCATGTCCATCATGACCGCGCACGTCCGGGTGCCCTCGGTGACCGGCACCGAGCCCGCCACCCTGTCGGCCGCCGCCCTGGGCGGTCTGCTGCGCGGTGAGCTCGGTTACGACGGCGTGATCGTCACCGACGCCCTCGACATGCACGCCATCACCGAGAGCGTCGGCCTGGCCGGCGGCGCGGTGCTCTCCCTCGCCGCGGGGGCGGACCTGCTCTGCCTCGGCCCGCTGCCCACCCAGCAGGACGTCCGCGCGATCGTCGACGAGATCGTCGCCGCCGTGCTCGACGGACGGCTGCCCGCCGAGCGGCTGGAGGCCTCCGCCGCGCGCGTGGCCAAGCTGCGTTCCTGGTTCGGCTCGTCCCAGCCGGAGCGCGCCGAGGAGAGCATGATCGGCCTCACCGCCGCCCGCCGCGCCGTGACCCTCACCGGCTCCACCTCCCCGCTGGTCGACCCGCTGGTGGTCGAGATGGAGACCCCCCCGACCATCGCCGTCGGCGACGTGCCGTGGGGTTTCGCCCCGCTGATGCCGCAGGCCGAGGTCGTCCGGGTCAAGCCGGAGGAGGCGGACGTGCCGAACATCCTGGAGCGTGCCAGCGGCCGTTCCCTGGTCGTCGTGGTCAAGGACGCCCACCGTTACGAGATCAGCCAGTCGGTTGTCTCCGCGGTGCTGGCCGCCCGTCCCGACACGACGGTCGTTGAGATGGGGCTGCCGATCTGGCGTCCCAAGGGGGCTACCTACCTCGCCACGTACGGCGCCGCCCGCGCCAACGCCCAGGCCGCCGCCGAGTTGCTCAGCATCTGAGCCTCGCGGCCCCCTCACCCGGGTCTGCGCCCGCCCCCCGGTACGTCACGCTTCGGGACGGACCCCTCGTCCCGAAGCGTCACGAACTCCGCGTTACGGCACCCTGACGGTGAACCCGTGCAGCCTGGCCGCCTCCTCCACCTCCGCGCGCAGCGCCGCGGGCGGCCGGTCGCCGAAGCGCTCCAGATAGGCCGCGAGCTGTTCCCGGTCCTCACGCAGGAACGCGAAGTCCGTCGCCACCATGTGCCTGATCACCAGCATCGGGACCGGGCTGCCCAACGGCAGGAAGTCCGGGTTCCACAGCCCCGCCTTCGGCGGCGGCCCCGGGTAGAACTCCCCGACCATCAGCCCCTCCCTGACGTAGCGCGGCTTGAGCAGCCGCTGCGCGGCGTCGATCGTCCGCGCCGCCTCCGCCTCCGGCAGGTCGGGGAAGAGCACCAGGATCGTGCGGTACTGCGGGGAGGTCCCCGGCGGGGAGACCAGCGCGCGGAACCAGTCGCGGTAGCCGTCCAAAGCCTCGGCCACCGCGTCGCCGTCCGGCGTCCCCGGCTGCACCGCCAGATAGAAGACCCCCCGGTCGAGCGAGGTCTGGGCGTAGGGGCAGACGGGTCCCTTCCTGCCCAGGTCGGGGTGGGGCCGGCACAGGTACTCCCTGGCCCACACGACGGTCTCCTTGAGCGGCACGCCGTACCCGCGGACCAGTTCGTGCTCGCCGTCCAGGTCGGAGAGCTCGATGAGCGCGCGCGTGGGGTCTGCCGGATCGGTCAGCATCGCCGTCCGCCCCTCCCCCGTCGCACGGCGAACGCGAGCGTGGCCGCCAGCACCGCCCCGAGCGCGGCACTCCCGGCCTTCAGCGACGCGTCCTGGCGCCTGGCGCGGGCCAGCGCGTCGGCGTAGGGGATCGTGGTGTGCGAGACCATCGTGTACAGCGGCACCCATCTGCCGGGCAGCAGCCTGGCCAGCAGCAGGTCGGCCTTCTTGCGGGCCAGGTGGAGCGGGGAGCGGAGCCGGTCGCGCAGCTCGACGAAGTTCTGCTTCGACAGCTCGTCCAGCACGTCGGTGTGCGGTTTGCGCAGCCGCTGGTAGGCGGCGAAGGCCGCGCCCAGGTCGTCCGGATGGTCGCCGAGACACCGGTCCAGGACCGTGCAGTCCTCAAGCGCCGAGTTCATGCCCTGGCCGTAGAAGGGGTAGACCGCGTGGCAGGCGTCGCCGATCAGCGCCACCTTGTCCCTGTGGTGCCAGTGCGAGGTGCGGACCGAGACCAGGTGCCCGACCGGATGCTCGGCGTACTCCTTGGCGAGGTACGGCATGAGCTCCCGGGTGTCCGGGAAGCGCGCGGCCAGGAACGTCTCGGGGTCGGTGATCTCGCCGAACCGCTCGAAGGGCAGGAAGAGGGTGCCGGTCAGCGAGTTGTCCCGGTTGGGGTGGGCGACGATGAGGGCGTCCTCCCCCGGCCAGACGTGCAGCGCCTCAAGCCTGGTCCTGGCCGAGCCGTCGTCGGCCGCGGGGATGGTCAGCTCCTTGTAGCCCCATTCCAGGAACTCCAGGTGGAGGTCGGCCCGCAGCCCGTGCTGCATCCGGGCCCGCACCCGGGAGAACGCGCCGTCGGCGCCGATCACCGCGTCCGCGGCCGCGCCGACCTCCTCCCCCTCGGGCCCGACGAGCCGTACGGCCGCCGCCTCGCGGTCGAGGTCGACCAGCCGGTGCCCGAAGTGGAAGCGCACCCCCGGCTGGGCCTCGGCGTGGTCGACCAGGGTGGTGATGAGGTCGCGGCGCAGCACCGAGTGGAGGATCTCGCCCTCGTGCGCGCCGTACGGCTGGAAGGGGAGCGCGCCGCCGGGCAGGTGGATGGCCCTGCCGCGCATCGGCACGATGAGCGGCCGCAGCCTCTCCATCAGGCCGATGTCGTCGAGCGCCTTGATGCCCCTGGCCGACAGGCCGAGGTTGATCGACCTGCTCTCGTCCTCGTCGAGGAGCCGGGGGTCGGGACGCCGTTCGTAGACGTCGACCTGGAAGCCCCGCCGTACGAGGTAGCAGGCCAGGAGCGTGCCCGCGGGCCCCGCTCCGATGATGAGGATCCGGCGTTTCATCGTCCCTCCCCTGTCGTCCGTACGGCGCCGGCCAGACGGGCGACGAGCAGTTCGTCGGGGCCGTCGAGGCCGCGACGTTCCAGGTGTTCGAACCCCGCCTCGGCCAGCCATCCGGCCACGTCCGCGAAGGAGTGGAGGCGGCCGCCCTGGGTGACGGCGAGGTTGAGGCTGAAGGAGCGCAGGAAGGCCTCGGCGACCGGGGAGGTCCCCTCCGGCAGGTCGGCGAAGGTCTCCAGGACGAGCAGCGTGCCGCCGGGCCTCAGCGCGGCGGCGACCCTGCCGAGCAGCGCGCGGTTGGCCGCCGCGTCGAAGCCGTGGCAGACGTTGAACAGCAGCGCGGTGTCGTAGCCGGTGCCGAGGTCGGCCGTGGTCACGTCGCCGGGGACGAGGGTGACACGGTCGCCGAGTCCCGCCTCCTCGACCCGGGCCCTGCCGCCCTCGATCGCGCCGGGCAGGTCCACGACCGTCGCGGTCAGGCGCGGGTGGACCTGGCAGAGGGCGACGCTGTGGCGGGCGTGGCCGCCGCCGACGTCGAGCAGCCGCTCCCCCGGGTCGGGCGCGGTCTCGGCGATGAGGGGGGCCATGGCGGCGGCCATCCCGTCCAGCATGGTCTGGAAGTCGCGCAACGTGCGCGGGCGGCCCTCAAGCCAGGTGTAGAAGTCGGCCTGTGGCCTGCCGGTCCTGACGGTCTCCTCAAGGCCGTCCCACAGCTCGCCCAGCAGGTCGTGCCAGAAGGCCAGCGCCGGGGCGTAGCTCCACGGGTCGCGCCGGTCGAGGGAGTTCGCCGTCATCGGGCTGTTGGCGTAGGTTCCCCGCGCCCCCCTGTCGAGGTAGCCGAAACCGACGAGACCGTCCAGCAGGACGGGCAGTGTGCCGGGGTCCGTGCCCGTCCTGGCCGCCAGTTCGGCGGCGGACGACGGCCCGGCCGTGAGCGCCTCGAAGATCCCTAATCGCTGGGCGGCCCCGGCGGCGCGGAAGGCCATCGCCCCGATCAGGTCGAGGTGTGGTCCCGGTGCCTGGTAGCGGAGTTCCTCGGGGTCGAGGTAGAGCGGCATCGCTATCTCCTTGCGCGACTTGCATGGTTTGCATGATCTGCACGGTTCACGTGGCTTCCTTGCTCTTCTCCGCGCATGACTTCTCCGCGCGTGGCTCCTCGCTGAGCACACGACGCCTGTCGGATCACACGGTCTGGGCGGCCCGCGTGGGGTCGGGCTCCGGACGCGCGTCCGGAAGCTCGGCCTCGACCCCGCGCAGGCGGGGCTGAAGGTAGAGCAGCGGGGCCAGGACCAGCAGGCCCAGGCCGGAGATGAGGAAGACGGCCGCCACACCCCGGCCGGGGCCGGTGCCGATCACGCCGCCGAGGACTCCCGCCAGCGCCCCGCCGGGAGCCATCGCGGGTTCCAGGACGCGGTCGGCGAGGGGGCCCGCGGCCAGGTAGGCGAGCACCGTCGCCGTCTGGGTGAGGGTCCGCACGGTGCTGAGCACCCGGCCGAGCGCGGCGGGTTCCGTCTTGGCCTGCACCACGGTCATCGCCGTGCCCTGCACGAACGGCAGCGTGAACAGGAAGGCGGGCGCCACGACCGCGATCAGCCACGGCGAGGGCGCGAGGCTGTGCAGGGCCAGCAGCACCCCGCCGAGCGCCGTGAACAGCACGACGCCCCGCACCCTGCGCCGGGGCCCGCCCCAGGCGCTCAGCACCAGTCCCCCGGCGAAGACGCCCGCGCCTCCGGCGAACATCAGCGCGCCCAGCACGGCCGGGGAGCCGAACGACAGGATGAGCGGCTGGACCAGCACTCCCGCGGCGCCGAAGAGCAGGTTGTGCGCGGCCAGCAGCGCGACCAGCAGGAGCAGTCCCGGCCTGGCCCGCAGGTGACGCCAGCCGAAGGCCAGGTCGCCGCGGAGCGGCTCGGGGGCGGTGACCGCGCCGGGCCGGGTCACCTCGGGCGGCAGCCGTACGGCGAACATGACGGCCATGGTGACCAGGAAGGTCGCCAGGTCGGCCACCACGACGCCGGTGATCCCCACCGTCACCAGCAGCGTGCCCGCCAGCAGCGGGGCCGCGATGTTGACCGCGTCGGCGACCTGCATCAGGCCGTTGGCGCGGCCCAGGTGCCTGCTCGGCATGATCAGCGGCATCATCGAGTGGTAGGCGGCCATGTGGAAGGTGCCGAAGACGGCCCCCGCCGCGGTGACCACGTAGACGTGCCAGACCTGCAGCGAGCCGGTGGCCAGCAGTACGGCCAGCGCGACGGTCACCACGGCCGCCCCGGCGTCCGCCGCCATCAGCAGCCGCCTGCGGTCGAGCCGGTCGGCCGCCGTGCCCGCGAGCTGCGAGAGCAGCACCTCGGGCAGCACCGCGCAGAGCATGATCAGCGTGAACTGGGTCGCCGATCCGGTGCGCTGGTACACCCAGACCCCGAGCACGAACCCGGTCAGGCTCGAACCGATGATCGACAGCAGCTGCGCGGCCCAGATGACGGCGAACCTGCGCACGCCATCGTCCACACCGGCGTCCACACCGGCGTCCACACCGTCAGTCACGGCGGCCCCCCACGAGCACTCCTGAGGCCACGTAGTGGTCCAGGTAGCGGCCGAGCAGCGCCGCGTCGGCGGGCGGGCAGACCAGCCCGGCGGGCGCGAGCATCTCCTCGGTCGCCGAGCAGTCGAAGGAGGGACCGGCCTGCCCGCCGTACTCGGCGATGAAGGCCGGGTAGAGGGCGATGGGCAGGTCGTCGCCGACCGCGACGCGGTCACGGGCGAGCCTGCGCCACTCCTCGCTCGGCATGAGCCGTACGGGGAAGCCGCGCTCGGCCAGTCCCTCCGCCAGCACGGCGGGGCGCAGCAGGCCGGGGTTGTGGTGGTGGAAGTCGCCGACGGCCCCGCTCAGCGCCAGGTGGACGATCGCCGCCGCGACGTGGTCGACCGGCGCCATGTCCAGCCGTTCCCCTTCGGGCACCGAGCCGAGGCGCGCGCAGGTCTCGAAGAACCGGCCGAGGAAGTCGTCCGGCGCGGCCGTGCCAGTCCCGCTGTCGGCGGAGATCCTGGCGGGCCGGTGGACGGAGACCGGCAGCCCGGCGTGGCGCGCCAGCCCGGCGATCCGGTCGGCGACCCACTTGCTCCGGTCGTAGCCGAGGGTGAGCGGCTCCGGGTCGGGCAGTGGGTCCTTCTCCCTGACCGTGCGTTCGCCGGGGGTCAGGTGGACGCCGAGGGTCGAGACCAGGTGGACCGGGACGGTCCTGCCGCCGCTCGTGGCCAGGCGCAGCACCTCGACGAGGCCGTCCACGTTGGCCGCCCGCAGTCTCCGGTACGGCCAGGCGAAGTTGACCACGGCCCCGTTGTGCACGATGAGGTCGGCCGTCCCGGCCAGCTCCGCGAAGCGCCCGCCGGGCAGGCCGAGGCCGGGGACGCCGAGGTCACCGGGCTCGGCGACGATCCGCCCGGCCAGGTCCTCCTCCCACAGCCCGTAGCGTTCCAGGCCCGCGCGCAGCCGTTCCTCCGGCTCGCTCCCCCTGACCAGGCAGTGCACGGTCGCCTCGGTACGGCGCAGCAGTTCGGCCAGCAGGTGGGCGCCGAGGAAGCCGGTCGCGCCGGTGAGCAGCACCCGCCGGGGCGGCCCCGTGACGACCGGCCCGCCGGGGACGACATCCGGCGGCAGGACCGCCTCCGCCCGCAGGTCCACGGTCTCGGCGGGCCCGCCGTCCACGATCCCGGCCAGGTCGGCCAGGTCGGAGGCGGTGAACACCTCGCTCATCGGCACCGTGACCCCGAGCCTGGCCGAGATCCCGGAGACGACCCGGGGCACGAGCAGCGAGGTGCCGCCCAGGTCGAAGAAGTTGTCCCCGCGTCCCGGCTCTCCGCCGAGCAGCCCCGCCCAGATCGCGGCGAGCTCCCGTTCCGTGCCCTCCCTCGGCGCCTCGTACGGCGGCGCGGAGCGCGTGTCCGGTTCCGGCAGCGCCCGGTGGTCGATCTTGCCGTGCGGGGTGAGCGGCAGCGCGGGCAGCATGACGACGGCCCCGGGCAGCATGGAGCCGGGCAGCCTGGAGGCCAGGAAGGCCCGCAGCCGCGCCAGGCCGACCGGTTCCCCGACGAGGTAGGCGACCAGCCGCCCCTCTCTCGCGACGACGACGGCCTCGCGGAC
Organism: Streptosporangium sp. NPDC020145; assembly: GCF_040631275.1. Classification (NCBI taxonomy): domain Bacteria; kingdom Bacillati; phylum Actinomycetota; class Actinomycetes; order Streptosporangiales; family Streptosporangiaceae; genus Streptosporangium; species Streptosporangium sp. NPDC020145. Next base: position 58,118 of record NZ_JBEXZT010000004.1, on the reverse strand, counting down.
CCCTGGGTGGGCCAGGCAGGCGGCCTCGACCTCACCGGGCTCGATCCTGACGCCGTTGACCTTGACCTGCCGGTCGGTCCTGCCGAGGAACTCCAGGTCGCCGCCGGGCAGCCATCTGGCCAGGTCCCCGGTGGCGTACATCCTGGCCCCCGCCCGGGGCGAGAACGGGTCGGGCAGGAAACGCTCGGCGGTCAGGCCGGGGCGGCCGAGGTAGCCGTGGGCCAGGCACTCCCCGCCGATGTGCACCTCGCCGGGCACACCCGTCGGGGCCGGGTTGCCGTGCCGGTCGAGCACGTAGACGCGGGTGTGCGCCAGCGCCGTGCCGATCGGCAGGTGGGGGGCGTTCACCTCGGCGCCGTCCGTCGTGCGGTAGGAGGTGGCGCAGACGGTCGCCTCGGTCGGCCCGTAGTGGTTGTGGAAGGCGACCCGCCCGCCGGTCAGCCCCGCCCAGGTCCGCAGCCGTGCGACCGGGACGCTCTCGCCGCCGACCATCATCGTGGTGAGCGGCCCGCGCAGCCGCAGGCCCGCCCGGTCCAGTTCCTCGACCCACTGCTGCCACAGGGCGCAGGCGGTGTCGACCATGGTGACCGAGAGGTCGTCGCACAGTTCGGCGAGGCCGGGCCCGGTCAGCGAGGCGGGGTCGGGGTGCAGCACCAGGGCGGCGCCGCTGATCAGCGCGGGGAAGACGTCCCCGGCCGAGGCGTCGAAGCTGAGCGGCGGGACCATGAGCACCCGTTCCCCCGGCCCGAAGCCGTGCAGGTCGCGGAAGGACCTGGCCAGATGGGACAGGGTCCGGTGCCCGACGACCACCCCCTTGGGGCTCCCGGTCGAACCGGAGGTGTAGATCACGTAGGCGGCCTGGTCCGGGTGCCTGGGCACGGACCTGCCCCTGACCGGCTCCCTGGCCAGCTCTCTGGCCGGCTCTCTGGCCGGCGCGATCCGGGAGGTCCAGGCGGCGAGGTCGGCGCGGGTGACGACCGGCCCCCCGGTGAACCCGGCGAACCCGGCCTCGTCCGCGATCACCGCGGCCACGCCCGCGTCCCGCAGCAGCGCGGTCAGCCGTTCCACGGGCTGGGCCGGGTCCAGCGGCACGTACGCGGCCCCCGCCTTGAGGACGCCGAGCAGCGCGACGATCGCCTCGGGGCTCGCGGTCAGGGCGAGCCCGACCCTCGGTTCGACCGGCCCCGAATCCAGCAGGGGACGCAACCCGGCGGCGACGGCGTCGGCGGCCCGGTCGAGGTCGCCGTAGGTGAGCGTCGCCTCCGCGGTGACGACGGCGGGCGCCTCCGGGGTGCGGGCGGCCTGCCTGGCGACCAGGTGGTCCAGCAGGAGGGCTCCCTCCTCCCAGGCCAGTTCCTCGGGAGGCTCGCCGAGCAGGGCCGCGCGTTCGGCCTCCGGCAGGATCTCCAGCTCGGACAACCGGCCGCCCGGGGTCGCGGTGACGGAGCCGAGCAGCGTCTCCAGGTGCACGGCCATCCGTTCGACGCTCGCCCGGTCGTACAGGGCCGTGCTGTAGTCGAACATGAGCTGCAGGTGCTCGGGGTAGACGACCACGTTCAGCGACAGGTCGAACTTGGCCGAGACCAGCCCGGACAGCACCGGCTCGACGCGCAGCCCGTCGAGTTCGAGGGAGCCTGCCTCGGGGTTGCCGAGTGTCAGCAACGTCTGGACCAGCGGGGTCCTGGCCGGGTCCCCGCCCAACCGCAGCTCGGCGACCAGCCGCTCGAACGGCACCGCGGCGTGGCCGTACATGGTGAAGGCGCGGCGCCGTACGCGTTTGAGGAGGTCGCGGAAGGCCGGGTCGCCCCCGAGGTCGGCGCGCAGGGCCAGGGTGTTGACGAAGAGCCCGAAGACCTCCTCGTCCTCCTCCCGGTCACGCCCGGCGACGGGGGTGCCGACGCAGAAGTCCTCCTGACCGCTGTAGCGGGACAGCAGGACCTGGTATGCGGCCAGCAGCACCATGAACGGGGTGCACCGCTCGGTCCTGGCCAGCTCGGTGACGCGCCGCCACAGCCCGATCGGGACCCGGTGGATCACCAGGTCCCCCTCGGTCGTCCGTACGGCGGGGCGGGGCCTGTCGGTCGGCAGTTCGAGCGCCGGGACGCCGTCGAGCTCCCTCGCCGGGCTCGTGACGTCGGCCGGGCGTTCGCGCCGCTCCCGCACGTGGTCGGAGTAGCCTCGCCGCGGCGGTGCCAGCGGTGACGGCCGTCCCGAGGCGAAGGCCGAGTAGAGAGCGGCCAGTTCGGGATAGAGGATCTGCTCGATCGACCAGGCGTCCCCGGCGATGTGGTGCACGACCAGATGGAGGATGTGCTCCTCGGGGCCGACCCGGGCCAGGACCGCGCGCAGCAGCGGCCCCGAGGCCAGGTCGAAGGGCCGGTTGCTGAGTTCGGCGAGGGTCTCCGGGGACGGCTCGCCCACCGGGGTGAGGTGTTCGACGACCACGGGTTCCGGGTCGAGCACCCTGGCCTCCGGGACGCCCTCCCGGTCGGGGAAGACGGTGCGCAGCGCCTCGTGCCTGGCGACGATCTCACTCAGCGCCCGTTCCAGGGCCCCGGTGTCGAGCGGCCCGGTCAGCCTCTCGCAGACGACCATGTTGTTGGCCCCGTCGCCGGGGGAGAGCCGGTCGAGGAACCACATGCGTTCCTGCGCGGGAGACAGCCCCGGCGCGGGGAAGAGCTCTCGTGCGGAGGGAAGCGCGTTCACGCCTGCTCTCCCCGCAGCCGGGTGACCTCCTCGGCCATGCCGGCGACGGTGGGATTGTCGAAGAAGACGTCCAGGGAGACCTCGACGCCGAGTCTGCGACGGGTCCTGGCGATGATCTGGGTGATGGTCAGCGAGTGGCCGCCGAGATCGTAGAGGTCCTCGTCGGGACCGATGTCGTCGACACGGAGCACCTCCTGCCAGATCTCGCGTATCTGGGCGGTCACCGGGTCCTCCAGGCCTAAGGGGTCGGTTTCCTTGGCCGGGGAGAACAGGTCGGTCACGGGGACTCCTCATCTGGTTCGGTTTTGACCGGTTCTTGTGGCCCGAATCCCGCGAGGACGGGCACGTTCCGTGGCTCGTCCTGGGACGCGGCCCGTGGACATGACGGCGGTGGGAGGCGACGGTGCGGAGGGACCGGCGCGATTAGCCGGGTGTGCGACATCCGGTCCGTCTCCCTCATGGGTGACTTGTCTTCGGGCGGGCGACACGGGCATGGGACCGCCAGGAAACCTTTAATTAGTAAAGTTTCCTGTCTATTAACGCAATCCGAATGCTACACATGTGGTACGTCTGAAACAAGCAAAAGACGATGTTGAAAAAACGGAGGCGTTATGAGCGTTCGCGGGGGCCTGAGTGGCGCGAGTCCCGAGCTGGCCAGGCTTGCGGACACTGTGCTGCAGCCGGGCTTCGTGGGGACCGAGGTGCCCGACTGGCTGCGCAGACGGCTCGCCGACGGGCTCGGCGGGGTCGCGCTCTACTCCAGGAACCTCGTGGACGGCCCCCAGATCAGAGCCCTGACGGCCGCCCTGCGCGCGGAGAACCCGGACGTGGTGATCGCCACCGACGAGGAGGGCGGGGACGTCACCCGGCTTGAGGCCCTCACCGGCAGCTCCCGTCCCGGCAACCTCGCCCTCGGCGCGGTGGACGACCCCGAGCTGACCGAGCGGGTGGCCCGCGAGATCGGCGCCGACCTGGCGCGGGCGGGCGTCACCCTCAACTACGCCCCCGTGATCGACGTCAACTCCGACCTGGACAACCCCGTCGTCGGCACCCGCGCCTTCGGCTCCGACCCGTGGCTGGTCGCCAGGCACGCCGCGGCGTGGGTCACCGGCCTGCAGGCCGCCGGGGTCGCCGCCTGCGCCAAGCACTTCCCCGGGCACGGCGCGACCGCCGTCGACTCCCACAACGACCTGCCGACGGTCTCCTACTCGGTCGAGGAACTCGCCGCGACCACGCTTCCGCCGTACCGGACCGCCATCGAGGCGGGAGTGCGGGCCGTGATGACCGGTCACCTGCTGGTGCCCGCCTACGACGCCGAACTCCCGGCGACGCTGAGCCACCGGCTGCTGGTCGGGCTCCTGCGGGAGGAACTCGGCTTCGACGGCCTGATCGTGACCGACGCCGTCGAGATGCCCTCGGTCGCCGAGCGCTACGGCGTGACCGGCGCCGCGGTGCGCGCCCTGGCCGCGGGTGCCGACGCCATCTGTGTCGGCGGCGAACGCAAGGGCGCGGGCGTCGTCGGTTTCATGCGCAACGCCATCATGGCCGCGGTGATCGACGGCACGCTTCCCGAGGAGCGCCTGGCCGAGGCCGCGGAGCGGGTGCGCCGCCTGGCCGCGTGGTCGGCCGAACAGCGCCGGGCGACCTGGGTCACCGGAGGCACCGAAGCCGACCCCTCCGGCCTCGCCGCGGCCAGGCGCGCCCTGCGGGTCCGCGGTGAGGGGTTCCCGCTCGTCACGGCCCCGCAGGTGGTCGAGTTCGTCTCCGAGACCAACATCGCCATCGACCGGGTCACCCCGTGGGGCGTGGCCGCGCCGCTGGCCGCGCTGCTCCCCGGCACCGACGGCGTACGGCTCGGCCCCGAGGACCCCCTCCCGGTGCCCGCCGAGGGACGCCCCCTGGTGGTCGTGGTACGCGACGCGCACCGTCACACCTGGGTCTCGGCCGGCCTCGACACCCTGCTGGCCGGACGGCCCGACGCGATCGTGGTCGAGATGGGCCTGCCCGGCCCGCTGACGCCGGGGGGCACGCACATCACCACCCACGGCGCGACGACCGCCTCGGGGCAGGCCGTGGCCGAGTTGCTCACGGGCAGGACCGCCGTGACGGACCTGACCCCGGCCTGAGCGCGCGGGCCGTACGGGACCCTGTGAGCCCGCCGCGAGTCCGGCGTGAGTTCATCGCGAACATCACGCCGGACTCGCTTTCGAGGGCCCACAGAAGTTCGTGCTGCAGCGGCCCCGGCATCGCGACGAACTCCCCGTACTCGCAGGCCAGGGGTGCGATCTGCGAGGCGTAGGACAGGACGGCGCGCCGTTTGAGCGCCCACTCCCGCTCGTCGAGCCGTACCGGCGGCTCGGGACGCAGCCGGTGCCGCCCGGCCAGCGTCAGCACCGGCTGCCGCTCCGCCAGGGCCCGCGCGGCCTCCGGAGTGCCCCACTCGCGAACCGCCGAGGCGTAGGGCAGGTCCGCGTAGGCCAGGACCTCCCCCGCCCCGAGCCCGCTCAGCGCGTCGAGCGCCCGGTCACGGACGGTCTCGTGGTCGGCGTTGCCGATGCCCATCGGGACCAGCACCCGGGTGTCCGGTGTGACGCCGGCGGTCAGGAAGTCCGCCAGCCCGTCCAGTCTCAGCGCCTGCGCGGGCACGTCGGGATAGTCGAGCGCCACCTGCTCGGCGCCGAGGACCTCACATGCCCTGGCGTCCTCCGCCAGCCGTTCACGGGCCGTCTCCTCCGCGGAGGCGAACCCGCACAGCCGGTCCCAGGACGACTCCCGCTCCGCCGCGGCGCCGCCGAGCACCGTGACGATCACCGAGGGCCCCTCGCTCCTGGCGAGGACCCCCGCGACCGACATGGCCGCGTCGTCGAAGTGCGGGGAGACCACGATCGTCCGCCAGCTCATCACACCTGTCCGTTCCTGGTCAGCACGAGTCCCCGGCTGCCCCGCTTACGCAGGTAGGCCAGGTCGTCGCAGACGAACTCAAGGGTCGGCGGGGCCAGTTCGACCCGTTCGGCCACCCGCCAGACCGACTGTTCTCTGAGCCAGGGCCAGACCACGTCGTTGAGCCGTTCGGTCTCCAGCGCCAGCAGGATCCGGTCGGTCGGCAGGGCGTCCAGCAGCGTCAGGTCCTGGTCGTAGTAGAGCATCTCGATCAGCAGGTAGGCCGCCGCAGGCCGGGAGCGCCCGGCGGCCAGCTCCTCCAGGCTCTCCGCGGAGAGCTCGGCCCCCAGGTCCCGTTCCCCCAGCCTGGCCAGGAAGGAGGCGTTCGGCTCGGTCGCCTGGACGGCGTACCCCTTGCCGACCAGCCTGCGGGTCAGCTCACCCTGGCAGGCCCCCACCTCGACCAGCGGCCCGTCGTCCGGCGCGCACCACCGGCCGATCCAGGCCGCCGTGGCGTCCAGCCGGTCCGCCTCGTACGGCGAGCGCCCGAACTCCCACGGGTCGTCGGCGACGGCCGCGTCCTCCCCCAGGCTGGAGATGAGGGCGTAGAGCCGGTTCGCCCGCTCGGTGTCGACGGTGAAGAAGCGTTCGACCACCGGCACCCGGTCGGTGGTGACGAGCCGGTCGGGCACACGGCTGCGCAGCAGCTCCCCCGCGTGCCGGTTGATGAAGTCGATCTTCGCGGCGGCCTCGGCTCCGGTGAGCCCCGCCACCTGGCCGGGAACCGTCTGCAGGAACAGGTTGTCCCCCACCGAGTACGTCACGGCCCGGCCCGCCAGCGCCCTGGAGACGATCCAGCCGAACCTGGCCCTGCGGATGCGGTGGTCGGCCGGGGAGTGGGTCCAGACCTCCCCCGTCGCCTCACCCAGCAGGCCCGCGACCTCCTCGGGTCCCGGCAGGGCCGCGGTGTTGCCCCCCGGCTCGACGAACGGCGCGAGCAGTTCCAGGCGTTCCCGCAGCGACAGGCCACCGGGGAGGGTCACCCGGGTGCCGGGGCGCCCGATGACGACCCCGATGTCGTCCTCCGCGTGCCGTCTCAGGACGGACAGGAACTCAAGTGCCACGTCCTCGGCATGCAGCACGGCGATGACGGCTGTCATAGTGCTTCGCTCCCCGATCACGGAAGAATGTCAGTTTTATGACATTTCCGCGCCAGCATAGACGATCTTCCTCACACCGCAACGGGCGATCAAGAAGAAACCGGCAAGTCGGGAAAATGGCACGTTCCATTACGCGCGGGGGGTGCTCCGGCATCCCGGAACACCCCCCGCGCACGGCTCAGGAGGCGAAGATCTCCTCGCGTGCCTGGTCGAGTGCGGCCAGGACGGCCCCGCGCAGAACCGGGTTCCCGATCACCTGACTGGGCACGACCTGCGGGCGGACCGGGCAGATCCTGGCGACCGCCTCCTCGATCCTGGAGGTGAGCACGGCTCCGCCCGCCTGGCTGATCTCCCCGGCGAGCACCACGAGCCCGGGGTCGAGCACCACGCACACCGAGGCCACGCCCAGCGCCAGACGCCCGGCGATCTCGTCGAGCAGGGGTTCCCCCCGCTCTCCCGCCCCGACCGCGGCGGCCACGCACTCGGTCGCGCTCTCGCCGCTGAAGCCGTAGGTCGCGGCGAGTTCCATCACCGCCTCCGCGCTGACCAGCGACTGCAGACCACCCGCCAGCGAGGGCAGCCGTCCGGGCACCGCCCGGATGTCCTCGGCCAGCGGCACGCCGGGTACCGGCAGGTAGCCGATCTCACCCGCGCTGCCGGACAGGCCCCGGTGCAGCCTGCCGCCGAGCACGACGCCGAGACCGATACCGCGGCCGACCCACAGCAGCACGAAGTCGTCGGCCCCGTGCGCCGCGCCACGAGCGCGCTCGGCGACCGCGACGAGGTTGACGTCGTTCTCGATCCTGACGTCGCGCCGCAGGTCACGGGCGAGCGCCTCGTGGATTCCCTCGTGCCAGCCGGGCAGGTCGAAGGAGAAACGCACGTCCCCGGTCCTGGGGTCGACGACGCCCGGGGTGCCGATCACGACCGCCCTCAGCTTGGACAGGGCGACCTTCGCCGACCGGCACGCCTTGACGACCGCGCTGTGCACCAGCGCCACCGGGTCGTCGTGCCCGTTCGGCGCGACCGTCACCTCGGCCACGATGTCCCCGTGGATATCCGCGATGGCGGTGGTCACGAATTCCGGGCCCACATCCAGACCCGCCACATAAGCGGAGGAGGGAATGATGCCGTAAAGCGCGGCATTTGGCCCTCTTCCTCCCGCCTGCTCCCCTGCCACCTCGACCAGACCGCGCTCCTCAAGGCGCGCGAGCGTCTGGGACGCCGTCACCTTGGAAAGGCCGGTGAGCTCTCCGATCTGGCCCCGCGTCAGCGGTCCCGAATCCAGCAACAGCTCCAGGGCGGCCCGGTCGTTGATCTCCCTCAGCAGCCTGGGCACGCCAGGACGTCGCTCCATACGCATGCTCTCTTGTTCGCCGTTTCCCCGTCGCAATTACATTCAGGTAAGAATAGCGGTTCTATTCATTAATAAAGCTTCCTGATAGTTTAGCCCCGAAGGGGGGTGCGGGGAGGCCAGGAGGGCCTCTTCCGGCATGTCCTTCCCCCTCCTTCCCCGGACTTACCCGCCTCCACCGCCCCCTCACAGCACGGGATCGCCGTGAAATCAGGGCTTGCGACGCCCGCCCGTCGCGTGGAACACTCCGGGAAACGGGAAATGGTAAAGATTCTTTTCAGTAAGACTCTTGCGGCGTGTGGCGAGGCAGGTCTCGACATGGAAACCGTCATCAGGATCTCGGCCTGCTACGCGGGACGACCGACCCGGCACGGCCCCGTCACGATGGGCCAGGCGAACATGGCCCGCTGCGTGCTGCGTGACCCCCCTCTGCACATGAACTTCCGTGAGACCACGGCCCTTCCCCACGGGACGACCCTGGCCGCCGTCGTCGAGGCGGTCGGGCTGCTGCTGGCCAGGCACGAGAGTCTGCGGGCCACGATCCGCGGGGACACCCAGCTGGTCTCCGGGTCCGGCACCCTGCCCGTCGAGGTCCACGTCGTCGAGGACGAGCCGGAACCGGACGCCGTCGACCGGCTGGCCGAGGAGGTCGGCCTGCGCCTGCAGGGCGACCGGTTCGACGTGGAGAACGAGCTGCCGATCCGGGTCGCGGTGATCACCGAGGGGGACGTCCCCCTCAGGATGGTCTTCGTGCTGACGCACACCTCGGTCGACGAGGTCGGCCTGGCCACCGTGATGCGCGACTGGGAACGGCTGATCAGAGGCGAGGCCGTGCCCGAGCCGTGCCCGACCCAGCCGCTCGACCTGGCCCTGGAGGAGAAGGCCCCGCCCACCCGGCTGCGCACCGCCGCCGCCCTGCGGCACTGGGGCACCCAGCTCGGCCGGGTGCCCCAGTCGATGTTCGCCGTCGACGAGACCGCCGACCCCGAGGCGCTCCGGCCCCGGCTGCGGGTCCGCTCCACCGTCGCGGCCGAGGCGCTCGGCGCCGTGGCGCGCCGTACGGGAGCCAGCAGGTCCGTGGTCACCCTCGCCGCGCTCGGGACGCTGATCGGGGCGCGGACCGTCCAGCGGACCTGCGTGATCGCCTCGCTGACCAGCAACAGGATCCGCCCCGAGGTGCGTGACTACGTCGGCCCGATCGCCCAGGACGCGCTGATCACCGCCGATCTGGAGGTCCCCACCTTCGACGAGGCCGTCCGCCGCTTCCGCACCGCCTCCCTCACCGGCTACCAGCACACCAGGTTCGACTCGATCGCGCTCTGGAACCTGATCGGGGCCGTCAACACCGAGCGGGGGATCGACTTCGCCCGTGACTGCGTCTTCAGCGACATGAGCGGGGTCGCCCTGGCCGAGCGGGAGCCTCCCCCGGCGGAGGACATCGAGTGCCGGTGGCTGCCCGAGGCCTCCTTCCCCGCGCACCTGGCGCTGTGGACCAACCGCCTTGAGGACGAGGTCGACCTGACGTTCTGGATCGACCCCCGCGTCATGTCCCGCGCCGAGGCGGAGAGCTTCGGCACCGGCCTGGTCAGACTGCTGATCGAGGCGGCGGGGCACGTGGTCCCGCTGCCGGAGGTGGCGGACCTGTGCGGGGTCCCGCCCGTCGAGTACGGCCCGGGCTGGGTCCACACCGACTCGTGCTGGGTGAACCTGGAGGCCGTGGAACGGCTGGTCGACGCGGCCCTCGGAGATCGCCCGCACCTGGTGACCCACGACGCGGACGGACGTCTGACCTGCCATGTCTCCGGAGGAACCCCCCAGGAGGCCCACGCCGCGTGCATGGCCCTGCTCCCGGGCCGCACCTCCGCGATCGCCCCTCACCACTACGTGATCCACCAGCCCGCGCCGGCGGAGGCGTGGCTGCGAGCCCCTGTCGTCACCGAAGGCTGCGGACGTGAGTTCGTTTTTTCCGCCACCTCGCGCGTAAGCAGTCAATAGCAGGCGGGATAATCGATTACATGCGTCTATCCGCTCGTGTCGACTATGCCCTACGTGCCGCCGCCGAACTCGCCGCCGCGGGTGACGGACCTACCACCGTGGGTGAGCTGGCCAAGGAGCAGGACATGCCGCCCAAATACCTAGAGAACATCCTCCTGCAGATGCGGCGAGCCGGTCTGGTCCGGGGTCAGAGAGGGCCCGAGGGCGGCTACGTGCTGGCTCGCGCCGCCTCTGAGATCACCCTGGCGGACGTGATCCGCGCCGTTGACGGGCCGCTGGCCAACGTGCGGGGCGAGCGCCCCGAGCACGTCGGCTACCGGGGCCCCGCCGAGGCGCTGCAGCAGGTCTGGATCGCGCTGCGGGCCAGTGAGCGGGCCATCCTGGAGGAGGTCACGCTCGACAGCGTGGCCACCGGTGTGCTCCCCGAACGGGTCCGCCAGCTCGCCGCCGACCCCTCGGCGTGGGACTGAGTCGCCGGCACCAGCCGGGAGACCGCCGTGCCCGAGGGTGACGTCGTCCACCTCACCGCGAAACGGCTCGGTCTCGCGCTCGACGGACGGGTGCTCACCCGCTCCGACTTCCGCGTGCCCGCCCACGCGACCGCGGATCTGACCGGCCGGGCCGTCCTGGAGACCCGGTCCCGGGGCAAGCACCTGCTCACCCGGGTCGAGGGCGGTCTGACCGTGCACACCCATCTGCGGATGGAGGGAAGCTGGCGGATCTCCAGACCGGGACGGGGCACGCCCCCGGGAGACGTCGTGCGCCTACTGCTGGCCAACGAGGAGTGGCAGGCCACAGGCGTACGGCTGGGCATGGTCGATCTGCTGCCCACCGGGCACGAGGCGAGAGTCGTCGGGCATCTCGGCCCCGACCTGCTCGGGGCGGACTGGGATCCGGGCGAGGCCGTACGGCGGCTGTCCGCCGTCCCGGAGACGACGATCGGAGAGGCGCTGCTGGATCAGCGCAACCTTGCGGGAATCGGGACCATCTACCGGGCCGAGACGCTGTTCCTGGCCGGTCTGTGGCCGTGGCGGCCCGTCGGCGCGGTCGAGGACCTGGACAAGGTGGTGAGAATCGCGCAGCGGCTACTGCACGCGAACAGGGAGCGTCCCAACAGGGTGACGACAGGAGACGCACGCCCCGGCCGGGACACCTGGGTCTACGGCAGGGCCGGACGGGCCTGCCTGCGCTGTGGGAACCGGATCAGTCGCGGTGAGATGGGGAGAGGGCCGCAGGAACGGCTGATCGTCTGGTGTCGTCACTGCCAGCCGGAACGAGTGACCGGTTAGGCAGCGACCATGTCGTTGACTTCGGGAAAGACGGAATCCGGAAGAGCCCCGGAGACCACGGTCTCGGCGATCGGCAGGCGTTCACGCTCGGGCACGTCACCGGCGAGCACCGGGGCGTGCTGAAGCTCGGCCAGCGCGAACTGGTCTGAGACCTCACGCAGCACCTGTGAGAGCGGCACACCGAGGGCACCGCAGATCGACGCGAGCAATTCGGAGGAGGCCTCCTTCTGGCCACGCTCCACCTCGGACAGATATCCGAGAGAAACACGAGCCAGTGTGGACACCTCACGCAAGGTGCGACTCTGCCGCACCCGCAGCCGCCGCAGCACGTCACCGAGCAGCTGACGCAGCAGGACCATCTGTCGCTCCCTCCCCGGCGCGGGCGCCTTCACGACACTCCGCGCGATCGGTTCGTGCCGCCCGTTCTTCGAACGCGACCCTTCGTACATACTCCTCGCCGTCATCATCGCTTGACCTTTACCTCACTCACAGTTCCACCGTACCTGTATCCACCAACCCTGCGGCAGACCGTGGTGAGCATGTTCGCTGGGGACGTAACGCGGTAATCACCCGGAATGTTCCCCCAAGTTCGACTCCAGCACACCTAAAAGCAGGTCTACGGCCTCCTTGACTGTCGATTGGCGAATTTCCTCACGGGCGCCTGCGAGGTGGAGATCCCGGTGCCATACCCGCCCATCAGGACCACTAACAGCCAGGTGCACGGTGCCGACCGGTTTGCCGTCCTGCGGCTCGGGACCGGCGACACCGGTCACGGCCAGGCCGTAGGAGGCGCCGGTGAGTTCACGGACGCCCTCGGCCATCGCGGCCGCGACGTCCGGATGGACCGCCCCCTCCCGGTCGAGCAGGTCGGCGGGAACGCCGAGCAACCGGTGCTTGAGCTCGGTCGCGTAGGACAGCACACCCCCGACGAAGGCCGTCGAGGCCCCCGGAGGGGCGGTGAGGACCGCGCCGATCAGCCCCGCGGTCATCGACTCGGCGACCGCGACCGTCTCCCCTCTGCGGATGAGAAGGGACAGCACGCTGGTCGCGGCGAGCAGACGGTGACTCATTCGCCCCGCGCCTTCCTGGCCACCTGCCGCAGCCTGACCGCGCGGATCACGTAGTCGAGGCCGGTGCCCACCGTCACGACGACGGCCGCGCCCATGACGACCAGACGGACCGGCTCGGGGACCCCGGGCCACATGTAGGAGACGATCGCGGCGATCTGCAGGACGGTCTTGACCTTGCCCCCGTAGCTGGCGGGGATCACACCGTGCCTGATGACCGCGAATCGCATCAGGGTGATGCCGAGCTCCCTGCCGAGGATCACGATCGTGACCCACCAGGGCAGCTCGTCGAGCAGCGAGAGACTGATGAGGGCCGCACCGATCAGCGCCTTGTCCGCGATCGGGTCGGCGATCTTGCCGAAGTCGGTGATCAGGCCGTAACGCCGGGCCAGCTCGCCGTCGAGCAGGTCCGTCAGCGAGGCGACCAGGAAGACCACCAGCGCGGTGACCCGCCAGCCCGCGCCGGGCAGGAACAGGCAGGCCGCGAAGAAGGGGACCATCGCCAGCCGTATCACCGTCACGACATTGGCGATGTTCCACGCGCTCACCTTCGGGCGCGTGGTCGCCGGCGTCGTGCCGGTACCGGTCTCTGGCGAATTGGTCATACGGTCCCCCGGCCCGGTGGCGCGCTCACGGCGCGGCCTTGATGCGGGCGATCAGGTCCACTCCCTCTGAGTCGACCACGACGGCCCTGACGATCTGCCCGGGCACCAGGCCGATGCCCTGGACCGTGACGGACCCGTCCACCTCGGGGCCCTGATGCGCCGCGCGTCCCTCGTAGCCGCCGTCGCCGAGATCCTCCTCGATGAGGATGTCGACCTCGGTGCCGATGCGCTCCTCGGCCCGCTGGGCCATGAGCTCGTCGGCCAGCTCGGTCAGCGTGGCCACCCGTGCGTCGATGACCTCCTGCTCCAGCTTGCCCGGCAGCGAGGCCGCCTCGGTGCCCTCCTCGTCGGAGTAGCCGAAGACGCCGATCACGTCGAGCCTGGCCAGCTCAAGGAAGGAGACGAGCTCGCCGAACTCCTCCTCGGTCTCGCCGGGGAAGCCCACGATGAAGTTGGAGCGGACTCCGGCCTCGGGAGCCTTGGCCCTGATCATCTCCAGCAGGTCGAGGAAGCGCCTCGGGTCACCGAAACGGCGCATCCGCCGCAGCACGGAGCCGCTGGCGTGCTGGAAGGACAGGTCGAAGTAGGGGGCGATGCCCTCGGTCGAGGAGATCACCTCCAGCAGGCCGGGACGTAGCTCGGCGGGCTGCAGGTAGCTGACCCGCACCCGCTCGACGCCCTCGACGGCCGCCAGGGAGGGCAGCAGCTTCTCCAGCGCCCGCAGGTCGCCCAGGTCCTTGCCATAGGAGGTGGAGTTCTCGCTGACCAGCACGAGCTCCTTGACGCCCTCACCCGCCAGCCACGCGGCCTCACCGATGAGCTCGGCGGGATCACGTGAGACGTAGGCGCCGCGGAAGGCGGGGATGGCGCAGAACGTACAGCGCCTGTCGCACCCGGAGGCCAGCTTCAGCGAGGCGACGGGGCCGTCCCCCAGGCGCTTGCGCAGCGGCCTGGGACCGCTGGCCGGGGCCAGCCCCTCGGGCAGCTCTCCGTGGCCGGGGATGTTGGTCTTGGGGGCCGAGGCGCGCTCGACCGGGGAGATCGGCAACAGGGTCCTGCGGTCACGCGGACTGTGCGGGACGAGCGACTTGCCGGCGAGCACGTCGTCGAGACGCGCGCCGATCTGGGTGTAGTCGTCGAAGGAGATGACGGCCGCGGCCTCGGGCAGGGCGTCGGCGAGCTGGTCACCGTACCTTTCGGCCATGCAGCCCGCGGCGACCACCTTGGCCCCGGAGTCGGCCGCGGCGAGCAGGGTGTCGATGGAGTCCTTTTTCGCTGAGTCGATGAAGCCGCAGGTGTTGACGACGATGACCTCGGGGTCGTCGTCGCCCACCTGCCAACCGGCAGCCTCAAGACGCGCGGCGAGCTCTTCTGAGTCGACCTCGTTGCGCGCGCAGCCCAGCGTGATCAGCGATGCGGTTCGGCGGGATGACATGGTGGACACTACGGTATCGGGAGTTGACGGCCACCGATGCACCTCCCCCGTTCCCAGATGGCCCCGGGTCAGCTCGGTGTGGAGTCCCGCAGGCCGTAGGAGCGGTTGACGACCTGCCCACGGCGCCCGGGAGCGCCGAGGTCCTTGCCGTTGAGCTGCAACGAGACAGCCCCGCCGTCGCTGAAAGTGACCTTCATCCCTTTCTCCGCCCGCCAGACGGAGGTTTTACCCGCCTCCAGCGTGCCGGAGAAGAGTTTTTTGCCACTGACGTCCTTCACGTCGAGCCACGAGGAGCGCTTCGCGCTGATCTTGAGGACCACGGGCCCGCTCACCGTGCCCGCGGCCAGCGAGTTGGGCCTGCGTGTCGGCCCGGGCGTGTCGAACGCCCTGCCCGCCTCGGAGTGCGCGGGCACGGCGGGCCGCACCTCGGCCGTCGGCGTCTCCCCCCGCCCGCCCATGGTCTTGACCACGCCGAAGACCACCACGATGGCCAGCGCGACACCCATGGCCATGGTCCAGTTGGGCGAGCGGCTCTCACGGATCTTGATGGGCGTGTCGGCCTGGAACACGCTGGCGGCCCTGACCGGCAGCGGCACGCCCCCGTGCAGCTCGTCGTACTCGTGCACCACGGCCTCCGGATCGAGCCCGAGGGCCTTGGCCATGTTCCGGACGTGGCCCCGCGCGTAGAAGTCCCCTCCGCACTGGGAGAAGTCGTCACGCTCGATCGCGTGGATCAACGCCTCACGAATGCGCGTGTGCGCGCTCAGCTCCGCCACGGTCAGCCCCGCCGACCGGCGCGCCTGCGCCAAACCACTACCAATGCTCATAGCCGCACGCCCCCAAAGCACCCGACGCTGCGTAGTGAGTCCTATTCAACCAGTAATCGGGCTGCTCCCGTACGTCGGGGGCGTCATTGACCCCGCAGGTCGGCCAGGAGTCCGGGCAGTTCGTCGGGCTTGACCATGACCTCGCGCGCCTTGGAGCCCTCGCTCGGCCCCACGACGTTCCTGCTCTCCAGCAGGTCCATCAGACGGCCCGCCTTGGCGAAGCCGACCCGCAGCTTGCGCTGGAGCATCGAGGTCGAGCCGAACTGGGTGGTCACGATCAGCTCCGCGGCCTGGACCAGCAGGTCGAGGTCGTCGCCGATGTCCTCGTCGATCTCCTTCTTGGCGGTCGCCGAGGCGGCCACGTCGTCGCGGTACTCGACCTGCATCTGCTCCTTGCAGTGCGCGACGACGTCGCCGATCTCCTTCTCCGAGATGAAGGCGTTCTGCAACCGCATCGGCTTGCTCGCGCCCATCGGCAGGAACAGCGCGTCACCCTGCCCGACCAGCTTCTCGGCGCCCGGCTGGTCCAGGATGACGCGCGAGTCGGCCAGCGAGGAGGTGGCGAAGGCCAGTCTGGAGGGCACGTTGGCCTTGATCAGGCCGGTGACCACGTCCACGCTCGGCCGCTGGGTCGCGATGACCAGGTGGATGCCCGCGGCGCGGGCGAGCTGGGTGATGCGGACGATGGAGTCCTCGACGTCGCGCGGGGCGACCATCATCAGGTCGGCCAGCTCGTCCACGATCACCAGGAGGTACGGGTAGGGCTGGTAGACACGCTCGCTGCCCGGCGGCGGCACGAGCTTGCCCGTGCGCACCGCCTTGTTGAAGTCGTCGACGTGCCGGAAACCACTGGCGGCCAGGTCGTCGTAGCGGCGGTCCATCTCACCGACCACCCACTCCAGGGCCTCGGCCGCCTTCTTGGGGTTGGTGATGATCGGCGTGATCAGGTGCGGGATGCCCTCGTAGACACTCAGCTCGACCCGTTTGGGGTCGACCAGCACCATCCGCACCTCGTCGGGCGTGGCGCGCATCAGGATCGAGGAGATCAGGCCGTTGACGCAGACCGACTTGCCCGCGCCGGTCGCGCCCGCGATGAGCAGGTGCGGCATCTTGGCGAGGTTGGCCACGATGGTGCGGCCCTCGACGTCCTTGCCCAGGCCGACGATCATCGGGTGGTGGTCGGCCTGGGCCACCTGCGAGCGCAGGATGTCGCCGAGGGAGACCAGGTCCTTGTCGGTGTTGGGGATCTCCACGCCGATCGCCGACTTGCCGGGGATGGGCGACAGGATGCGTACGTCGGCGGACTTGACGGCGTAGGCGATGTTTCTGGTGAGGGCGGTCACCTTCTCGACCTTGACCGCGGGGCCCAGCTCGATCTCGTAGCGCGTCACCGTCGGCCCCCGGGTGAACCCGATCACCTGGGCGTCGATGGAGAACTGCTCCATCACGCTGGTCAGCGCGTTGACCACGACGGTGTTGGCCTTGGTCTGCGGTTTGGGAGCGCTGCCCGGGCGCAGGAGCTGGATGTCCGGCAGCGTGTAGGGGCCCGCCTGCGGCGACAGGACGAGCTGCTCGACCTTGCGCGGCGCCGGGGTCGGGGCAGGCGGCTCCGCCCTGGTGGCGGCGACGGCCTCCTCCTCCGGCTGCTCCTCGGTGAGCCCGGGGACGATCTCCGGGGAGTGGTCCTGCCCGGTCCCCGCCCGCGTCTCGGTGACGACCGGCGTGTCGTACGGCTTGACGGTCTCGCCGCCCTCGCGCTCCTCGGCGGGACGCTTGCGCGCGGGCTTCCTGGCGGGCCTGGCCTTGGGGGGCGCCTCCCGGTCGAAGAGCATGTGCCTGATCTCGGCCAGCCGCTCGGGGACCCGGTGGACCGGTGTCGCGGTGATCACCAGGACGCCGAACCCGGACAGGATCAGCAGCAGCGGGATCGTCACGAAGGCAGGCAGGATGCTCGCGGGCGGCGCCGAGACGATGAAGCCGACCATGCCTCCGGCGGCCGAGACCTTGTCCATCCCGTCGGTTGGTCCTCCCGACGGATACGGCGTGTCGTGCACCACGTGCACGACGCCGAGCAGGCCGATCATGAGGGCCGACCACCCGATGCCCATCCGGCCCGTGTCGGCGTTCTGGTCGGGGTGGCGCAGCAGCCGCCAGGCCAGCAGCGCGAGCAGGATGGGGATCAGCCAGGCCAGAGACCCGAAGGTCCCGCGCATCACCCCGTTGACCACCTGGGAGACCGTGCCCGTCGTGTCCCGCCAGAGGATGGCGGCCAGCGCGACGGCCCCGGAGAACACCGCCAGGCCGAGCCCGTCACGGCGGTGCACCGGGTCGAGCTCCCTGGCGTTCTGCCCGAGGGCGCGCGCCGCGGTGCCGATGCCGCCCGCCAGCAGCATCCAGACCCCCATGAACAGCTTGCCGATCATGGTGAACACCCAGCCGAGCGGGTCGGGCTGGGGGCCCGGGGGTCTTCTGGAACGCGGGGCGGGCTTCGCCCGGGTGGTGGCGGCCCGCCTGACGGGAGCCGTGCGGGGCGCGGAGGACCCGGACCGGCCCGACCCCTTGGCGGGAGTCTTGCCTGAGGCGCCTTTAGACGTACCGGTGGCCATGCTAGCGAGGCTATCGAGCGACACCGTCGATCACGCGCAGGCTCGCCGGTACCAGCCCCACCATACGGAACAAAAGCCCCATGGATCCGCCCCCACCGACATGCCGTACGGCCCGCCTGAGCTGGCCGTACGGCGGAGACGGGTCAGACCTCGATCACCACGGGGACGATCATCGGGCGGCGGCGGTAGGTGTCGCTCACCCAGCGCCCGACGGTCCTGCGGACCACCCTGCGGACCTGCTGGATGTCCACGACGCCGTCGGCGGCGTTCTCCTCGATCGCCCTCTCGATCTGCGGGAGGACCTCCGTGAGCCGGTCGGGGTCGATGCCCGACCCCCGGGCGTGGATCTCCGGCCCTCCGGTCAGCTTGCCCGTGCCGGTGTCGACCACCACGACGATGGAGATGAAGCCCTCCTCGCCCAGGATGCGACGGTCCTTGAGGGCGAAGTCGGTGACGTCGCCGACCGAGGTGCCGTCCACGTAGACGTAGCCCGCGGGGACCGCTCCCACGATCCGCGCGCGGCCGTCGAGCAGATCGACCACGACGCCGTCCTCGGCGATCACGATGTGGTCGTCGGGAACCCCGGTCAGCGCGGCGAGCTTGGCGTGCGCCCGCAGGTGACGCCATTCTCCGTGCACCGGCATGAAGTTCGACGGCCTGGTCAGGTTGAGCACGTAGAGCAGTTCGCCCGCGGCGGCGTGCCCGGAGACGTGCACCTTGGCGTTGCCCTTGTGCACCACGCGGGCGCCCCAGCGGCTCAGCCCGTTGATCACCTTGTTGACGGCGGTCTCGTTGCCCGGGACCAGGGAGGAGGCCAGCAGGACGGTGTCGCCCTCGGCCACCCTGATCGGGTGGTCGCGGTTGGCCATGCGCGACAGCGCCGCCATCGGCTCGCCCTGGGATCCGGTACAGATCAGCACGACGTCCTCTGGAGGCCGGCCCTCGATCTCCTTGGCGTCGACGATGACGTCGGACGACACCCTCAGGTAGCCCAGGTCCCTGGCGACGCCCATGTTGCGGACCATGGAGCGGCCGACCAGCGCGACCTTGCGGCCGTGCTTCTCCGCGGAGTCGATGACCTGTTGGACGCGGTGGATGTGGGAGGCGAAGCTCGCCACGATCACCCGCTTCTCCGCGGTGCGGATCACCTCGTCGATGACCGGGCCGATCTCCCGCTCACTGGTGACGAAGCCCGGGACCTCCGCGTTCGTCGAGTCCGACATCAGCAGGTCGACGCCCTCGGCGCCGAGCCTGGCGAACCCGCCGAGGTCGGTCAGCCGCCCGTCGCTGGGCAGCTGGTCCATCCGGAAGTCACCGGTGTGCAGCACGATGCCCGCGGGCGTCCTGATCGCCACGGCCAGCGCGTCCGGGATCGAGTGGTTGACCGCGAAGAACTCGGTCTCGAACGGCCCGAACACACGCCGCTCGCCCTCGACGACCTCGACCTTGACCGGCTGGATGCGGTGCTCGGTGAGCTTGGCCTCGATCAGCGCCAGCGTCAGCTTCGAGCCGACGATCGGGATGTCACGCCGCTCCCGCAGCAGGTACGGCACGGCACCGATGTGGTCCTCGTGCGCGTGCGTCAGCACCAGCGCCTCGACGTCGTCGAGGCGGTCTCTGATGTACTCGAAGTCGGGCAGGATCAGGTCGACGCCGGGCTGGTCGGGCTCGGGGAACAGCACCCCGCAGTCGACGATCAGCAGACGGCCGTCGTACTCGAAGACCGCCATGTTGCGGCCGATCTCGCCCAGGCCGCCCAGCGCGACGATGCGCAGCGCGCCTTCGGGAAGCTCGGGAGGCGGCCCGAGCTCCGGGTGGGGATGACTCATCCGGCCACGCCTCTCTGGTAGGTGGAGGCGGCCCCCTCCGCCGGCGGGACTGCTCCCTCGCCGAGCACTCCGGTCACCGGCCGGCCACTGTGTCCTCTGTCACTCAAACTTCCGTTTCTCCCCTCTGCGGCCGTCACCGGCCGCCGCGTTCCTTCTCATGACACATCTCCGTCGGGCAGCTTCACGCCACCCGCGATCAAGTCTTCTCTCAGCCGCGCGACCTGCTCCGCCGTGGCGTCGGCCAACGGTGCCCGCACCGGTCCCGCGGAGCGCCCCATCAGGGTCAGCGCCGCCTTCGTCATGATCGCACCGCCCGCCCGCGTCATGACGCCCTCGACCACCGGCAGGATCGCACGGTGTACGGCGAGCGCTCCCGCGACGTCGCCGGAGCGGTACAGGCTCATCATCGTGGCGATCTCGGCGCCCACGACGTGCCCGATGACACTGACGCATCCCGCGGCTCCGACCGAGATCCACGGCAGGTTGAGCGTGTCGTCGCCGGAGTAGAAGGCGAGGTCGGTCGCCGCCATCACCTGGGACCCGGCGAACAGGTCGGCCTTGGCGTCCTTGACCGCGACGATCCGCTCGTGCGCGGCCAGCCGCAGCAGGGTGGCGGTCTCGATGGGCACGCCGCTGCGGCCCGGGATGTCGTAGAGCATGACCGGCAGGCCGGTGGCGTCGGCCACGGCGGTGAAGTGCCGGTAGAGCCCCTCCTGCGGGGGCTTGCTGTAGTAGGGCGTCACCACCAGGAGACCGTGGGCCCCGGCGCGCTCGGCGGCCGTGGCCAGCTCGACGCTGTGGCGGGTGTCGTTGGTGCCCGCCCCCGCCACGACCGTGGCGCGGTCGCCGACCTCCTCGACGACGGCGCGCAGGATGCGCTCCTTCTCCTCGTCCGTGGTCGTCGGGGACTCACCCGTGGTGCCGCTCACGATGATGCCGTCGTTGCGCTGTTCGTCCACCAGGTAGGCGGCAAGGCGCCGCACTCCCTCGTAGTCGACCGAGCCGTCCGCGGTGAACGGTGTGACCATCGCGGTCAGCATGCGGCCGAAGGGGGCGTCAGAGGTTCCAGTTGGCGCTGCCATAGACCGAACGCTACCCGGAACCACGCAAACGGTAGACCCCGCCACCCCGCCTAAGCCCTCTTCCCCCTTCCCTGCCTCGTCAACCCCCACATGGCCCCGCTTCCTCCTCCCGGAAACCCCCCGTTGAAGCCCCCACCGCCCCCGAACTCCAAACAAACCACCAAATAAGACAAACCCCCCAGAAGCCCCCTCCGCCAGCCGGAAACGCCCCGAACATCACCACCCCAGAAGGCAGAAATTCTCCCAAAACCCTCTCCCGTGCCCTACCTGAGAGCCTCCCGGCCCAAGGCCCCCGGCGCCCCACGTGAGGAGTGCCGACTTGGGCCGTCGATGCTTGGACCGAGGAACGCAGCGACGTAGAGACGAGGGAGGACACCGTCCCGAAGCACCCAAGCCTCCACGACGCCGAAGGCGGAGCAAGGGGGACACAGCTTGTGCTTCACCGGCCCCAAGTGTGAGAAGTTTCGGCTTGGGCGCGTCGGCGCCTGGACCGAGGAACGCAGGAGCGCAGCGACGCAGTGACGAGGGAAGACACCGTCCCGAAGCGCCCAAGCCCGCGACGCCGCCAGGCGGAGCAAAGAGGCACAGAGGCCGCCGATATGTGCTCGGGGGTACACACATCGACGGCCTCTGTAGGTGAATCGAGGCTCCTTACGCGGGCGTTACACAGTCTCTGAGAGATTTTCACGCGCTCTCCGGGAGGCCGCAAAGTTGGAACTCCAAATCGCCGCCATTACCGTGAGTTGTCCACCGAATACGTCAGGATGGGGCGACGCTGTCGAACCCAGGGATGAACACGTGGCAAGCTCCGATCCGGTCTACCTGCGCGTCGTCGCCGATATCCGCCGCCAGATCGTCGACGGCTCCCTTCCCCCCGGCGCGCCGATCCCCTCCCGCGCCCAGCTGACCAGAAAGTACGGCGTGGGCGAGACGGCCGCCCGTCACGCGCTACGGGTGCTCGCCGCCGAGGGGCTGATCATCGGCCGGGTCGGCTCCGGCCACTACGTGCGGGCCAGGCCGGTGCTGCTGCCGCTGCACCGCTGGCGCTTCCACGATCACCACGCCCCCTTCGGCGCGGACATCCAGTCGCAGGGCACCCGCGCCACCTGGGAGTGGCGGGCCGAGCACACCGAGGCCCCGCCCGGCATCGCCCAGCGACTGCGCCTGGACGAGTCGGCCCCCGTGACCCGTGTCCGCTACGTCTTCCGCGGCGACGGCAGACCGGTTCAGCTGGCCACCTCCTATGAGCCGACCGGGTTCGGCGAGCCCGCGGCCGAGGAGAACCCCCGGGGTCTGATATCAAGGCTCTCCTCCTTCGGCGTCAAGGTCACCGAGATCGTCGAACAGGTCTACACGCGTGTGCCCCAGCCCGCCGAGAGCGACGTCCTCGCCCTGCCCGCGGGGGTCCACGTCCTGCATGTGGAGCGCACCCACTGGGCGGGCGACCGCCCGGTGGAGACCAGCGACATCGTCATCCCCGGCGACCGTTTCCGCCTGATCTACAACCACCCCCTGTGATGAGCCGCGTCCGCCGGGTCCGGCGCGGGCCCGGCGGACGCTCAGGAGGCCGTTCCCACGGCCCTCGTCTCCGCTTCGGCGCTCCCGCCCGCGCCCGTGACGGCGGGTGCTCCGAACCAGGTGGACAGGGCCGTCCCGAGCGGGACCGGGCTCGGGTGCCCCTCGTCAGCCGCCCAGGCGACGAATCCGTCGGGCCTGACGAGCAGTCCGGCGAGCTGCGGCCTTTCCACGATCGCGCTCCCGACGACCTCGACACGGTCGCGGTAGCCGTACGCCGAGGCGGCGAGTTCCCCTGACGGGTCGAGCAGCAGCGCGCGGCCGGTGTGCATGTGGTCGGCGAGCCTGGAACCGTCGGCCAGCTCCAGGTCGGGGGCGCTCCTGCCGAGCAGCGGGTGGTCACCGGGGATGTCGTAGCGCTGCCAGACCCCGGAGAGCTGCTTGACGAGGTAGGTGGTTCCGGCCACGGTCTCCGCGAGGTTGGTGACCACCGCGCGCAACGCCCTGGCGTGGCGGTCGGGACGCATCACCGCGATCTGGGCGCGGGTCCATTCGAGCACCCAGGCACCGATCGGGTGACGTTCCGCGGTGTAGGTGTCGAGCAGGTCCTGGGGGGCGTCACCGCGCACGGTCGCGGCGAGTTTCCAGCCGAGGTTCATCGCGTCGCCGAGACCGAGGTTGAGCCCCTGGCCGCCGAAGGGTGAGTGGACGTGGGCGGCGTCCCCGGCGAGCAGCACCCGCCCCTTCCGGTAGGTGGTCGCCTGCCTGGCGTTGTCGGTGAACCGGGTCGCGGTCTTGATGCCGGTCACGACGACGGGCGCCCCGGTGACCCGCCTGATCGAGTCCTGCAGTTCCTCGGTGGTGACGGGGGCGTCCCGGTCCTTGGGCACGCCGCCGAACTCCACGGTCAGGATCCGGCCGGGCATGGGACCGTAGGCGTAGACGCCGGTCGGAGTCGCGTTCCAGCCCAGCCGCAGTTCCTCCGTACCCTCCATCGCGGCCATGGCCTGGTGGGCGGTGATCTCGGGGTCGGTGCCGGGGAAGTCGAAACCCGCGAGCTTGCGCACCAGGCTCCTTCCCCCGTCGCAGCCGACCAGCCAGCCGCCGCGGATCGTGCCCTCGGTGGTGGTGACGGTCACCCCGTCCTCGTCGGCCTCGAAGCCGGTCAGCTCGACTCCCTTGCGTACCTCGATCCCGAGTTCGGCGGCGCGTTCGGCCAGAATCCACTCAAGCTGCTGCTGGCCGACCAGCTTGACGTTGTCGCCGGGGCCGTTCCCGCCCAGGTCGGGGTCGGTGGGGTCGAGCAGGTCCCCTCTGAGCACGATCCCCGCGAAGTGTCCCGCGAACTTCGGCCCGCCCTGGGGCCTGCCCTTGGGGGCGTTCCCCCTCATGAAGGCGGCGAGGTTCTCCTCCTCCGCCGCGCGGAGCGCGGGAAGCAGGCCGCGCCGGTGGAGCGCCTCGACACTGGGCGTGTTGAGCGAACCCGCCTTGACGGTCTGGTCGATCTCGGTCAGCCGTTCGATCACCACGACCGAGACGCCTCCGACCGCCAGCTCACAGGCCAGCATCAGCCCGACAGGGCCGCCTCCGGCCACCACGACGTCGTACGACACACCACACCTCCACGAAAATTCTTACCGCCACTAGAAAGTTACTACGACTAAAAACTTTTATCAACTATAGTCAGCGCATGAGCAGCGAGCCAGGACTCCGCGAGCGGAAGAAGCAGCGGACACGCCAGACGATCTCGGACATCGCCTCCGGGCTCTTCCTCAGGCGCGGGTTCGACAACGTCACGGTCGCCGAGGTGGCCGAGGCGGCGGGCGTCTCGGCGAAGACGGTCTTCAACTACTTCCCGCGCAAGGAGGACCTCTTCCTCGACCGGTTCCCCGAGGCCGCCGAGCTGATCACCAGGGCCATCAGGGAACGCCACGAGGGTGAGGAGCCGCTGACCGCGCTACGGCGCCTGCAGCGGGAGCTCCTGCGGGACAATCACCCCTTCGGCGCGTTCACCGACGGTTACCGGTTCTTCTGGCAGGTCGTGATCGACTCCCCGTCGCTGCAGGCGCGGGCCAGGGAACGGGCGGCCGAGTTCGAGGAGTTGCTCGGCTCACTGCTGGCCGAGGCCGCGGGGGCACCTTCCGACGACCCGTGGTCACGGGTCTCCGCAGCGATGATCGTCTCGGCCTACCGCACGGTCTACGTCACCACCGTGGACAAGGTCTTCGCCGGCGAGCCCATCCAGAAGGTGGTCGAGGAACACGCCGCCCTGCTCGATCGCGTCTTCGACTGCCTCGAACGAGCTCTGGCCCCCTCCTGACGGCCGCTACCGCTCGACGACGTGCTCCAGCGGCTCCGAGGGCGGGTCGTCCAGCTCCCGCACGACGTAGGTGACCTCGGCTCCGATGGCCAGGGCGTAACGCCTGATCGTGGACAGGTGAGGGTCGCCGCCGAGACGCTCGAAGTCGGAGACCGCGGGCTGGGTGCGGCGCATGCGCTCGGCGACCTGAGCCTGGGTGAGGCCCCGCGCCCTGCGCAACCTGACGAGTTCCTCGATGAGCCGCACGTCGCGCTCGGCGGCCCGCAGTTCGCGCCGCGTCTCAGGAGCCTCGGGATCGATCCCGAGCAGCTCGGCGATGTGCGGGTCGATCACGATCAGGCCTCCTTGTATCGGCACACCTTATGTCCTGGCGTACCCGAAAGGCCCGCGCCTCCCATGATGCATCGCGCTCCCCCATCCCGTGCGCCCCGTTTTCGGCACGGCCGTACGGCATGTGCGCCCGACCTTTTCCCGGACGGGGACCGAAACCGGCCTCGGAGGAATCCGCCGCCGCGGGACGACGCATACGGCTGACCGATAACGAAAAATCCCGCCTTTTCTCCGATCCGGGGGAATTCCACGTATTCACTTTCTTGACACCTCGCTTCCCCGCCTAAGATGCTGACGGGGAAGCCCACAGCCGACAGCCATGGTTCGGTGATGAATAATAATTCTGCGGTGGAATGTCCCGCTTGGTGTGACGGTAACCACGGCAACCGCGACGCTCTCACGACGACCCATCGCACGACTGTCTGGAAAGGCCTGCACCTCACGATCACGGCCAGCCAGACCGTGCGCCCCCACTCACCCGGCGAGCAGGACGGCCCCTCGATCCTGCTGACGATCCCCTACGCCGGCACCAAGCCCGCCGTACGGCTCTCACCCGGCGCGGCCAGGGCGCTGGCCGCGATCATCGAGAAGTCCGACGGACGGGGCGGCACCGAGTATCTCGTGGCGGAGTTACGGCACGCGGCGGATCTCCTGACTCCCACGGAAACCCACTGAGAGTCACCGGCCGGGCAGCTTGGCCGCCAGGATGTTCAGTTTGTTGACCGCGGGGGGCTTGGCGAACAGGCGCGAGGCCTGGTCCTCAAGCGCCTTGGCGATCTGGCCCGACAGATGGGCTTCCCTGCCCGCCTCGTCGGCGAAGGCGTCGAACACGGCGAAGGTCGTCGGTCCCAGGCGGATGGAGAACCACACCGGTGTCCCCTCCTCCATCTCGGCGAGCGCGATCGCCTCCTTGAGGAAGCTCTCGACCTCGTCCTCTTTGCCGGGCTTGGCTTCGATCAGCACGAACAGCCCCAGGGTGACCATTTATCCTCCCGCCGGTCCAGCGAAGGTTTCGCCGTCTCCCCCCAGCGTCTCCACCCCATGACCATGGCTACACCGTGTGATCACCTGGGACCTCTAAAATCACGCCCGGCCGGTCCCGTCACTCCTGCGCGCGGGCCCGCAGAACCTCAAGCGCCCGGTCGGCGTGGGACAGCATGCTGGTCTCGCTGTGGATCACTTCGAGCAGGCGACGGTCGACGTCGATGACGAAGGTCATCCTGCGGGTGAGAAACGGCCCGACCGCGAAGTTACGGCGTGCGCCGAGCTTGCGGGCCACGGCCCCGTCGGGGTCGGACAGCAGGGGAAAGCCCAGGTCGTAGGTGTCGGCGAACTTCTTCTGCCGGGTGACGGCGTCGCGGCTGATGCCGACCGGGTTCGCGCCGACCTCCTCGAACTCCTCCGCCAGGTCGCGGAAGTGGCAGCTCTCCGCGGTGCACCCCGTGGTCATGGCCGCGGGGTAGAAGAACAGCACCACCGGCCCCTTGGCCACCAGATCAACGAGCCGCCGTGCCGTACCGGTCTCGTCGAGGAGCTCGAAGTCCTCGACCACGTCCCCGACCTTGGGGCTTCCAGCCATGACCGTCCTCCATCTGTCGCCGAAGGGCCTGCGTCGCCCGCCCGCCCGTGACCGTGGGGGAACCACCCCCTGCCCGTGGGCACCGGTCTCGCTGACCGTATAACCGCTCCTCCCGTGCCGGGAAGAGACGGTGGGAACAATGTTGCCCTCCGGAACAGTGAACGGCCCCCACGAACGACGCCGGGGGAAACAGATCACTTTCCGATCGGCAGGCGTCAGGCGTTTTCCCCCGTCCTTTCAGCATGCACGGCACCCGTCCGGAACATCGCAATCCGAGAATGGCCGCATTCCCCAACAAAGCACCACGATAATTTGGGGAATTCCTCAGGAGCGCGCCCGCTGGCTCACCGCGACGCACACGAGCACGGCCAGTGCCGCGGCGACCGTCACCGGGTCGAACGGCTCGCCGAGCAGGAGCCAGGCCCACAGCAGGGTGAGCAGCGGCTGGGCGAGCTGGGTCTGCCCGGCCCTGGCGATGCCGCCCTTGGCCAGACCCGCGTACCAGGGGATGAAGCCCAGGAACATCGAGATCAGCCCGACGTAGGCGAACCCGGCCAGCGAGACCGCGCTCGGCCGCATCTGCGTGGTCAGCGCCAGCGCGACCGTCAGGGGGACCGTGAGCGGGGCCGCGACGACGAGGGCGTAGGAGATCACCCGCCAGCCGGGGGTCCGCCTGGCCAGGCGCCCTCCCTCGGTGTAGCCGGCGGCGGCCGACAGCAGCGCCCCGACCAGCAGCAGGTCGGCGCCGGTGACGTGGCCGCCGCCTCTGCCGACGGTGAAGACCGTGATCGACAGGGCGCCGAGCGCGCAGGCGGCCCAGAACAGCGGCCTCGGCCGTTCCCCGCCCCGCAGGACGGCGCAGACGGCGGTCGCGGCGGGTAGCAGGCCGACCACGACGGCGGCGTGGGAGGTGTCGGCTCCGGCGTCCAGGGCCAGCCCGCTGAGAATCGGGAAGCCGAAGACCACCCCGGCGGCGATGACCAGGTACGACCACAGGTGTTCTCTGGGCGGCAGTAAGGGCGCCCTGGCCACCAGCAGGAACACGACCGCCGCGACGACGGCGACCACGGCGCGCCCGATCGCGACGAGGTAGGGGTCGAACCCCTCCATCGCGAAGACCGTGCCGGGGAAGGAGCCGGAGAAGGTCAGCACCCCCAGCCCCGCGAGCAGGGTCCCGCGCCACGAGGCGCCTCCCTCCGCCGGCGCCGGGGCCTCCCGGCCGACCGCTATCGGACTGGCGAGCGTAGCGCTACTCTTGTCTCTCATGAATGACGATAGCAGTATCGTCCGATTGGCCGCCATCCTCAGGGAGGAGGCCGGGCGGTTGCGGCCGGGCGACAGGCTGCCGTCGAGCCGCGAACTGATGCGGGTCCACGGTGTGAGTCCGGTGACCGTCTCCAGGGCGCTCAGCAGGCTCACCACCGAGGGCCGGGTGATCGTCAGGCCGGGCAGCGGGACCTACGTGGCCCCCGCGCAGGCGCGGGTGGAGAACGCCCCCGACCTGTCCTGGCAGACGGTCGCGCTCGGCGACCGGGTGGTCGACGACACCGACGTGGTCGGGCTGCTCACCCCGCCACCCGAGGGCGTCGTCCCGCTCACCGGGGGCTACCTCAACCCGTCGATCCGCCCCGCGCGGGCCCTGTCGGCGGCCGGGGCACGGGCGATGCGACGTCCCGGCGTCTGGGAGGTGCCGCCGCTGGGCGGCCTGCCCGAGCTGCGCGGGTGGTTCGCCTGCGAACTGGGCGGCGACGTGACCGCCGCCGACGTCCTCGTGGTCAGCGGCGGGCAGGCCGCCCTCACCCACGCGCTGCGCGCTCTGGCCGCCCCCGGCACCCCCCTGCTGGTCGAGACACCCACCTACCCGGGGGCGCTCGCCGCGGCGCGGGCCGCCGGGCTGCGGGCGACGGCCGTACCGATGGACGGGGACGGGGTGCGGCCCGATCTGCTGGCCGAGGCGTTCGCCGTCACGGGCGCGCGGGTCTTCCTGTGTCAGCCAACGCTGCACAACCCGACCGGCGCGACGCTCCCCCTCGACCGGCGCAGGCAGGTGCTCGCGGTCGCGCGGGCCGCCGGGGCGTTCGTCGTCGAGGACGACTACGCCAGATACTTCGCGACCTCCCCGGTCCCGCCGCCGCTGGCCGCGCTCGACGAGCACGGGACCGTGGTGCACATCAACTCGCTCACCAAGGTCCTGTCCCCCAACATGCGCGTGGCGGGCCTCGTCGCCAGGGGACCCGCGGCGCGGCGGCTGCGGGCGAGCCAGATCGTCGAGTCGTTCTTCGTCGCCAGGCCGCTGCAGGAGACCGCTCTGGAGTTCGTCGGCTCACCGGCCTGGCGCCGCCACCTGGACATGCTGGAGAGCGAGCTGACGGCCCGCAGGAACGCCCTGGCGGGCGCGCTCGCCGCCTTCGCCCCGGCCGCGGAGATCCACCTCCTCCCCCGTGGCGGCCTGCACCTGTGGGTACGGCTCCCGCGCCATCTGGACGAGGAGGCCGTGGTCGAGCGGGCCAGGCGGGCGGGCGTCCTGGTGAGCCCGGGACGCATCTACTACCCGGCCGAGCCACCCGGCCCCCGGATCAGGGTCAGCCACTCGGCGGCGGCGCACACGGCGGAGCTGACCGAGGGGGTCAGGCGGCTGGCGACGGCGGTCGAGGAGGCCTGAGCGCCGCCGCCCGTACCCGGCGAGACGAGAGCCGACACCATTGAAATCATTATGCGGGTGTCGAGGAGAGAAAAACCTCCTATTGACATACAGTGGTTTCAACAGCGGTTCGAAGAGGTGACTGACCATGGGCAACGCCGCCGACCTGGTGTGCGACTTCGTGAACACCTACGACGTCGAGAGCGCGACCGACTCGATCCCGTCCCCCGCCACGCTGACCGCCTGGCTCGGCAGGCACGAGTTGATCAGGCCCGCCGACACGGCGGACGAGACCGACGTGAGCGCCGCCGTGGACCTGCGCGAGTCCCTGCGCGCCGCGCTGCGGCACAACCACGACCGCGACCAGGAGGCGGCCCCGCCCAGGTCGTTCCCCGATCTCGCGCTGCGGGTCGTTCTGACCGAGGCGGGGCCGGTCCTCGAACCGGCCGCCTCCGGCGTCCCCGGCGGGCTCGCCAGGATCGCGGCGGCCGTGATGGAGGCGCACGCCGAGGGCATGTGGCCCAGGTTGAAGGTCTGCACGGAGAGCACCTGTCAGTGGGCCTTCGTCGACTCCTCGAAGAACCGCTCGCGCTCGTGGTGTTCCATGAAGGTGTGCGGCAACCGCACCAAGACTCGGGCATATCGGGCACGGCGCCAGACCGAGACGCAGCCGCGTCATCTCTGAGTCTGATTCCCCGATACGGTGTAGGGGCTGCCTCACGGTTCCACCCGCCTGATGCCCGCTCGCGTGGCACGAGACCCGCGAGGCGGCGTGTCATGGGCGACGGCAGACGGCAGAGAGGGAGCGGGCCGAATGGCAGACGTAGGCGTGCGGGCGGCTCGGCACGATGATGTCGCCGCGGTGGCGAGCACCCAGATTCGCGCCTGGAGATACGGCTACCGGGACTTCCTTCCCGAGGGGCCGCTTGAGCAGATGACCGGCACGGCGGCCGAGGACCTCTGGCGACGGCAGTGGGACGAGGCGATCGTCTCCCCGCCCAGCAGGCGGCACAGGGTGCTCGTGGCGGTCGAGAAGGTCGTCCTGGACACCGACGCGTTCCCCGCGCTCGGTCCCGGCGGCATCGCGGCCGCGGCGGCGGCCCTGGGTCCCGAGCGTGTCGTCGGGCTGGCCTCGCACGCCCCGGCGGAGGACCCCGACCTCGATCCGACCACGACCGGGGAGCTGCTGACCTTCCTGGTCGACCCCGACCACATACGGCGCGGCCACGGCAGCCGCCTGCTGAACGCCACGGTCGACCACTTCAGGGAGGACGGCTACCGCACCATCGTGACGTGGGCGTTCGCCGACAACCACGCGGTGCTCGGCTTCCTTGAGTCGGCCGGCTGGGGCGAGGACGGCGCCGAACGGGTGCTGCACATCGGTCGCTCCGTGCGGATGGTCCGCCTGGCCACCGACATCAGCTGACCTTCGAGAGGACGTTCGCAGCCATGGCCACCCCGAGCCAGTGGATCGCCGGAGCCCGCCCGCGCACCCTGCCCGCCGCCGTCGTCCCGGTCGCCGTCGGCACCGGCGTCGCCTTCGGCTACGACGGCGCGGTGTGGTGGCGGGCCCTGCTCGCCCTGTTCGTCGGGCTCGCCCTGCAGATCGGCGTGAACTACGCCAACGACTACAGCGACGGTGTGCGCGGCACCGACGACGGCAGGGTCGGCCCGATGCGGCTGGTCGGCTCGGGAGCGGCCACCCCTCGCGAGGTGCTCTTCGCGGCCTTCGGCTGCTTCCTGGCCGCCTCGGTCGCCGGGCTGGCCCTGGTCGTGGTGACCCGCGCGTGGTGGCTTGTCCTGATCGGCGCGCTGTCGATCGCGGCGGCCTGGTTCTACACCGGGGGCTCGCGGCCGTACGGCTACCGCGCGATGGGCGAGATCTCGGTGTTCGTGTTCTTCGGCCTGTTCGCGGTCTCGGGCACCACGTTCGTCCAGACCGAGTCACTGCCGTGGACCGCGGTCGCCGCCGCGGTCCCCGTCGGCCTGCTGGCCTGCGCACTGCTGGTGGTCAACAACCTGCGCGACATCGCGACCGACGGCCCCGCGGGCAAGCGCACCCTGGCCGTCGTGCTCGGCGACGGCCGTACCCGCACGCTCTACTCGGTGTGCCTGGTGCTGCCGCTGGTCCTCGCGCTGGCGCTGGTCCCCTGGCAGCCGTTCGCCGCGCTCACCCTGCTCGCCGCCCCGCTGGCCGTCGCCCCCGTCAGGGCGGTCGCCCAGGGTGCCACCGGCCGGGGGCTGATCGCGACGCTGCAGCAGACCGGCCGTTTCCAGCTCGTCTTCGGCCTGCTGTTCACCGCGGGCCTGGCCCTGCACGCCCTGTAGGGACTCCCCTCCCGCCCGGCGATCACCTTGGAGACCGGTACAGTCCGGACCCCCTGACCTCGTGTTCTCCGACAACGGGAGCACGCCGCGTGCCCTGGTTCACTGAAGGTGAATGTCCAAGGCACCAGGTGGAGGCGTAGTGGCCGTCGAGCAACGCGGGATCGAGCTGGTCTCGCCGTCCGAGAGGTACGGCAGGCCACGTGACCTGCTGTTCCTGTGGACCGGGACCACCATGGGAGTCTTCACCCTGGTCTACGGGACCGTCGTCGTCTCCCTCGGGCTCAGCTTTCCGCAGGCCGTGCTGGCCATCGTGATCGGCAACCTGCTGTCCTTCCCGCTGGTCGGCCTGACCAGTCTTCAGGGACCGGCCGTCGGGACCTCGACGATGGCGGTCTCCCGCGCCGCGTTCGGCCCCAAGGGCGCCCGGGTGCTCAGCTTCTTCGGCTGGATCAACATGGTCGGCTTCGAGGCGGGCGGCATGGTGCTGATCACCTTCGCCTCGCTGGCCCTGCTCGACCAGGCCGGGATCGCCTCCCAGAGCGCGGCCCTGAAGGTCGGCGTGATCGTCGTCGCGGCGCTGATCCAGCTCGTCCTGCCGCTCGTCGGGCACGCCGCCGTCATGAAGGCCCAGAAGTACTTCACCTGGGTGTTCGTCGCGATGTTCGCCGTCATGGCCGTTCTCGTCGGCCCGAAGGTACAGGCCACCGCCGGGGGCGGGGCCGACTTCGCCACGTTCACCGTCGCGGTCGCACTGGTCATGTCGTGCGGCGGCCTGTCCTGGGCTCCGCTGGGCAGCGACTACTCGCGCTACCTGCCCGCCTCCTCCAGCAGGAAGGCCGTCTTCGGTTACGCCGCGCTCGGCGGGCTGGTGCCGTACGTGCTGCTGATGACGCTCGGCGCGGCCGTCGCCACCGTGGTCAAGGACGCGGGCGACCCCGTCTCCGGGCTGCCCGGCGCGCTGCCCTCCTGGTTCGTCGTGCCCTACCTGCTGCTGGCGATCGTCACGCTGTTCGCGGTGAACACCACCGACCTCTACTCCTCCGGCCTGAACCTGCAGGCCTCGGGGATCAGGCTGAACCGTTCGGCCGCGGTCGTGCTCGACCTGGTGATCTGCGTGGCCATCACCTGTGTGGCGGTGTTCTCCGACTCCTTCAACACGATGCTCAACACCTTCCTCGGGCTGCTGATCCTCTGGCTGGCCCCGTGGGCCGGCGTCTATCTGACCGACTGGCTGCGGCGCAGGGGTTCCTACGACGCCGAGGGCCTGTTCGCCGAGGCCGGGCCGTACCACGGGCGTGGGGGCGTCCGCTGGAACGGGATCATCGCGCAGGCCGCGGGCATGGTCGCGGCGGCGCTGTGGATCAACTCGGCGGCCTTCACCGGACCGCTCTCCCAGGCGACCGGCGGCTCCGACCTGAGCATCTTCGCGGGCGTGGCCGTGGCCGGTCTGGTCTACGCCGTGCTGGAACGCCGCCCCGCCCCCGTCCCCGTCCCCGCCTGACCCGCAGAAAGGCCGCAGCGAAATGCCCGACCGCGCCCTGCTCGACGTCGCGTACGGACGACGTCCCGCCGACACGATCATCACCAACGGTGTCCTGGTCAACGTGCTGACCGGCGAGACCTATCCCGCGGAGATCGGGATCAGCGGCTCCCGGATCGCCCTGGTCGGTCCCGACCTGCCCCGTGGCCCCGAGACGAAGATCATCGATGCCCGGGGCGGCCATCTCGTCCCCGGCCTGATCGACGGCCACCTGCACATCGAGTGCAGCAAGCTCTCCGTGACCGGCTTCGCCGACCTGGTGGTCCCCTACGGCACGACCAGCGTCGTCTCCGGCCTGGACCAGATCCTGGTGGCCGAGGGCCTGCCCGGGGTCCGGAGCTGCCTGGACGAGGCCGCGGCCACCGGCATGCGCGTGTGGTGGGGGGCACCCGCCAAGGCCCCCTACACCGTTCCCGAGTCGACCGTCGGGCACACCTTCGGCCCCGCCGAGCACCGGCTGGCCCACGAGTGGCCCGAGTGCGTCGGCATCTGGGAGACCGTGCAGGAGTTCGTCGAGCACGGCGACGAGGCCGTCATGGAGGCCCTCGACCTGGCCGAGCGGCACCGGCTCCCGGTCTTCGGCTGCGCCCCGATGTCCGACACACGCCGGATCAGCGGCCTGGCCGCGGCCGGGATCCGCCTGGACCACGAGTCGTACTCGGCGCAGGAGACACTGGAGAAGCTCCGCCTGGGTATCTACGCCATCGTGCGTGAGTCCAGCGTCGCCCACTTCCTGCAGGAGAACATCCAGGTGGTCTCCCAGGTCGGCGCGCGCCGGGTGGCCTTCTGCACCGACGACGTGCACGCCGCCGACGTGCTCGCCGCCGGGCACATGGACAAGCTGGTCCGGATGGCCGTCAAGGCGGGCGTCGACCCGGTGACGGCGATCCAGATGGCCACGATCAACTGCGCGGAGATGTACCGGATCGACCACCTGGTCGGCAGCATCGCCCCGGGACGCTTCGCCGACGTGCTGATCGTGGACGACCTGGCCGACTTCCAGGTGCGTGAGGTCGTGGCCGGTGGCAGGCTCGTGGCCAGGGACAACGCCATGATCACGCCCACGGCGCCACCCGCCCGCCCGCCGGTGCGGCCCTTCCCCGTCGCCGAGCTGACCGCGGACGACATCGTGCTGCGCGCCCCCGAAGGGGCCGCCTCGGTCACCGCGCTGGCCATGCGGATGAGCCCCGAGCAGGTCTTCGTCCGCAAGCGGCACGACGTCACGCTCCCCGTGACCGGCGGCGTCGTCGAACCGTCCGTCGAGCACGACGCGCTCTACATCACGGTCGTCGAGCGGTACGGCAAGACCGCCAACCGGCCGGTCGCCCTGGTCAACGGCTTCGGCATCACCAGGGGCGCCATCGCCACCAGCGCCGCCCCCGACGACAACAACATCATCTGCGTCGGCGCCTCCCGCTCCGACATGGCCCTGGCGGTCAACGAGGTCGTCCGGGCGGGCGGCGGCCAGGCCGTCGTCGTGGACGGCGAGGTCCTGCGGCTGCTGCCGCTGCCGGTCGGCGGCATCGTCTCCGACCTGCCCGCGCGGGAGATGGCCGAGGCGGAGAGCGAGCTGGACGATCTGGCCCGCGAACTGGGCTGCGCGCTGCCCTCACCGATGATGTATCTCTTCTTCCTGTCGATCACCGCGATCCCCGACTACGCCATCACCGATCTCGGCCTGGTGGACTGCGTCGAACTCAAGGTCGTCGACCCGATCCTCTCCTGGAGCTAGAGCATGACCGACTTCATCGCGGGGCTGCCCAAGTGCGAGCTCCACCTGCACATCGAGGGCACCCTCGAACCCGAGCTCAAGTTCGCGCTCGCCGAGCGCAACGGCATCGAGCTGCCCTACTCCTCGGTCGAGGACATCAGGGCCGCCTACTCCTTCGACGACCTTCCCTCCTTCCTCAAGATCTACTACGAGGGCATGGAGGTGCTGCGCACCGAGCCCGACTTCTACGACCTGGCCATGGCCTACCTGCGCAAGGCCGCCTCGCAGAACGTCCGCTACGCGGAGATCTTCTTCGACCCGCAGGCCCACACCTCGCGCGGTGTGCCCTTCGACCTCGTGATCCGCGGCCTGCGCCGCGCGCTGATCGACGCCGAGCGGCAGCTCGGGATCAGGGCGCAGCTCATCATGTGCTTCCTGCGCGACTTCCAGGCCGAGTACGCCATGGCGACGCTGCTGGAGTCGCTGCCCTACCGGGAGTGGATCGTGGGTGTCGGCCTCGACTCCGACGAGAAGGGCAACCCCCCGGTCAAGTTCAAGGCCGTCTACGAGCGGGCCAGGCAGGAGGGCTACCTGCTGACCATGCACTGCGACGTCGACCAGGAGAACTCGGTCGAGCACATCCGCCAGGCCGTCGAGGAGATCGGCGTGGACCGCGTCGACCACGGCGTCAACGTCCTTGAGGACCCGGCGCTGGTCGAGACGCTCCGCGAGCGGGGGCTCGGGCTGACCGTGTGCCCGATCTCCAACGGCTACGTGACGGACTCGACGAAGGCCGACGCCATCCGCAGGATGCTCGACCTCGGCCTGCGCGTCACGGTCAACTCCGACGACCCGGCCTACTTCGCCGGTTACGTCCAGGAGAACCTGGCCGTCCTGGCCGAGGAGCTCTCGCTGACCGAGGAGGACCTCGTCCAGCTCGAACGCAACGCCTTCGAGATCACCTGGCTGCCCCGCCATCTGAAGGACGCCTACCTCGCCGAGCTGGACGCCTACGCCGCCCGCTGAACCAACCCGCTGGAGGCCGCCACCCGAGTCCGGGCGGCGGCCTCCAGCCGTCTCACGGGGTCACCGGGACGTTCGTCAGGCCGTTGCCGCCCGTCACCGTGTTGCTCGCGTGGACCGTCGTCTCACAGCCGGGGGCGTGGTTGGTGACGTTGATCGCCAGCCGCCGGTCACCGGTCGCGCCCGTCAGGTCCGAGACGTTGTCGCGGAAGACGGTGCCGCAGCCCCATCCGGGCCGCTGGGTGTGGGTCTCGTACCCGTTGTTGGTGGTGTTCCTGCCCACGTTGCCCTGGACGAGGACGTCGTTGCCCTTCACGTCGACCCAGGAGTCGTCGTAGTTGGCGCCGGTGAGCCCGCCGCCGTCGAAGGTGTTGCCGACGATCCTGGCGCCCGTCGTGCCCTCCTTGATGTCGACGTTCTCACCGCCGACGTCCGGACCGATCGTGTTGCCGGCGATCTCGATGCGGTCGCTGTTGTCGGACAGGGTGTTGGCCGTGCCCACGTACACGCCCTCCCCCATGCCCCGGCCGTCGTTACCGGTGTCGTAGATGGTGGAGTTCCTGATGACGCCGTCGGTGCTGGAGTTGCGGAAGTGCACGCCCTCCATGTCGAGGTCGTGCACGGTGACGCCGTCGATGACGACGCCCTTCGCCGCGTCGATCATGATCCCTTTCTGGCCGCCGGTTATGGTGACGCCGGTGACGGTCCAGTAGGAGGCTCCGTTGAGGTGCAGGCCGTAGCCGCCGCCCGCGGTGAGGACCGCCCCGGAGGAGCCGGTGATCGTGATGCGGGCGTCGGGCCTGGCGGCCACGGTGGCCTTGAAGTTGCCCGTGTATCTCCCGTCGGCGAGCCGGATCGTGTCACCGGGCAGGGCCGTGCTCAGCGCCGTCTTGAGCCCCGAGGCCGTTGACACCGCGACAACCCGGCCGCCCCCGGGAGACGGCGTGGGCGACCCTGTAGGGGACACAGTGGGCGACGCTGTGGGAGACGCTGTGGGAGACGGGGAGGTCGTGGGCGACGGCGAGGGAGTGGCCGTGGCGGCGGTTATCTCGACGGCGGAGACCGTGGCGTGGTTGGCTCCGCCGTTCGCGCTGAACTGCAGGTTCAATCGGCCGTCGGTGACCGCGACGGTGAAGGAGCGGTCGCACGCCGTGAGCCTGCCGCAGTTCGCGTAGATGTCGAAGGCGCCGAGCGCGGTCACCCCCTCGGCCCTGACGTCGAAGCGGCGCTGCCCCGCCGCCGTGGCCCAGTCCTCCACCATCTTCAGGGTGACCCGGTAGGTGCCGTTGGGCAGGTCGAGGGCGTAGCCAGCCCCGCCGCCGAAGGCGTTGTAGGTCTGGTACAGCGCGTCGTCGACGGTGCCCTCGATGGGCGAGGGGATCCGGCCGCCGCCGTAGCGGATGTCGTATCCCCGGTCGGCCTCCCAGAGGTTTCCCGAGGAGTCGGTGAGGCCGGGCCCGTTGGCGTCGATCCGGATCGGGAGGGCGACCGTGGCGTCCGCCTGGACGGCGGCTCCCAGCGGGATCAGCAGGGTTCCCACGACGGCCAGAGCCCCGATGAGTCGGTGTCTCATGTGGTCTTTCACGTCCTTCAGGCTGAAAGGGGGGTGGATGAGGACGCATTGCGATGCGGACACAGGGTAACCCCGGTGAGGCCCGTGGGATCAGCGCATCCGCAGGGCCAGCAGGAAGTCCACCCGCTCGTCCAGGGAGGTCAGCGACCTGCCGGTCAGCTCCTCGATGCGCTTGAGCCGGTAGCGCAGCGTGTTGACGTGGACGTGGAGCCGGTCGGCGGTCGCCGCCCACGCGCCCGACTCCTCAAGGAAGGTCTCCAGCGTCTCCAGCAGGTCCGTCTGGTGGGCGGCGTCGTACTCCTCAAGCGGGCCGAGCAGCCGGGTCCTGAACGAGCGCCGCAGCTCCCCGGGGATGGCGGCGATCAGGGAGCGGTGGGAGCTGACGTCGGCCCCGGTGATCGCCGAGACCCGGCCCTCACCCAGCTCGGCCAGCGTGCGGGCGTGCCTGGCCTCCTCGATCAGGCCGCTCAGCGTGGCCGGGCCGTTGGTCACGCTGCTGACGCCGATCGTGATCCTGGCCTCGCCGAGCCCGGCCTCAAGCGTGGCCGCCCCGGCCAGCAGGTGCGCGGTCAGCTCGTCCGCGGTGTTGCCCGCCAGCGGCACCAGCGCCACGGCGTGCCGGTCCGCGGCGGTCGCCACGCCGGGCGCCAGCGGGCGCAGCAGCTCGTCGAGCACCGCGACCCCCACCTCGTCCGCCCGGTCGATCCCCTCCACGGCCAGCGCGACGGCCAGCAGGCCGTGCTCGGTCTCGATGTGCAGGGTGTGCAGCCGGGAGACCACCCCGGGCAGGTTCGCGTCGCCGGAGGCCAGCAGGTCCAGCAGCTGGTCGAGGACCCGGCGCTCGATGCGGTGGGCCGCCTCAAGGCGGGAGCGTTCGAGCGCCACCAGCGCGGCCAGCTCGACGACCAGGTCCTCGTGCTCACCGCCCGCCCGCACCTGCTCACCCGCGTAGGCCAGGAACCAGTTGGCGATCCGGTGCGGGGCCCCCTTGCTGACCGGGAAGACCGACAGCACGGTGCCGTCCGGCTGCGGTGCCGTACCGGGCAGGAAACGGGCGGACAGGAACGCCTGCGCCAGCCGCCCACCGGCCCCCTCGGGCAGCGGCTGCGAGCCGACGACCACCCGGCCCGTCGCCGAGAGCACCCAGCAGGGCACGTCCAGCTCCCCGGCGACCGTGGTGACGACCTTGCTCAGGCTGCCGCCGTCGACGAGCGTGCTGGCCAGCCTCCTGCGCGGGCCGTACGGCCTGCTGGGGGCGGCGGCGCCGTACTCCTCGATCAGGGCACGCAGCACGTACTCGGTGAGCGCGCCGAAGGAGACCTCGACGCCGAGGGCCAGCAGCGGCAGCCCCGCCTCGGCGCAGGCGTCGACGAGATCGGCGGGCGGCACCTTGAGGGCGGTGCCCGAGCAGAGCGCGGCGACCCTGGCCTCGACCAGGGCGGCCACGAACCGCCTGGCGGAGCCGGGCCCGTCATGCCAGGTCAGCTCGGTGAGGACCAGTTCCGCGGGCTTGAGGAAGCGGCCCGGATCGATGAGGTCGGTGGTCGTGACGCCACGGACCCTGCGGTCGAGCAGGTCGTGACCGGTGAGGACCTTCAGCCCCAGGTGATCGACCTGGCACAGGTCCCGCAGGCGCATACCTGTAGGTTAACCGCCGCTCAGATCGGCCACGACTCCCGCCGCCACGCGGCGTCCCAGAACAGCCACTCGTAGCGCGCGGTGGTCAGCGCGTGCTCGCACAGTCGCGCCCGGTCGGCCTCGGGCAGCGTCGCGGCGACCTCGTCGAGCAGGTCGAGCACCCCGGCGACGGTCTCCTGGTAGTGCTCGCCGCCGTAGGTCTCGATCCACCAGGCGTAGAGCGGATCCGGCGAAGACTGCTTCAACAGCGCCTCACCGACCCTGGCGTAGATCCAGTAGCAGGGCACGATCGCGCCCAGCGCCTCGGGGAAGGTCCCGAGGTGACAGACGCGCAGCAGGTAGGAGGCGTAGCCGACGGTCGTCGGGGCGGCCCCCGCCCGGCGCGCCTCGTCCCGGTCGAGACCGAAGGCGGTCAGCAGTTCGACGTGCAGGCTGTGCTCGACCTCGACCGTACGCGCGCAGTCGGCGGCGAAACGCTGCACCGCCGCCGGATCGGCCGCCTTGACCCCGCACGCCGCCAGCGCCCGCGCGTAGTCGGGCAGGAAGTGGGTCTCCTGCACCACGAAGTGCCGGAAGACCTCGCGCGGGAGTGTCCCGTCGGTCAGCCCGGTGAGGAAGGGATGAGCCAGGATGCGTCCGTAGACACCGTCGACCACCCGCCACAGCTCATCGCGAAACCGGCTCACACCAGCGATGCTATCCGCCCGGCCCGGCGAGGGCGTGCCACCGTCACAGAGGCCCGCCCGGCACGGCGCGCCCTCACAGGAGCCTGCGCATCACGACCCGGGGCGCCAGCTCGATGCCCAGTTCCCGTTCGTGGGCCACCAGGGCTGCCAGCTCCGGCCCCCACTCCTCCTGTCCCAGTACGGCGAAGCCCCGCCGGGCGTACCACGGCGCGTTCCACGGCACGTCCCTGAAGGTCGTCAGCGTCACCGCGGCCGCCCCCTCGGCGAGCGCGTGCTCGCAGACGGCTTCGAGAAGGCTCCCGCCGGTGCCCCGCCGCCCGTGGGCCGGATGGACCGCCAGCTGGTCCAGGTGGACCTGGCCGTCCACCCAGCCGATCATCGCGAACCCGAACGGCGGGTCTCCGGCGACCAGCACCCGTGCCGGGTCACCGGCCTCCTCGACCATCGTGGTCCCCGGCGGAAAGGTGATGCCGACCTGGGCGAACACCCCGTCGGCCGCGATCTCGACCTCGGCCAGGCCCGGCAGTTCGGCGGCGCTCGCCCAGCGGACGTCCGTCATCCGGCTAGAGGTCCAGAAGGTGTTCGAGGCCGACGGTGAGGCCCGGCGTCTCACCGACCCGGCGCACACCGAGCAGCACACCCGGGGTGAAGGAGGCGCGGTTCATCGTGTCGTGGCGGATGGTGAGGATCTCGCCGTCACCGCCGAGGATCACCTCCTGGTGGGCGATCAGCCCGGCCAGCCGTACCGCGTGGACGTGGACGCCGTCCACGTCGGCTCCGCGGGCGCCGTCGAGCTCCGCGCTGGTGGCGTCGGGCATCGACCCCATCCCGGCCTTGCGACGCGCCTCGGCGATCAGCTCCGCCGTACGGCGGGCCGTGCCCGAGGGGGCGTCCGCCTTGTTGGGGTGGTGCAGCTCGACGATCTCGGCGGAGTCGAAGTAGCGGGCCGCCTGCTGGGCGAAGCGCATCATCAGGACGGCCGCAATGCCGAAGTTGGGGGCGATCAGCACGTTCACGCCGGGGTTGTCGTCGAGCAGGCCGCGCACCCGGGCCAGACGCTCGGCGTCGAACCCGGTGGTGCCGACCACGGCGTGGATGCCGTGGGAGACGCACCAGGCCAGATTGTCCATGACGACGGCCGGGTGGGTGAAGTCGACCACCACCTGGGCGCCCTCAAGCTCCTCGATGGGGTCGTCCTTGTCGACGGCCGCGACGAGTTCCAGATCGTCGGCCGCCTCGACGGCCTTGCACACTTCGATGCCCACGCGCCCTCTGGCGCCGAGAACTCCTACCCTGATCACCCGGTCAGCCTATCTCCACCGGTGTGACCGGCCGTCGCGCAGGGCGGCCGGTCACACCGGTGGAAGCTCAGACCAGGAGCGGGGAGAAGTCCCGGCCTGCGTAGGGTCCGACGACCGCCAGGGTCATCGGACGCCGCAGGATCTCCTGGGCCACGGCCTGGATGTCGTCGAGGGTGACGGCCTCGATGCGGCCGAGCACCTCGTCGACGGACATCAGGCGGTCGTGCACCAGCTCGCTCTTTCCCAGCCTGGACATTCGCGACCCGGTGTCCTCAAGGCCGAGCACGAGGCCGCCGCGCATCTGCCCCTTGCCGAGGACGAGCTCCTCCTCGGTGATGCCGTGCGCGACCACCTGCGCCACCTCGGCCTGCGCCACCTTGAGGACCTCGTCGATCTTGGGCGGCAGGCAGCCGACGTAGACACCGAACTGGCCGGTGTCGGCGTAGGCGGAGGTGTAGCTGTAGGCGGAGTAGGCCAGGCCCCGCTTCTCCCTGATCTCCTGGAACAGCCGCGACGACATGCCGCCGCCGAGCACGGCGTTGAGCACGCCCAGGGCGAAGCGGCGCTCGTCGTTGCGGGCCAGGGCCGCGGTGCCCAGCACGAGGTTCGCCTGCTCCGTCGTCCGGTCGAGGACCGTGACGCCGGAACGGTAGGGGACCTCCGCGCCGCCCACGCGGGGCGGGGCGTGCCACTCCTCACCGCCGAGCGCGCCCGCCCGCTCGTAGGCGGCCGCGACCAGTTCGACGACGTACTCGTGGCTGACGTTGCCCGCGACCGCGACGACCGTGTGCGAGGGCAGGTAGTAGCGGTGGTAGTACTCCGCGATCCGGTCACGCGACAGCGCCTTGATCGACTCGACCGTCCCGAGGATCGGGCGGCCGACGGGCGTGTCGCCGTACAGGGCGGCGGAGAACTGCTCGTGCACCACGTCCGAGGGGTCGTCGTCGTGCATGGCGATCTCCTCCAGGATCACACCACGCTCGGCCTCGACGTCCTCCGGGGTGATGAGCGAGGAGGTGATCACGTCGGCGAGGACGTCCACCGCCAGCGGCAGGTCCTCGTCGAGGACCCGCGCGTAGTAGCAGGTGTACTCCTTGGCGGTGAAGGCGTTGATCTCACCGCCGATGCCCTCGATCGCCGCGGAGATCTCCAGGGCGTCCCGCGTTGGGGTTCCCTTGAACAGCAGGTGCTCAAGGAAGTGGGAGGCCCCCGTGTGCTCGGGGGCCTCGTCCCTCGATCCGATGCCGACCCACATGCCGACCGCGACGGAACGCACGGTCGGCATGGACTCGGTCACCACCCGGAGCCCACCGGGGAGGACGGTGCGCCGCACGACCCCGGCACCGTCTTTGCCGGGGTGCAGAGTGGTGGTCGTCACGAGTTGCGGTCTTCCCCTCCACGGCTCGCACCGCTGCTGCGGGTGCGGGTACGGCGGCGCGGGGCGGCGTCCTCGCGGGGCCTGTCCTCGGCGGGCGCCGGGGACTCGTCCCCGTCGGCTCCGGACTCGGCCTTGGCCGCGGCCTCCTTCTCGATGACCTCGACCGGGACCAGGGAGAGCTTGCCGCGCGAGTCGATCTCGGCGATCTCCACCTGGATCTTCTCCCCGACGTTCATGACGTCCTCGACGTTCTCGATGCGCTTGCCGCCGTGCAGCTTGCGGATCTGGGAGACGTGCAGAAGACCGTCCTTGCCCGGCATGAGGGAGATGAAGGCGCCGAAGGCGGCGATCTTGACGACCGTGCCCAGGTAGCGCTCGCCGACCTCCGGCATGTGCGGGTTGGCGATGGCGTTGATCGCCGACCTGGCCGCCTCGGCGGACGGGCCGTCGGTGGCGCCGATGTAGATGGTTCCGTCGTCCTCGATCGTGATCTCGGCGCCGGTGTCGTCCTGGATCTGGTTGATCATCTTGCCCTTCGGGCCGATGACCTCGCCGATCTTGTCGACCGGGACCTTGATCGTGATGATGCGCGGAGCGGTGGCGTTCATCTCCGCCGGGGAGTCGATCGCCTCCTGCATCACGTCGATGATGGCCAGACGGGCGCCCTTGGCCTGCTTCAGCGCCGCGCCCAGGACCGAGGCGGGGATGCCGTCGAGCTTGGTGTCGAGCTGCAGGGCCGTGATGACGTCCTTGGTGCCGGCGACCTTGAAGTCCATGTCGCCCATGGCGTCCTCGGCACCGAGGATGTCGGTCAGCGTGACGTACTGGTCGCCCTCGTTGATCAGGCCCATCGCGATGCCCGCGACGAT
Organism: Streptosporangium sp. NPDC020145; assembly: GCF_040631275.1. Taxonomy (NCBI): domain Bacteria; kingdom Bacillati; phylum Actinomycetota; class Actinomycetes; order Streptosporangiales; family Streptosporangiaceae; genus Streptosporangium; species Streptosporangium sp. NPDC020145. The sequence continues at coordinate 14,851 of NZ_JBEXZT010000004.1, read as the reverse complement.
GCCCTTGAGCGGGACACCCGCGTCGAGCAGCGACATGGTCGAGGCGCAGACCGAACCCATGGAGGTCGAACCGTTGGAGCCGAGCGCCTCGGAGACCTGACGGATCGCGTAGGGGAACTCCTCGCGGGTCGGCAGGACCGGCAGCAGCGCCCGCTCGGCGAGCGCGCCGTGGCCGATCTCGCGGCGCTTGGGAGAACCGACGCGGCCCGTCTCACCCGTGGAGTAGGGCGGGAAGTTGTAGTTGTGCATGTAGCGCTTGGTGCGCTCCGGGTTGAGCGTGTCGATCATCTGCTCCATGCGGAGCATGTTGAGGGTGGTGATGCCCAGGATCTGGGTCTCACCGCGCTCGAACAGGGCCGAACCGTGCACCCGGGGCACGACGTGGACCTCGGCGCTGAGCTGCCGGATGTCCTTGACGCCGCGGCCGTCGATGCGGACGCCCTCGGCGATGACCCGCTCGCGCATGAGCTTCTTGGTCAGCGACCGGAACGCCGGGCCGATCTCCTTCTCGCGGCCCTCGAAGTCGGGGGCGACCTTCTCCAGGGCCAGCGCCTTGACCCGGTCGAGCTCGACCTCGCGCTCCTGCTTGCCCGCGATGGTCAGCGCGGCGGCCAGCTCGCTCCTGACCGCGTTGGTCACGGCCTCCAGGACGTCGTCCTGGTAGTCGAGGAAGACGGGGTACTCGCTGACCTCCTTGGCCGCCACCTTGGCGATCTTGGCCTGGGCCTCGCAGAGCACCTTGATGAACGGCTTGGAGGCGTCGAGGCCCTGCGCCACGGTCTCCTCGGTCGGAGCGACGGCGCCCTCCGCGACGAGCTTGAGCGTGTCACGGGTGGACTCGGCCTCGACCATCATGATGGCGACGTCGCCGTCGTCGAGGACCCGGCCCGCGACGACCATGTCGAAGGTGGCGTTCTCCAGCTCGGAGTGGGTGGGGAAGGCCACCCACTGGCCCTCGATCAGCGCCACCCGCACGCCGCCGATCGGCCCGGAGAAGGGCAGCCCGGCGAGCTGGGTGGACAGGGACGCGGCGTTGATCGCGACCACGTCGTAGAGGTGGTTGGGGTCGAGCGCCATGACGGTGGCGACCACCTGGACCTCGTTGCGCAGACCCTTGACGAACGACGGGCGCAGCGGCCGGTCGATCAGACGGCAGGTGAGGATGGCGTCCTCGGAGGGACGGCCCTCACGCCGGAAGAACGAGCCGGGGATGCGGCCCGCGGCGTACATCCGCTCCTCGACGTCGACCGTGAGCGGGAAGAAGTCGAAGTTCTCCTTGGGCGACTTGGACGCCGTGGTCGCGGACAGGACCATCGTCTCCTCGTCGAGGTAGACGACGGCGGAGCCTGCCGCCTGGCGCGCGAGCCTGCCGGTCTCGAACCGGATGGTACGCGTGCCGAAGGAGCCGTTGTCGATTACGGCTTCACTGCTGTGGACACCCTCCACGGGGACCTCCTTTGATCGGTCGCCCGCGTCCCCCAGGCACGCGTCTCGCGCCTGGGTCGTCTTTTCCTGCCGGCTCCCCGTAGGTGCAGCGCCGGTCTTCGATTGAAGCGCCCGGTTCCGTACGGCTGATGCCATGATGACCGGGGGCCACTACCGAGGACCGGCCCTCCGACGCCGTGGGGCGCGCTTGCTGTGCGGACGCGGGGCACTGTCTCGGCTATTCAGTTTGCTCACACCGGGGGTGTCTTTACGGCGCGACGCGCCGACACCCCCCGTATGAGATGAAGGGAGCGGCGCGAGCGCCGCTCCCCGGTGAACCTATCGGCGCAGGCCGAGCCGCTCGATGAGCGAGCGGTAACGCTCGATGTCCTTGTTCTGCAGGTACTTCAGCAGCCGGCGGCGACGGCCGACGAGCAGCAGCAGGCCGCGGCGGCTGTGGTGGTCGTGCTTGTGCAGCTTCAGGTGCTCGGTGAGCTCGCTGATGCGCTTGCTCAGCAGCGCGATCTGCACCTCGGGGGAGCCGGTGTCGGCCTCACCCTTGGCGTACTCTCCGATGATCTGCTTCTTGGCGGCGGTGTCGAGCGACACGTCTCTCCTCGGACTCTGCGGGCACGCGGGTATACAGGTGCCCGAACGACCGTGCGTGCCTACAGTCGCCGTGGCGGGCCAGCGCCCGGGGTGCGATACCACCGGTTACAGAGCTGACACGCCAGATTACCACCGGGCCGGACGGACGCGCACATCCCACGCGCCCGGCGGGACACCGGAGCCTTTACGGCGTTTCGCGGGTGATGCGGCGGGCCTCGTCCACGTCGGCGCGCATCTGCTCGATGAGCGCCTCGACCGAGTCGAACCTGAGGTTGGCGCGCAGCCGCCGCCCGAAGTCGACGGCCACGTGGGCGCCGTAGAGATCGAGGTCGTCACGGTCGAGCGCGTAGGCCTCGACCGTGCGCGGCACCCCCTCGAAGGTGGGGTTGGTGCCCACGGAGATCGCGGCGGGCCAGCGCTCCCCGCCGTAGACGGCGGGCAGGTTGCCGTTGGAGACCCCCTGCAGCCAGCCCGCGTAGACGCCGTCGGCGGGGATCGCGGTGTGCTCGGGCGACTCGACGTTCGCCGTCGGGAAGCCGAGCTGCCTGCCCCGCTGGTAGCCGCGCACGACCACTCCCTCGACCCGGTGCGGACGGCCGAGCGCGACGGCCACGGCCTCCATGTCGCCCGCGGCGAGCCGTTCGCGGATGAGGGTGGAGGAGATCGCCTCCCCGTTGCTCACCAGCGGGACCGCCTCCGCGACGAAGTCGTACTTCTCACCGAGGGTCTGCAGCGTCTCGACGTCGCCCGAGGCCTTGTGACCGAAACGGAAGTTCTCCCCGACCACGACGCCCGCCGCGTGCAGCCGGTCGACCAGCACGGTCTGCACGAACTCGTCCGGGCTCATGTGGGAGAAGTCGAGTGTGAACGGCAGCACGCAGACCGCGTCGACACCGAGACCGGCGAGCAGCTCGGTGCGGTGCCTGCCCGTGGTCAGCCTCGGGGGATGCGTGCCGGGGCGCACGACCTCCTCGGGATGCGGGTCGAAGGTCACCACCACCGAGGGAAGGCCGAGCCTCCCCGCCAGCGCCACGGCGCGGGCGACCATCTGCTGGTGCCCCAGGTGAACCCCGTCGAAGACGCCGATCGTGACGACGGACCTGCCCCAGTCTTCGGGCACGTCGTCCAATCCGTGCCAGGCTCGCACCGTGACCTCTTCCCGTTGTAGCGGATCGATCCCTAAAGCCTGCCATGCCGCCCCGGCTTCGCTCCAATCGGGGAGCCCGGTGGAGCGAACAGAAGATCCTTTTACCGGCCGCCGGGTCGTGTGACGCGGGAACAGGCCCTGGACCCGGCGTGTGCCCGGCCACGGAGCGTGACTCGGGGGTGGACCATGATCTCCTCGAAGCCCGGGCCGGTCGCGGTCGCGTCCGGGTGAGCCCGCGGGGATCAGGGCACGAAGACCGCCAACGACCTGGTCAGCCTCCCCCGCTCCTCGACCAGGGCCAGCAGCGTGCCGTCCGGCCCGAAGACCCCGATCGGCCCGTCGCCCAGCCCCGCCGCGGGCAGCCTGCCACCGTGCGCGACGAGACCGGCCTCCTGCTCGGTCACGTCACGACGCGGGAAGGCCGCCGCGACCGCCTCCGCCATCGGCAGGATGACGCAGTCGGCCGCGAGCCGTTCGATCGTGCGGGCCGCCGACAGGTCGTACGGCCCGACCCGGGTGCGCCGCAGGGCGGTCAGGTGGCCGCCGACACCGAGCGCGGTCCCCAGATCGCGGGCGAGTGCCCTGATGTAGGTGCCGCTGGAACAGGTCACGGAGACGTCCACGTCGAGCAGGTCCCCCTCACGCCGGATGTCGAGGATCTCGAAGGCGGAGACGGTGACCGGCCGGGCCTCCAGTTCGACCTCCTCGCCCGCCCGCGCCCGCTTGTAGGCCCGTTCGCCGTTCACCTTGATGGCGCTGACCTGCGGCGGGACCTGCATGATGCGCCCGGTGAGGGCCGCGACGCCCTTGCCGACCTCCTCGGCGGCGATCCCGGCGGCCGAGGCCGAGGCGACGATCTCCCCCTCGGCGTCGTCGGTGTTGGTCGACTGACCGAGCCTGATCGTGCCGTCGTAGCCCTTCTCCGTCAGCGCCAGGTGCCCGAGCAGCCTGGTCGCCTTCTCCACCCCGATCACCAGCACCCCGGTCGCCATCGGATCGAGGGTGCCCGCGTGCCCGACCTTCCTGGTGCCCGCGACGCCGCGCATCTTGCCGACCACGTCGTGCGAGGTCCACCCGGCGGGCTTGTCCACGATGATCAGTCCGCTCGGCGGCGGGGTGCGCTTGACGCGAGCCGTGCTCATGGGAGTCCTCATCAGGAGAAGAGCTGTGTGCGAAGAGGCCGCGCCGGCGGCACGGCCCGGGAACTACAGGAGGGCGCGCAGGCTCTCCATGGTCTGCTCGACCGGCAGGTGGGAGGTGAACCCGGCCGCCCGCGCGTGCCCGCCCCCGCCGAGCGCGGCGCAGACCCGCGCGACGTCGACGGCCCCCTTCGAACGGGTCGAGACCTGCCAGGCCCCGTCGTCGTCCTCCTTGAGGATCACGGCCACGTCGGCCTCGTCGGTCCGCCTGACCACGTCGATGATCCCCTCGACCTCGTCGTAGGGCAGGTCCTGGGCGGCCCGGTCCTGCCTGGTGACGAACGTCCAGACCAGTCCCGGTCCCGTCGAGGGTTCGAGCACCGCCCGGTCGAGCGCGGCGCCGAGCACCCGGAGATAGCCGAACGGCGAGCGGTCCCACAGCTCCCTGGCGATCTTCTCGGGGTTCAGGCCGGTGGCCAGCAGCCTGGCGGCCATGGCGTGCGCCCGCGGCGTGGTCGAGGAGTGCCTGAACGATCCGGTGTCGGTGACCAGCCCGGCGTACAGACAGGTCGCAACCTGCCTGCCGATCGGCAGGCCAAGCCGTACGAGCAGCTCCTCGGCGAGTACGGCGGTCGCCGCCGCCTCGGGATCGACCAGGTTGAGCGTGCCGAACCCGGTGTTGGAGGCGTGGTGGTCGACCACGACCAGTTCCCTGGCCTTGCCCGCGTTGGCGGCCAGCGTGCCGAGCCGGTCGGCGACGGGGACGTCGAACGTCATCATCAGCTCGGGCACCGCCGGGTAGGCCGCCGGCTCGACCAGCAACTCCTGGCCGGGCAGGAAGCGCAACAGCCGGGGAACCCGGAACCTGCGCTCCCCGAAGGAGGCCGTGACCCGCTTGCCCTCCGCGCGCAGCGCCATGCCGACGGCGAGCATCGAACCGAGCGCGTCCGCGTCGGGCGAGATGTGGCAGGCCAGCGCCACCTCGTCCGCGGCCGAGACAAGCTCGACGGCCCGGTCCCAGTCGCGCTCCGGCACCGGGTCGCTCTCACGCGGGTCGGAGGTCACGTCGCGGGGCGTCCCGCCTGCTCGGCCGGCTCGTCCTCGTCCTCCTCGGAAAGGTCGCTCTCCTCGGCGGGCTTGCGGTACGGGTCCGCCTCCCCCGCGTGCCGTGCTCCGGCGGCCTGCTTGGCGATCTCGGCGTCCCTGACCTTCGCCTCGGCGAACAGCCCGTCCAGGTGGCGGGCGCTGTCAGGGAGCGGGTCGTGGGTGAACGTCAGCGTCGGCGTGTGACGCAGACCGGTCTGACGCCCGACCTCGGACCGGATGAGCCCCTTGGCGCTCTCCAGGGCGGCCGCCGAGTCAGCCCGCTCCGCCTCGGAGCCGAACACGGTGTAGAACACCGTGGCCTCGCTCAGGTCGTTGGTGATCCGAGCGTCGGTGACGGTCACGAAGCCCAGCCTCGGGTCCTTGATCCGACGCTCCAGCATCTCCGCGACCACCTGCTGGATGCGGTCGGCGATCTTACGTGCGCGTGCGGCGTCCATATTCGCTCCCCCCTTCTCACAGTAACGACCGGGCACGACAACTCCGCGACCGGTCGCTCCGTGCTAGTCCTCGTCCTCGTTGTAGAGCCGTTGTCTCGCCGACAACAGCTCGATCTCCGGGTGGAAGGCGATCAGTCGCTCGCAGTCGTCCAGCACCGCACCGCAGTTGGACGCGGTCGCGGAAACGACGGCGATCCCGATCTCGGTACGGCGGTGCAGATCCAGATGTCCGGTCTCCGCGACGGCCACACCCGGGAACCGTCGCTGCACCTCGGCGATGATGGGACGCACCACGGAGCGCTTCTGCTTCAGCGAACGGACGTCGCCGAGCAGGATGTCCAGTGTCAGGGCACCTACATACATTGGTCAGTCACCAGCCGCGGCTCTGACGCACGCCGTCCGGCCCGGGGCCGCCGCGGCTCCGGGAGCCGCCCACGCTGTGGGCGGCTCCCTCGGCCGTTACGGTGCCCGTGCCGGACCGGTGGCGTCAGACGCGCGGCTTCTCCCGCATCTCGAACGTCTCGATGACGTCGTCGATCTTGATGTCGTTGTAGCCGACACCGATACCGCACTCGTAGCCCTCACGGACCTCGGTCGCGTCGTCCTTGAACCGGCGCAGCGAGCTGACCGTGAGGTTGTCGGAGATGACGACACCGCCACGGATGATCCGCGCCTTGCTGTTCCGGACGATCGTGCCCGAACGGACCAGCGCACCGGCGATGTTGCCGATCTTCGGCACCTTGAAGACCTCGCGGACTTCGGCGGTGCCCATCTGGACCTCTTCGTACTCGGGCTTGAGCATGCCCTTCAGGGCCGCCTCGATCTCCTCGATCGCCTGGTAGATGACCGAGTAGTAGCGGATGTCGACGCCCTCGCGCTCGGCCAGGTCGCGTGCCCGGACCTCCGGGCGCACGTTGAAGCCGATGATGACGGCGTTGTCGTCCGCGACCGCCAGGTTGACGTCGTACTCGGTGATCGCACCGACGGCGCGGTGGAGCACCCGCAGGCGGACCTCGTCGCCGACGTCGATCTTGAGCAGCGCGTCCTCAAGGGCCTCGACCGAACCGGAGACGTCACCCTTGATGATGAGCTTGAGCTCGTCGACCTGGCCCTTCTCCATCTCGCTGAAGAGCTCTTCGAGCGTACGGCGACGGCCGGACCTGGCCATGTCCGCGATGCGCTTGCGAGCCGCCCGCTGCTGGGCGATCTGCCGGGCCATCCGGTCGTCGGTGACGACGATGAAGTTGTCACCGGCCCCCGGCACCGCGGTCAGACCGAGCACCTGGACCGGACGGGACGGGTCGGCCTCGTCGATCAGCTTGCCGTTGTCGGCGACCATCGCCCGGACGCGGCCGAAGGCCTCGCCACAGACGATCGAGTCACCGACGCGGAGCGTGCCGCGCTGGACCAGCACGGTCGCGACCGGGCCGCGGCCCTTGTCGAGGTGCGCCTCGATGGCGACGCCCTGGGCGTCCATCGTCGGGTTGGCCCGCAGGTCGAGCTCGGCGTCCGCGGTGAGCAGGATGGCCTCGAGCAGCTCGTCGATGCCGGTCCCGTTCTTGGCGGAGATGTTGACGAACATCGTGGTGCCGCCGTACTCCTCGGCGACCAGGCCGTACTCGGTGAGCTGGGCCCTGACCTTGTTGGGGTCGGCGCCCTCCTTGTCCACCTTGTTGACCGCGACCACGATCGGCACGTCGGCCGCCTGGGCGTGGTTCAGAGCCTCGATCGTCTGCGGCTTCACACCGTCGTCCGCCGCGACGACCAGGACGGCGATGTCGGTCACCTTGGCACCACGGGCACGCATGGCGGTGAACGCCTCGTGACCCGGGGTGTCGATGAAGGTGATCCTCCGGTCCTCGCCCTCGTGCTCGGTGGAGATCTGGTAGGCACCGATGTGCTGGGTGATGCCACCGGCCTCCCGCGCGACCTCGTTGGTGTGCCGGATCGCGTCGAGCAGCTTGGTCTTACCGTGGTCGACGTGACCCATGACGGTCACCACCGGCGGACGCGCGACCAGGTCGCCCTCGTCGCCCTCGTCCTCGCCGAACTCGATGTCGAAGGACTCGAGAAGCTCGCGGTCCTCCTCCTCCGGGCTGACGACGAGCAGGTTGTAGTCCAGCTCGGCGGCCAGCAGCTGCAGCGTCTCCTCGTTGACCGACTGCGTGGCGGTCACCATCTCGCCGAGGTGCAGCATGATCTGCACCAGGGACGCCGGGTTCGCGCCGATCTTGTCGGCGAAGTCCGCCAGGGAGGCGCCACGCGACAGACGGATCGTCTGACCGCCACCACGGGGAGCCTGCACGCCGCCGATCGCCGGGGCCTGCATGTTGTCGAACTCCTGACGCCTCTGGCGCTTGGACTTGCGACCACGGGTCGGACGTCCGCCGGGACGGCCGAAGGCGCCCGCCGTACCGCCGCCACGGCCACGGCCACCGCCGCCACCGGGACGACCGGCGAAGCCGCCGCCACCGCCACCACCGGGACCACCGGTTCCGGTGCCGGGACGACCCGCGCCACCGCCGCCACCGGGACGACCGGCGAAGCCGCCGCCACCGGGACGACCGCCGCCGCCACCGGGACGACCGGCGCCGCCGGGACGACCGCCGCCGGGAGCACCGGGACGCCCGCCGCCGGCGGGAGCCGGACGGCCCTGGGGCATCATCATCGGGCTGGGCCGGGGGCCTCCGGGACGCGGACCACCCGCGCCCGCGCCGCCACCGGGACGGGGGCCACCCGAAGGAGGCCCGGGACGCGGACCGCCGGGACCGGCCTGACCCGCGCGCGGAGCGCCGGGACGAGGCCCGCCGTCACGCTGACCCTGCTGCTCGCGGGGCCCGCGGTCCTCACGCGGACCGCCGGGACGCGGACCCCTTTCGGGGCCGCCGCCCTCACGACCGGGACGCGGCGGACGGGCCTGGCCCATGCCGCTGGCGTTCGAGGAGAACGGGTTGTTGCCGGGGCGCGGCCCCGGACGCGGGCCGGGACGCGGGCCCGGCTTGGGGCCACCCGCAGCGGGGGCACCCTGACCGGGACGAGCGCCCTGACCGCCACCGGGACCGCCGGAAGGACGGCCCTCGGTACGGGGGGCGGGTCCCGGACGCGGTCCCGGACGCGGACCCGGCTTGGGGCCGGGGGCGGCGGGACGGGGTGCCTCGAACCTCGGCGGCTGGACCGGCGAGGGCGGCTGCTGAGGCTGCGCCTGCTGCTGAGGCTGTGCCTGCTGGGGCTGGGGAACCGGCGGGGCCTGAGGCGCGGGGGCCGCGGGACGTGCCGCGGCGGGACCCGGCCTGGGGCCCGGCTTGGGAACCGGTCCCGGCTTGGGAATCGATGCCGGCGACGGAGCGCCGTTTCCGGCCTGGCCTCCGGCCGGCCGGGGTGCCGCCTGCGGCGGCCTGGGCGACCTGTTGCCGCCCCTGTCGGACGAACCCTTGGGGGGACCGCCCAAAGCTTCCGTGAGCCTGCGGACTACCGGTGCTTCGATAGTCGAGGACGCCGAACGCACGAACTCGCCCATCTCCTGGAGCTTGGCCATGACGACCTTGCTCTCCACACCGAACTCCTTGGCGAGCTCGTATACCCGGACCTTCGCCACTGCACTCCCTTACTCGGCCCGGGAGGCTGTGCCGCCGGACCGTCGTTACGTAGACGTACTCATCGCCGCATGCTCATCAGGCGCTCATAGCTATCTGACCAGCCCATCAACTCGGCGTCCTACATGACAGTTGGCAACCATTTCACCCGTTCCTTTCGGAGTGGAGCCCTTCCAGGTGTTCTCGCACTCGCGAGACGTCAAGCGGGGCCGCGGCACGAAACGCGCGCGGAAACGCTCGGCGACGCTCGGCGAGATCGAGACAGCTCAGGGAGGGATGCAGTGAAGCACCACGCCCTTGGAGCCGTCGTCGCAGGTCAGGGACGATGACGCCCTCGACCACCACCAGGCGGAGCAGCTCGGAGGAAACCGTGCGAACCCGACAGCCCACACAGGTTCTCAGTGGGGCCGCCCGGTCACCATATTCCAGCTTACCGTGTGGACGCATCTGCGGAACCGGCCGCATCCCCCGCTTGTGTATCGGGACGGATGTCGATGCGCCATCCGGTCAGGCGATTGGCCAGCCGGGCGTTCTGCCCCTCCTTGCCGATGGCGAGGGAGAGCTGGTAGTCGGGAACGATCACACGGGCCGCGCGCCCCTCGGGGTCGATCACCTCGACGTGGGAGACACGGGCAGGCGAGAGGGCGTTGCCCACGAACTCCGCCGGGTCCTCCGACCAGTCGATGATGTCGATCTTCTCGCCGTGCAGCTCGGCCATGACGTTGCGCACGCGCGAACCCATCGGGCCGATGCAGGCACCCTTGGCGTTGACGCCGGGGCGCCGGGAACGGACCGCGATCTTGGTGCGGTGACCCGCCTCGCGGGCGATCGCCGCGATCTCGACCGTACCGTCGGCGATCTCCGGAACCTCCAGGGCGAAAAGCTTCTTCACCAGCCCGGGGTGGGTCCGCGACAGCGTCACCGACGGTCCCTTGTGGCCCTTCTTGACCTGGACCACGTAGCAGCGGATGCGCTCGCCGTGGACGTACTCCTCGCCGGGCACCTGCTCGTTGTGCGGCAGCACCGCCTCGATCTTGCCGAGGTCGACCAGGACGACCCTGGGGTCCTTGCCCTGCTGGATGACGCCCGCGACGAGCTCACCCTCACGGCTGGCGAACTCGCCGAAGTTGATCTCGTCCTCGGCGTCCCTCAGCTGCTGGAGGATGACCTGCTTGGCGGTGGTCGCGGCGATGCGGCTGAAGTTGCCCGGGGTGTCGTCGAACTCCCTGAGCACCTCCCCGCTCTCGTCGTCGAGCTCCGCGGCGAAGATGGTCACGTGCCCTGACTGCCTGTCGAGCTCGGCACGGGCCTTGGCCGCGGCCCCCTCGCTCCGGAAGTACGCGATCAGCAGTGCGTCCTCGATCGCCTTGACGACCAGGTCGAAGGAGATGTCCTTCTCCCGCTCCAGGCTGCGCAGGACGCTCATGTCGATGTCCACGAGGCTCCCCCTTAGCCTTCGTCGCCGTCTTCGCCGTCGTCTTCGGCGTCGTCAAACCGGCGGAATTCCACCTGCACCCGTCCTCGGGCCAGGTCCTGATAGTCGATGCGGCGGGTCACGCCGTCGACGTCGATCTCTACGCCGGTGTCGTCCGTGGCGACGATCCGGCCTTCAACCAGCGTGCCGTCCCGCAGGTCGGCCTTGACCAGCCTGCGCACCGCGCGGCGCCAGTGACGCGGCTCGGTGAGCGGCCGGTCGACCCCGGGAGAGGAGACCTCAAGCACGTACGGCGTCGCGCCCATCGCGTCACCGTCGTCCAGCGCCGTGGAGACGGCGAGGCTGACCTCGGCGACGTCGTCCAGGCTCACGCCGCCGTCACGGTCGACGATGACACGCAGCAGACGCCGCTTGCCCGCCGGTGTGACCGTGACGTCCTCCAGGTCGAGCCCGAAGGAGCAGGCGACAGGTTCCAGCAGCTTCATCAGGCGGTCGCGGGATGTGGCGCTGCCCATGCCGACCTCCCATTGTCACGATCTAAGCGGGCGGACCTCGCCCTTGCGGTTCACCAGCCTATCCACACCGGGGCGTGGAAAGAGCGCCACTCGGTGTGGCGAAGCCGTCCGAGAAGCGCGGTGATTGTGATTCCAAGCCCGTACGATGCTAGATGCGTCAGCAGCCACATCCATAACCGGAGGTCGTCCGTGCGTTCCGTCTCCCGGCGCTCCCTGCTGCGGGGCGGCGCTCTCGGAGTGGCCGCCGTGACCGTGGCCGGATGCGCCACCGGCAGGCCCGTGTCCTCACCCTCGCCCACCGCCGAGCAGCCGGACCCGGAGATCATGCTGATCAGGCAGCTCATCGCGGGTAAGGAGCGGACGATCGCGCTCTACTCCTCGGCCGCCTCCGACAGGCTGACGCCCTTCAGACGACGGCACGAGGCCCACCTCGCCGAGCTCCGCCGCCGGCTGCCCCGCGAGAGCGCGCCGGTCTCTCCCTCCCCCTCAGGGGCCCCGGCGACTCCGGCCGCCTCAGCGTCCCCGGGAGCCTCGGAAACCGCCGGGCCGGACTCCAGGAAGGCCGTCTCCGTCAGGAGCCTGCGTGACATGGAGCGTGAGTCGGCGGCCCTGCGACCACGTCAGCTCGACGGGGTCTCCCCCGCGCTGGCCCAGCTGATCGCCTCCATGGGCGCCTGTGAGGCCGCGCACGCCCTGGCCCTTTCGAGGCCGCTGTGAGGGGCCAGGACCTTGAGACGGCCCTGGCCGCCGAGCACGCGGCCGTCTACGCCTACGGGGTCATCGGCGCCAGGACCACCGGCTCCCTGCGCGCGACCGCGACCGCCGCCTTCAACGCGCACCGCGCCCGCAGGGACCAGCTGCGCGCTTTGATCACGGCGTCCGGTGGCGTCCCGGTCGAGCCCGACCCCGCCTACCGGCTTCCGGTCACCCCCTCGACGCCCGCCCAGGCCGTCGAGCTGGCCACGCTGGTCGAGCGGGGCGTCACGGCCGCCTACCTGGAGCTCACCGCCTCCTCCGACACCGCCGTCCGGCGGATGGCCGCGCTGGCCATGCAGGAATGCGTCACCCGCTCCTACGGACTGCGCCCGGAGATCGAGACCTTCCCCGGCATGCCCGCCGCCCCGGCCCCGGCCCCGACCGTCTCGGGCACCCCCGGCGCACCGTCCTCCTCCGTCCCGCCGTCCTAGACACACGCCCCCGTACGGCACGGCCTCGCGGGCACGCCGAAGAGGCGGGCCACCCCACGGGTGACCCGCCTCGTCCAAGCCTTCCGGTCAGGCGCCGCAGGCCGCCAGAACACGTTCGACGGCCTCGTCGACGGGGATCTCCTCCTTGACGCCTCCGGCGCGGTCACGCAGCTCGGCGACCCCCTGGGAGAGCCCGCGGCCGATGATCAGAATCGTCGGCATACCGAGCAGTTCGGCGTCCTTGAACTTGACGCCGGGGGAGACGGAGGGGCGGTCGTCGAGCAGCACTCGCAGGCCCCTGGCGTCGAGTTCCTCGGCGATCCTGGTGGCGACCTCGATCTGGTCCTCCTTGCCGGTGCCCACGATGTGGACGTCGGCGGGGGCGACCTCGCGGGGCCAGACCAGGCCCAGCTCGTCGTGCCGCTGCTCGACCAGTACGGCCACGGCCCTGGAGACGCCGATTCCGTAGGAACCCATGGTGACGCGGATCGGCTTGCCGTCGGGGCCGAGGGCGTCGAGCTTGGCGGCGTCCGCGTACTTGCGGCCGAGCTGGAAGATGTGGCCGATCTCGATGCCCCGGTCGATGGACAGGCCTGCCCCGCAGACGGGGCAGGAGTCGCCCTCACGAACCTCGGCGGCCTCGATGGTGCCGTCGGGAACGAAGTCACGCCCGGCGACCACGTCGACCGCGTGCTTGCCCGGCTCGTTCGCACCGGTCACCCAGGAGGTGCCCTCGACCACGCGGGGGTCGACGAGGTAGCGGATGCCGAGGTCCTTGAGCACCTGGGGGCCGATGTAGCCGCGGACCAGGCCGGGGTGCTTGGCGAAGTCCTCGGCCTCGAAGATGGCGGGCTCGCCGGGGGCCAGGGCGGCCTCAAGACGCTTGAAGTCGACCTCGCGGTCCCCGGGGACGCCGACGACCAGCGTCTCCACCTTGTCCGAACCGGGCGTGACGACCTTGACCACGATGTTCTTGAGCGTCTGCGCGGCGGTGACGTCCAGACCGTGGTGCTCGTTGACGTAGGCGACCAGCGACTCGATGGTCGGCGTGTCCGGGGTGTCCAGCACCCGCTGCGCGGGCCGTTCCCCGGAGATCGCGGCGGGTGCGGGCGTGGTGACGGCCTCGGCGTTCGCGGCGTAGCCGCAGTGGTGGCAGGCCACGAAGGTGTCCTCACCGGTCTCGGCCGGGGCGAGGAACTCCTCCGAGGCCGAGCCGCCCATGGCGCCCGAGGTGGCGAAACAGATCTTGTAGGTGATGCCGAGCCGGTCGAAGGTCCTGATGTAGGTCTCACGGTGCTGCTCGTAGGAGCGCTTGAGACCGTCGTCGTCCAGGTCGAAGGAGTAGGAGTCCTTCATGACGAACTCCCTGCCGCGCAGGATGCCTGCCCGGGGACGGGCCTCGTCGCGGTACTTCGTCTGGATCTGGTACAGCGTCACCGGATAGTCCTTGTAGGAGGAGTACTCCCCCTTCACCATGTCGGTGAACATCTCCTCATGGGTGGGGCCGAGCAGGTAGTCGGCGCCCTTGCGGTCCTTGAGACGGAAGAGCGTGTCGCCGTACTCCGTCCAGCGGCCGGTGGCCTCGTAGTACTCCCGGGGCAGCAGGGCGGGGAAGAGGACCTCCTGGCCGCCCATCCGGTCCATCTCCTCGCGCACGATGCGCGTGACGTTCTCCAGGACTCTCTTGCCGAGCGGCAGCCAGGAGTAGACGCCGGGTGCGACACGACGAACATAACCGGCGCGGACGAGCAGTTTGTGGCTCGGGACCTCCGCGTCTGCCGGGTCGTCCCTCAGGGTTCGAAGAAACAACGACGACATGCGCAGCAGCACGGCTACTCCTAGCTAGCAGGGATCGATGAACCACAGGCTATCTATTATTTTTGCGACGCCTGGCGGCGTCGCGGGCTTGGGCGCCTCCGAGTCGGCGCTTTCCCTCGTCGCTGTGTCTCCTTGCGCCGCCTTCGGCGTCGCGGGCTTGGGCGCTTCGAGTCGGTGCTTTCCCTCGTCACTCCGTCGCTTCGCTCCTGCGTTCCTCAGTCCAAGCACCGACGCGCCCAAGCCGAAACCCTTCCCACACGGCGCCGGTAAAGCACGAGGTCAAACCCTCACTCCGGGCGTCGGAAAGCTCGATCGACTCGATCGGCCCCAAGCGTGAGGAGTGTCGGCTTGGGCCTTACCGGTGCCGTGCGTGAGGGGTTTCGGCTTGGGGGGGGGGGGGGGGGGTGTGGGGGGTGTGGGGGGGGGGGGGTCGGACGGC